>NZ_CDBY01000020.1 GCF_000820125.1 Aeromonas simiae | reverse complement strand
GTTCCACCAGAGGGTGCGCATCAACTCAAGGATGTAGTGCGGTGGCATCGGGGCATTGCAAAAGCGGTGTAACTGTACGGCAAAGGCTAGGTAATCCTTGCGATCGATCATGAAGGCAGACATGGGGTGATTCCTTGAAATGCAAAAGGCCACCTGCAGTGAGGTGGCCCAGTGGGTAGTGTTGGAATATCCGGATCATGGTGTTGGCGCGGATGATCCGGGTTTGGGGATGCTGGCGTTATTCGTGCGCCTGCTCTGCGTCTGGGTAAGCCGCATCAAACAGGATGGCGTAGAGCGCACAATCAATGCCGTTGACGGTATCGTGATGCAGGTAATAGGGCGGTGCGTCTCGGGAGCGCTCGAAGTAGTCGCCAAAGCAGCTGAGGCATTCGCGGATCTCGATGGTGGATCCCCGCAGCAAGGCCTCTTCAAGCTGCCTGGCATAACCCTCGTCATCACGCGCCTTGGTGACGGCTTTTTCCAGTAATGCCAGCGCCTCCTCGTTGCAGGCAGTAGCCAGACGATGGCGCAGCTTGCTCAGGGTTTCCTCAAGGGAATAGGGGTTAGGTAATCGCATCGCTCATTTCTCTTTTGGAACGGACTAATGGCGCAGCTGATGCAGCAGCGCATCAATAGCCTCGATACTATCGGCCTGGGTGAGCGGGGAGCCGTTAGGCAGGTGAGCCACGATGGCGGGCTCGGTCTGCATCTCGACGTTGTCTGCCAGCCAACAGCGCAACTCGATGAGGATATCGAGGGCGGTGAGGTGGGTTTTGCCTGGGGTCTGGTTCATAGCTGACCTCTTTCGGCCATCGAGACTAAGCCCTCAGCACCGACCACCAGATGGTCAAGCAATCGCACATCGACCAGCGCCAAGGCTTCTTTGAGGGCCTGGGTAAAGACCCTGTCAGATTGACTGGGTTCCGGGTCACCGCTGGGGTGATTGTGCACCGCGATGATGGCCCCACTGTTGAGCAGTATGGCCCGCTTGACCACTTCCCGTGGGTAGATACTGGCGCTGTCCAAGGTGCCGCGAAACAGCTCCTCAAAGGCCAGTACACGATGTTGGGAGTCGAGGAACAGTGCACCAAACACTTCGTGCTCCCGGTCCTGCAGCAGGGTCTGCAGCCGCTCAGCGGCCTCTGTGGTACTGGTGATGGCGGAGCCTTTGGCAAGACGCTTGCGAGCAATCTGATTGGCGATACGCAACAGGTCTTGCTCGGTCACGGGTTCGGTGACGACATAGGTGCCGGGGCATTCCCCGGCTTTGAGTTTGTGGTAACGCATGTGGGGTTCTCCAAATAAACAAAACCCCGGCACACATAAAGCATGTCAGGGTTAAAGGTAGAGCGGTTGTTGGTTCACTTTGAGGGTAGTTCAGTTGCCCGTGGCAGCAGGGTCACACTTCACCGTTATCAGCAATCCGGGGACCAGTACAGTGAGGGGGATAGCGAGTGCAATACTCAGCCGTTCTGCCAGTTGGTAAGCCGGGCCAATGGTGTCGTAGTCAGCTACCCAAGTAGCCAGCCCTAACCCACTGGCCTCCATCGCCCGCAGATAGACGCTGTAGCCGTGCACGGTCAGGCCGCTGTCCCGCACTACTTGCGTCTCCCCTTCCCGATTGATGGCTTCCAGCTCAACGGCTATCGGTTGTTTGGGCATCGTGTGCCTCCTCTTGGGGTAAGGGGTCACTCTCTACTCGATAACCGTGATGAGTGCAGGTACGCTGCAGGTCAGCCAGGAAACTTGCCAACACACGGGGTTGCTCGCTGAGAGAAACCGGTCCTGCTTGGCTGCGCCAGAAACAACGACGCTTAGGGTCAACGCAGATTTCATCCACGGGATGGCTCATGGTGCGCCAGTCCTCGGCATTGGTGAGGGAGAGCAGTTGCCACTGCCCCCCATACCAGCGCAGGTGCAGTGTAACGGTGCGAGCGTTTGGGCTACCAGGAGTCAGATGCAGCAACCAGCGCTCGCCCTGGTGAGTCGGCTGCAGTTTGGCTTTGGCCGCGACCAGGCCCAACCACTGACGTGAGGTATGGGAGAGCGGCAGTTCGTTAGTCATCACACACCTCCTAATCGCCGCTAACCGTGACGCTGAAGCATTCCCGCCGGCAGTAGGCGATGAAGTTGCTCTGCCAGATGTCGAACAACTCCCGCGCTTCGGCCAATCGCAGCGGCCCCCAGCCCAACATGCTGTACTCCCCGTCTAGGAAGTTGAAATCAAGCTCCTTGCAGAGCTCGGCATCCTGGCCCAGCCCTTGGTAACTGAAATCGGTGACGTAATCGAACAGCCAGTCGTCAAGACCACGCACCAGGCGAATCTCGACTGGATGAACACCACCTTGTTCGGCGCTGTAACCGGGGTTACGGAAGTTGAAGGTCAGCTGGGTACAGCGCCCCAGATTGAGATCGGTACGTTCGGCTTCTTGGCTGAGCAGGGCCAGCAGAGCCTGACAAACGGGCAGGGCAAAGCCGTCCCGGTGAAAGGGAATCGTCATGGGTAGTGCTCCTTGTTGTGCGAGGGTAAGGCAGTGGCTCAGTCGGTGAGCCAGGACCAGAGGCGGCTGGCTGCGTGAGCAGTTAATACGCCGGTTGCCAGGGGGACCCAGTTTGGCGATGTCGCAAGGGTGGTCAGGGTGATAGCTGAGGTGGCGAGCGTTATGCAATCAGACGTTGTGCGCTCGTGGCTCAACACGGTCATAGCTGGGGGAATGATGGTGGTCTGCTGAGTACGGAGGGCTGCTTTCGCCACCGCCGTTGCTACCTGGCTAACCTGTGTCGAGTGGTGGATACCGTGGATGCACCACATCACGAAGTGTTCACAGTTACTGAACAACACATCGTAACGGTGTTCGCCCAGCCGTGTGCGGGCACGTTCGAGGCTCTCCGTTCGGCCATACCGCCTAACAGGGCAAAATTTGCACCAGATCGGCTTACCATCGGAAAACGCATCCAGAGAGGTCATCACTATCTCACCGGGTAGGCCGTGATTAGGCCCCTGGTAGTGGATAACGAGGTCGCCCCCGACATAGAGGCCGTGGTGGGTATAACCGAGGCGAGCAGTCACCAGATGATCGCCTGGGATGAATCGAGACATGAAGATAACTCCTTGTGGTCAGACATAAAAACGAAGCAGGGCACCTCGTGGGTGCCCTGGAGTCGGTGTGAAAAGATATGTGAAACCCTCCCACAGCCAACTGAGCAGGGTATCGTCTTGGGGCAGAAACTCGCCCGGCTGGACAGTGCCGACCGGGCATTGCTGCTGGAGACATTTGAGCGGTTGGTCGAGCGCCTGGCCAAATCCTGAGTTAGGGCGTACCGGGTGCCGGTGTGGCGCCCTTGCCTAGCTTGTTGGTTAACGGGGATGCCCGTGTTCGCGTTCCCCGTGGCTGGGCCACTGTTTGCGGTGTTGGTTCGGCAGTCGAATGTTCCCCTTCCTCCATCTGGGGGTAAAACTCCTCAAGCAGCATTGGCACCTCTTCATCCGCCTCCTCGAACTGACCGTTGCGCAGCAGCGCCCGCGCCACGGTTTCCATCTCGCTAATCGTCAGTCCCGCCTCATCATCCAGTAACGCTTCCTGCCGTGCCTGACCGACCGCCTCGGTCAGGGTCAGCTCGTCACGCAGAGTCAGATCCACGTAGTAGACCGGGGTACGGTAGGACTGGGCGGTGCTCTTGGCCCTCAGCCGTAAGGTCAGCGGCAGATAGCGAGTCAGGCCGCCACTCACTGCCTCGAAGTACTTGAGCCGTGCCGCCAGGGTCCGTACCGAGTTATAGCCAGTGGTGCGAAAGATAAAGCTGCCGAGTTCATCCCCCTGTCCCTCCACAAACAGGTTCAGTCGTCCGTACAGCTTGCAGCCCTGCTGCTGGCCGTAAGGGCAGCGCTCCGGACCGGGGCAACTGACCTCCTCCATCTCTTGTGCCCCCACCCGTTTTGCCATCTCTCCATTGCCGACACAGAGCGGTCTGCCAGTTTGGCGGTCAAAGGCGCTGTACTCTGCCCGCAGGTTCAGGTCGCTGTCATTGAACAGCACCCGCACCGGAATGGCGCGGATCTTGGCCTGCTCATGCCCTTGAGCGAACTGCTGATGCAAGGGATGGAGTAACCATCCCCCCTTTTGCTGGACCTGGGTGGTGAGGGTGAAACTGTCGTCCTTCTCCGGCACCCATTTCCCCTCTTTCTGTACCAGCCTGCCAATACAGATCCGCCCGATCACGGGCGGTGTGATAGCGAGTCCTTTGATCATGGCGTGTGTCTCCTGGCAGAGTGAACTGCCTGAATGGTGAAACGGCGTGAGCCGGGCACCGGTTTGACGTAGTGGCTGAGTAGGTCGGGATGATCCTGCCCGAGCCGTTCCAAGTCCGGGGCCAGCCGATCCTTGCTGCGTTTCCAAGTGATCTTGCCATCGGCAAAGAGTCCTGCCGTAGCCGCTCCCAGCGTGGCCTGTAGCTGCTGCTTGATTTGTGATTCGCGTAGTTCCACTTCCTCTTTGTGTTCGCGCAGATGCAGCAACTCCCCGAACAGCTGATTGAACTCGGGCGAATCGGAGAGATCGACGGTCTCCCCATCATCACGAGGAAATAGCCAGGCCAGCGCCGAGCCAGCATCCTCGGAGCCATCGGGCTCGGGCTGTAGGCCACTGGTGACCTGATGCCAGAACTGCACTTCCCGTTCGGTGAGATCCCGGATCTTCTCCTCATCACGATCGATGCGATAAATCCGAAAATCCTGACCACCGATCAGCACCGCAACTTCCGCCCAGGCATGACCGGTGACGGCTAGCTGATGCAGTACCTGACACTGGTAGGCGACCGGTACGCCTTCCTCCCATTGCGGGGCACTGTGATAGCTGGCGGTCTTGATTTCGAGGATGCCGGGGCCGTCGGGGTGGCCCACCACCTCCCGGTCGAGATTAGCGAGCATAAACAGATGCTCGGGGTGCTGGAGCACGGCATTGACCCGACGCACCCGGTAGCCGGTGCGCTTGGTGTAGACCTGTGCCAACACCGGCTCCAGTTCGATACCCCACAGTACAGCCTCTTTATGGGAGATATCTTCCGGCTCCTTGCGACCAGTCTTCTCCAACCACAGCGACAGCGGGCATCTATAGGGTGAGAGGCCGACCGCCACGGCGGCATCGGACGAGCCGATCCCCAGCTTGCGGATCGCCAGCCACTGTTCGCGAGGGAGGTCGGTGGTGGAGGCTAAACGGGTGGCCTGACCGTATTTGGCTTTTGCTTTCATCATTGCTCCTTGTCGGAGGCATAAACGTTCCCGCCCGGCCTGATGGCCGGGTAGGGGTCTATAACGGGAATATGAAATAAAACGGAGAGCGGTGATTACTGCAGCAGAGTAAGGGCCTGATTGAGGGCCTGAGACTTTAGCTGAGCCCCCTGACCGAACCAGGCAGAATCGAGGCGATAATCCTGGCTGCGAGCTCGGCGATGGTGGTCCACATATTCCGTGACGGCATTGACCAGCCCCCAGGCAGTATTGCGAGAGCTGACTAACTCAGAGCCCATGCCTGCGCCCTGATACAACTCGTGAAGCTGTTGGACGGGTCGGGTGAGGATGATTTTATTATCGGCATCCAGCGGTTGAGTCAACAAATCGCTAAAGAAGCGCAACGCTTCTTCTGGTGCGACGGGACGTGCAGCTAATGCCTTGGTCTGGGTCTTGAACTCATCCCAATGAGCAATTCCCAACCCCAATTCCTCTTTGACGATAGCGGGGTCAAATGTCGTCGAGTGGGAGACCTTGACCGCACCGGAGCTATTACGCAGCGCCATCTGTAAGGTGTTATTACAAACCACTCGCAGCGAGGTGAACTGGGCCGTGGTGCAGAGAGTGCCATCGCAGCTGGTAGCCAGCAGGAGGTAGGACTTCACCAAGTCATTGCCTTTGAGTTTCAAGTCTTGGCCGGTACTGGCCAGCGCCCACAACTTTCGACCGCCTTTAAGTGAGCCTGCGGTTTC
>NZ_CDBY01000019.1 GCF_000820125.1 Aeromonas simiae | reverse complement strand
ACCTGATTACCCATGATTAGCAGTCAGTTACCACGAACTATACTGATCTTACGTACAGTTATCGAGGTGCGAGATCATGGCCAAAAGCAAAATCCAATTCCAGAAAGGCTACAGCCTGTTTGAGTTTCTCAAGGACTATGGCACTGAGGCTCAGTGCGAAAACGCGCTGTTCACTTGGCGTTTTCCTAACGGCTTTGTCTGCCCTGAATGTGCCAACAAGACCTGTTGTCGCCTGAGAAGGCGGCCACGTGTGTGGCAATGCAATCACTGCCGTCACCAGATGTCATTGACTGGAAACACGATTTTCGCAAACACCAAGCTCCCACTGACCAAGTGGTTTCTGGCAATGCACCTGTTGTCACAAACCAAAACAGGCTTGTCAGCGATGGAGCTAAAACGCCAGTTGGGCGTCAAATATGACACCGCCTGGATGCTCAAGCACAAGCTGCTGCAAGCCATGAAAGAGTCCGATGACAAGCAGCCCATCAGCGGCATCATTCAGCTCGATGATGTCTACTGGGGTGGCGAGCGCCGTGGTGGCAAACGGGGTCGGGGCGCGGCAGGCAAGACGCCGTTTGTGGCAGCAGTGGCCCTGAACAAGGAAGGACATCCAATCAAGATGCGGATGACGGTGGTCGATGGTTTCAAAACCAAGTCCGTTGCTGATTGGGCAAAACGGCATATTGCCAGTGGTAGCGCGGTGATATCCGATGGATTGGCCTGTTTCAAAGCGGTCAAGGAGGCCAATTGTGAGCACCTGGGTGTTGTCACCGGGGGCAACCTGGACTGGCTGGATCATCCGGCATTCAACTGGGTAAACACGATGACAGGAAATGTGAAAAACTCGCTGCGGGGCAGTTGCCATACGCTCGGAGCGAAGCATTTACCAAGGCATCTTGCGGAATACTGCTTCCGGTTTAATCATCGTTTTGACCTCAAGAGCATGTTGGTTGAATTGGGGCATGCAGTCGTGGCAAGCCCTCCGATGCCATATCGGCTCTTGAAGCTGGCTGAGGGTCATGGGTAATCAGG
>NZ_CDBY01000018.1 GCF_000820125.1 Aeromonas simiae | reverse complement strand
TCAAACAGGCTGTAGCCTTTCTGGAATTGGATTTTGCTTTTGGCCATGATCTCGCACCTCGATAACTGTACGTAAGATCAGTATAGTTCGTGGTAACTGACTGCTAATCATGGGTAATCAGGTTCTTTTTTAAATCACCGCCATGCCAAGCCACCGCATTCACTATGGTCAGGTAATAGGGTGAGTCATTCTTGACACAGCTCGTCCCACCATTGTGTTGCAGTGAGAGGTGCTTGACCGCCTCATTGACGCTATCGGCCAGTCCGACAGGGCGATAAAACAATTTAATACGTGTACGAATCGCCACCTGAAGGTAATTTTCATTAGCCTTCCCCTCTGGCTGAGGAGGAATATCAACGATGTTCAGCCAGAATACCGACTCACGATTGTTCGGCAGCGAATCAAGATTTTTGCCAACAATTTTAATTGATTGGCCCTCACCACCTTTCATCTTGACTACCGGGGGCGTCAGAACAAACGGAACCTTAATTTTTTCAGGTGTATCACTGACGTTTCCATCATCAATCCATGACTGCACCAAGTGAGTGGTCGTGCCACGATTCACCAATTGAACATTGACGAACTTTGCATCTGACGGATATACCACCCGGGTGGCATTAACGATCACGCTAGCCTGACTTGCCATGGAAAAAAGCAAGCCCATCAAGACGAAAATATATTTCATGGTATTCACCTTAATTGGCCGGAAGAGCATGCTTCCGGCCATATCGCTATTACTCGTAGCTGAAGGTATAAGTAGCAGCAGTCACGACAGAGCCCGCAGTCACATCGGTACCGCCAAAGTTGTAGTAGTTGGCGTAGTAGGTCAGGCTCTTGGTCTCGCCGGCATTGGCAAAATCAGTCTTCTTCAGGCCAGTATCGTGAGTGGTATTGAAGGGGATCATGGTCTTGCCATCGCTGGTCAAAGCAATACCCACCCCAGTCGCGGTCCCGGAGTAGTTCTTCAGATACTTTTCGTCATCGGAAACGTTGGAGCTGGAGAAGGTGATCTTCAGCGCAGTCGCTTCGTCATTGGTGCTGGAGCAGTCGGAGACGGCCATGGTGAAGGCCTTGCTGCCTTCGTTAACAAGACCCACGTCGGTACCAACACTGCTGACAGTGACCGGGCTCAGCTGCACGCTGAAGTCAGCACCATTGCTGGTGGTGATATTACAGGTGGTGTCGGTGACAGAGCCGTTGAAGGTAATGGTACCACCGGGAACGCCGGTATCGGTGATAGCGTAGGCATTGTTGACGGCCAGAACAGTCAGAGCGGCGAGCAGGCTTTTCTTGAACATAACAGCTTCCTAATAAGTCTTACATTGTGCGTAATGCGAAATGAAGCTGCCCATCACGGCAACATTCATCAGTCCCACCACTCCCCCGGCATCAACCCGATGACTCTCTGTTATGGCATGCAGACTGATGTCTCAATCAGGCATGCGGGCCGGGGTAGTGGCGACACGGATATGAAACCATGCAAACCAAATAAAACAAAACATAAAACTATAAAAACGAGAATTTTAAAATTAAAACACTAATAAACGTAAAATCTATAACTTATAGCTCTATCGGCATAGCGAAGAAAACGAATGAAAAGATACTTATCACTCACATCAAACCGGAGTTAAAAGCCTTAAAAATCCATCAACCATCCCTATCAACCGCATTTTGGCGGGGAAACGGGCAAAACTCGTCCTATTGAGCCTCACGACACACTCCTTGCCTGAGTGAAAGAGTCAGGAATACACCATGTCGCAGATCGTGATGACAGAGGGTGGAAAGGGTATCAAGGGAGGTTTTTTAAGTCTCTTTTGAAGCCCTAAACCAAAAGACGAGCATGGGGGCGCAGGAATGACCATGATTTTTAAGCGATATAGAATCCATCAAGATAAGCGGAATGCGAATTAAAGGAGGGATACGTCAGTCGGTCTCTTTTATCGACATATGGGGTATTAGACGATAAAAAGGTGGCATGGGGCGAGAGTGTCGTAGCGCGGCCATCAAGATAAGAACACGAGGCGCTTTACACAGCTACAAGCGTTAAATCTAATAAAGAAACAAATAAAAAGAGGGCCGTAGCCCTCTTATATGTCACATAAGCACTATTTATGGCTTGTTATGGCTTGCGGTCATCCCAAATTCCGGGCTCAAGCTGCTCCCGGATTTCCGGGTATTTATTGGCATCGAACGTCGGCACCTTACCCAATTTGAGCTGGTCGTTGTAATCCTTGGCCAGTTTGATTGCCACACCAGAGAGCAGCAATATCGCGACCAAGTTAACAATGGCCATCAATGCCATAGAAACATCAGCCATGGCCCATACCGTGGGTAATTCACCCACAGAGCCAAACATCACCATGCCTAGCACCACTAAGCGGAACAGGATCAGGCCCACTTTATGGTTGTGCTCCAAGAAGACCAGATTGGTCTCGGCATAGGAGTAATTCGCCACAATGGAGGTAAAAGCGAAAAAGAAAATCGCGGCGGCAATGAAGCTGTTACCCCAGCTCCCTACCTGAGAGGAGAGGGCGCGTTGGGTCAACTCGACGCCCGTAATACCAGAGCCAGGTTCAAACTGCCCGGAGAGCAGGATAATAGCCGCAGTACAGGTACAGATGACGATGGTATCCATAAAGACCCCCAGCATCTGCACATACCCCTGAGAGGCGGGATGCGGAGGATAAGGCGTCGCCGTGGCTGCGGCATTGGGGGCTGAGCCCATCCCCGCCTCGTTGGAGAAGAGGCCGCGCTTGATGCCGTTGATCATGGCCTGGGAGATGGCGTACCCCAAGGCACCCGAACCAGCCTGCTCGAAGCCAAACGCTGACTTGATAATGAGGGCGAAAACTCCCGGCAGCTCACTGATGTTGAGCGCAACGATCACCAGCGCCATGGCGATGTAGGCCAGCGCCATGAAGGGCACCACCATCTCGGCAAAGCGGGCCACACTGCGGATCCCACCAAAAATGATCAGCGAGGCCAGCAGCACCAGCGCAATACCACTGATCCAGTCGGGAATACCAAAGGCCACATTCATCGCCAGACTGATGGAGTTCGCCTGCACCGCATTGAACACCAGGCCAAAGGCCAACAACAGGCAGAGGGAGAAGACGACCCCCATCCAGCGCATGCCGAGGCCTCGCTCCATATAATAAGCAGGACCACCGCGATAGTTGCCGTCTTCATCCTTGACCTTGTAGAGCTGAGCCAGGGCGCTCTCGACAAAGGCGGTCGACATACCGATGAAGGCAATCAGCCACATCCAGAAAATGGCGCCAGGCCCACCCAGATAGAGGGCAACGGCAACACCGGCCAGATTGCCCGTGCCGACCCGAGCCGCCAGACTGGTACAAAGCGCCTGGAAGGAGGAGATCCCCGCCTGATCCGACTTACGACTGTTTCTCAGCACAGAGAACATGTGTCCGAAATGACGCAGCTGAATAAAACCCAGTCTCAGGGTGAAGAAGACCCCCACGCCAATCAGAAGATAGATCAGCACAGCGCCCCAGAGTAGATCGTTGAGCAATGCAATCAGTGTATCCATAAGGCTCTCGTTTTCATTAACATCCAAGACCCGAACCTAAGCCCAGTCCCAACTTGTCCAGTACCACAGCAGTGGCAACGTTTTCTAAAGCGCCGAAATTTAGCACAACCACAGCATCAGTTCCTAATGATCACGGCAATACGGCGGGAAAACGAACAAAAGGCAGGGTGGCTCAGGTCATAGCTCGCAGACAAGACCACGTGTTTTATTGATGGATTATCCATTGATTTGAATTCATGTAAAACGTTTTTAAGCCAACCACCCTATTGTGCAGTCACACAGAAAAAACGTTTATATGTAGTAAAATTTCAAGATGGCAGCATCACATTTATTGTGACAAAAATCACAAATGTTTTTGAAACTAAAAAAATAAGTTATTGGCCATCGGCAAGCAGACACTGTCGCATACAGATAAAACATTTATTTTTCATATAGATAGATCTCACCCTCCCCC
>NZ_CDBY01000017.1 GCF_000820125.1 Aeromonas simiae | reverse complement strand
CCACCCCCCCCTTTCCCCACAATGCGCTAAGTTTCTGGTCTATACCAATTAGGAGTCTGTCATGACCGAGATCCCCGCTGCCCGTCCCGCCGTCGACTATCTGCTGCTTACCCCGGGCCCGTTGACCACCACAGCCACGGTGCGCGCCGCCATGCTGCAAGACAGCTGCACCTGGGACAGTGACTACAACCTGGGGGTGGTCGAGCCGGTGCGCCGCGAGCTGGTGCGCCTGGCAACGGCTCGCCATGGCGCCGACTACAGCTGCGTGCTGCTACAGGGGAGCGGCACCTATGTGGTCGAATGTGTGCTCGGCTGCGCCATCGGCAAGCAGGAGCGGCTGCTCATCATCAACAACGGGGCCTATGGGGCCCGCATGGTTGAGATGGCCCGCCTGCTCGGCCTCAACCATCTCGCGCTCGACTGCGGCGAGACCCAGCGCCCGCACTTAGCCGAGATTGAGCAGCTGCTCATCGCCCACCCCGACATCACCCATCTGGCCATGGTGCACTGCGAGACCACCACCGGCATGCTCAATCCGCTCGACGAGGTGGCGGCCCTGTGCCGCTTGCGTGGCATCCGGTTGATTGTTGATGCCATGAGCAGCTTTGGCGGCATTCCGATGGACATCGGCGAGCTGGGGGTGGAGTTTCTCATCAGCTCGGCCAACAAGTGCATTCAGGGGGTGCCGGGGTTTGGCTTTGTCGTGGCCAGGCGGTGTGCGCTCGAGGCGTGTGCCGGCCGGGCGCGCAGCCTCTCGCTCGATCTGCACGGGCAGTGGCACGCCATGGAGACCCAGGGGGGTAAGTGGCGCTTCACTTCACCGACCCATGTGGTGCTCGCCTTCGCCCAGGCCCTGCGCGAACTGGAGCAGGAGGGGGGAATAAGCGCCCGCCACCGGCGCTATAGCGAGAATCAGCGGCGGCTGGTGGCGGGGATGGAGCGGCTCGGTTTTCGCCCGCTGCTGGCCCGCCACTGGCATTCGCCCATCATCACCGCCTTTCACTCGCCGACCCACCCAGACTATCGCTTTGCCGATTTCTATCAGGCGCTCAAGGAGCAGGGATTTGTCATCTATCCGGGCAAGGTCTCTCAGGCCGATTGCTTTCGTATTGGCAACATAGGCGACGTCTCCCCTGCGCAGATCGATGCCCTGCTGGCAGCGGTGGCGAAGGCATGTGAGCCGCTCATGGCGTAACCCTTTTCGCCGGCCAAGGCCGGCGCTATCTGTTGGAGAAGACGATGAACAACCAGATTGAAGCCCTGATCCTCGACTGGGCCGGTACCGTGGTCGATTTTGGCTCCTTTGCCCCGACCGCCATCTTCGTGGAGGCCTTTGCCGAGGCGTTCGATTTTCCCATTTCGCTGGCCGAGGCGCGGGTCCCCATGGGGCTGGGCAAGTGGGATCATATCCATACCCTAGGCCAGCTGCCCGAGGTGGCGGCGCGCTGGCAGGCCCGCTTTGGCCGCCCCATGGGGAGAAGTGACGTGGATTTCATCTACGCCACCTTCATGCCACTACAGATAGAGGCGGTCGCCCGTTACAGCGCCCCCATCGCCGGGGTGCTGCCGGTGCTGGATCGTTTGCGCGAAAGGGGGATCAAGCTGGGCTCCTGCTCCGGGTATCCGCGCGCCGTGATGGAGGCCTTGGTGCCGGCGGCGGCGGCCCATGGCTATCGCCCCGATCACTGGGTGGCCAGTGACGATCTGCCGGCCGGGGCCCGCCCTGGCCCCTGGATGGCGCTGGAGAATGTGGTGCGCCTCGGCGTCGGTGATGTGGCTCACTGCATCAAGGTGGACGATGCGATCCCCGGTATCGAGGAGGGGAAGAGGGCCGGCATGTGGACCGTGGGGTTGGCGGTTTCCGGCAATGAGTTCGGCGCCACCTGGGAGGCGTTTCAGGCCATGACGCCGGAGGAGATAGCCCAGCGCCGTGAGCGGGCGAGCGAGCGCCTCAAGGCGGCGGGGGCGCACTACGTGATAGACACCCTGGCCGACATCGAGCCGGTGATCGCCGAGATAGCGGCGCGGCTGGCGCGCGGCGAGCGTCCCTGAGCGGCACCTGGAAAACCCCTCGCCCGGCGAATGCCGGGCGAGGGGTTTTTATGATTCAGTGGACTTGCTCGTTGGGGCAGGGGACCGGGGTGAAGGCCATGGCCCCGGCGCAGCGCCAGCCCATCTCGGCATTGCGCATCTGCCACAGGTTGTTCTGGCGGTAGAGGGTCAGGATGTAGAGCATGTCGCTCTGGCGGCTGTTGAGGGCGACCGAGAGGATCAGGTCGTTATCGAGCTGCTGGGCCTGGATCCGGCTGGGGAGATCGCGATTGATAAAGCGCAGCGCCACCTCGCGGTAATCGTTGACCCATCCCTGACGGTGCGAGCCGGCTTCCTGGATCTGCTGGTTGAAATGCTGTACCGGCGCAGAGGCGAGCCGGCCGATCAACAGTTGGGATTGGGCATGGCATCCGGCCGATAGCAGCAGCAGGGAAGTGAAGAGACCTGATTTGAGCATCTGGGGTTCCGACTAGCAATAACCACAACGTATGACACCAGATCCTGCCCTTTGGTTCAATCCTGGCGACGCTCCAATGAGAAGGTGGGCAGGGAGAGGTGCCAATAAATGGCGGCCACCCGCAGGCTGAACACGGCGCCGATGCAGATGAGCATGGCCGACAGCCGATCCAGACCAAGGTGCAGCGCCAGGGTGTAGAGGATGCCGCCGAGGATGCAGGCGGTGGCGTAGATCTCCTTTTGCAGCACCATGGGCACCTCGCGGGCCAGCACGTCGCGGATCACCCCGCCGGCGACCCCGGTCATGGTGCCCATCAGGACGGCGATGATCCCAGAAGTACCGAAGTGGAGCGCCTTCTGGGCGCCGATCATGGTAAACAGGGCCAGCCCGAAGGCATCGGCCACCGGCAGCACATACCAGGGGAGACGGCGCGGCAGGCGCACCAGCCACATGCCAAAGAAGGCGGTGGCGAGCACCACCCAGATATAGAGCGGATCGCGCACCCAGAACACCGGGGTGGCGCCGAGGATCATGTCGCGAATGGTGCCACCGCCGATGGCGGTCACGGCGGCCAGCACCAGCACGCCAAAGCCATCCATGCGCATGCGACCGGCCACCAGTACCCCCGAGAAGGCGAACACGGCGGTGCCGAACATGTCACAGGCATAAACAATCTGATCCACTAGGGTCGTCATCGAGAGACTGCTCACACTCAAAGATTGGGCGGCGATTGTAGGGGAGGCGGCGTCGGCTGCCAACGGGGAGTGCAGGAATCGAGAGCGGCGCCACGATTTTTGTGCTGGCGCCGGGCTCAAAGGGGCTCAATCGGCTGTTCTGACCGGGTGTTTGGCCTTTACCCAGCCCTGCCAGTCACCGGTCAGGTGATAGATCTGGGTGAAGCCTTGCTTCTCCAGCTGGGCCTCGACCAGAGCGGCGCGCCGTCCGCTGCGGCAGTAGACCACCACCGGCTGCTGCTCGAACCCCTTGAGCTCGCCCAGCCGGGCGCTGAGCTGGTCGCTCGAGAGGTTGCGGGCGCCGGGAATATGGCCTGCATCGAACTCGGCGGCGGTGCGCACGTCGAGCAGCAGGGGAGGGTGCTCCTTCTGCTGCCAGGCCAGCAGGGTCTGCGGGTCGATGGGGAGCGCCGCCAGCACGGGGGCGCAGAACAGCACAAGCAGGGCAATGAGGGGACGCATGAAGGCTCCTTTAAGGGTGGCGGACGGCATCGATGGCCTGACACAGTGCCTCGACGGCCGTGAGGGCGCGCGGGGTGAAGCGGTGTAGCTGGTCGGGATTGACCAACACCAGAGCATCGCGGCGCACCGCCTCGAGCATAGGCCACTGGCGCCAGTGCTCCAACACCGCCTCATGTTGGCTGCCGGCGACAATCAGCTGCGGATTGGCGCGCAGCACCTCCTCGATTCCGATCTGCGGATAGGGGCTGGTTGCCTCGCCCACCACGTTGTTGCCACCGCACAGGGTGATGGCCTGGGCTGGCCAGGCGATGCCGCTGACGCTGGTGAGCGGCGGATTCCACAGCTGGTAGAAGACCCGCACCGGCTCCTTCTTGCCGTAGCGCTCGCGCAGCTGGGCCAGCCGGGCATCGAAGGCGTCGGCAGCGGCATTGGCCTGCGTCGTGACCCCTAGCAACTGGCCGAGGGCACGCATCTCGCCGGAGAGAGAGGCAAAGTCGGTGGGATCGGAATAGAAGACGGGCACGCCGAGGCGGGCCACCGGCTCGAGCATGCGGGCCTGGGCCGGGCGCCACGCCACCACCAGATCCGGTTGCTGCGCCAGCAGCGCCTCGCTGTTGATGCTGCGGTAGTTGGCCACGTGGGGCAGCCGGCGCGCCTCGGGCGGCGTGTCGGAGGCATCGTCGGTGGCGACGATGCGATCGCCGGCGCCGATGAGATAGAGCAGCTCGGTAATGTGGGGGGTGAGGCTCACGATGCGCTGCGGTGTGGCGCCGGCCAGCGCACTGAACAGCAGCAGCAGGGGCAGCCATTTAGACAAACTCACCTCCCAGGGTGAGCAACAAGGTCAGCAGTAGCCAGCCCCAGCCCATCATCTGTAGCCGCGCTAGGGCGCGTGCCGGCGTGCTGGCCGTGGGTTCATCCCCCTCGCCGAGCACGGGGAAGCGCAGCTTGTCGCCGGCGTAGAAGCGTGGGCCGCCGAGGCGTACCCGCAGCCGGGCGGCCAGCAGGGCCAGCAGCACACCGCCGGCCGGGAAGGGCCAGCGCAGGCCGCCGCGCGCCACCCGCCCCATGCCGCGTCCGGCCAGCAGGGGCAGCGCCAGCAGCAGGGCCGGCAGGGTGGCCAGCGCCTGGTAGAGGCGCGCCACCGGCAGGCCGAAGTGGGTAAAATCGGGCTCCTTGGGGGAGAAGGCCTGGGTCAGCAGGGAGGCAAGGCGCCACAGCATCGCCCCCTGCACCCCGGCCAGCAGGAAGCCAAACAGGGGGCCGGCCCACTGGGCCACCAGACGCAGAGCCACCGTTTCGGTCACCGCCTTGCTCACCCCGAGGGCCGAGAGGCGCTCGGTGCCGCGTTTGAGCCAGGGGGCTGCCTGCAAGAGGGCCAGCGGCAGAGTCTCCCCTTGCGCCAGCTGGCGGTTGGCCTGCGCCAGTTCACGCAAGGGGCGCGACTCGATCAGCAGCAGCAGGATCAGCAGATCGAAGAGGGGCTCAGAGAGGGCGAGATTGCGCACCGACCAGAGCAGGGCCGCGCACGGCAGCCACACTACCAGAGTTGCCAGCAGGCCGGAGCGTTGCTGCACCGCAGGGGCTCCGTCGGGACGGCGCACCTTGTGGCCAAGACGGGTGAGCAGGGGCACCAGCGCCGACAGGCGCAGGTGCGCGGGCCATGGCAGCAGCGCCTCGAGCAGGGCCGCCCCGACGAGGATGGCGGCCGGGGTGGCCGCCAGGTGCTCAAGTGGGATCACAGCTTGGCGAGCAGCGCCAGGATCACTTCGGCAGAGTGCTGGCCGGCCACCTCGATGAAGGCATCGAAGGACTCCACCTGCTCCTTGCCGGCGATGTCAGACATGGCGCGTACCACCAGATAGGGGACGCCGAACATGTGGCACACCTGGCCGATGGCGGCCCCCTCCATCTCGACCGCCAGCATCTGCGGGAAGTCGGCGCGGGCCTTGGCGATGGCGTCGGGCTTGCACATGAACTGATCGCCAGTGCAGATGAGGCCGACCAGGCTCTGGTGCTTGCCCTGCTCGCGGATGCTCTCGGCGGCCAGCGCCATCAGCTTCTCATCGCACGGGAAGGCGGCCGGCTGCTGGGCCATCTGGCCCATCTCGTAGCCGAAGGCGGTGACATCCACGTCGTGAAAGCGCATTTCGCTGGCGATCACCACGTCACCGATGTGCAGCTCCTGGGCGAAGCCGCCGGCGGAGCCGGTGTTGATGACGTAATCGGGGGCGAACTTCTCGATGAGCAGGCTGGTGGCCACGCTGGCGGCCACCTTGCCGATGCCGGAGCGGGTCAGGATCACCTCATGGCCGGCCAGTTGGCCGCGGTAAAACTCGCAGCCGCCCACCTTCAGAGTCTCGAGCCCAGCCAGCTGGCTGCGCAGCAGCGCCACTTCCTGCTCCATTGCCCCGATAATGCCTACTTTCATCGTCAACCTCGTCGTCATGGCCGTGTGGCCGGAAAATCTGGCGGCCATGATAGCAAAGGTTGGGTCGGGCGCCGAGTCCTGCCGGCGGGGTCAGCGCGGCGTTTCTGACGTGCTGCCCGGCTCACGGATCTGATGCAGATGCTCGCCACAAGAGTGCGTACAGCCGCAGGGGCGCAGCGGCACCTCCTCTTGCTTGCCGCGGGAGAGATAGCGCTGGCGCGACCAGAGCAGCAGGAACAGGGCGGCAAACAGACCCAGTGCGGCCGCCAGCGACCAGAGGAGCGTCATGGGGCCACCTTGCGGCGCAGGGAGATGAGTGGGGTGGCCGCGCGGCGGGTGCAGCAGTGGGTCTTCGTCTGGCACTCCCCACCCTGGCCGCCGCACTCGTGCGCCGCGCCCTGATGGGAGGCGCAACTGTGTTGCTGCCGGGAGGGGGCCCCCTGGCTGGCATCGCTCAGGCGCTCCCATTGCCCTGAGACGCGCTGCCCCGGTTGCCAGCCACGCTCGGCGCGCAGCACCACCAGGCCAGCGGCGAGCATACGCGCCAGCATCTTTTCTCCGATGCGGCGCACCACCAGATGGGTGACGCCGCGGGCGATCAGCCGCTCGGGCAGGGCGCGCCGTCCCTGGCAGCCGTCGCCGGCCGGGTTGGCGAGCTGGCCGAGCAGGCGTCCGCTCTGATCTTGCAGCACAAATTCGGGGGCCTTGGCGCAGTGGGGGGTGAGGCGCTGGGCCTCGGTCGGGGTGGCGATGAGCATGTCGGCTCTCCTTATAAGTGGCATATGCTATTTATAAGCCGGTTCGGGGATCACATGCAAATAAAAAGCCCGCCAAGAAGGCGGGCTCGGGGGCGGTGTTAGGCGACGGGTATCTGGTAGGAGGCGATGATCTCCAGCACGCCGTTGATGATGAACTGCACTCCCATGCAGACCAGCAGAAAGCCCATCAGGCGCGAGATGGCCTCGATACCGCCCGGGCCGACCAGCCGCATGATGGCGTCGGAGCTGCGCAGACAGCCCCACAGGATCAGGCTGACCGAGAGAAAGATGAGCGGCGGCGCGGCCAACAGCACCCAGGGCTGGTAGGCGGTGAACTGATCGACGGTCGAGGCCGAGCTGATGATCATGGCGATGGTGCCGGGGCCGGCTGTGCTGGGCATCGCCAGGGGGATGAAGGCGATGTCCTTGGGGGCTTCGGCTTGTTCGGTGGCCACCTTGGGTGGGGGGAACAGCATGCGAAAGCCGATGAAGCTGACGATGAGGCCGCCGGCGATACGCAGGCCGGGGATCGAGATGCCGAAGGTGCTCATCACCATCTGGCCGGCGTAGTAGGCCACCATCATGATGATGAAGACGTACAGCGAGGCGCGCCAGGACTGGCGATGGCGCTCCTGATAGGACATGTCGCCACACAGGCCGAGCATGAGGGCGACCGTGGTGAGGGGGTTGGCCAGCGGCAGCAATACCATCAGGCCGAGCCCGATGACCTTGATGAGATCCAGCATGAACAGTTGTCTCAAGCAGTGGTGGGGGGAGCAAAGGGGGGCATTCAAGCACACCCCGCCTGACTGGGGTCTGAATTGATAACGAAATAAAAAAGGCCAGGCAGATGCCTGGCCTTTTGGGAGCAGAGCTTACACCTTGAGGTAGTCGAGGATCCCCTCGGCGGCCTTGCGCCCCTCGTAGATGGCGGTCACCACCAGATCCGAGCCACGCACCGCGTCGCCACCGGCGAACACCTTGGGGTTGCTGGTCTGGAAGGCGAACTCGGCCTGCTCCGGCGCCTGGATACGGCCACGGCTGTCAAGACCGATGCCGTGCTGCGCCATCCAGGGGGAGGGGCTCGGCTGGAAGCCAAACGCCATCACCACCGCATCGGCGGCCAGCACCTGTTCGGAGCCGGCGACCACCACGGGGCTGCGGCGGCCGTTGGCATCGGGGGCGCCGAGCTCGGTGCTCACCACCTTGATGCCGCAAGCCTGCCCGTCGGCATTGAGCTCGACTCCCACCGGTTGCAGGTTGAACATGAACTCCACCCCCTCTTCGCGGGCATTTTGCACCTCGCGCTTGGAGCCGGGCATGTTCTCCTCGTCACGACGATAGGCACAGATGACGCGAGAAGCGCCCTGGCGGATGGCGGTGCGCACACAGTCCATGGCGGTGTCACCGCCACCGAGCACCACCACCTGCTTACCGGCGAAGTCGATGTAGTCGCTTGCGCTCTTCTCAAAGCCGAGCAGCCGGTTGGCGTTGGCGATGAGGTAGGGCAGGGCGTCGTAGACCCCAGGCGCCGCCTCGTTGTCAAAGCCGCCCTTCATGTAGGTGTAGGTGCCGACCCCGAGGAAGACGGCGTCGAACTCGGTCACCAGATCGCTGAACTGGACATCCTTGCCCACCTCGACCCCGAGGCGGAACTCCACCCCCATCTCGGTGAAGATCTTGCGCCGGCGCTGCATCACCTCTTTTTCCAGCTTGAAGGAGGGGATGCCGAAGGTGAGCAGGCCACCGATCTCCGGGTTGCGGTCAAACACCACAGGGGTGGCGCCGCTGCGCACCAGCACGTCGGCACAGGCCAGCCCTGCCGGGCCGGCACCGATGATGGCAACGCGCTTGCCGTTCTTGACCACCTTGGAGAGATCGGGCTTCCAGCCCATCTCGAACGCCTTGTCGGTGATGTATTTTTCGATGTTGCCGATGGTGACGGCACCGAAGCGATCGCTCAGGGTGCAGGCCCCTTCGCACAAGCGATCTTGCGGACAGACCCGGCCGCACACTTCCGGCAGGCTGTTGGTCTGGTGGGAGAGCTCCACCGCCTCCAGAATGCGCCCCTCGTTGGCCAGCTTCAGCCAGTTGGGGATGTAGTTGTGCACCGGGCACTTCCACTCGCAGTAGGGGTTGCCGCAGTCGAGGCAGCGATCCGCCTGCATCTGCACCTGGCTCTGGTTGAACGACTCGTAGATCTCCACAAATTCGATCTTGCGGATCTTGAGCGGCTTCTTCGGCGGGTCGACCCGCTGCACATCAATAAATTGGAATACGTTCTGGCTCATTTCATTGTTTCCTTACATCGCCGCCTTACATCGCCTGAACACGGAGTTCTGCACTCGACCGACTGGTGTGACCCAGCAGTGACTTGACGTCGCTGGACTTGGGTTTGACCAGGCGGAACTTGGGCACATAGGCGTCGAAATTCGCCAGGATCTCCTCGGCGCGGTGGCTGCCGGTCTCATTGAGGTGCGCCGTGATGATGCCGCGCAGGTGCTCCTGATGGATGGCCAGATCCGCCACCTCCAGCAGCTCGACCAGCTCCGGGTTGGTGCGCTTGGCAAAACTGCCGCTCTCGTCGAGCACGTAGGCGAAACCGCCGGTCATGCCCGCCGCGAAGTTGACGCCGGTGTCACCGAGGACGGTGACGATGCCGCCGGTCATGTATTCGCAGCCGTTGTCGCCGATCCCCTCGACCACCGCCAGGGCGCCGGAGTTACGCACCGCGAAGCGCTCGCCGGCGGTGCCGGCCGCAAACAGCTTGCCACCGGTGGCGCCATAGAGGCAGGTGTTGCCGATGATGGCTGCCTCGTGGGACTTGAACGACACGCCGACGTGGGGCTTGATCACCAGCTTGCCGCCGGTCATCCCCTTACCCACATAGTCGTTGGCGTCACCGGTCAGGATCATCTCGAGACCACCTGCGTTCCACACCCCGAAGCTCTGGCCGGCGGTGCCGTTGAAGTGCACCTTCACCGGATCGGCTGCCATCCCCTGGTTGCCGTGGCGCTTGGCGATCTCACCCGACAGGCGGGCGCCTACTGAGCGATCGGTGTTGCGGATGTCGTAGCGGAACTCGCCGCCGGACTTGTTCTCGACCGCCTGCAACAGATCTTCGACCATGCGCAGGTTGAGCGGCCCCTTGTCGAAGGTGTCGTTGGTCTGCTGGCAGAACAGGGACGAGCCCGGCACCGGCACCGGTTTGGCCAAGATGCCGGAGAGATCCAGCTTGCCGTGACGGGCGGTGATGCCCGGCAGCACCTCGAGCAGATCGGTGCGACCGATGAGGTCGGTCAGCTTGGCGACCCCGAGCGCAGCCATCAGCTCGCGGGTCTCCTCGGCGATGAAGCTGAAGTAGTTCATCACCATCTCCGGCAGGCCGATGAAGTGCTCGCGGCGCAGCTTCTCATCTTGCGTCGCCACCCCGGTGGCGCAGTTGTTGAGGTGGCAGATACGCAGGTATTTGCAACCAAGCGCCACCATGGGGCCGGTACCGAAGCCGAAGCTCTCGGCGCCGAGAATGGCTGCCTTGATGATGTCGAGACCGGTCTTGAGACCGCCGTCCACTTGCAGGCGCACCTTGTGGCGCAAGCCGTTGGCGACCAGGGCCTGCTGGGTCTCGGCCAGCCCCAGCTCCCACGGGGAGCCGGCGTACTTGACCGAGGTGATGGGGCTGGCGCCGGTGCCGCCGTCATAACCTGAGATGGTGATGAGGTCTGCATAGGCCTTGGCCACGCCGCAGGCGATGGTGCCGACACCGGGCTCGGAGACCAGCTTGACCGATACCAGGCAGCTCGGGTTTATCTGCTTGATGTCGAAGATGAGCTGGGCCAGGTCCTCGATGGAGTAAATGTCGTGGTGCGGCGGCGGGGAGATGAGGGTCACCCCCGGCACCGAGTAGCGCAGCTTGGCGATCTGTGCGGTCACCTTGTCGCCGGGCAGCTGGCCGCCTTCACCCGGCTTGGCACCTTGGGCCACCTTGATCTGCACCACGTCGGCGTTCATCAGGTAGTGCGGCGTCACCCCGAAGCGGCCCGAGGCCACCTGCTTGATGCGCGAGTTCTTCTCGGTACCGAAGCGGCGCGGATCTTCGCCACCCTCACCGGAGTTGCTCTGACCGCCGAGGCGGTTCATGGCCACCGCCAGCGCCTCATGGGCCTCGGGGCCGAGGGCACCGATGGACATGGCGGCGGAGTCAAAGCGCTTGAATAGATCCTGCGCCGGCTCCACTTGCTCCACGGGCAGCGGGGTTTGACCGGTTTTGAGCACCATCAGATCACGCAGGGTGGCCACCGGGCGCTCGTTGACCAGCTTGGCGTACTCCTTGTAGTCGGCATAGTTGCCGGAGCGCACTGCCTCTTGCAGGGTACGCACCACGTCCGGGTTATAGGTGTGGTACTCGCCACCGTGCACAAACTTGAGCAGGCCGCCCTGATTGAGGGGCTTACGCTCAATCCAGGCGCGCTGGGAGAGGTTGTGCAGATCTTGCTGGATGTCGGCAAAGTCGGCGCCGGCAATCCGGCTCGAGACGCCGCGAAAACACAGATCAACGATGGACTTGGAGAGACCGACGGCCTCAAACAGCTGGGAGCAGCGGTAGCTGGCCACGGTGCTGATGCCCATCTTGGACATCACCTTGTAGAGCCCCTTGTTGATGCCGTTGCGGAAGTTCAGCATGGCATCGCGCAGGCTCATCTTCAGCACCCCTTCCTCGACCTGCTTGGCCAGGGTCTCGTAGGCGAGATAGGGGTAGATGGCGGTGGCGCCAAAACCGAGCAGCACGGCGAAGTGGTGCGGGTCACGGCAGCTGGCCGTCTCAACCAGGATGTTGGCATCGCAGCGCAGGTTGTTGTCGACCAGGGTGCGCTGCACCGCACCCACCGCCATGGCGGCCGGAATGGGCAGGGTATCGGGGGAGATGTCGCGATCTGATAGCACGATCAGCACCACGCCCGAGCTGGCGGCCGCCTTGGCCTCTTCGGTGACGCGCACTATTGCGGCCTCGAGCCCCTCTTCGGGACGGTAATTGAGGCTGATCACCTGATGGCGGTAGTGTTCGCTCTCGAGTGCCTTGAGCTGGTTGACGTCGGAGTAGAGCAGCACAGGGGACTGGAACAGCACCCGGTGGGCATGGCCGAAGGTCTCGTTGAAGACGTTCTGCTCGCGACCGATACAGGTGGCCAGCGACATGACGTGGTTTTCCCGCAGCGGATCGATGGGCGGGTTGGTGACCTGGGCGAACATCTGACGGAAGTAGTCATAGAGGTTGCGCTGGGTGCCGGAGAGCACCGCCATCGGGGTGTCATCCCCCATGGAGCCGACCGCCTCTTGACCGTTCTCACCGAGTACGCGGATCACCTGGTCTAGCTCCTCGTAGGAGTAGCCAAACAGCTTCTGGTAGGTCTTGAGGATGTCATTGTCAAAGGCACGGGCGCCGGTCTGGCTGTCGTCCATCTGTTCGAACGGTACCAGGCGCGTGCAGTGCTTGCCCATCCACTCCTTATAAGGGTGGCGGCTCTTGAGGTCGTCATCGATCTCGAAGCTGGTCCATACCTTGCCGTTGTAGGTGTCGACCACAAACAGTTCGCCCGGGCCGACCCGGCCCTTCTCCAGCACTTCGTCCGGGGTGTAGTCCCAGGTGCCCACTTCGGAGGCCAGCGTGATGAACTTGTCCTTGGTGATGACATAGCGGGCCGGGCGCAGGCCGTTACGATCCAGTGCGCAGGTGGCGAAGCGGCCGTCGGTCATGACGATGCCGGCCGGGCCATCCCACGGCTCCATGTGCATGGAGTTGAAGTCGTAGAAGGCGCGCAGATCCTCGTCCATGTTGGGGTGCTTTTGCCATGCAGGCGGGATCAGCAGGCGCATGGCGCGGAACAGGTCCATCCCGCCGGCGAGGAACAGCTCCAGCATGTTGTCGAGGCTGGAGGAGTCGGAGCCGGTGGTGTTGACGAAGGGAGCGGCGTCTTGCAGATCGGGGATCAGCGGGGTGGCAAACTTGTAACCACGGGCCTTGGCCCACTGGCGGTTGCCGGCGATGGTGTTGATCTCGCCGTTGTGAGCCAGGTAGCGGAACGGCTGGGCCAGCGGCCAGCGCGGGCTGGTGTTGGTGGAGAAGCGCTGGTGGAAGACGCAGATAGCCGACTGCATGCGGATATCGGCAAGGTCCAGGTAGAAGCGCGGCAGATCCACCGGCATGCACAGACCTTTATAGACGGTGACCAGATTGGAGAGGCTGACCACGTAGAAGTAGTCATCCTTGATCCGTTGCTCGATGCGGCGACGCACGATATAGAGGCGGCGCTCCAGATCCTTCATCACCCAGCCCGGGGGGGCGTTGACGAAGACCTGTTCGATACTCGGCAGGGAGGCCTTGGCAATGTCACCCAGCACGTTGGTGTCGATAGGCACCTTGCGCCAGCCAATCAGGCTGAGGGTCTCTTTTTCCAGCTCTTCCTCGATGATGGCGCGGGTCTGGGCGGCCAGCACCGGATCGGGGTTAATAAACAGCATCCCGACCGCGTATTTGCGGCCCAGGTGCCAGCCCTGCTCCTGCGCGATGGCGCGAAAGAAGCTGTCGGGCTTTTGCAGCAGCAGACCGCAGCCGTCGCCGGTCTTGCCGTCGGCGGAGATCCCGCCTCTGTGCTGCATGCGAGCCAATGCTGACATCGCGAGGCGGACAAGCTTGTGGCTGGCTTCCCCTTCCATGTGGGCCATCAGGCCGAAGCCACAGTTATCCCTCTCCAGCTTTGGATCATATAGTGACATTGCATTTCTCCCTTGCTCGGCCTTGCTCCGCAAACTGCATAAATTGCGAATGGCTCTTGTGGTTCCGTCTGCCTGAAGTGGCGAACGTTCAAACTAAAGGGATTTTTAACCAAGGTCAATCGACGAATTGCGCTCTTTTTGTTGTTACAACTAAATAACAAAAAACCTTGAAAAACGTTTTTTTGGGTAGTAAATCCCAGATGATTTTGTTTTTTTTCGTTGTATTTAGTTTAATCTTCTGTATTTGCGAAGGGCAGCCACATAGGCTGTGGCGCTCTTGCAATGTAGTAAAATTACGCCTCAAGCACCGGCTAATCCTCCCCCGATCACACTTTTCACGCGCTGGCCCCCAATCTGTCTGAAACTCTCCAAGAATTTTAAAAAATAAAATAAAACATACATTTATTGATGATTTATTAAGGTTTTGAGGGGGAGAAGGTGGTGAGAAAGTGGTAAAAGCGGTGATTTAAAATTCTATTTTTAAGAGTTGTTATGCACTGCTTTCGGTTGCGGAGGAGTCCCTGCTTTGATCCAGCTCAGCATGGGCGAATGTGAAGGCAGTACAATGCGCCTCCTGCAATCGAGGAGGCAGTATGCAGCTACACGAACTGGTCAACACCCTGGGTCAGGATCTCAAGCGCCGTCATGGCCAGAAGATCCACAAGCTGACCCTGCATGGTGCCTTCACCTGCCCGAACCGGGACGGCACGCTGGGCCGCGGAGGATGCACCTTCTGTAATGTGGCCTCCTTTGCCGATGAACAGGCGCAGCACCTCTCCATCGTGCAGCAGTTGGCGGCGCGCCGTGACGAGGTGACCCGCGCCCGCCGCTATCTGGCCTATTTCCAGGCTTATACCAGCACTTATGCCGAAGTCGAATATTTGCGTGCCATGTATGAAGAGGCGCTGCAGTCTGCTGACATCGCAGGCTTGTGCGTCGGCACTCGGCCCGACTGCGTGCCCGATACGGTGCTCGATCTGCTGGCCCACTATCAGGCTCAAGGCTATGAGATCTGGCTCGAGCTGGGATTGCAGAGTGCCCATGATGCGACGCTCAGACGCATCAACCGTGGTCATGACTTTGCCGCTTATGTGGATACGGTGCAGCGCGCCCATGCCCGTGGCATCAAAGTCTGCGCGCACCTTATCGTGGGTCTGCCGGGGGAGCGGGCCATGGACAGCCTGGTGACCTTGCAGCGGGTCGTTGAGCAAGGGGTGGCCGGTATCAAGCTGCACCCCCTGCACGTGGTGGCGGGCAGCACCCTTGGCAAGGCATGGCAGGCGGGCAGGCTCAGCGTGCTGACCCAGGAGGAGTACGTCGAGGCGGCGGTGGCCATGATCCAGCACACGCCGCCCGAGGTGGTGTATCACAGGGTGTCGGCTTCGGCGCGCAAACCCACCCTGCTGGCCCCTGAGTGGTGTGAGAACCGCTGGAGTGCGATGACTGCGATTGCTGCTGAACTGAACCTGAGCGGAGCACAAGGTTGTGCGATTGGTCGCGTTTTTTTGAATTGTGAGAATTAGATCACGTCGATTTAAGAGATATCCGACTTGCGTGATGGTCTTGTCATTAAGCCTTTGTTATAGTTTTTTTCAGTTAATATCGTGCTGAATTATTAGAGTAATTCTCCCATTTTCATATTTATATGGCCGTTTATGCCGCTATAGGCATGATGTCGGCAATATATACTGAAAATACAGCATTGAGCAGGGATCGGGACCAGGATGCAAGCAGGAATGGCGCAGCAAGATGAGCTCTTGGAAGCTCTGGTTTTCCTCACCCGTTTCTATGGGGTACCCAACAGCCGCGATGCGCTGGTAACCGGGCTCCCCCTGCCATCTGGTCGTCTCAGTCCCGCTCTGTTCCCCCGCGCCGCCGAACGAGCCGGGTTGGCGGCGCGTCAGGCGTTGCAGCCATTGGCGCAACTCTCTCCCCTTTTACTCCCCTGTGTGTTGCTGCTGCGTAGCGGCGGCGCCTGCATTCTGGTCGAGTGGGATGCAGAGCAAGGGAGTGCCAAGGTGATTTTTCCCCAGGCCGGTGATGCCGAGCAGACCCTCTCGGCAGGCCAACTGGAAGAGGAGTACACCGGGCAGCTCTTCTTTGTGAAAAAGCAGTTCCGCTTTGATGCCCGCTCGCCCAAGGTGCTGGAAACCCGGCACGGCCACTGGTTCTGGAGCACCTTGTTTGAGTCACGCGGCATTTATCGTGATGTGCTGGTGGCGTCAATTCTCATCAACCTGTTTGCCATTGCCAGCCCTCTGTTCACCATGAACGTCTATGACAAGATTGTCCCCAACCTGGCCTTTGACTCGCTCTGGGTATTGGCGGTGGGGGCCGTGGTGGTGTTCACGTTTGATTTTGTGATGCGCCAGTTGCGCAGTTATTTTATCGATGTGGCGGGGAAAAAGTCGGACATGCTGCTGTCGGCCAAGATCTTCGCCAAGGTGATGGGGATGCGGATGGAGGCGCGGCCTGCCTCGACCGGCGCTTTTGCCAAGCATCTGCAGGAATTTGAGTCTATACGCGAGTTTTTTACCTCGGCCACGGTGTCGACGCTGATCGATCTACCCTTTGCGTTTTTGTTCCTGTTTATTATCTGGATTTTCGCCGGCCCCATGGTGGTGGTGCCCCTCGTAGCCATCCTGATCCTGGTTATCTACAGCATCTATATCCAGTCTCCGCTTAAACGCAGCATCGAAGAGGGCTCCAGGTTGGCGTCGCAAAAGAATGCCAACCTGATTGAGAGTATTGCCGGCCTCGAAACGGTGAAAATTTTCGGTGCCCAGAGCCTGTTTCAGTATCGCTGGGAGCAGGCCGTGGCCCATATTTCGACCTGGGGGGTGCAGACTCGCCGTATCACCAACTCCATGTCTTCCCTGGCCAGCTACATCCAGCAAATGGTTACCGTCGGGCTGATCATCGTTGGGGTTTATCAAATTTCCGATGGGAATGTGACCATGGGGGGGATGATAGCGGCGGTCATGCTCTCTAGCCGTGCGATTGCGCCCATGGTGCAGCTCTCGGTGCTTTCCACCCGTTATAACCAGGCCAAGTCAGCGCTGCAGATCCTTGAGCAGATCATGGCCTCGCCCGATGAGCAGGAGGAGGGGAAGCAGTATGTGCATCATCCCGTCATCGAAGGGCTGATCGAGTTTGACAATGTCTCTTTCAAGTATCCGGGGATGGAGACCAGCACCCTGCACAACATCAACCTGCGTATCACTCCCGGCGAGAAGGTCGCCATCATTGGGCGGATCGGGGCCGGCAAGACCACGCTTGAAAAATTGCTGATGGGGTTATACCGCCCCTCTGATGGCTCGGTTCGGCTCGATGGCTATGAGCTGGATCAGATCCCCCCCTCAGTGCTGCGCCGTAACATCGGCTGCGTGCCGCAGGATGTGACCCTCTTCTTTGGTACTGTGCGTGACAACATCATGCTGGGCAACCCGCTGGTTGATGATCAGCAAGTATTGCGCGCCGCCAAACGGGCCGGCGTCACCCAGTTTACTAACCAAGATCCCAACGGCCTAGATAAGCAGATCGGTGAAGGGGGGCGTCAGTTATCCGGTGGTCAGCGTCAGGCGATCGTGCTGGCCCGTTCGCTGCTTAATGACCCACCCGTCATGGTGCTCGATGAGCCCACCTCCAACATGGATAACCGCTCCGAGTTGCAGATAAAGAACGAGCTGGCCCGATTGGGCAGTGAGACCACCTTACTGCTCATCACCCATAAGACCTCCATGCTGGATGTCGTCAATCGCGTCATCGTGATGGAGCAGGGGCAAATCGTGGCCGATGGCCCCAAGGAGCAGGTGTTGCAGCAACTGCGTGAGGGGAAGGTGCGGGTGCGGGAGATGAGCAATGAATAAACCGATCTTACCGCCACCGGAACACCTGGACTATGTCGACGATGGCTCTGCGGCGGTACTGCTCTCGACCCCGACCCGGGCCAGGGTTCTGCTCTGGTGCAGCTTTGCCTTTTTCATCTCGGCTATCGTGTGGGCGGCATGGGCAAAACTGGATGAGGTGACACAGGGGCAAGGGAAGGTGATCCCGTCGATGCAATTGCAGGTCATCCAGAATCTGGAAGGGGGGATCGTCAAGGAGATCCTGGTTAAAGAGGGGCAGATCGTTGAAAAGAACCAGCCTCTGCTACGTATTGACGATACCCGCTTTCGTTCCGATTTTCGTGAGCGTGAACAGGAGGTGGTCACGCTCAAGGGGGATGTGGCTCGCCTGCGTGCCGAGATAGCCAGCGTCAAGGTCAATACTGCGGCCGATGTGCCCTGGCGTGATCAGGTCAAGGTCGAGCCCATTGCCATCGAGTTTCCAGAAGGCTTCGAGAAGGTCTTTCCGGATAGGGCGGCTCGCCAGGTCTCCGCCCGGGATGAACGGCTGAATAATCTCTCCAACCAACTCTATATCCTGGGGCAACAGATCCAGCAGAAAGAGCAGGAGATGATTGAGCTCAATGCCAAGATCAAAACGGTTGGCCGTAGTGTGGATTTGGCCCGCCAGGAGCTCAATATCAGCCGTCCTCTCGCCAAGGAGGGGATCGTCCCCCAGGTGGAACTTATTAAGCTGGAGCGACAAGTTAACGAGATGCAAGGGGAGCTGGAAGCAAACCGGCTGTTGATCCCCAAACTGAACTCAGTCCTGCGGGAGACGGTGCTCAAGCGCAATGACATTGCACTCAAATACCGGGCTGACTCTCAGACGGAGCTCAACCAGCAACAGGCCAAACTGAGTCAGCTTTCCGAAGGACAGGTCGGCTTACGCGATCGGGTGGACCGCACCATAGTGGTTGCCCCGCTCAAGGGCACGGTCAAGGCCATCAAGATCAATACCGTCGGGGGGGTCGTTCAACCTGGCATGGATATGATGGAGATAGTGCCGCTGGAAGACACCTTACTGATTGAATCTAAAATATCTCCTAAAGACATAGCCTTCATCCGCCCCGGTCTGGATGCTGTGGTGAAGTTTACTGCCTATGATTTCACCATCTACGGTGGCTTGAAAGGCAAGGTGGAACAGATAAGTGCAGACTCCATCCAGGATGAAGAGGGTAATACCTTCTATCTGGTGAGAGTTCGTACTGACAAGAGTTACTTGGGCGATGAGCAAAATGCACTTCCCATCATCCCCGGTATGTTGGCCAGTACAGACATTATTACTGGTAAGAAGAGTGTCCTCGAATATCTACTCAAACCCATACTGAGAGCGAAACAGACGGCACTGAGGGAACGATAGTCAACAACACAGTACAACGACATGACTGGAGATATCATGAAAAAGACGGTTGTTGCGATGTTAGTCGGTGGAGCCATGATGCTACCTGCCTTCCTGCAGGCTCAGACCTTGGAAGAAGCAGTGGCTCAGTCCCTGACTACACATCCTAAGATCAAGGAAGCCTTTGATCTCTATCAGGCACGTATGTATCAGCATGATGGGGCCAAAGCCGGTTACTACCCTACCGTTGACCTGACGGGTGGTGTTGGTTACAGCGATGTCGACAATAACACGACCCGCAATGGTGCTGGAAACCCCAATGTGGATGCCACCCAGACGCGTAAAGAGGCCGGTATCAGTCTGCGGCAGATGATATTCGATGGGTTTAATACCAGCAGTAATGTGGCTCGCACTGAGGCTGAAGCGGGGGCCCAGCGGTTGGCTCTGGTTTCAGAAGCGGAAAACACGGCGCTGCGCACCGCTGAGGTGTATATCAATATGCTGCGCCAGCAGGAGATCCTGGAGCTTTCCAAGCGCAATCTGGAAGTTCATGAGCAGATCAAGTCTGACATCACCAAGCGAACCACGTCGGGGCTGGGCTCTACCGCTGACCAGACTCAGATTGAAGGTCGCGTTGCCAGAGCCTATGCCAATATGGCAGCCGCAGAAAATAACTATCGCGATGCCGAGAGCGAATTCATCCGTGTGGTTAATATGCAGCCTAAGGATTTGGTGCAGCCTGTTCCTGATGGAGGTAAGTTACCGGCTTCGTTGGATGGGGCTCTCAAGATTGCGACCGAGCAGCACCCGACACTGCTCTCCTCACTGCAAGATATTGAGGCGGCAAAATATCAGTATGAAGGCGCCAAATCTGGTTTTTATCCGAATGTCGCGTTCGAGGTGAACCAGAATTGGAATGATGATGTAGGTGGGGTTAACGGGCGTGACGATGAGCTAACCGCCATGGTTCGCATGCGTTACAACTTGTTCCGTGGGGGGGCCGATGTCGCCGAGACTAAGGCCACCTCTGCGCTCTACTCTCAAGCGAAGGATATTCACATGAATGCCTTCCGCCAAGTAGAGGAAGGTACCCGCTTAGCCTGGAATGCCAAAGAGTCACTCGCCAAGCAAAAAGAGTATATTCAGCAGCACGTGGATGCGAGCTATGAGACTGTACAAGCCTATAAGAAGCAGTTTGGGCTGGGACAACGCACCTTGCTGGATGTGCTTAACACGGAAAACGAACTGTTCGAAGCAAGACGTAGCTATATCACTGCTGAATATGACGCCTTACTTGCCGATTATCGGGTCATGAATGCAATGGGAAGCCTGCTTGATGGCTTGCAATTCAAGAAGCCCGGTGAATGGTTGGCGGCGAAAAACTAAGTGGTATCAAGGATGGGGCGTACGAGATACGCCCCACTATTTTAAATTAGATCAAGAGAGCTCGAGTACTTGCCCTATCACCATTATCTTATGCGAAAAGTGCGCAGTTACTGGTGGTGTCTGCTACTGGTATTGCCATGTCTAGTCCCGGCAGATGGGCGCCTCTCTGCTGATGACCAGCGCATGATAAAACGGGCTGAGCAAGTTTATGGGGTAAGGGCGGCACAAAGAGTGAGTGCTTGGCGCCTGCTGGCTGAAGAAGGGCGGCGTTCTGCTTGGAGTGAGCGGCAACGACTACAGAAAGTTAACACGTTTTTTAATCAACTGCAGTTTGTTGATGACAGTCGGTTGTGGCAAAAAAATGATTATTGGGCAACGCCATTGGAGTTTCTTGGGGCTGCTGGCGGTGACTGTGAGGATTTCAGTATCGCAAAGTATTTTACGCTCTTGGAGTTAGGGATCCCAGATGAAAAAATGCGAATGGTTTATGTAAAGGCGTTGAGATATAACCAGTTTCATATGGTCGTTGCGTATTACGAAACACCAAGCTCTGTTCCTGTTATTTTGGACAATCTGATCCCAGATATACGGCCAGCAACGGCTCGCAATGATCTCATACCAATATACAGTTTTAATGGTCAGCACCTATGGCTGATGAAGGCTCGTGGCCAAGGTGAGATGGCTGGTAATGCATCACGGCTAGGCTCGTGGAACGAGCTGAGAAATCGTATGACAACAGGGAAGCTGGCACTACCTAAGCTTCGCTTGGAATGATACTCATGGAGTTGAATGAAAACTATGACCTTGTACAGACAACTGCTCGCCACAATGTTATTACTTTTTGGTCTATTGTTTCTCGCATCATACTGGGTTCAGTTCAACTCTACACGCAGTTATCTGGCGCAGCAGCAAGAGACCACGGTTATCAACACCGCGACTTCACTCGGCTTGGCGCTGACACCTTACCTTGAAACAGGTGATAAAGTAGGGGCCGAGTCGGTTATTAAAGCGGTTTTTGATGGTGGTTATTATCGTCAGATCCGCCTTGATTTATTGGCCTCCAATAATTTTATTGAGTTGAATAATTCGACCAATATTAATGGAGTTCCCCCTTGGTTTGTCGGAATGAAACTTTTCCCTGAAGTTTCTTATGAGTCAGTGTTAACTTCAGGCTGGTTACAGTTAGGTAAGCTGAGGGTTGTTGGTCATCCTGGGCAGGCTTATTATGAGCTTTGGGCGGGTATGAGTGAACTTGCCAGTTGGTTTTTAGTTGGGTTTCTTGTTACCGCGTTACTCTTGATACGAGCCTTACATTATCTACTTCGCCCATTAGAGCAGATCCGGAAACAGGCTGTTGAAATTGAGCTTCACCATTTTGGTCATTCAATTCCACTGCCTAGAACGTTTGAATTGCGTCAAGTTGTTCAAGCAATAAATACCCTTTCCGGTAAATTAGCTTGCCAATTCAAAGAGCAGGCTGAAGAGGCTGAGAAGTTAAGAGAAAGAGCTTATCTTGACGCTGTTTCAGGGTTAGGTAACCGAGCCTATTTTGTCTCTCAAGTTAATGCGTGGATTGCTGAATCAGGACAAGGTGGGCTCTTATTGGTCGCTGTTGACTTACTTGATGATATATACAGAGAGGAAGGGTTCTCTGCTCGAGATAATATGGTGAAGTCGATAGCCACTATACTTAAAGAACTTATTAATGTAAAAACTGATAGTGCTATTGCTAGGATTTCCGCAACAGAATATGCAGTTCTTTATCCAACAACGGAAAAAAATGAGCTGTTAACGTTGGCAGATAAAATTAACGAACGCATCATGGATTTAGTCGTAAATCCAATAGATGAGGGGCACCCTCTTTCTGTCATCGGTGTTGTTATTCGAGAGTGTAATGAAGATTTGCCCACTCTTCTGACTAAGGCTGATAATGCACTAGGCCGAGCTCGTAATGAGAGACGTGGAGCTATCATCGTATCAGGTGATGATAGTGCCAATATAATGGGGCGTATGGCATGGCGTGATTTAGTGCAGGAAGCCATTCGTGACCAACTACTACGCTTTAAGGCTCAGCCCGCATGTCGCTTTGGAGATGGTGCTATTATTCACGAGGAGTTATTCACATTCATACATAAGAATGAACAAGACTTTTTTGCGAGTCAATTCATGCCAGCCGTAGAGCAATTTAAAATGGGCTGTGATTTTGATCAAGCGGTACTTACCATGGCATGTGATATTTTAGCTCGTCACACTGAATTGCATCTTGCAATTAATTTAATGCCAAATAGTATTGTATCTGAAGATTTTATAAAGTGGATCGATGGCCTCTTGGATAAAGAAGTCTCTTTAAAAGAACGTCTGGTATTTGAGATCCCAGAAAGTGTTATTATGAAGCATCAATCTGAAGTTTCATTATTTGTTAAAATATTAAAGGAGAAGGGGTTCAGTTGGGGGGTTGACTATTATGGTCGGCACTTCCACTCTCTTGGATATTTAGAACTGTTGCAGCCAGCCTATGTAAAGGTTGACCATGGTTATACCAGTCAGATCCTTGAAGAGGGGGCTGACACTGCGTTTCTTGCTGCGGTATGCCGCACGGCACACAATGCGGGTGCCACAACGATTGCGACGAGAGTAGAGAGCGATGCTCAGGTTCAAGCGCTTGCCAAGTTGCATATAGATGGTTATCAGGGGTTTGTCAGAGCGGCACACCCTTTGAGTTAAATAAACAAAATAGAATAAAAAACGCCTTCGGGCGTTTTTTTTATTACTTTGTTAAGTCAAATGTGGTTTATGTTAGCACGCCAATTCATACTGCAATCCGTAATAGTATGATTTTTAATGTGTTTTTTAACTATTTATTTTCTTCTCTATAGCTGCCCATCTTACGACTGGCAGTTCGATAAATTGATAAGGTTGTTTAGGTTGAGGCTTTCTACTTTTTAGTCTGGAGCGATTGAAAGCTGATAGGAGATCCACCGTGCGTACTCAAAAAGTAGAAAACACAGCGACTGTCACTGAGATTCAGGGACAGGCATGGGTCATGGCAGGCAACACCCATGGGAGTCAGATAAAGAAGGGTGATGTTTTGCAAAAAGGTGTCGTGATTGAACTGGCTGATGACGCGAAAATATGGTTGGTCCCAGTTGATCATCAGAATACCACCCCGGAGCATGTCCCAGTAGAGCAAGCAATTGCTCCATCTCAGGAAGGGACTCCCCAAGAGAACGGCGGTCAAACGGCGCAGACAGCACCGACAGGTGATATTGCCGCATTACAACAAGCAATATTGCAAGGTGTGGATCCGACCCAGGCATTTCAAGCCTCAGCGGCGGGTGGTGCGCCGGCTGCGGGTCCTGGCGGCGGCGGTATTGGTGGTGTGGCAGGTTCCAGCGGGAACGGTGGCTTTGTGGTTATCGATCGCGTCGGTGATGCCACGCTTGCAGAAGCGGGGTTTGATACAACCTATGGAACAATACCTTTAGTCGATCAGACCATCGATGCCAGCCCAATCTTGGATAATCAACTTTCTGATGGCAATGAAACGGTGACTGTTATTGAAGGGGAGAGTGTATCCGGTAATGTGCTCGATAATACGGTAAATCCGGATGGCCCTGATGAGTCAAGCGTACTGACTTACAACTGGGGGATTAATGTTGGTGTGCCGGCTGGTGTGCCTGCGACCCTGACAGGAATTGGTACGCTCATCATTAATGTTGATGGCTCTTTTACGTTTACTCCCGTTCCTAACTATGATGGCGACATTCCGTCCATCAGTTATGTCGTTTTTGATGGAGTAGCTCAAGTTGGGTCAACGTTGACGATTGTTATTGACCCAATAGATAGCCCAGTATCTGTTAATAGTGAAGACCTTACGGTTAGTGAGAGTCATTTTCCCGATGGCTCTGATCCTAACCAAAATCAACTTAGCCAGAGTGGTGTTTTTACCTTCAGTGCGCAGGATGGGGTTCAAACCTTGTCTGTGGGTGGCACATTATTAATGAGTGATAATTCGGCTGCTCCCCTACCGATATCCATAACCACTCCTCTTGGAAATACGTTGGTTATCAATTCTATCAATTTTAATTCTATTACTGGGCAAGGTTCCGTTTCTTATACGTACACCTTGCTTGAAAGTGAACAGCATACACAACCAGTTAGTGATTCTCTGTTACAAGAAACACTAAGCGTAGTATTGGCTGATGTGGATGGTGATACCTCTAATGCCACTTTAAATATCAATATTCTCGACGATGTCCCCTCTTTAAATGTCATCGTCAATTCTCCAACCATAAATGGTTTTATGGTTACCCTGGATGAAACTCAGGGTAATAGTGATCATTATGCTACTGGGGAGAATAACGATAGTTACGTCAATGACGATAATGGTCACTTGGCACAAGTAACGACAACTTTTAATGGTGGTCTGCTGGCGTTGTTTTCCATCGGCGGCAGTTATGGTGCGGATGGTGCTGGCAGTATCAGTAGTAGCTTGAGTCTGGTGGGGATCCCCAGCGGCGGCTCGCTCGCGACAACCCTGTCGGCAACCGACGGCGGGGCGATCCGCCTGGCGATGGCGGGCAATGACGTGGTCGGTCTGGACAGCGACGGGGACGT
>NZ_CDBY01000016.1 GCF_000820125.1 Aeromonas simiae | reverse complement strand
TCGATGCTGATTGACACCCATGCTGGCGGGCATAACCCAATGCGGTCAGTACCGCATCCCGGGTCTTGGGGTGGGAGAGGTGCGTCCCGGTAATGGCCAGACAACGGGCCGATGCAATGTAGGCCTCATCGATATCATCACGGGTGAGCGCCATATCGGCGCAATTCTCCCGGTAGAAGATGAGCGGAAAGGTCTCCTGATCCTTGATGCCGAGGAGCACCAATGCCGTTAGGTGCTCCCGATCGGTGATGAGATAGCGGGTATCGCAGCCCACGCGGGTGAGTTCCTCGCGCAGAAAACGCCCCATGTGCTCATCCCCTACCCTGGCCAGCATGGCTGATGCCAGGCCAAGACGAGCCGTACCGAAGGCGACATTTCCAGATGACCCCCCAAGATACTTGGCAAAGGAGCCCATCTCCTCAAGGCGAGCCCCGATCTGCTGGCCGTAGAGATCCACCGCCACCCTGCCAAGGCAGATCAGATCGAGCTTTTTTTTCTTACTTTTCATCTGTGATTCCATTGTTGGTTCCATCACTCGTCACGCCGCTCCAAAGTGGCCATGGGAAAAGGGGAATATCACCGTCTAGCATTCGGCGACCGCCACCCAGCGCCCCTTTGCATGTGAAAGGGCGATTGCATCGAGTACCTGCGAGACGCGCCACCCCTCCTCAAAGTCGGGCCAAAGAGGGCCACCGGTGGCGATGGCATCGATCAGATCGCGCACCTCCACCGTTTTCTGGTCGTTAAAGCCAATGCCGTGCCCCGCCCCCCCACAGAAAGGGGCGTAGTCGGTGTGTGCTGGGCCCAGCAGTATGGTCTTGAAGCCCTGGCGTGCGGCGGGATCGTCGTGGCGATAGAGTTTCAGTTCCGCCATCCGCTCCTGGGTAAAGGCGAGGCTGCCTTTCGTGCCCGTCACCACATAGCTGAGCCCCATCTTGCGGCCGCAGGCAATGCGGGAGGTCTCGATCACCCCGCGCGCGCCGCAGGTAAAACGCAGCATGGCATGGGCCTGATCCTCGTTCTCGACGGCCACCATGGCCTCAGAGCCGGCCACCTCGGGCCTGTGGGTGATCACGGTTTGCAGATCCCCGCATACCTGCTCAATATCCCCCACCAGAAAGTGAGCCATGTTGACGATGTGGGCGCCCAGATCGCCAAGCGCCCCCAGGCCCGCGCTCGCCTTCAGACAGTGCCAATGGATGGGGGCCTGGGGATCGGCCATGTAATCCTCGTTGTGGGTCCCGTAAAAGTGCACCACCTCACCGATTTCACCGCTGGCAATGATCTCGCGGGCCAGGCTGGCCGTGGGATTCTTCATGTAGTTGAACCCCACCAGTGTCTTGACGCCCGCCACGCTGGCAGCGATGGCCATCTCTTTGGCATCACTGGCATTCAAGGCCAACGGCTTCTCCGAGTAGACGTGCTTGCCGTGGCGCAGAGCCTCAAGCGCCATCTCCTTGTGCAGGTAATTGGGCGAGCAGATATCGACCACATCGATGTCAGGATCGGCGACCAGCCTCCTCCAATCCCCCGTCGAGCGGTGAAACCCCAGCTCGTCGGCCTTCTGCCGAGCCAGCTCAGGGGTGATCTCCGCCACCATCTCACGCACCAACCTCCCCTTGAGCGGGAATACGCTGGGAGCCTGAGCAAAGGCGATTGCATGCGCCCGCCCGATGTACCCCGAACCAATCAATCCGATGCGAACCCTCTGCATACCCAGCTCTCCTGTTCGATGAACGCGACGGGGACGAAAAGACCATCACCGTTTCACCTGTCGTTTTTACGGAACGTTTATTTCACAAACAACCTACAATGAAAATTTAAATTCAATTTGTGATCGCGATGGAATTTTTATTCCCACTTATCGTCCGGCGACCACCCGCTGATAGAGCGCACCCAGTGTGGGCGGCTGCCCGGCCAGGATCTCTTTCATCTGCACCAGTAGCAGCTCACCGGTGGCCACCGTGTCGGCCAGGGCGTTATGAGCCACATAGGCCGGCAAGCCCCGCTCACGGCGCACCTCACTGAGTCGGTAGTCCTGCCGTCCGCTGCCGCGATGGCGGCTCAATGAGCGCTCGAGTGACAAGGTGTCCAGCCATAGAAGCGGTGGCTCGGGAACGCCGGGATAGTGATCCGCCAGCAGGCGGTGCAGGAAGTGGCGTTCAATGGCCGCGCCGTGGGCCACCAGCACCCGGCCATGCAGCGTCTCCAGCAGCCGTCGCAATGCCTCCTTGGGCGTAATGCCACGTAGCTGATCCTGAGGCGTGATGTGGTTAATCACGGCCGTGCCGGGAGCCACCCCCTGCCCGGCCAGGTAGAAGTGCTGTGACTGCCCCAGGTGCAGCATGCCGGCCTGCATGGACAGCGTGCCGACCGATAACAGCCGCTCCCGTTCACCGAGCCCGCTGGCTTCCATATCCAGCACCTGCATGGGTAAACACCAAGGATCCGCGCTGGGGCCGGGAAACGGCTCGCCGAGCAGCCCGACCAGCTCGGGCCAGTGCGCCACCTGCGTGAGCCAGTGCCGGCGCCGGCGCTCCAGGCGCGCGAGCGGATGACGATCACGCCACCATGCGAGAGTCATCTCAGCAACCCCCTGGCATGAAAGCGCAGGGCCGCCGCCTCCTGCGTGCGCGCAATGATGCGAAAGGCATCCTTGAGATGGTTGCGCTCGAACTGACTCAGTGAGGCCGGTGGAATGCCGTCGCTCGGACGCAGCCCGGCACGTATCGCCTGCCCCTGCTGGGAAAGGCGCACCCGATTGATGAAATAAAACGCCTCCAGTAACTCCCGGCAGCTTCCCTCACTGATGACCCCCTCACGCACGGCATCGGCCAGCCGGCTCGCCGTGTCAGTGGCGCGGCTGCCGGCCGCCATGGCATAGATCCTGGCCAGCTCGACCACCAGGTTAATGGCCTGCTGCTTAATGTTGAGCACGCTGCGGTTCTCCCCATCCCGCGCCAGCACAAACTGGCGAAACAGGCCAAGCGGCGGGGTGACGCGCAGCGAATTGGCCACCAGGATGGCAAGAAAGCGGGGGTGCTGCGCTATCGTCTCGCTAAGGCTTTCTTGCAACCGCGCGATCAACGACGGCTCGCCATAAGGCGAGCGAATATCGAGAAAAACGCTCACGTTGAGCAGCGCCTCGGCTTCGGCCTCGCGCACCCAACGCAGGTAGCGGGAGCGCCACTCGCTCAGGCTGGCGCACCAAAGGGGATTGGCGGCCACCATCTCTCCGGGGCAGGAGGGGTAACCGCACTCCACCAGGCCATGGCAGACAAACGCCCCCAGACGGCGGAAATAATCGCGCCCCCCCTCGTCCGCCTCATCGGCCAGCACCAGAGCGTTATCTTGATCCGACAGGGCGTGCATCTCCTGGCGAGCCTGGGAGCCCGCCACCAGCCAGGCATAAGCGCACGGGGGGGGCCCCAACTCCCGCTCCCCCAGTTGCAGCAGCCGACGGGTAAAGGCATCGGCAATCTGGGTCATCATGAGCTGGATGCTCTGGGCCGGAACACTGTGGGTCGCCAGTGACTCAAACAGCCACTGGCGCTGCCGGGCCAGCGCGCTCAGCGCCGAACACGACTCCTGGCGGTAGATCCGGCTGATGAGAAACACCGCCTGAACCCGGCTGCGCTGCACCAAACTGGTGGCGGTGAGCACGCCGCATACCCGCCCTTGCTCCAGCACCGGCAAGCTGCGCACGTTATGGCGCATCATCAGCTCGACCGCTTGCAACACAGTGGCATCGCTTTCGATGGTGCAGGGCTGCGGCGTCATCACGCGGCTGACCGGCTCCTCGAGGCGCCGCCCCTCGGCCACGACCCGCTTGGTCATGTCCCTGTCCGTGACGATGCCCAGTAAACGCTGCTGCTCCATCACCAGCGCGCTCGAGCGGTGCTGCTGCACCATCGCCTGCGCCACCGCCATGATGCTGGCATCAGCCGGGACCACGACCACCTCCCGGTTGACCAGCTCAGCGACCGGCTTGAGATAGAGCATGGCCTCCGCGCTGGGGGCCTCATGCCACTGCGCCGACAGTCGCTGATGCTCGGCACTGGCGAAGTGATCCGTGAGTGCCGGGTTGCGAGCCATGACCTGATAGAGCACCCGCTTGGGGATGCGGTAGAGCAGGCTCGGCTCTATGGCATAGACCTGGTAGTCGCACTCACCGGCTCGCTCAAGCTGGCTGAAACCAAACAGATCGCCGCTGCCCAGCCGAGCACGCAGGCTCTGATCCCGGTTGCGCTGCTCCAGCGCCCCCACCCTCACCATGTAAAGCCCCTGCCCGGCAATGAGCTCCCCCGGGATCTCTTCGCCTGGCATCCAGTAGGAGATGTCGATACCGCCGGCCACCACCGACAGTTCGGACTCGCTCAGCAGATCGAAGGGATCGGCCGTGGAGAGAAAGTGCAGAATGTTAGGCAGCAGGGCATGGTCAAACGACATGATTTCCCTCCTTGCAAGACGCGGAGCGTGCCCCGACAGGCGGCCGTACGCGCAACGCTCACTTATCCACCGGCACGACCGAACGCTTCGTTCCCAGCAACTCGCTCCCCATGGCCCAGAAGACATATGCCAACGACAGTAAGGCCACCACGTAATAGAGGGACATGAACCAGCCGGGCACGTTGTGGGCCAAAAAGACATACATGGAAAAGGAGCCAAGCGAGATGAGCACGGCCACCGGCTTCACTAGGCTCCAGGGCTGGATGTCCACCTGTTTGGTGTACACCTCCTGATAGGCCTCCTGCGGGTAGAAGTGGCCGATGATGAGCATGAACACGACGTTTAAGACAAACAGGATCCCCAGCAGATGGAAGAAGTGGAGATCCACCTTGAAGATGAAGTTGAACAGGATGTAAGCCGACATGCCAAACAGCAGCCCCAGCTTGGCGGCGATCGCCGGTACCCGCTTGGTCAGCAGGCCCACGAGGACCACGCTCAGGATGGGGGCATTAAAGATCCCCTGTAGCTGCTGAATGAGATAGAACAACCCATCCGGCGCATTCGCCACCAAGGGGGCCACTATCATGGCGATGAGGGCTAATCCGAGGCCAAGGCGCTTGCCCAGCATCACGGTCTGCGCCTCTGTGGCGTCGGGTTTGAGGCTCTTGCGGTAGATGTTGACGGTAAACAGCGCCACCGAGGAGTTGAGCCCGCCACTAAAGGTCGAAAAGACGGCCCCCACCACCACGGCGGCGAAGAAGCCGACCAGCATCTCGGGCAGCACCAGTTGCACCAGACGCGGATAGGCGTTGTCCGGGTTGTCCATCTGCCCCTGGAAAATATGAAAGGCGATGATGCCGGGCAGGATGATGATGGAGGGGATCATCAGCTTGAAGAAGGCGCACAACAGCACCCCCTTCTGTCCCTCCGCCAGATTCTTGGCCCCCAGCGCCTTCTGTACGATGGACTGGTTGGTGCACCAGAAGAACATGTTGGAGATGATGAGCCCGGTAAACAGGGTCGAGAAGGGCACTAGGGAGTCTTCGGCCCCGATAGAGTTGAACTTGGCCGGGTTACTCCTGTAGACCTCAACCATGCCACTCCACACATCACCATCACCGACATAAGCGAGGGCGAACAGGGTCACCATCAGGCCCCCTGTGATGAGCCCGACCCCGTTGACCGTATCCGCCACGGCGATCGCCTTGATCCCCCCGAAGATGGCGTAGATGGCCCCGAGCCCCCCAACC
>NZ_CDBY01000015.1 GCF_000820125.1 Aeromonas simiae | reverse complement strand
AGGGTCATGGGTAATCAGGTAACCAAATGTTAGAGACTCATCAATGTCCGGCGCTTTTAGTATCAGACTAATGTTCGAGTGGGGCGGAGGTTCCTTGTGGTGCGGCAATGACGCAGCATTAAAAGAGTTTGATGTCGGCCCTATTGAAGACAAATTACCTCTGAGCAATGCAATGCTCGTACGGTTAAACGCATTATCTCAGTGGCACGATACCGCCTTAAATTGGGACTACCCGCCCGATCCAGGCCCTTGGGGCCCCGATGAATGCGAAAAATTTGAAACCGAAGTACTCACTTTTTTATCGGAGCTTCAAACAGAGCTTGGTCCTGAGTTTGAAATCGTTTATGAACCGAGTTATGTGGCCCCTAACTAGTGGTTCAAATCGCTCGCTGGGATGGACTAAAGCCCGCTTCTTGATCAAACATTAGGCAGAAGGAGTCGCCGATGGTTTCTATTAAAAAAATTAAAGCAGGCCAATATGCTGTAGGTGATGGTCGTTTCATCATCAAAGATGGCTCAAGTTGGTATGTTGTTACAGCAGAAGGAAAAGCTGATTTTGGACCACTACCTTCTCTAGCAGCAGGGAAGGAATATGTTAATACAGGCTCAACGCCACTAGGGCACCATAATACTGGTTCAGCATACGGGCGACATCAGAGTAAAAAAGAATTCAATGCATATTTAGCATCGGAAGCGCAAAAAGGAAACTATGGCCCAGCTATCTTATGGATGCTTTTAGTCGGTGTGGTATGTTTATTACTTTATTTGGTTCGCGGTTACTAAAATTATTATTTTAAATATATATTGTTGCCTAAAAGTTGAATTTTGGAACGCTCACCATTGTATTAGCTGCGTCGCCGGGTGAGGGGAGTGATGCAAGGGGACGCAGGGAGACGGTTGTTCAGGGGCAAGATGGTATCGGTCTTTCAGAAAATGACAGGCTGCATCTAGTTGATAGCCCAGTGCCATAAGCGCACCAATCTGGAAAGCGCGATGGAAGCTGGATCAAGGGGCTGGCTGATCGCATAGTCGCGGCCCCCGTGGGCGGCCCATGACGGGCCGCTTTATCGGGTGGCAAGGCATGCTCACCAAAGGGGCCCGCAGGCCCCTGGTGGCGTTAACCCCGTCTGCGCCAGACGGTGAGCTGGGCCAGTGTGTGCTGGTACTTGCGGGCCGTCTCGCGGATCACGAAGGGCACGTCGCTCGGTGTGCCCACCTCCTCAAACTCCGCCGCTAGCAGCCGTTGCAGGGCCTGATGGGTGGTCAGTGCCTCGCCGTTCTCCCGCACCCCGCCGAGCCAGTTGGCCTTGGGGGTGTACTCCTCAAGCCAGGTATAGGGGCTGGTGAGCAGCAGGATGCCGCCCGGGCGCAGGCGCCGGCCTATCTCTTGCAGGAACCGGGCGGGTTCGCGCAGCCGGTCGATGAGGTTTGAGGCCAGCACCAGATCGTAGTGGTCGTACTTGGGCTTGAGGTTGCAGGCGTCCCCCTGGCTAAAATGAATGCGCGCCGCCTGCTCGGCCCCGAGCGCGTGGTCGGCCAGCCGGGCCTGCCGATAGTCCACCAGATCTCCCTCCAGCGGCACGGCGTAGCGGAACCCCTCCTGCCGGGTCATGGCCAGCGCCACGTCGATGAAGCGGGCCGAGTAGTCGACCCCGTCCACGTGCTGGAAGTGGCGGGCCAGCTCGAAGCTGGTGCGGCCCACGGCGCAGCCGATGTCGAGCGCCCGCTGATGGTTGGGGGTAAGCTCGGCCGCCAACGTAGCCAGGGTCTGGCTGTAGTTGGGCACCCCGAAGTGGCTCGGGCCGTAGTGAAAGTCCAGGTACTGGGCCACCAGGGTGTCGGTCTCGTAGGGGTTAATGGTGCGGGCCTCCCGGTGGTGCGACACCAGATAGCGAAAGCCGGCGTGCTGGAAGAAGTGGCGGCGAAACGCATAGCGCGCGGCGGCGATCGCCTCGTTGCCGGTGCTGATCCAGCTGCCCCCCTTCATCAGGTTGTGCTTGCCGTCGAAGGTGGGGGTGGAGAAGTCGTCGTAGAGGGGGTGCACCTTGAACCCCTCATAGCCATCGATGGGGGTACTGGTCCACTGCCAGACGTTGCCCACCAGATCGCAAAACGCCTCTTGCTGGAACCGATCGACCGGGCAGGAGGAGGCCCAGTACTCCAGGTTGAGATTGCCGGGGGCCCTGGGCCAGGTCGGCTGATCCAGCGCGATGCGCTGGCGCAGGTGCATCCACTCGGCTTCGCTTGGCAGCTGCACCGGTAGGCCGGTCACCTCGCTCTTCCAGCGGCAGAAGGCGGCGGCCTCGAGCTGATTGACCTCGACCGGCCAGTCCCACGGCATGTTAACCTCCTCTGTCATCAGGCGCAGCCGCAGGGCCTCGGGGGCCCCCGGATCGCCGACCCAGAAGCTGGGCATGGCGGCGTCGGCAAATTCACGCCAGCCCCACCCCTCGTCGTCCCAGAAGCGGCGCTCGGTATAGCCGCCGGCCTCCACAAAGGCGAAGAATTCGGCGTTGCTCACCAGCAGCCGGCTCGCCTGGAAGGGGGCCAGAGTGATCCGCCGCTCGCCGTACTCGTTGTCCCAGCCGTAGGTGTCATCCCGCTTGCCGAGCACCACCTCGCCGCCGGCCACCGCCAGCAGGGTGTTGGCCGGCACGCTAGTGCGATCGCGCCGGGCCTGAGGGCAGGCGGGCCAGTGGGGCTGGGGGCGTACCCAGGCCAGCGGCAGCTGGCGGATCAGCACGCTCGAGGTCTCCAGATGGATGCGCTCATGCTCTATGCCCATCAGGATGGCCCAGGCCGGGCTCTGCCAGTCTATCGGCAGGGTCAGCGGCATCTGCTCGATGAAGTGGATCACCCGCTCGCGCACCTTGGCGCGGTAGTGGCGCAACGCGCCGACGCTCGGCCAGTCGTAGTGGCGCTCATCGAGATCGTCCCAGCTCATCTCGTCGACCCCGATGGCCACCATGGCTTCGATACGCGGGTCGATGCGCTCGTCGATGAGGCGCGCGGCGATCAGCTTGTTGATGAAGAAGGCGGCGGTGTGGCCGTAGTAGAAGATGAGCGGATGGCGCAGGCGGATCGCCTTGGTGAACCAGGCGCGCTCGTCGGCCAGACAGTCGAACAGGCGCTCGTAGAGCTCGAAGGTCTGGGTGAAGTAGTCGAGCAGCTCGCGGCGCTTCTCTGCCGGGTCGTCGCCGTGCAGCAGTAGGGTTCGGGTCGGGGCGGGCAGGCCGGCGCTCTCGGTGTGCAGGGGGTGGGCGAAGGT
>NZ_CDBY01000014.1 GCF_000820125.1 Aeromonas simiae | reverse complement strand
TTTCGATGCTGATTGACAGCCAATATCTCCTCCATGGCCATTCTGATCGGCGGCCTCGGCGCCATGGTGCCCGAACGCAAGGCCTTCATCGCCCGCTTTGGCATGCGCGCCATTTTGGCTGGGGTGCTCGCCAACCTGATGAGCGCCTGCCTCGCGGGCCTCTTCCTCACCCTTTCCTGACAAAGCACCTTGTCATTTCTGCCCGCCATCCGGCGGGCTTTTTTATGGCGATGAGAGATAAAAAAAGCGCCTCGAAGAGGCGCTGGGGAAAAAACAGATTGGAAGCGTCACATGGTGCCACCCAAACCGTTATCGGCCTTGAGTGCAAATCCACCTTACGCCCGCCTCTCTGAAGGTGATATGAGCCATTACTTCATCCCGCGTTCATCTTTGCAACGCGCCGCTCATGCTCAAGCAGCCACGCCTTGATCGGTAAACCGCCGGCATAGCCGGTCAATGCGCCCCCGCTGCCAATGACCCGGTGGCAGGGCACGATCACACTGAGGGGATTGCGTCCATTGGCCGCCCCCACGGCCCGCACCGCCTTCGGGTTACCGATGGCCTCGGCAATCTCGCGATAACTCACGGTCTGGCCATAGGGGATCTCGCGCAAGGTGGCCCATACCGCCATCTGAAACGGGGTGCCGCGCGCCGCGAGCGGCAGATCGAATCGGGTCAAGCGCCCGCTAAAATAGGCCTCGAACTGCTCCAGATAGGGGCGTAGTCCCCCGTCATCGCGCCGCCACTCTGGCAATATCGGCTGTGGGCTCTCTCCCTCACAAAACTCCACATGACGCAGGCCATCGTCATCGACGGCGACCAGCAGCGGGCCACGGGCAGTGGCGCAAAAGCTGTATAACATCGGGGCTCCAGCAGTAAGAAGGGGCCTTGCGGCCCCCGTTCAGTGAGTGAGTGGCACCCGACACTGGGTGTGTGTGCCGGGCTCCAGATAGGGGACCAATACCGGCGCCATGCCCTTGAGCACCTGCACCGGCAACGCCGAGGTAAAGCGGAACTTGTCTGAGGCGCTTCCCGGCACATAGGCCGTCAGGGTACCGAAGTGATCACTGCCCAGATAGAAGACAAAGGTTGCCGTCCGGTTGCGAGCCTGAGAGCTGATGACATTGCCATAGCGCCCCACGCTCTGGATCCGGTTATCCCCCGTCCCCGTCTTGCCCCCCATGACGACAGGCGAGCCATCGGCCAGCTTGAAGGCCCCTGAAATACGGCGCGCCGTGCCGGCCTCCACCACCTGAGAGAGAGCCCCACGCAATGCCGTGGCGACCTCGCTTGGCAACACCCGAATCCCGGCATCCCGCTTGGGCAGGAACTCGGTCTCAAACGGCGTGCCTTTGGCAAACTCGAGGCGATCGATGCGCAAGGTCGGCAACCTGACCCCATCGTTTACGATGATCCCGATCAGCTCCGCCAGTGCGGCCGGACGATCGCCAGAGCTACCCAGCGCGGTGGCCAGTGAAGGCACCAGATGATCGAAGGGATAACCCAGCCGCTGCCAACGCTGGTGAATATCGAGGAACGCCTCAACCTCCAGCATGGTGCGGATCCGACTGTCGCGGGCACTGCGATGACGGGTCTTGAAGAGCCAGCCGTAGACTTCCTGGCGCTCGTCCCTGCTCGCTTCCACCGCATCGCGGAAGGTCGCCTGCTCCGCAGACTTCAGGTAGCCGAGCAACCACAACTCGAGCGGGTGCACCCGGGCAATGTAACCCTGATCCGGCAGGGAGTACTTGCCGGGGCCGTAGGTGTCATAGAGCTGCTGGATCCGCCTTTCGGTCAACACATTGCGCAGCGCCTTGGGCAACCGCGTGTCGAGGAAGGCCCTGAACTCGTCCAGCCCGGCCTGGGGGAAGAGATAGCGGTGTACCGCCGCCAGACGCACCGCACTCGGCTTGAGGCCATCGAGGAAGGTATCCATCCGCTGCTCCGCGGTTTTGCCCTGATACTTGCGCCAGAAGCGCAGCAGGTAGGTCTGTCCTTCCTTGTCCGCGAAGCGCACCAGATACTCGGTGCGGCGCGGATCCCTGTCATCTTTCATCAGCTGGGCGCGGTTGCCCTCCTTGTAGAGGCTGTAGCGGGCGATGTCGCGCAGCAGCCGCACGAAAGGCAGGTTGATCGATTCGCGCAGCGAATCGCGTAGGGTCGGCATGCGGCCGTTATCTTCCTTGCGGAAGTTGTTGAAGGTGTGCATACCACCACCGGTGAAGAACCCCTCGTAAGGGCTGGCCGAATATTTGCGATCGAGCGCCGCCTCCAGCATGGGGGAGAGCCCGCGCTCCTTGCTGGTTCGCAGCCAACCGATGGCCCAGCGGCTCAGGTTATCCTGCGCCTCCAGCTCCATCTTGCGCAGAGACTCCGCCGGCATCTCGCCATAGCGATCGTGCAGTTCGGCGATGATCTCGAGATAGGTGGTCAGCACCCGCAACTTGGCGGTGGAGCCCAGCTCTAGCTTGCTCCCTTCATTGATGTCGAACGGTTGATCCGTGTTATCCGTTTGCACCCGCACCCGGAAACCATCGTCGGTGCGCTCGAACAGGGTGAAGCTGTAGCGCACATCACCGGTCTTCTCAGGCGAGAGCAGGCGCTCGCCAAACAACCCGACCTGCGCGGCAAAGGCGGGATCCGCCAACTGATGCAGGTAGGCGGTGACCTTATCCTGCAACTCGAAATTGAGGCTGGTATCGGCGGTGAGATCCATGCGGTCGAGATCGTAGAGCTGCACCCCGAGCTGACGGCTCAGACGCAAGCGCGCCACCTGCAATCCCTTGGTGTTGTTGACCCGGACCATGGCAGGGTCCACAGCAAACTGACGGAACTTAAGCTGAGCCTTGAGGGCGGCCTCCATCAGCGGGGGATCGATCATCCCCTCCTGCAGGAACAGGCGCAGGTAGCTGTCGGTCAATGTCGCCAGATCCTCACGCCCCTGAGCCAGATAATAAGAGGGGCGACGGTGCGCGATCATCAGCGACACAACCTGGCGTAAAGCCAGGCCACGCTCGGCCAGGCTGGCCTCAGAGTCAAGGGTCGGATCGAGTAACTGGTTCACTCGTTCGAAGTCGGCCCCAAACCAGACCCACAGACCATCGCCCAGCCCATGTACCTCGCCATAGCCAGGCGCCGCCGAAAGCGGCACCGAGTTGAGGTAGGCCCAGGCAACCAGCTTGCGAGCCTCCAGCGTTTCCGGGCCAAGACGGTAGGCTCGGATACTGGCGGAGATCATCTGCCGCAGCTTCTCCTTGGGAGAGAGGGTCAATCCATCCGGTGAGTGGCGATACTTCTCGACCTGGGTCGCCAACGTACTGCCGCCTGCGGACTGCTCCTGCACATCCAGCGCCTTACCCAGCTGCGAGACGGCCGCCTTCACGAAACGGGGCCAGTCCACCGCAGGATTAGCCAGTGGCTCCTTGTCACTCAGCAGCTCCCGGTTCTCGATAAACAGCAGCGACTGAACCACCAATTCGGGGATCGAATCGAATTTGGGATAGTGGTGGCTGGGGTAACGGAACTGGTAGACCGACTCGGCGCGGCAATCATGCAGCGTGAGGCCCGCCTGCACCTTCTCGGTATAGGGCACGAAGAAGCCGTGCTCCGCATAGTTCTGTAACTCATCGGAGAAGCGCACTTGTTGATGCACCTCGAAACCACGTTGCTGCAAGCGCTCCTGAATGCCAGGCAGAGCGACATAGCCCAGCCGCTTGTCGAAGGGGCCTTCGCTGGGAAACACGATATGGGAGCTGGAGCCAGGCTCAACCTGATAGGTCAGGTCAGAGGCATAGCGTGAGAACTCACGCGATTGCAGAGTCGAGGTCTTCATCTCGAACAGCAGCAATGCTACTGCGGCCCCGACGATGAGGAGAAAGAGAAGCCAAAACAGCCATTTAAACCAGGAAAAACGGCGTTTAGCCGGCTTAACCACGGAATTATCCTCAGGTGCCACTATGTTTGAATCCGTCTGTTTTGATGCGCCCATATGAAGCTCCATGATGGTTGCGCAACTTATAAGAATTGTTATCCATCAGCACGCATGCAGATAAGGATGCGTGTCTGAATTGATGGTAACAGGGGGCGGGGCAAAAAGGCAAAGCAGCCCTGGGGGGTTGCTGACTGGAACCATTCACACAGGAGATAAAAATGAAAAACCGGTCTGACGACCGGTTCGAATTTACTTCTGGGAGCTCATCGCTCTGATCTTGGTTGAGAGCTCACGACGCTCCTTGGAGAGCTCAGCATTTTTGATGATGTACTCGTCAACACGCTCATCATAGTCGGTGCGCATGTTGGCGATGATAGCCTGGATCTCTTCCACGCTCATGTTGGGTTTGATGTAGTCACTCAGGTTGTCGAGCAGCAGCACCCGCTTTTGGTTATCACGGATTTTCTTCTCGATATCCTGAATCTCACGCTTGAGCTTATTCTGGCGACGGGACATACGAACATATTCCAGTACATCGCTGAATGCAGATTTGTTTACTTGTTCCATAGCAATACCGCATGTTAAGTGTCAGAGAAATTGGCGAGGAGGCCTGCCAGCCTCGCAGACATGTCCTTACTTTACCGAGTTCAGGCTGCGAAACAAACCCCACACCGTCTGGAATGACCACAAATGCCGGCTTTTGTTGATCGCAGGCGGCAAAAACCGGTCGAACGTTGTCCCTATCCTATGTTCAAAAAACGACAAGAGAATGACCAGAGGCGCTTTTTCCTAACATGAAGGGAGCGCCGTTTAGAAAAACAGCCTATTCCTCCATGGCCAAGCGCGACAAAAAACTCTCTTTCTCGGAAGGTCACGCCAACGGGCCCGGCTTCGATTGCGATGGCGCATCCGGGTACCTGATATATTCGAGCACGCCGCTACCCCTCGCTCCAAACGAAAAAAGCCCAGTCGCTCGACTGGGCTGCTCTTGCGTGACGGGGTGACTGCCGCGCGAATGGCAGAGGGTGAAACACAGGGCTGAGGGGGTATCCGAAGGTAGAGATTATAGCGACCCTCTTCCGTCGTCCGGCGATTCAGCGATTCAGCGATTCAGCGATAAATGCCTCAATGCAAAAGCAAAAAGGCCTTCCCGTCTGGGAAGGCCTTCAATATTTA
>NZ_CDBY01000013.1 GCF_000820125.1 Aeromonas simiae | reverse complement strand
TCGAAAGTCAAGCGCCGTGGCGGCTTTTCTTTCGCAGCGGGCTGGCTCATGCCAACTCACTGACCATTTGGCGTCATCCGCCGTGCTGGTGAGGGCGCATTATAGGGAGCAAACCAAGAGAGGCAAGGAGTTTATCAAAAATAATTGAAAAAATGTGCCATTGATTAAACATCAACCAACCAGTCATCTCCCTGACCGATCCACCCAAACACGCGGTGTGGAAAACAAGTATGGCTCGTCACTACGCGATCGCCACCCCGGCATCGTTTTTATTTTTCTCACCCTGAAGATGAGCGACTCAAAACCTTAGTAACCTAGAGTCGACCCTCAACGTTGGTGATGGGATGCCATGGCGTTAATGATCCAAAGGAGGGGCTGAAAAAGGATGGGCTGGTCTGTATAGAGAGAAGGCCCCGCAGGGCCTTGAATTCAAATAGAGAAGCTGGAACCACAACCGCAGGTGGTGGTGGCGTTGGGGTTGGTCACGGTAAAACGCGAGCCTTCCAACCCTTCGGTATAGTCCACACTACCACCGACCAGATATTGCAGGCTCATGGGATCAACCACCATGACCACGCCGCTCTTCTCCACCACGGTGTCGCCTTCGTTGACTTTCTCATCGAAGGTGAAGCCATATTGGAAGCCGGAACAGCCGCCACCCGTGATGTAAACCCGCAGTTTGAGTTCCGGATTTTCCTCTTCGGTGATCAGGGCCTTCACCTTATTGGCTGCCGCATCCGTCATCTGGATTGGCAACGGCGCCATGACTTCTACGCTCATTTCTGACCTCTTTACCATGGTAACGCGGCGATTATCCAATACCCGACCATCGGGTTCAAGTATTCAACCCTGCGTTGCACTAGCATCAGATACCGCCGCAGGCGCCACCAGGGGTTTGAGCACCTCATTCCATCCTGCCGTCAGCTTTTGCGCCGGCTGATTCCCCTGCTTGGCAATTGAGATGATCACCTTATCCGGTACAAATCCCGCAGGCAGTTGCCAGTTGCCTTCCAGCAGTTGGAAGTAACGCAAGGCGTAGCGGCGCTCCCCAGCCTTCATGCCAAGATCGGCCGCTCCCAACGCCTTCGGTTTGCCATTCAGGCTCCCCTCCACACGCACAGTTACCTGACCGCGATAGCGATCCCGTTGCCGGGAGGGCTGGATCAGCGCAAGCCGATAGTGAACGCGTCCGGCCACACTGGTCGCCTCCAACGTCAGATTATCGATGACAACCCCGGGCACCTCCTCGCTCGGACGCATGATCCGCTCATAGAAGGCCAATTGGCGTTTTTGATCTTGTAGCTGGCTCTCCTGAAGCTTGAGAGTTTGCTGCAACTGCTCGAGCGCACTCTTCTGGGTCATCAGTTGGGTATCGCGCACCTCAAGCACTTTACGCAGGCGAGTCAGGCCATCACCTTGCATAGCGAGGGTCTTCTGCTGCATCTCAACCAGATTACCGCTGCTCACCTCTCGCCAGTTTCCCCCCAGATATCCGAGCAGTAAACCGGGTAACAGGCCAAGCAACCACCAGCCTCTTGCGGTTAATCTCAGCATATCGTGTTCCTCGCTCGTGACGGCATCTGCGGGTTAAAGTGTGCCAGCCATGGTGTGCTTTAACCAGTGGACAGCGGCTTTAGGAAACTGACAAGGCACAAAGAGCGTGCCTGCATTTGGCCATAAACGGGTCTGTTCTCCAGACGCCACAGCACCAGCGGGGCCTCCACCGTGATGAACCTCGCCAGCCAGATCAGTGGATAGTTATCCGTCATCGCACAAACCAGAATGCTCTCTATTGTGGGAGCGCAAAGGCGCCGGGCTCGAGCCCGAGATGGAAAGACTCGGTTTACAACGTCGCTGAACGTCATGCCAGACATGGGTTTCCAACGCCAGCATCGGCGCCAAGATCCCGCTTGGCTTGCCGGAGCAAAAACAGATGAGCATTGCGACCAGTCGTGCCGCAAAGCCAAGAACAGGGGCGCACTCGCGTAGTCCCCCGCGCTCAGATGGGGTATCCATTCCCCCCAGCAAAGCGTTCACAGCGGCCCCCAGCTACCGACTGAGAGCCGCCAACCGATCAAATCTGACCACACAGCACCAATCCTCAGACACAACATCAAGCGTGCCCGCCGCCCCCGGCAGACGACAGAAAGGAAGAGAGCATAGAGGGGGATATGGCAGGAGCTGCGCCAGGCTCGATTCTGCCAAGCCTTTTCACCTTCTGGTATAGTCAGGCGGTTTTTGGCACGGGCGCAGCCACTTTCCCATCCGAACCCCAGATGGTTCCAAGCCACCGTGCCCCCCATAACTCCAGCTAAGGATGATCCATGTCAAAGTCAGATCAGCTGTTCGAGCAGGCTCGCCAGAGCATTCCGGGCGGTGTGAACTCCCCGGTGCGTGCATTCAACGGTGTCGGCGGCACCCCGGTCTTCATCGAGCGAGCCGATGGCGCCTACCTCTATGATGTGGATGGCAAGGCCTACGTCGACTACATCGGCTCTTGGGGTCCCATGCTGCTCGGCCACAACCACCCGGCCATCAAGGCCGCCGTCATAACGGCTGTCGAGAAGGGGCTCAGCTACGGCGCCCCCACCGAAATTGAAGTGCGCATGGCCGAGCGCGTACGCGCCATCCTCCCGTCCATGGAGCAGGTGCGCATGGTCAACTCTGGTACCGAGGCGACCATGAGCGCGATCCGCCTGGCCCGCGGTTATACCGGCCGCGATAAGATCGTCAAATTCGAGGGGTGCTACCACGGCCACGCCGACTCCCTGTTGGTCAAAGCCGGCTCCGGCGCCCTCACCCTGGGCCAGCCCAACAGCCCTGGGGTACCGGCCGATTTTGCCAAGCACACCCTCACCTGCATCTATAACGATCTCGCCTCGGTCGAGGCGGCCTTCGCCCAGTATGGCCAGGAGATCGCCTGCATCATCGTCGAGCCGGTGGCCGGCAACATGAACTGTATCCCGCCGGTTCCAGGCTTTCTTGAAGGGTTGCGCGCCCTCTGCGATCGCCACGGAGCCGTGCTGATCCTCGACGAGGTGATGACCGGTTTCCGAGTCTCCAAGCAAGGTGCCCAAGGCCACTATGGCATCACGCCGGATCTCACCACCCTCGGCAAGATCATCGGTGCCGGCATGCCGGTGGGCGCCTTCGGCGGCAAGCGCGAGATCATGCAGCACATCGCCCCGACCGGCCCCGTTTATCAGGCGGGCACCCTCTCCGGTAACCCCATCGCCATGGCGGCGGGCCTAGCCATGCTGGATCTGCTTGAGCAACCGGGGCTTTACGAGGCGCTCAATGAGAAGACCGCCCGCATTGCCGAGGGGTTCAAGGCCGCTGCCGCCAAACACGGCATCCCACTGGCCATCAACCAGGTGGGCGGCATGTTCGGCTTCTTCTTCAGTAGCGAGCCGACCATCACCCGCTTTGATCAGGTCACTCGCTGCGACATGGAGCAGTTCAAACGCTTCTACCACCTGATGCTGGAAGAGGGGGTTTACCTGGCGCCCAGTGCCTATGAAGCCGGCTTCCTGTCGCTGGCCCATGGCGACAAGGAGATCGAGCACACCCTGGCGGCCGCCGAGCGCAGCTTCGCCAAACTGGCCGGCTAAGCGGCCCAGTGGCATGCAACGAAGGGGCCTCATGGCCCCTTATTTCTTGTTCCCACTTCACCACTTGGGTGCAGACTTTCGCTCAGCGCCCCACCAGAGGGCAGCCGAAGGACCCTTAAGCCATCTACGCCTCCCCCAACTGCGCACACTTATTGCAATACAGCGGTGACACCCTGATCCCCTCACAAGGAGGATGCCATGGCTGAGATGAGCCCCATCGATCTGCTGCGTCGTTATGACGAACACCGCCAGGAGCTGCGCCCACTGCTGCTTGCCCTATTGACGCTCCCCAGAGAGGCACTGCGCGACTATTCGTTCGTGCTGCAAGTCCAGGAGGGAGGGACTGCCCATCACATTGCGGGGCCGTTACCTGTGCCAGGCGGCAGCCTGCGACTGTGGGTCGAAGGAGAGGGAGTACGGATCGAAATAGGATTGCACCCGCTGATCGCCTGGCTGATGGGGGATCGCCTGCGCCGCTACGCCACCCCCTGGTTCAAGGCCGTTTACATCTTGCTCAGCGCCACCCTGATGCTGATCGTCGCCAGCCTCATGTGGCATGGGGTACGCGATCTCTGCCTGTTGCTGCTCGGCGAGGAGCAAAACCGCCTCGGCGCCTTCAGCGCCATCGTCTTTCTCACCCTGGCGCTGGCGGTGTTCGATCTCGGCAAAACCATACTCGAAGAGGAGGTGCTGCTGCACAAGGACATCTTCCGTCACAGCACCATACGCCGCACCATCACCCGTTTCATCGCCGCCATCCTCATCGCCGTCTCGATCGAGGGGTTGCTGCTGCTGTTCAAGGGCTCCCTCGGCCAGCTTGAGCTATTGTGGCCGGCGGTGGGAGTGATGGGCTGCGCCATCGGACTGCTGCTGGCCCTCGGCCTCTACGTATTCCTCGGTGCCAGGGCCGAAGCCTCGCTGGTGCAGGCGAGCCGCCATGACGGCCCGCCCGCCGATGCCCCACCTAGCGGGAGGGAGACAGCGGCTGGCTGAGCCAGTGCCGTAGCAGCGGCTGCACCGTCGGTAAGGCTACCGCCAGGTTGTTCGCCTGCGCCCGCTGCGCGGCCAACGGCGCCGAGCTTTGCACTCCCACCACCTGCCATCCCGCCGGGGTGCGCAGCAGCAGGGGAGAGCCGCTGTCACCCGCCAGGGTGTCACAACGGTGCTCCAGCATGCCGCGCTCGTTGATCCGCTCAACCCGGCAGTGGTCATGGGCCAGCAAGGTATCGGGATGATCGACAGGATACCCCGCCTGAGAGACGCTCTGCCGTGCCAACTGCCCGGCCAAGCGGCTGGCCGACCCCGGCCAGATCGGCAGCGGGGCCACGTCGGTTACCGTCTCCTTTAAGTGGAGCAGGGCAACATCGAAAGCACCGGCCTCAGGGCTGATATCAAACCCCTCCCCGTCCGGGGTCAACCCCGCCTTCAAACGGGTGGGCAGGAAGACGCTGTCGACTCCCCGCTCCTGCTGGCTCCCCGCCAGGGTCAGGCTGCGCACCGGGTCCCTCTCCCCCTGCTGGGTGAGGAAGCAGTGACCGGCACTGAGCACCCAGTGCGGCTCGATCAGTACCCCGCTGCACAGGTTGTCCCCTTGCGTCTCGATGCGGGCGAGACTCTGCCAGGGAGCCTCACTCACCGCCACCGGCCGGCGATCGTCGTGACCGAACAGCAATGCCGCCTCACCGGCGCAGGCCTGCGTACTCCACCCGGCGCACGAGACCAACCACCACCACAGCAGCCTCATCTTCACCTCCGTCCATAAAAAAAGGGGCTCACAGGCCCCTTTGTCTTACATCCTCTGTATCAGCCTTTTGCTTATCAGGCGGCTTTCTTCACCGGCTGAACGGCGACCTTCTTGTGCTTCTTGTGCACCTTGGCAGCCTGGGTCTGCTGGGTCACCGGCTTGGCGGCGGCCTTGTGGTGCTTCTTGTGCACCTTGGCGGCCTGGGTCTGCTGGGTCACCGGCTTGGCGGCGGCCTTGTGGTGCTTTTTATGCACTTTCTTGGTGGCTTGGGTCTTTTGCACAACCTGCACGGATTCAGAACTCTTGGCCGGGGCCGTGACCGGAGTGGCCATGGCGGCGACGGAAGAGAGACCAAACAGGCCGGCAACGAGCAAGGGGAGCATCTTTTTCATGGCTATTCTCCTGGTGTATCGGGTGGGGAGGGCACCTCGCCGCTTCCTTGAGGAGAATGTTATGTCGGCCCATGGCCCCCTTCAGTGGGGCTTTGGTGACCGTCTGTAACCAAATGTACGGAGTCAAAAGAAACGGGAGCCTCGGCTCCCGTCTTCTGCTCACGCCGGTTTACGGCGGATCACCCCTTCTTGCACCGTGCTGGCCACCAGCACCCCATCACGGGTGAAGAACTGGCCGCGCACTAGGCCGCGGCCCCCCGAGGCGCTCGGGCTGTCGACCACGTAGAGCAACCAGTCGTCGAGCCGGAAATCCCGGTGGAACCACATGGAGTGATCGATGGTGGCCACCTGCATGTCCGGCTCCCAGTAAGAGACGCCATGCGGCTGCAAGGCGGTAAACAGGAAATGGAAGTCAGAGGCATAGGCCAGCAGGTACTTGTGCACCCGAGGATCGTCCGGCATCTGGCCATTGGCCCTGAACCAGACGTGCCTCAGCGGTTCATGCACGGTGGGGCGCATCGGATCGACCAGGGTCGCGGGGCGGATCTCGATGGGCTTTTCACACATGATCTTGGCGCGCAGATCGGGCGGGATCATCTTCTCGTAGGGGCGCACCAGCTCCAGCTCGCTCTTGAGCTGCTCAGGAGGAGTAATGCCTTGCGGCATGACAGCCTGATGCTCAAACCCTTCGGCCTCAATCTGGAATGAGGCGTTGAGGTAGAAGATAGGCTTGCCGTACTGGATGGCCTTGACCCGCCGGGTCGATACGCTCTGACCGTCGCGGATGTTCTCCACGTCGTAGACGATGGGGTGGTTGACGTCGCCGGGGCGCAGGAAATAGGAGTGGAAGCTGTGCACCTGGCGATCCGGCGCCACCGTCTGCTTGGCCGCCGAGAGCGCTTGTCCCATCACCTGACCGCCAAACACGGCGCGCAGACCGAGGTCCTCGCTCTGACCACGAAACAGTCCCTCTTCAATCTTCTCCAGTGCCAGCAGCGCCAGCAGTTCGTCCAATACCTTGCTCATTACATGACTCCCATTGCGACCGGAGAAATCTATCAACCGAAATGAAGCAGGACAATAGTTCCGGCGCCATCAAAACAGCGGCCCCGCCGAAGCGGGGCCGTCTTGGCATCAGTTGACGGTGACCGGCTCACCGGAGGACGTATCATCCGGCGACTGGTACTCCTCCTCGGCCTCGCGAAAACGCTCCAGCATCGCCTTGGAGGGGGCGGCGCCGAGCAGGCTGCCGATCACGATGGCCACGCCACCGAACAGGAAGCCGGGGATGATCTCGTACAGACCCAGCCAGCCGAACTGCTTCCAGACGATGACGGTGGTGGCCCCAACCAGCATGCCGGCCAATGCCCCGTTGCGGGTCATGCGCGGCCACAGCACCGAGAGCAGTACCACGGGGCCAAATGCGGCACCGAAGCCGGCCCAGGCGTAGCTCACCAGCCCCAGTACCCGGTTCTCCGGATTCGTGGCAACCGCAATGGCAATCAGCGCGATGGCCAGCACCATCAGACGCCCGACCCACACCAGCTCACGCTGGGAGGCATTCTTGCGCAAAAACGGCTTGTAGAGATCCTCGGTGATGGCGCTCGAGCAGACCAGCAGCTGGCAGCTCAACGTACTCATCACCGCCGCCAGGATGGCCGAGAGCAGCACGCCAGCGATCCAGGGATTGAACAGGATCTTGGAGAGCTCGATGAAGACCCGCTCCGGGTTGCCGGTCACACCGGCCGCCTGCTCGGGGAAGCTGGCAAAATAGGCCAGCCCGAAGAAACCGATGGCGACGGCGCCGCCCAGGCACAGCACCATCCAGGTCATGCTGATACGGCGGGCATTGGCCATGGAACGATGGGAGTCGGCAGCCATGAAACGCGCCAGAATGTGCGGCTGGCCGAAATAGCCGAGGCCCCAGGCCATCAGGGAGACGATGGCGATGATATCCAGGTTCTTGAACATGTCGAGATTGCTGGCGCTCTTGGCCGCCACCTCGATCATGGCGCTGTCGATACCGCCCACGGCGATGATGACGAACACCGGGGTCAGGATCAGGGCGAAGATCATCAAGGTGGCCTGCACCGTATCAGTCCAGCTCACCGCCAGGAAGCCACCGAAGAAGGTGTAGGTGATGGTGGCGGCAGCACCGACCCACAGGGCGGTGTTGTAATCCATGCCGAAGGTGCTCTCGAACAGGCGGGCCCCCGCCACCACGCCGGAGGCGCAGTAGATGGTGAAAAACAGCAGGATCACCAAGGCCGACAGGATGCGCAGCACCCGGCTCTTGTCTTCGAAACGGTAAGTGAAGTAGTCCGGCAGGGTCAGGGCGTTGCGGTTCTTCTCGGTGTGAACCCGCAGGCGGCCGGCCACCCAGCGCCAGTTGAAGTAGGCGCCGATGATGAGGCCGATGGCGATCCAGCTCTCGGAGATACCGCTCAGGTAGACGGCGCCCGGCAGGCCCATCAGCAGCCAGCCGCTCATGTCGGAAGCGCCGGCAGAGAGGGCGGTGACCCAGCTCCCCATGCGGCGACCGCCGAGGATGTAGTCATCAAAGTTGCGGGTGGCGCGATAGGCGATGAAGCCGATCAGCACCATCCCGAGGATGTACACCAGAAAGGTGATTAACATGGGTGTGCTTGCTGTCATTCCATACTCCATTGTGGTGATGCCTCCTCTGCGGGGGGCTTTTCCTTTAAAAACCGGGCTAGCTTAATCAGATGATTTTACGATCACAATCACTTTTAACAGATTTGAAACACATGAAAAACGTTTGGTACTCAGCGAATCGACTACCAGGTGCTCAAATGACCACGCATTCTGCTGATCAATGCCCGTCGGGCTGCTGAGCATAACGAGTGAGGGGAAAAAGAAAAGCGCCAGCACGATGGGCACGTGAGGCGATCTCCCCTCTTTTTGCGGCATCGGATGACGTACAGGGGCTCAAAAGAGGATACGGCGGCCAATCAGGCAGTCGCGGCAGGCCGGTTGTCCGGCCAGTGAGGCCAGCAGTTCGGGGGCCAGGCGCCGACCACAGCGACTGCACTCGCGAAAGGCGCGCAGGCGTTGCCAGGCCGTTTTCTCCACCAGTTGTTGCAGGTGGTCATAGTGGCGCTCATCGAGGGGGATCTCACCGACCGACTGCATACGCAGGCGTGGAGTGGAGGGGCTCACCCACTCCACCAGAGGCTGACTCACCTCGGCCTGTTCAGGGCCAAAAGAGACCAGTGCCAGCAAGGGATCGCCCACAAACAGGCTCTGTTCGCCATGGCTCGGCCAGGGGAGCTGACGGCGCAGCCGCTGATTCCATACCAGGGCCAGCTCGGGGAGCGGGGCAACCCGCAGATCGCTGAAAGGGGATGGCATGTCGGGCTCCGTGCGCAAAAACAGCCCCCATCATAACATCCGACCACAGCAGGACAATCCTTGACCAGAAAGCAACAAGGCAGACGCCGGGATGTCTGCCTTGTCACTACTCTGCGAGATGGTGCTCCCTGACCAGTCGCTACCATCCCGGTTGGGCAAGATAGCCACTGTGGTGCGCCGGTTCCTGGTTGGAACCTTTGCCGGGGTGCCTGGATAAGTACACCCTTGACCACCAGAAGTTAAATACAGAGTACCGCCATCACCGCGGTGAGTGGTTGCGTTGTTGCAGACAATATCGGTTGTTTTAGCAATCATTAACCCTTAACCTGTCCAATCGAAGATAATCATTGCACGTCACGGTGAAAACATGCTGAAACTGGATCGCATCGACCGCCACATTCTCGAACTGATGCAAGAACATGGCCGCATCAGCAACCTGGAGCTGGCCGAGATGGTGGGCCTCTCCCCCTCCCCCTGCTCACGCCGGGTCAAGGCGCTGGAGGATGCCGGCCTCATCGATACCCACGTCACCTTGCTCAACGCCCGCGCCCTCGGCCTGACCCTCACCGCCTACATCCACATCTCGATGGACAGGCACACCCCGGAGCGCTTCGCCAACTTCGACCAGGCCATCAGTGAACTGCCTGAGGTGCTCGAATGCGATCTCATCACTGGTAACGACGCCGACTACCAGCTCAAGGTGGTGGTGCAGGATATGGAGCACTACCAGCACTTCCTGCTCGACAAGCTGACCCACATCCCCGGTGTCACCGGGGTGCGCTCGAGCTTCGTGTTGCGCCGCATCAAGCACAAGACGGCGCTGCCCCTCACCCACCTCGGCTGAGCGCGAGGCATGAAAAAGGGAGGCTCAAGCCTCCCTTTTTGTCATTTTTGCCCGCCTCAGAAGCGGCGCACAAACTCGGCCGGATCGAGGGCGCGCAGCTTGCGCGCCTCGGTCATGGGGGTGCCAAGGTAGAGAAAGCCCACCAGCTGATCCTCATCACCGAGCCCCAGCCCGCGCCCCACTATGTCATCAAAAATGAACCAGCCGGAGCGCCAGATGCCGTTGAAGCCCTGTGCCTGGGCGGCCATCTGCATCGCCATCACGGCGCAGCCGGCAGAGAGCTCCTGCTCCAGACGCGGCACCTTGGGGTGATCCTGGAAACGGGTCGCCACCGCGATGATGAGCGGCGCGCGCAGCGGCGCATCAAGGCAACGCTCGATCGCCTCTTCCGGCTCACCGCGCTCGGCGGCAGCAGCGGCCAGCAACTCGCCGAAACGCTCGCGCCCCTTGCCTTCGATGAGGATGAATTGCCACGGCGTCAGGGTGCCGTGATCCGGGGCTCGCAGCCCCGCCTTGAGGATGTTGTCGAGAGCCTCACCAGCCGGTGCCGGCTCGCTCAGACGGGAGCAGGAGTGACGGTTGAGCAGCAGTTCCAGTGCATCCATCTCGTTACCTTTGTAGACAGCAGGTTAAGGCCCACACGATAGCACAGGCCAGACTGAAGAAAAGCCCAGCCACAACACCTTTCCACTCAGATCACAGCCGCCAGCTCTGCCCCCTGGCGGATGGCCCGCTTGGCATCGAGTTCGGCTGCGACATCCGCCCCGCCGATGATATGCACCGGCATCCCGGCCGCCCGCAGATCGGCATCGAGTTCACGCAGGGGCTCTTGACCCGCGCAGATGATGACGTTGTCCACCGGCAGGCACTGGGTCTTGCCCCCCACCTCGATGTGCAGCCCGGCATCGTCAATATGCAGGTAACGCACTCCGGCCAACATCTCGACTCGCCGGTGCTTGAGGGTGGCGCGGTGGATCCAGCCGGTGGTCTTGCCAAGGCCGTCGCCGACCTTGCTCTCTTTTCGTTGCAGCAGCCACACCTGACGCTCGGGTGGCGACAGCTCGGGGCGGGTCAAGCCACCGCGCTGCTCGAGCCGTGCATCGATCCCCCACTCCTTGAGCCACTCCCCCTTGCTGCGCTCGCCACCGCGTTCCACCAGATATTCGGCCACATCGAAGCCGATACCGCCGGCCCCGATCACCGCGACCTTCTGACCAACCGGCTGGTGCTCGCGCAGCACATCGAGATAGCTCAGCACCTTGGGGTGATCGATACCGGGAATCGCCGGGGTCCGCGGCCGGATGCCGGTGGCCAGCACCACCTCGTCAAAGCCGCCGCCAAGCAGACTCTCGGCGCTCTGGCGCTGGCCGAGATAGAGCTCAACCCCGCACTTCTCCAGCCGCTTGGCAAAATAACGCAGGGTCTCGTGAAACTCCTCCTTGCCCGGGATCTGCTTGGCAAAGTTGAACTGACCGCCGATCTCGCTGGCCTGATCGAACAGGCTCACCCTGTGGCCACGCTCGGCGGCATAACAGGCAAAGGCCAGCCCGGCCGGCCCGGCACCGACCACCGCCAGCTTCTTGGGCTGGGGCACCCGGCCGAAAATGAGCTCGGTCTCGAAGCAGGCGCGCGGGTTAACCAGGCAAGAGGCGCGCTTTTGCTTGAAGATGTGATCGAGGCAGGCCTGGTTGCAGGCGATGCAGGTGTTGATCTCATCGCCACGCCCCTCAGCCGCCTTGATGACAAACTCGGGATCGGCGAGGAAGGGGCGCGCCATCGAGACCATGTCCGCCTCCCCCTGGCTCAGGATCGCCTCGGCCACCTCGGGAGTGTTGATGCGGTTGGTGGTGATGAGCGGCACCTTGAGGTGCTTTTTCAGCTCGGCGGTGACCCAGGTAAAGGCGGCACGCGGCACGCTGGTGGCGATGGTGGGGATGCGCGCCTCGTGCCAGCCGATGCCGGTGTTGATGAGGGTCACCCCGGCCGCCTCCAGCCCCCGGCCGAGTTCAATCACCTCGGGCAGCGAGGAGCCCTGCTCCACCAGATCCAGCATGGAGAGGCGGAAGATGATGATGAAATGGGGCCCCACCCGCGCCCGGATAGCCCGCACTATCTCAAGCGGGAAGCGCAGCCGGTTCTCCAGGCTTCCCCCCCACTGATCGCGGCGCTGGTTGGTACGCTCGCAGATGAACTGATTGATGAGATAGCCTTCCGAGCCCATCACCTCCACCCCGTCATAACCGGCGCGCTGGGCCAGCTCGGCGCTGCGGGCAAAGTCGCCGATGGTGGCGCGCACCTGGCGATCGCTCATGGCGCGCGGCTTGAACGGGGAGATAGGCGCCTTGATGGCGGAAGGGGCCTGACTGAAGGGGTGATAGGCATAGCGCCCCGCATGCAGGATCTGCAACGCTATCTTGCCCCCTTCGGCGTGCACCGCCTCGGTGACCTTACGGTGCTTGGCCACCTGCCACACAAAACTGAGCTGCGAGCCATGGGGTACCAGCCGACCGCGCAGGTTGGGAGCAATGCCGCCGGTGACGATCAGCCCCACCCCACCACGGGCCCGCTCGGCATAGAAGGCCGCCAGCTTGTCAAAGCCCCCCTTCTCCTCTTCCAGACCGGTATGCATGGAGCCCATCAGTACCCGGTTGCGCAGTTGGGTGAAACCGAGATCGAGGGGAGAGAGGAGTGCAGGATAGCGGCTCACGGTGGCCTCCAGTTAACAAAATGTTATTAAGTTGCAGCTAGAGTAAAGAATCAAATTTGCTTTTTCAAACAAATGTTTGGACATTTTTTCGGCGCACAATCGTCCACCGAGTGAAGGTTGTGACCCGCGCCCCCCTGGTCAATAATGGCCCTCTCTCCACTCATCACAGGGCGATACCCTCACATGTCGATTTTCAAAGGACTGGGCTGGCTACTACGCGGACTGTGGCGCCTGCTCAACTTCACCCGCCACCTGTTTCTCAACCTCATCTTCCTCGCTCTGGTACTGGTGCTGGTACTGGCCTTTGGCAGCCGCGAGAAACCGCTGCCGCCGATTGAGGGGGCCCTGACTCTGGATCTGTCCGGTGAGCTGGTCGAGCAGCGCAGCCTGCCGGATGCCTCCAGCCAGCTGATGCGCCAGCTCGGCTCAGGTGAGGATCTGCCCAGCGAAATCGTACTTGCGGATCTGCTGTGGGCCATCGAGCAGGCCAAGGGGGATGACCGCATCAAGGCGCTGGTACTCAAGACCCAGAACTTGCAGCAAGCCAGCCTCTCCAAACTGCAAGAGGTGGCCAGCGCCATCGACCGCTTCAAGGAGAGTGGCAAACCGGTCTACGCCATGGCGGACTTCTACACCCAGGGCCAGTATCTGCTGGCGTCCCATGCCAGCCACGTGATGCTCAACCAGAGCGGCGCCGTGCTGCTCGAAGGGCTCGGCGTCTACCAGCTCTATTTCAAGTCGGCGCTGGAGAAGTTCAACATCACCCCGCACGTCTTCAAGGTGGGCACCTACAAATCCTTCGTCGAGCCTTACACCCGCGATGACATGTCGCCCGAGAGCCGTGAAGCCAATCAGCGCTGGCTCAGCCAGCTGTGGGACGGCTACGTGAAAGATGTGGCGGCGCAGCGCAAGGTGGCCCCGGATGCGGTTTCCCCGAGCAAGGATCAGATGCTAGCGCGGCTGCGCAAGGCAGGCGGTAACGCCGCCCTCTATGCCGAGGAGCAGGGGCTGGTCGATCAGCTCGCCACCCGTGACGAGATGACCCAGACCATCGTCAAAGAGGTCGGCGAAGGGGAAGAGCCCGACAGTTGGAAAGGGGTCGGCCTGAAAGAGTATCTGGCGGCCATCGGCCCACGCTATGAGCAGAGCGGCAAGGATGAGGTGGGGCTCATCATCGCCAGCGGCCCGATCCTCGATGGCCAGCAACCTGCCGGCAGCATAGGGGGAGACACCCTCTCCGAGCTGCTGGCCGATGCCCGCCGCGACGACGCCGTCAAGGCAGTGGTGCTGCGGGTCGACAGCCCAGGGGGCAGCGCCTTTGCGGCCGAGCAGATCCGCGCCGAACTGCTGGCCCTCAAGCAGGCCGGCAAGCCGGTAGTGGTCTCCATGGGCAGCTACGCCGCCTCGGGCGGCTACTGGATCTCGGCCGACGCTGACAAGATCTTCGCCTCTCCCTCTACCCTGACCGGCTCCATCGGGGTGTTTGGCCTGTTCGCCACCGCCGAGAAGGCGCTGGCCCAGTTCGGCATCAGCAGCGATGGCCTCGGCACCACCGACTTTGTCGGCCTGAGCCCGGCACGCGCCCTGCCGGATCACATGGCCCAGGCCATCCAGCTCAATGTCGAGAACACCTATCGCCGCTTCGTGGATCTGGTGGCCCATGGCCGCGGCATGACAGCGCAAGAGGCCGAGCAGGCCGCCGAAGGACGAGTCTGGACCGGCGCCGACGCCAAGGCACTGGGGCTGGTCGACGAGTTTGGCGATCAGGAGGATGCCATCCAGGCGGCCGCCGAGCTGGCCAACCTGAAGGAGTATCAGGTAACCCTGCTCGAACCCGAGGAGTCGGCCAAGGAGAAATTCCTGCGTCAGCTGCTCGACAGCGGAGCCCGCGCCCTAGCCCCCAGCCTGAGCGGTGTGCTGCCCGAGAGCCTGCTCACTCCGCTCAAGGCGGCCAGCAAGGCGGCAGAGCCCCTGACTCGTTTCAACGACCCGCAAGGCACCTATGCCTGGTGCCCGGTCTGCGTCATGTAACTCACCCTATCCCCGCTTCGGCGGGGATAGTTTTATCTGGGAGACGGGCACAAAAAAGGCTCCCTAAGGAGCCACGGTAGGTGTTAACCGAAACAGGCGGGAGGGGCCAATAGCGCCCCTCTCACCGATATAGCGACGTCACAGGAAGGGGAGCGCCAGGAACAGCTTGATCACCATGGCGTTGATGATGTCGATGAAGAAGGCCCCCACCATGGGCACCACCAGAAAGGCCAGATGGGAAGGACCAAAACGCATGGTCACTGCCTGCATGTTGGCAATTGCGGTCGGGGTGGCACCGAGGCCGAAGCCGCAGTGACCGGCCGCCAGCACGGCAGCATCATAGTTGCGCCCCATCACCCGGAAGGTGATGAAGATGGCGTACAGCGCCATGCCGATGGTCTGGGCGGCCAGCAGCACGAAGATGGGCAGGGCCAGGCTCGCCAGATCCCACAGGCGCAGGCTCATCAGCGCCATGGCGAGGAACAGTGACAGGCTGACGTTGCCAAGCAAAGAGACCTCGCGATCGCTCACCTCATGCCAGTTGAGGTGGGTCAACAGGTTGCGCAGCAGCACACCGACAAAAAGCACACACACAAATCCTGGCAGCTCCAGCCAGCTCCCCTTGAGCAGGAAAGCGAGCAGCTCCCCCACCTTGAGGCTGATGGCCAGCAGGGCCAGGGTTTCAATCACGCTGAACGTGGTGATCTGGCGCTCCAGATCCGGCATCTCAAAGCCTTTGGGATCATCGTCGCGATTATGCTCCTCGCCCGGCACCTGCACCTGCTTGACCAGATAACGAGCCACCGGCCCACCGATGAGCCCACCCAGCACCAGGCCGAAGGTGGCGCAGGCGATCGCCAGTTCGGAGGCCGATTGCACCCCGTACTTTTCGGTGAAGATGGCCCCCCACGCGGCGCCAGTACCGTGACCGCCGGAGAGAGTAATGGAGCCGGCCAGCAGCCCCATGTGGGGATCGAGACCGAGCAGGGTGGCCAGTCCGACCCCGAGCGTGTTCTGCACCACCAGCAATCCCGCCACCACGGCCAGGAAGATGGCCACGGCTTTGCCTCCCCGCTTGAGGCTGCCCAGATCGGCCGAGAGACCGATGGAAGCGAAGAAACAGAGCATCAGAGAGGTCTGCAGACGGGTATCAAACTGCACCTCGATCGAGGCGAAGGTGCGCAGCAGCAGCAGCAGCGCAATGACCAGACCGCCGGCAACCGGCTTGGGGATGTTAAAGGTACGCAGGAAATAGATACGATTGACCAGGAAACGGCCAAACAACAGCACCATCGTCGCCGCCACCAGTGTGGCATAGGCATCAAATTTGATCATAAGTTCTCCCATGTTCAGCGGCCGTCCTCCCCGTAGGGAAACAAACTGGAGTGGCCGGGATGAAAACGCCAGCACAGGCTGGGATTTCAGGATAGTCCGCAACGCGGACCGCTCCTGTCCTTAGGAGCGCAGGGCGGTTCCAATATGTGGAACCGAAGAGGGGGTTTTACATAAAGTGGCGATAAAATAGCAAAAAACACCACTCAAATCCACCTTTCCAGTGTTAGAGTTCAATAACCAATGAAAATACGCCATTTTATTTCCATGGTATAAAAGAGGGGATGGCCTCACAGCGCCTCTGATCCGGCCTGTCTTTTGATGGCACAATCTCTATAATCCGTGCGTTTCCAGCCCACATGAGGACAGGTCGTGAAGAAGTCCATCTACATCGCCTACACAGGCGGTACCATCGGTATGCAGCGCTCCGACCACGGCTATGTGCCGGTCGCCGGCTTCATGGAAGATTGTCTGGCTCGCATGCCCGAGTTCCATCGGCCGGAGATGCCTGACTACCACATCCATGAATACAGCCCGCTGATCGACTCCTCCGACATGACGCCAGATGACTGGCAGCGCATCGCCGAGGATATCCGCGACCATTACGACCAGTACGATGGCTTCGTGATCCTGCACGGCACCGACACCATGTCGTTTACTGCCTCCGCCCTCTCCTTCATGTTTGAGGATCTCGGCAAGCCCGTCATCATCACCGGCTCCCAGATCCCGCTGGCCGAGCTGCGCTCCGACGGCCAGCAGAACCTGCTCAACGCCCTCTACATCGCGGCCAACTACCCGATCCACGAGGTCACCCTGTTTTTCAACAACCAGCTGTTTCGCGGCAACCGCAGCAAGAAGGTGCATGCCGACGGCTTCCACGCCTTCGACTCCCCCAACTACCCGCCGCTGCTCAATGCCGGGATCCACATCCAGCTGGAAGCCGGTGAGCTGGGCGAGCCGGCCAGCAAACCGCTGCGTCTGCACGACATCACCCCCCAGCCGATCGGCGTGGTGACCCTCTATCCCGGCATCTCGCCCGAGGTGATCGACAACATTTTGCGCCAGCCGGTGCGGGCGCTGATCCTGCTCTCGTTCGGGGTCGGCAACGCGCCGCAAAATCCGCAGATGCTGACGCTGCTCTCCGAGGCATCGCGCCGCGGCGTGATCATCGTCAACCTGAGCCAGTGCCTGCACGGCATGGTCAACATGGGGGGCTACGCCACCGGCAACGCCCTCTCACGCGCCGGGGTCATCTCGGGCTTTGACATGACCACGGAGGCGGCGCTCACCAAGCTGCACTTCCTGCTGAGCCAGGACTTGCCGGCCGAGCAGATCCGCGAACTGATGCAGCGTTCGCTGCGAGGCGAGCTGACCTGCCCCTGAGCGGCAGGCATGAGAAAGGGGAGCCAATGGCTCCCCTTTTTAGTGCGTGCTCGCATGTGACGTGAGGGCGTGCTCACAGATCGTCGAAGCGGCCTATCTCGCCCGCATCGTCGCGAAACTGCCGTTTTAGCTCGCTCTTACTCTTCATGACGATGTTGCCGTCGGCACCGATGTTCATGTGCTCCGGATCGGTCAGGTGCTGCGCCTGCCAGGCCATCACCGCCTGCAAGGACGTGGCCTTCTGCTCCTCGGTCAGGGCCCGTCCGTCGGGCCACTTGCCAAGCTCCACCGCCGTGCGCAGCCGCTCGTAAACCTCTTGCGGCATCTCGGCAATCACCTGCTGGAATGACATGAACTTCTCCTTGTTTCAGGCCGGCAGATCCAGCCGGCTAATGCCCGCCATTTTCTCCATGACTCGCACCACCTGGCAACTGTAACCGAACTCATTGTCGTACCAGACGTAGAGCACACAGTGATCCCCCTCGGCGATGGTCGCCTGGGAGTCGACAATGCCGGCAAAACGCGACCCCACCATGTCGGAGGAGACCAGCTCGGTGCTGGCGCTGAAGTCGATCTGGCGATGCAGCGGCGAGCTGAGGGCCGCCTGCTGCAAGGTGGCATTGAGCCGCTCCCTGTCGACCTGCTGCTCCAGACTCAAGTTGATAATGGCCATGGAGACATTGGGGGTCGGCACCCGGATGGCGTTGCCGGTCAACTTGCCCTTGAGTTCGGGCAGCGCCTTGGCCACCGCCTTGGCGGCGCCCGTGCTGGTCAGCACCATGTTGAGCGGCGCACTGCGGCCGCGCCGCTCGCCCTTGTGGTAGTTGTCGATGAGGTTCTGGTCATTGGTGTAGGAGTGCACCGTCTCCACATGGCCGTGGCGGATGCCGAAATGCTCCTGCATCACCTTCAGCACCGGGGTGATGGCGTTGGTGGTACAAGAGGCGGCCGAGATGATGCGATCGTCTGCCGTGATCACCTCGTGGTTGACCCCGAACACCACGTTTTTCATCTCCCCCTTGCCGGGGGCGGTCAGCAGCACCTTGGCCGCGCCGCGCGCCTTGAGATGCTCGCCAAGTCCGGCCTCGTCACGCCAGGCACCGGTGTTGTCGACGATCAGGGCGTCGTGGATGCCGTAGGCGGTGTAGTCGATGTCGGCCGGGCTGTTGGCATAGATCACCTGGATCAGGGTGCCGTTGGCGATGATGGCGCTGCGCGCCTCATCCACCTCGATAGAGCCGTTGAACGGGCCATGTACCGAGTCGCGGCGCAGCAAGCTGGCCCGCTTTTCAAGATCGCCCTCGCGCCCTCCACGCACCACGATGGCGCGCAGGCGCAGCGGGTTGGCAGCGCCAGTGCGCTCTAGCAGCAGACGAGCCAGCAGGCGACCGATGCGGCCAAAGCCGTACAGCACCACGTCGGTCGGCGCCGGCAGCGGGGCACCGCTTAAGGCCGGCGCCAGCTCGCGGCGCAGGAAATCGTCGATGCCGCTGGCGTCCTGATGCTCACGCCAGTAGGCCACCGCCAGCTTGCCAAGATCGATCTCGGCGCTACGCGGCGCGAGGGCAAAGATGGCATTGAGCAGGGGGAAGCTGTGTTGGAGCGAGAGGGGGGAGCCTTCGTGGCGGCGGACGACCCGGTGGGCCTTGAGGATGTCGATGGTGGAGGCGTTTTGCAGGGAGCGTCCGTAGACGGTGATCTCGATGCCCTGTTGGCGGTAGAGACGGCCAATCAAAGGCTGCATGGCTTCGGCGAGCTCCTGGCTCTCCTGCCACGCCAGCAGGTGATGCTCGTGGGTCATGGGTAGGCAGATCCTTTTATTTCACGTAACCGTTTGTATTTATGTATTTTTACTTCTCATCGGACGGGGATCACTGCACGCGATTTATACTCGTTGTAAGTTCACGGCTGAGAGTCCGATGCGGCGCGCGCATTGTAACCAAACTGAAAACATTTTCCAACAAATGCCTTACCCAACCGCTCATCACATAACAGGATGTTTCATGTCGTTACGACCCGCTCTACTGCTCTCTCCCCTCATCCTGCTACTGGCCTGCGGTGACGGTGATCGCCTACATAACATCTGCACCAGCCACCCGACCCTATGTCAGGATCTGGTCGATGATGGTTGGTGCCGCCAAGAGCGCAGCACAGTGATCCGCGCCCGCTACGCGTTGCAACAGAAAAAGGGAGAATGGGAGCAATATCAGCTGATGCACGAATTGGAGGGATACCTGCGCTGTATCGAGCACGCCACCCGTATCGAGTACAAGGTGGCCAAAGAGAAAAAGAGCGCCAGGGTGGAGGGCATGCTGGCCGCCGGCGCCGAACTCGAGCAACTTGACGCTCAGACTCGCGGCTCCAATAACCCTTGGCTACAACTGTGGCACTGGACCAATAACGGTGATGAAGAGGCGCGCTCCCGCTTCCTCGCCCACGAGGGCTCACCCCAACTCGAACACCCCGAATTGCAGGCGGCACTGGCCGGTATCTATGCCAGAGTTGACCCGCCTAAAGCCATCGGTTTACTCCAACATGCGCTCTCCCTCTACCAGCCCGACGACCCCGTCAATGTGCAATTGTTCGCCTCTCTTAGCACCCTTTATATGGGGCAGCGCGACTATAAGCAGGCCTATCTGTGGGCGAGAGTCAGCGAGGCGTTTCACGGCCCGCAGCTTGATGCCGGTCGCCTCAACCGTTACGCAGCGCTGAGCCAAGCGCAGCAGGAGAGGCTAGATGAACAGGCGCAGGAGATTGCAGCCGCACTCAAGGCGGGCCACTACCGACCTGAGTAACAAAAAGGGGCCAAGGCCCCTTTTTCATTCCGCACATGCGCACGCTCAAGCCGGATCTTCACCGCGAAAGTCGAGGCTGAGGCTGTTGACACAATAACGTTGGCCAGTATCGGTTGGCCCGTCGGGAAAGACGTGGCCCAGATGTGAGCCACAGGCATGACAGGTGATCTCGACCCGCTCCATGCCATGGCTGGTGTCACGGGTGTAATCAACCGTACCGGGGATGGCCGCATCGAACGAAGGCCAGCCACAGCCCGAATCGAACTTGCTACTGGCATCGAAGAGCACCGCCTTGCAGCAGGTACACAGATACTGGCCGGCCTTGCGGTTGTGTAACAGGGCCCCGGTATAGGGGCGTTCGGTTCCCTTCTCCCAGCAGACATGGAACTGCTCCGGGGTCAGGTGTTCACGCCATTGGGCAGGATCGTTCTTGTTCATGGATGTGCTTGTTGTCGTGGTAGGGATTCCCGCCCAGCATACCCCTGCTGAGCGGGTTGTTACCACCCACAGTCGGCGGGGTTATTCCAGCACGGCCGGCACCAAGGGGGCACCACTCTCACGCCGCCGGCTCAACAGCTTGAGGGCATGGGCCCGCCCCACCGCCACCTGACGCTTGATGTCGTCAGGCAGGAACGGCAGGCCATCGTTGGTGGCGGTGTCGATCACCTGGATCCACTCCATACCGATGCCCGGCGACGGCAGGCGGAACTGGATGTCATAGTCACTGGCATTGAACAGCAGCAGCCAGCGCTCTCCCTCCCCCTCATGCCAACCGACGTCCAGCGCAAACGCCTGCGCCATCGGTGCCGCCCAATCCGACTCGCTGAGGATGTGTCCATCCGGGTGATACCAGGCAACCTGATGGGGATCGGCCGGCTCGCCGAACCAGCTCTCGCCACGCAGGCGCAGGTTGCTAAAGACCTGGGATTCGGCGCGCAACTTCATCATCTGGCGGGTGAAGGTCAACAGCTTCTCGTCGTCAGGGGCAAGCTGCCAGTTGAGCCAACTGATGTGGTTATCCTGGCAATAGGCGTTGTTGTTACCCAATTGGCTACGCCCCATCTCATCCCCACCGAGGAAGTGAGGCACCCCTTGAGAGAGCAGCAGCGTCGCGATCAGGTTGCGCTTTTGCTGCTGGCGCAGGCTGCTGACCCGCGGATCTAGGGTCGGCCCCTCGACGCCGTGGTTATTCGACAGGTTGTGGCTGTGGCCATCGCGGTTCTCCTCCCCGTTGGCCTGGTTATGGCGCTGGTTGTAAGAGACCAGATCCTCCAGGGTGAAACCATCGTGGTAGCAGAGGTAATTCACGCTCGAGAAGGGTGAACGCCACCCCTTGGGAAAGAGATCCCGCGAGCCGAGCAGACGGGTGGCAAACTCCCCCATGCGCCCAGAATCCCCCCGCCAGAAGGCGCGCACCGTGTCACGGTAACGGTCATTGGTCTCGTGCCACTGGCTCGGGAACTGACCAAGCCGATAGCCAAACGGCCCGACATCCCACGGCTCGGCAATCAGCCTGACCTGAGACAAGACGGGATCGCCCATCATCGCCTTGAAGAAGGCCCCCATCGGCTCGAACTCGTTGGCCTCGCGCGCCAGCGTCACGGCGAGGTCAAAGCGAAAACCGTCGACCTGCATCTCGGTCACCCAGTAGCGCAGGGCATCGAGCACCAGCCGCAGGGTGTTGGGGTGATCCAAGTTGAAGCTGTTGCCACACCCGGTGACATTGAGGTGACGCTGGTAGTCGGGGCCATGCGGGCCCTGTTCGAAGCCATAATAACCAGCGTTGTCGAACCCCTTGAACGAGAGCATGGGGCCATCAGCCCCCGCCTCGGCGGTGTGGTTGTAGACCACGTCGAGGATCACCTCGATACCGGCCCGGTGCAGCTCGCGCACCATGGTCTTGAACTCGGTCACACTCTCTTGCACCGCGTAGCGCGGCTCGGGGGCAAAGAAGGCGATGGGGTTGTAGCCCCAGTAGTTGGTCAGCCCCATCCCCTGCAGCCGCGGCTCGGCCATGTTGGCCGCCACCGGCAGCAGTTGCACGGCGGTGATGCCGAGCTGTTGCAGATGCTCGATCACCTGTGGGTGGCACATGCCAAGATAGGTGCCACGCTGCGCCTCTGGCACCTCTGGATGCAGCATGGTCATGCCACGCACGTGGGCTTCATAGAGCACCAGATCCGACTCTTTGTGATCCGGTTTCGTCACCCCCTGCCAATCGAAGCGGTCATCCACCACGATGCATTTGGGGATCATGTCAGCACTGTCACCCTCATACGCCTCGTCATTCCAGATCAGAGGACGGCTGAGCGCCTGAGCGTAAGGGTCAATCAGCAGTTTCTGCGGATCAAACAGCAGCCCCGGCTGCGCCTCACCATAGATGCGGTAGCCGTAACGCTGACCCGCTTTGACTCCCGGCACATAACCGTAGTGATGCTGACCACGGGTACGGGGCAGCGCGAGCCTGGCCACCTCCTGCTCTGCCTCATCATAGAGACACAGCTCCACCATGCGGGCGCCGGACGCCCAGACACCGAAATGGCATCCCTTCTTATCGGGATGGGCCCCCAACCGGGTACCCGTCCCGCTTTCCATTACAAACATCAGGACTCCTGTACGATGAAAAGCGTCGCCAGCGGCGGTAAGTTGAGCACGATAGAATAGTCCATTCCCTGCCAGGGAGTGGGCTCGGCCTCAAAATGGGTGCCCCCCACGTCATAGTTGCTGCCCCAGTAAAACTCGCTATCCGTGTTGAGTGCCACCTTCCAGCGCCCTGCATGGGGGACGCCGAGCCGATAGCCAAGCCGCGGCACCGGCGTGAAGCTGGCGGCGACGGCCACCTGGCTGCCACTTTGGGGATCGCTGCGCAGCATGGCGAAGATGCCATTGTCCGCATCCTGATGATCGAGCCAACGGAACCCACCCTGCTCGTAGTCAGCCCGATAGAGGGCGCTTTCGCGGGTATAGAGGTGGTTGAGATCGCGGATCAGGCGCTGCTGGCCAGCATGCTTGGGATAGTTAAGCAGGTGCCATGCCAGCTGGCTGTCGTGGTTCCACTCACTGCTCTGGGCCAGCTCGGTTCCCATGAAATTGAGCTTCTTGCCCGGATGGGCATACATGTAGCCCATGTAGGCGCGCAAGTTGGCCGCCTGTTGCCACTCATCCCCCGGCATCTTGTAAAGCAGGGAGTGTTTGCCGTGCACCACTTCGTCGTGGGAGAGCGACAAGATGAAGTTCTCGTCGTAGTGATACACCATCGAGAAGGTCATCTCGTTGTGGTGATAACGGCGGTGTACCGGCTCCTTTTGCATGTAGCTCAGGGAGTCGTGCATCCACCCCATATTCCACTTGAAGCCAAAGCCGAGACCGCCGAGGAAGGTGGGACGGGAGACACCGGGGAAGGCGGTCGACTCCTCGGCAATGGTCATGGCGTGGGGATACTTGCCGTACACCTCTTCGTTGACCCACTTGAGCAGGCTGATCGCCTCGTAGTTATGGTTGCCGCCGTCGACGTTCGGCACCCACTCGCCACTGTTGCGCGAGTAGTCGAGATAGAGCATGGAGGCCACCGCATCGACCCGCAGGCCATCGATGTGGAACTTGTCGACCCAGTAGAGGGCGCTGGCCACCAGGAATTGGCGCACCGTGTCGCGACCAAAATCATAGATGTAGGAGTTCCAGTCCGGGTGCCAGCCACGGCGTGGATCTTCGTACTCATAAAGCGGCGTGCCGTCAAAACGGGCCAGACCGTGAGCATCGGAGGGGAAGTGGGCGGGCACCCAGTCGAGGATGACGCCGATGCCAGCCTGGTGACAGCAATCGACGAAGAACTTGAAGTCATCGGCACTGCCGTAACGGCTGGTCGGGGCAAACATGCCGGTCGGCTGATAACCCCAGGAGCCGCTGAAGGGGTGCTCGGAAACCGGCAGCAGCTCGATGTGGGTGTATCCCATGTCCCGGACATAATCGACCAGCTCGAGTGCCAGCTCACGCCAGCTCAGGCTGTCACCGTTCGCATGGCGGCGCCATGAGCCGACATGCAGCTCATAGATGGAGAGCGGCTGCTCGCGCTTATCGTTGCGCTGGCTCAGTTGCCAGTCGGCATCCTGCCACTGGTATTGGCTGTGGTCATAGACGACCGAGGCGAACGAAGGATACTGCTCGCTGTAAAAGCCCACCGGATCGCTCTTGTGGGGCAGGCAGTGGCCGGCCGGATCTTTGATCTCGAACTTGTAACGATCACCGGCCTTGAGGCCGGGCACAAACAGCACCCAGTGACCGCACAGAGTGCGCTCCATCGGGTGACGACGGCCATCCCAGAAGTTGAAATCGCCGATGAGGCTCACCGCGGTGGCACTCGGGGCATAGACCGCAAAACGGACCCCCGCTACCTGCTGGCCGGCCACCTCTTCCTGATGCAGCTGGGCACCCAGGGTGTGGTAGAGGTTTTCCGGTCTTTGGGTCAATTCGCTCAACCCGGCAAAGGCTGCGGATGGGAACTGGTAGGGGTCGAGCAGCTCGGTCACGACATCATCGCCGTACTGGACCTGAAGCAGGTAGGGGAAGGGATTCTTGCGGCGGGTGAAAACAGTTTCAAATAAACCTGGAGTGGTGCACTGGGTCAGCGTTGCAACCCACTTGCCTGACTTGAGATCTTTAACCCTAACCTCGAGCGCGTCAGGCAACCAGACCGTCAGCCTGAGACCGGGTCCCTCCGGATTGGGCATCAGCCCGAGAGCAGAAAAGGGGTGGGAACACGAGGCACTGGCCAGACGTTCAACAAGCATTGAGATTTCCTTTCATGACGAAGCCGCCATCCCAGCCTGAGCTGGGATGGCGCTGATTGCAAAAGAGTGCAAGGCCAGGCGATCAATGCCCAGCCTCATCACGGGCACGGCTCATACCGTGCGCCAAAGCCTTGAGCCCCTCGTCGGCGAACAGCTCTTCCAGATCGCGGGAGAGCTTGCGGCGCCAGTTCGGGTATTCATAGCTGGTACCCGGTACGTTGACCGGCTTGTCCATCTCCAGCCAGTCTTCCAGCTGGGTGCTGAACAGGGCACAGTTACCGCGCGACATATGGATTTGCATGCCGTGGTTCAGCTCGGTGTTCATGCCGACCCAATTGACGTCACGACTGACAGAGTCAGAAACGACATGGTGCGCATGCAAACTATCCAGTATGCGCTGCTTGGCCTCATGGCGATCGGCGTAGAGACGCGCCAGCACCTCTTCATCCGGATAAAGCCCGAGCTGCTTGCCGAGCGCCAGATCATCACAGTGCCAGAAGCCCGCCAGGGTCGGCATATCGTGAGTGGTCAGGGCCGACATGGCCTGCTCCGCGTAGTGAGCCGGAGAAATAAAGCCGCCATCGTCCTTCGAACGCTCGAAGAAGAACACCTTGTAGGAGTGAACGCCGTTCTCCTTGAGGGTGACATCGATCCCCTCCGGTACCGTCCCCAGATCCTCACCGATGATGAGGCACTGGTTGCGGTGCGACTCGAGGGCCAGAATGCCCAGCAGGTCGTTCACCGGATAATAGATGTAGGCTCCCTTGGCAGCGGACTCTCCAGGCGGTACCCACCACAGACGCAGCAAGGCCATCACGTGGTCAATCCGCAGCGCGCCGCAAGAGCGCATGTTGGAGCGGAACAGATCGACCATCGGCTGGTAGGCCGCATCGAACAGCTTGCCCGGATTCATCGGCGGCAGACCCCAGTTCTGGCCAAGCGGACCCAGAATATCAGGCGGAGCCCCAACAGAAGCTTTCGGACAATACAGATCGCGGTTAGCCCAAATCTCGGTAGAACCTTCGGAAACCCCGACCGCGAGGTCACGATAGAGCCCCATCACCATGCCCGACGCCTTGGCGCGGGCATCGGCCACCGCCAGCTGCTCATCAGCCACGAATTGCAGATAAAGGAAGAAATCCACATCCTGCTGATGGGCTGCGATCCATGCCTCCACCTCGGGGGTGTGGTAATCCTTGAGTGCCTCTGGCCATACCGGCCAGCCCCAAGCGTTTTGCCCCTCGGCATAGAGGCAGGCCTGAATCGCATCAAAGGCCGCTTGCTGACGCAGGCTGTCGCCCCCTTCAGCCACAAACGCATCCAATGCAGCGCGACGCTTGGCATCGAACTTGGCCTGCTCAAAGACCTTGCGCAGCATCATCATCTTGGCGCTCATCACGCCGGTGTAATCCACATACTCCTTGGCACGCAGGGCGCTGAGCATCTGCTGGAACGCCGGCGCAGCAACCTCGGCCTTGAGGGCGGCATTGGCCTGGAATTCGGGCACCGCCTCAACATTGATGTAAGCCAGATTCAACCAGCGACGGGAAGAGGGGCTATAAGGACTGGCGCTCTCGGGGTTGGCCGGATAGAGGGCGTGGATGGGGTTGAGGCCAACAAAATGGGCACCCCAATCGGCCACCTTCTCCACCAGTTGGGCCAGATCGCTGAAATCACCGATCCCCCAGTTGTGGCGGCTGCGCAGGCAGTAAAGCTGAACACTCGGGCCCCATACTTTGCGGCCATTGGCAATGGCAGGCTGCTTGTAGCAGGACTTGGGCGCCACAATCAGACGCATCTCACCGAGTGGCTCGGCATCGCCCGGCTCACACAACACCAGCTGGTGGTAACCCATGCTCGGGGTCGCCGCCAGAGTCACGCGGTAGGCCTGGAACTCCAGATCGCCGAGCTCGGCAACACCGACCAGCTCCCCTTCGACCGGGGTGAAGCTGCCGCTCTGTTCGCCACCCTCTTCCAAGCGCAGCGTCCAGCTCAGCGATTCATTGGCCAGATCGATGGGCAGACGCACTTCCAGAGTCAGTGACTCGTTGGTACGCAGCACCATGACCGGATCCAACGGACGCAGCCAGTGCAGTTTGTGCTCTTCCTCCAACTGGGCTCTCAGGGCCGCTTCATCATCGACGCGATAACCCATGGCGCCCAGCATGGCGGCTTTACTCTCTTCCGATACCAGGGCTGGATTGCCCCAGGCATCAACATATTCGCTGGCAATACCCTTAGCAGTAGCCAGCTGTTCGATCAGGGTGGTCATAGTGGAGAATTCCCGCTGTGGATTCTTACTAATGAAACGTAGATATGTGTTGTTTTTATTGGTTTGGTTTGGGGCAATGAGCGCCATCTTAACCTGTGCACTATTTTACATATCTGCCCGTTTTGTTTGTGTGACCTAGTAGGCAGTATTGTCGATCGGTTACAGGATAGAAGTGCGCTTTTGTTACATAAATGGAAAATAAATTTCACACTTTTTCATGACTTAGCGCAATTTCGGGCTCGATCCAGGTTGACTACAGGGGGAGTTCTAGTAAATTTACTAGCGGATTTTCTTTGACTACTTACAAGTTGGGTAACCAAATATGACTATCAAAGTAGGTATTAACGGTTTCGGCCGTATCGGTCGTTTCGTATTCCGTCTGGCTTGCGAGCGCAACGACATCGAAGTTGTTGGTATCAACGACCTGATCGACGTCGACTACATGGCTTACATGCTGAAGTACGACTCCACCCACGGCCGCTTCAATGGCACCGTTGAAGTCAAGGACGGTAACCTGGTCGTTAACGGTAAGACCGTACGTGTTACCGCTGAACGTGACCCGGCTAACCTGAAGTGGGATGCCATCGGCGTTGACGTTGTTGCCGAAGCTACCGGTCTGTTCCTGACCGACGACACCGCTCGTAAGCACATCGCCGCTGGTGCCAAGAAGGTTGTTCTGACTGGCCCGTCCAAGGACGCCACCCCGATGTTCGTTATGGGTGTTAACCAGGACTCCTACGCTGGCCAGGACATCGTTTCCAACGCTTCCTGCACCACCAACTGCCTGGCTCCGATCGCCAAGGTTCTGAACGATACCTTCGGTATCGAATCCGGCCTGATGACCACCGTTCACGCTACTACCGCTACCCAGAAGACCGTTGATGGTCCGTCCGCTAAGGACTGGCGCGGTGGCCGTGGCGCCGCTCAGAACATCATCCCGTCCTCCACCGGTGCTGCCAAGGCTGTTGGCGTTGTTATCCCGGAACTGAAGGGCAAGCTGACCGGCATGGCCTTCCGCGTACCGACTCCGGACGTTTCCGTTGTTGACCTGACCGTTAACCTGAAGAAGCCGGCTACCTACGCAGAAATCTGCGAAGCCATGAAGGCTGCTTCTGCCGGCGCCATGAAGGGCGTGCTGGGCTACACCGAAGACGAAGTGGTTTCCACCGACTTCCTGGGTGAGCGTCAGACCTCCGTATTCGATGCCAAGGCTGGTATCCAGCTGACCGACACCTTCGTGAAGGTTGTCTCCTGGTACGATAACGAAATGGGTTACTCCAGCAAGGTTCTCGACCTGATCGCTCACATCTCCAAGTAATTGGGGCTGTAACGCGCTATAAAGAGAGGCGGCCATTGGCCGCCTCTTTGTTTTTACTAGGAAAGGTGATCTCATGTCCACCGAACGTTCCCTGACCCGGCATGCCATCCTGACCCAGACGTCGGGTGGTCTGCCCCTGATCAAGGTCTCTAACGACTTTGCCGAGTGTGAAGTCAGCCTGTTTGGCGCCCATGTGTTGACCTATCGCCGTCATGGCGAGGCACCGCTGCTGTGGCTGAGCGAATGTGCCGTGCTGGATGGCAGCAAGTCGATCCGCGGTGGCATTCCCCTCTGTTGGCCCTGGTTTGGGCCGGCCCCTGCACGGGTTGGTGCCGGCAAGCCCGCGCACGGCTTCGCCCGTACGGTCACATGGCAGCTCGACGGGGTATCAGATGCCGCCGATGGCACCCTCATCCACCTCTCGCTGCGCGACAACGACGCCAGCCGCGCCGTGTGGGATCACGCCTTTGAGCTGGAGCTCGACATCCTGGTCGGCGCCGAACTCTCACTGGTGCTTACCACCCGCAACACCGGCTCTTTGCCCCTCACCTACAACGGGGCATTGCATACCTATCTGCATATCGGCAGCCCGGAGCAAGTCAGCGTGGTGGGCCTCGGCGAACCTTACTTTGACAAGCTGAGCAACCAGTCGGCTCGTCAGGAAGGTCCGTTGCATCTGGATCAGGCCATGGATCGGATCTATTCCGCCCCCGATGCCGTGGTCAAAGTCCGCGACGCTGAGCGCCAGATCGAGGTGATGGGAGGCAACCATGACAGCGTGGTGGTCTGGAACCCCTGGCAAGGGGCGGCAGCCATCGCCGATATGAGTGCGGAGGGGTATCGCACCATGCTCTGTGTTGAGGCCGCCATCACGGCTGACGCTGGTGTCACCCTTGCACCGGATGAGGAGCACAGCCTCTCAACCGTCATTGCTTGACCACCATGAGAAAGGGCGCCATCAGCGCCCTTTCTGCTTATTGGCTCAGGCATTCCCCTGAGTCTTGAGCCGCAGCTCGGCGGCAAAATCGAGCATGCGGTTGAGCGGCACCATGGCACGCTCGCGCAAGGCCGGATCGACCTGGATCGCGTGGTGCTCAGCCCCCTCGGTCAGCGCCGACTTGATCGCCACCAGACCATTCATCGCCATCCAGGGGCAGTGGGCACAACTGCGGCAGGTGGCACCGTCGCCACCGGTCGGCGCCTCGACCATCTCCTTGTCAGGACACGCCTGCTGCATCTTGTAGAAGATGCCGCGATCGGTAGCCACGATCAGCTTCTGGTGCGGTAGCGTCTGCGCCGCTTTGATGAGCTGGCTGGTCGAGCCGACCGCATCGGCCAGCTCAATCACCGAGGCAGGAGATTCGGGATGCACCAGCACGGCCGCATCCGGATTCTGTATCTTGAGTTCACGCAGCGCCTTGGACTTGAACTCATCGTGGACGATGCAGTGCCCCTGCCAGCGCAGCATCTGTGCACCGGTCTTCTTCTCGATGTAGGCACCGAGGTGTCTGTCCGGAGCCCAGATGATCTTGTGGCCCTGACTATCGAGGTGCTCGACGATCTCCAGCGCAATGCTGGAGGTCACCACCCAGTCGGCCCGAGCCTTCACCGCCGCCGAGGTATTGGCATAGACCACCACCACATGATCCGGGTGGGCATCACAGAACTCGGTGAAGGTATCCGCGGGGCAACCGAGATCCAGCGAGCACTCCGCCTCCAGGGTCGGCATCAGCACCTGCTTTTCAGGACTTAAGATCTTGGAGGTCTCCCCCATGAAACGGACACCGGCGACCACCAGAGTCTGAGCCGGGTGCTCCTTGCCAAAACGGGCCATCTCGAGTGAGTCACCGACAAAACCGCCGGTCGCTTCGGCCAGAGCCTGAATTTCAGGGTCCGTATAGTAGTGGGCCACCAGAACAGCGCCACGTTCATTCAGCAGTGCCTTGATCTCGGCGGTCAACCGCGCGCGCTCTGCGGCGCTCAGGGGCACAGGCTTGGCCGGGAAAGGGTACTCCATCTCCACGGCGGCAGGAATATTGCTCATTGCTGCAGTTCCATCATGCTTCGCGTGGCCCGCATTATACCCCCCAGCACGGGTAATCCCAGCACCAAAAGATGGCACGTGAAATGCTCGCTTATACTCCTCCCATGCCAGGAAGCGACGCAAGGATGCCCCCATGAAACAATACCCCCTCAAGATCAAACTACTGATCCTGACCACCGCCCTGTTCCTGCTCAGCGGGCTCATCATCACACTGCTGCTGCGCCACTCGCTGGAGCAGAGCCGGCTCGATATCGTAGGCCAAACCCGCCAGGCGATGGAGCAGAGCGTGCAGGAGAGCCTGCATCATCAGGCTCAGGGATATGTGCAGCAGATTGAGGCCACCCTGGCACAGGCCAGTCAGATCCCGCTCGGTATCCGGGCGCAACTCGAAGGCAGCATGATGCGATCGCAGGCGCCCCTGACACGCGAGCAGACAGAGGATCTCCTGCGCGATCGCCTTGCCCCCGCCGATGGCGTCAGCTCACTTTACGCCCAATTCGAGCCTGATGGCTTCGATGGCCAGGATGCCCAGTGGCAGGCGGGCGCCAGCCACTCGGTCATCGGCAAGGGCACACTGGAGATCTATTTCACCCGGGATGAAAAAGGAGAGATTACCCGCCCCGGCATCGATGCCGCCGCCAGCGCCGCCAAATATGACACGACCCGCAACGAGTTTGGGGTACGCAATGGCGAGTGGTACCTCTGCCCACGTGAGCGGCATCAAACCTGTGTGAGCGAGCCCTACCCATTTGAGATAGCTCCGGGCAAGCAAATGCTGATGACCAGCCTGACCACCCCGCTGCTGCGCTCCGGCAAGGTGGTCGGGGTGGCAGGGACAGACGTGAACCTTCCCCTGTTGCAGCGCCTGGCCGACGAGCTGGGTAAGCGCCTCTATGACGGGCGCGCCGATGTGACCCTCGCTAGCCATCTCGGCCTCATCATCGGCAGCAATCGCTTTGCCAACAAGCTGGGGCGCCCCTTGCAAGAGGTCGGGCTCACACTCCCGACCGGCCCAGGCAGCGATACCGAAGAGCACTTCCGGCTGCAACTGCCCATCCACACACCGCAGGAAGATAACTCGTGGTGGCTGATAGTCAGCGTCCCCAAGTCCGTCGCGCTGGCGCAAGTCACCCAGATAAGCGAGGCCCTGCAGCAGCGCATGCAGGAGACACTGACGAGCCAGCTGCTGGTCATCATGCTGGTCACTGCGGGCGCTCTGCTGCTGCTGTGGTTATTCGTGGGCTCCATCACGGCCCCCCTCACCCAAATCCGCCGCCACATGGCGCAACTGGCCAGCAGTGAGGGGGATCTGACGCAACGGTTGCAGGTCGACACCCATGCCGAGCTGATCGCGCTGGGCAAGTATCTCAACGAGTTCATCACCAAATTGCGCACCATGGTGCAAACCAGTAAGCAGATTGGCGAACAGGTCGCGCTTCATGCCCATGCCATTGAAGAGCGCACCACCCGGATGCGCTCGGCGCTGCAAGAGCAGCACGGTGAACTCGACAACGTGGTCAGTGCGGTACATCAGATGAGCACCACGGCCGCCAATGTGGCCGAGTATGCGGAAGGCGCGGCCCGGGAATCTGAGCGGGCCAACACACAGGTAGGGACGGCCCGCCATGCCATGCAGCGGGCTCGCCATGAGATCCACCAGTTGGTCGACACCATCCACAGGGCCAGCCAGGCGGTCGACACGGTCGCGGGACGCAGCGGCGACATTGGCCGGATCCTGGAGGTGATCCGCGCGATCGCAGAGCAGACTAACCTGCTGGCGCTCAATGCCGCCATCGAGGCCGCCCGGGCCGGCGAACAGGGGCGCGGGTTTGCGGTGGTGGCCGATGAGGTGAGAACCCTGGCCAGCCGCACCAGAGCCTCAACCGATGAGATAGGCCAGTTGATTAGTGGGTTACATCATGATGTCGAGCACAGCCGCCAGCAGATGGACGATGGCATCGCCCTGACCCAGGGCACAGTCGCCGAGACGGAACAGGCGGTCACCGCCATGGAGCAAGTGGTTGGCCAGATCCAGATCATTCATGACCATATCAGCCAAGTGGCCACCGCGGCCGAGCAGCAGAGCGTGGTCAGCGAGACCATCAACGGCAATCTGAGCCGCATCGGTGACAGCGCCGCCGAACTGACCCATCAATCGGAGCACAACGAACTCGGATGCAAGCTGTTGGTCGAGCGCTCAACACAGCTGGCCAATGAGCTATCGCGGCTGAAGACATGAGAAAAAAGAAAGGGCCTGCAGCGATGCAGGCCCTTGGGTATGGTGGGTCGTGCAGGATTCGAACCTGCGACCAATTGATTAAAAGTCAACTGCTCTACCGACTGAGCTAACGACCCGTTAGCTTGGAATATGGTGGTCGCTACTGGGCTCGAACCAGTGACCCCCTCCTTGTAAGGGAGGTGCTCTCCCAGCTGAGCTAAGCGACCTGGGATTTCGTGGTGGGTCGTGTAGGGCTCGAACCTACGACCAATTGATTAAGAGTCAACTGCTCTACCAACTGAGCTAACGACCCACGAAACTTTGTTTGCCCCCGCGCCTGCGGCTGGCTGGTAATT
>NZ_CDBY01000012.1:2341-45285 GCF_000820125.1 Aeromonas simiae | reverse complement strand
GGCGCCGCCCCCGCCAACCAGCGCGGATGATCGCATGCTGCGCCAGGACTGGCAGCGCACCCCGGCCAGCAAGCAGCTCGAACAGGATCAGGTGCTGTTTGCCGAACACAGGGGCGAGCACTACCTGGGCCTGGTACTGCTGCTGCCCGAGTGGCAGGGCAGTGCCACCTTGTGGCAACTCTCCCCCGCCCTCACCACCATGGGGTTCGACACCCTGCTGCTGCTGCCCCACTCCAATCAGGGGGCCCTCAATCCGGCAGACGAGAAAAAGAGCAAGCTGCGCGATGATTTCCGCCACTACCTGAGCGATCGGATCACCCGTCTGAGCGAGGCCAAGCTGCAAGAGGGGGGCTTTCGCCTGATCCTGGCCCAGGGCTCGGCCGCCGCCTGGGTCAGCAACCTCATCGCCAGCGAGCAGCTGCCGGCCCCCGACGCCCTGGTGCTGCTCGATGCCGCCTTCCCCGACTCGGCCGCCAACCTGGTGCTGGCGCGCGATGTGGCGCGGGCCCCGGCCCCCGTGCTGGATCTCTACCGGGAGGAGGGCTCACTCTGGTCGCGTTCGGCCGCCGAGGCTCGCCGCATCGAGAGCAAGCGCGGCAGCAAGCTCGATTATCGCCCCTACGCCCTGGCCGACACGGAGGAGATCCCAGGCCAGTTGCAGGGGTGGCTGCATCACCTCGGCTGGCTCTGAGGCCCCCTCCTTGGCATGATGGAGCCTCACCCCAAGGAGGCTCCATGCAGATCGTCTTTCTCGACCGCGACACCCTGGCACCCTCGGTGCGGCTCGGCCGCCCCGCCTGCGCCCACACCTGGATCGAATACCCAACCACGACGCCGGCTCAGGTGGTTGAACGGCTGCAAGGGGCCAGCGTGGCCATCGTCAACAAGGTGCGGCTCGGCGCCGCCGAACTGGCCGCCTTGCCTGCGCTGCGGCTGATCGTGCTGGCCGCCACGGGATCTGACAACGTCGATCTGGCGGCCTGCCGCGAGCGTGGCATCCACGTCTGTAACGTACAGGGTTACGCCGGCCCCTCGGTGCCCGAGCATGCCCTGGCCCTGATGCTGGCGCTGGCACGCAACCTCAAGGGATGGCAGCTTTCGCTGGCCGCGGGCCGCTGGCAGGAGAGCGGCCGCTTCTGCTTCTTCGATCACGGCATCATGGATCTGGCAGGACGCCAGCTCGGCATCATAGGGCGCGGCACCATAGGCCGGGATCTGGGTCGCCGTGCCGAGGCGCTCGGCCTAACCGTGCGCTACGCCACCAGCCTGCGCGGCGGCGAGCCGACCCCGGATCGCCTGCCGCTTGACGAGCTGCTGCAAAGCTCGGACATCCTCAGCCTGCACTGCCCGCTCACCGAGCAGACCCGCCACCTCATCGGTGCCGCCGAGTTGGCCGCCATGAAGCCGGGCGCCCTGCTGATCAACGTGGGGCGCGGCGGGCTGGTCGACGAGCAGGCGCTGCTGGCGGCGCTGCGCAGTGGCCACCTCGGCGGCGCCGGCTTCGATGTGGCCAGCCAGGAGCCGCCCCCGGCGGATCACCCGCTGATGCAGGCGCTCGCCCTGCCCAACTTCATCCTCACCCCTCATGTGGCCTGGGCCAGCGCCGGCGCCATGCAGCGCCTCGCCAATCAGGTCATCGAGAACATCGACGCCTTCACCGCCGGCACGCCACTGCGCCAGCTGGTGTGAAGGGATAAAAAAAGACCACCCAAGGGTGGTCTTTTTCGTGGCGAAAGGGCGTCTAGCGGATGCCGCGCACCTCGCGGATCATCTCCCATGCGCTCTGGATCTCCTGAGCCTTCTGCTTGGCCATCTCCATCATCTCGGGGGGCAACCCCTTGGCGGCCAGCTTGTCCGGGTGGTGCTTGGCCATCTCCTTGCGGTAGGCCTTCTTGACCTCCTGATCCGAATCGCCCTCACTCACCCCGAGCAGCTGGTAGGCATCTTTGAGCCGATCGCGCGGCGGCTCGCGGCTGGCCTGCTGGCCCCCCCAGCCCTGCTGCTGGCTGCCGCTACGGGAGCCACCGTCCCGGTAGAAGTGCATCTGCGCCTCCGCCATGGCCAGGATCCGCTCCAGCTCGAAGCGGCTAAAGCCGAGCTCCTCGGCCACGATCTGCAAGATCTGACGCTCCTCGGGCGGCACCTTACCGTCGGCGAAGGCGGCCTGCAACTGCACCTCGAGGAAGAAGCGCAAGATGTCGCGCTGCCCCATGCAGGCCTCGCGAAACTCAGCCAGGGTGGCGCGCAGCGGGAAGTCCCCCGCCTTGCCCTGACGAAAGGAGTCCTGGGCGCGGGCGCGCAGGTCACCGGTCAGGCGCATCCGATCCATCAGGTTGGAGGCGACCCGGATCTCGCTCTCGGTCACCTGGCCGCTCGCCTTGGCAATGTGGCCCATCACCGCAAAGGTGGCGTGGAAGAAGATGGCCTGTTGCTGCTCGGAAGGGCGGCGGCGAAAGCCCGCCTGCAACCCCATGCCGGTGTCGAAGCGATGGCCGATCCACAGGCCGATCAGCAGACCGAAGACATTGCCGAGCAGAAAACCAAAGAAGGCGCCGAGCACCTTGCCCCAGATACGCATGAGAAGTTACCTCGCGGCCCCGCGGGCCCGCAGTTCGCTGTCGAGTTGGGCCAGCCGCTCGGGCGTGCCGATATCGCGCCAATCCCCCTTTAGGTGGCTGCCACCGACCCGGCCATCCGCCATCCATTCGCGCAGCAGCGGCGCCAGCTTGCGCGCCCCCGGTGCCAGGCCGGCAAAGGCGGCCGGATGATAAAGCGCAACCCCGCTGAAGGTGAGACCGGGTCGGTCGATGACCCGCTCCGCCTGCAACGAGAAGTCGCCGTGCGGATGCTGGGGCGGGTTGTCCACCAGCCAGAGGTGAGCCAGATCCTCGCCCAGTGGCTGGCGGATGAGGGGGGCGTAATCCAGATCGAGCCAAGTATCGCCGTTGAGCACCAGAAACGGCGCGTCGCCGAGCAGGGGCAGGGCCTGCACTATGCCGCCGGCGGTTTCCAGCGCACTCGGCTCTGCCGACCACGCAATGCGGACCCCGAGGGCGGCGCCGTCGCCAAGCGCCTCGACCAGCTTGTGGCCGAGCCAGGCGTGGTTGATGACCAGCTCAGTGATGCCGGCCGAGCGCAGTCGTTCGATGTGGTGCACGATGAGGGGTTTGCCCCCCACCGCCAGCAGCGGCTTGGGCAGGCTATCGGTGAGCGGGCGCATCCGCTCGCCGCGTCCGGCCGCCAGGATCATCGCCTTCATGAGCGCGCCTCCGGCAAGGCCGGCAGCACGCGGCGCGTGAGCCAGTGGCCGAACTCGGCCAGCTCGCCATAGCGCTCACACACCTCGACCACATAATCGAGGGTGCGCGGGATGTCCTTGAGGTAGCCGGACTTGCCGTCTCTGTGATGCAGCCGGGCGAAGATGCCGGCCGCCTTGAGGTGACGCTGCATGCCGGTGAGATCGGCCTGACGGCGGAAGGTAGCGTAGTCGGTCGCCCCGAGCAGACCGGCCTGCCCCAATACCGAGAAGCCTTGCTGCATCCCCTCTTCGATCACCGCATCCGGCCAGCGCACGTAGCAATCTTTGAGCAGGGAGACCAGATCGTAGGTCACCGGCCCCAGCACCATGTCCTGAAAATCGATCACCGCCAGCTCGCCCTGCGCCGGCTCGCCGTACACCATCAGGTTGCGGCTGTGAAAGTCGCGGTGCATGACCCCTTGCACCTGCTCTAGGTTGTTGGCGGTGAGCTGCGCAAAGGTGCGGGCCAGCAGGGCCTGCTCCTCCTCCGACAGCGTCAGCCCCAGGTGATGACCGAGCAGCCACTCCGGCAAAATGGCGTTCTCACGGGCCATGAAGGGCGCATCGAAGGGCTCGAGTTCGAGCTCGACCTGTGCCAGGGCCGGCAGCAGGTCGATGGCGCGCCCATACCAGCTCGCCACGTTCTCTTCATTCAGCACATTGAGCAGCGCGGTGTCGCCAAGATCTGTCACGCACAGCAAGCCCTGCTCGTAGTCGACCCCCTTCACCTCGGGCGCCCGCACGCCGGCGGCCGCCAATGCCGCGGCATTGCGGACAAATTCACGGTTTTTTTCGGTGCTCGGCGGGGCATCCACCCAGATGAGGCCGGCGCCGCGATAGTAGCGGCGAAAGCTGGCATCGCCAGAGATGAGGGTGAGCGTCAGGGCATCATCCGCCACCTGTTGGCGGGCCCATAAGGTGAGCAAAACTGCGCGATCATGCATGGGAACTAGAACCAGAATGGGCGGCCTCAGCGGGAGGTTAGCCCTGGCCGTCGGAATGCTTTATGATTGCCGGCTAACATAAAGCAATGACATGCAATGTCAACTCAGCCAATCCTGTCGTAAAATGCGTGTCTTGTTTAGGCTGTCACCATTCGAATTTCGAGTCTTCATCTCATGACCAAACGGACTGCGGGCATCACCGGCCCCCTTGCACTGACTCTGGGATTGGTTCCCGTGCTTGCCCCGACTGCGGGATGGGCCGCCTCCCTGCCGACCCCGCCGGCCACCGGTATGCTGGACGGCCTCTGCTACGACTATGTGCCCAAGGTGGAGAAGGCGCCGACCGGGGTGGACGCCAACGCGCTGCCGGTCGAGGTCGATGCCGACCGACTGGAAGCCAAACAGGGCGGCACCGCCGTCTATCAGGGCGACGTCAAGGTGCGCCAGGGCGTGCGCAAGTTTGACTCTGACTATGCCCAGCTCGACCAGCAGACCAAGGACGTGATTGCCATCGGCAACATCTATTACAGCGATGGCCAGATCACCGTCACCAGCGACAAGACGCTGAAGTCCAACCTGGACACCAAGAACTCCGAGCTGGAAGAGGGCAAGTACCAGGTACACGGCTCGCCGGTGCGTGGCTCCGCCCAGCGGGTCACCATGACCAACGACAACCAGAACATCACCCTGGAAGGGGCCCAGTACACCACCTGCCCGCCGGGCCAGGAGGTGTGGACGCTCAAGGCGGGCAGCATCGACATCGACCAGAACGAGGTGTTCGGCGAGGCGTGGAACGCCAGCCTCTGGCTGTATGACTACCCGGTCTTCTACTTCCCCTATATCAACTTCCCGATCAAGGACCAGCGCAAGACCGGCCTGCTCTACCCCGGCTATACCCAGAGCTCGGGCAACGGGATGGAGCTCATCCAGCCCTTCTACTGGAACATCGCGCCCAACTACGACGCCACCATCACCCAGCGCTTCATGGATCGCCGTGGTCTGATGGAGCAGGTGGAGTTTCGCTACATGCTGGACCCGCGCCACAGCGGCTCGCTGTATGCGGAGAACCTGGCCAGCGACAAGCAGTACGACGATCTGGACAGCCTGAATCGTTATCTGGATGACGGTCACCGCTACCTGTTCAATGCGCGCCACAGCTCCAGCTTCATGGACGGCGCCTTGCGCATGAACCTGGATTACACCAAGGTTCGCGATCACGACTTCAACTATTTCAACGACTTCAGCCCCAAGGTCGGGGTGCAGGTCGACAACCAGTTGCAGCAGTCGTTCCGCGCCGGCTACTACCAGGACAACTGGAACCTCACCACCGAGGCGCGCAGCTACCAGATCTTGCTGCCCACCACCCGGCTGCCCCACTCCATGCTGCCGCGCATCAACCACAACTATTACCATCAGGGCAGCTGGTATGACTTTGCCCTCAACAACGAGCTGACCAAGTTCGACTACAGCGGCAATCAGGCGACCGCCGCCCAGACCGGCGAGCGCTACACCGCCACCCGTCTGCACCTGGCACCAACCCTGACCATGCCGCTGGTGGATGCCCCCGGCTACTACCTCACCAGCCAGTACCGGCTGATGTATACCAGCTACAACCAGGATGTCCCTGACCCCGGCCAGCTCTATGCCTATGACCGCAACCTGTTCACCAAAGACGGTCAGCTGACCCTCAAGGACGGCACCATCAGCCGCACTCTGCCCTCACTGCGTCTCAAGGGCGGCTTCAACTTCGATCGCACCCTGGCTTGGTTTGACGGCAAGGGCACCCAGACCCTGGAGCCCGAGGTGCAGTACCTCTACGTCCCGTACAAAAATCAGGACGAGATCGGCATCTATGACTCGACCGACATGCGTCAGGACTACTACAGCCTGTTCAGCGATCGCCGCTTCGCCGGCCTCGACCGTATCAGCGACGCCAACCGCATCACCACCGGCCTGACCAGCCGGGTCTACGACAACGTGGGGGATGAGCGACTGCGTCTGGCGGTGGCTCAGGCCTTCGAGATGACGCCGCCCAAGGTTCGCCTCTACCCGTCCGACTCGTCGAGCAGCAGCTCGCGCTCCCTGCTCTCCTTCGAAGGGGATGCCCGTGTCACCGACAACTGGTTTGCCCACGCCGGCACCCAGTACGACACCGAGCACGGCGAGTTCAACGCCGGTAACGCCGCGGTCGAGTACCGCGCCGATGCCGATCGTCTGGTCAGTCAGCTCAACTACCGCTTCATCAAGGACGGCAACTACGACCTGGAAGACCCCTTCAATCGCAACATGGCCAAGGATCTGTACCAGGTCGGCCTGGTCATGATGGCCCCCATCGATCGCCAGTGGCAGGCTTACGGCGGTTACTACCGCGACGTGGAGCAGGACATCAACATCGACCGCAAGCTCGGCATCAAGTACGACTCCTGCTGCTGGAGTATCAACCTGAGCATGGAGTGGCATAACAAGCCGGATAACGTGACCATGACGCCGACCTCCGAGCGCACCATCGGTCTGCAATTTGAAATGAAGGGGCTTGGCAGCGTGGGTACCGGTGGCCGCAGCGTCACTCTGGATACCGAGCTGCTCCCCTATGTTCGCCCGTTCAATCTGAAAGACCAGCAGTGATGCTGGTTCAGCCCTGAGAGATGGATATGAAAAAGACCCTGATCGCCCTGCTGACCGCAGGTACCCTTGGCGCCCTGAGCTCGTCGGCACTGGCAGCCCCCGAGCTCATCGATCGCGTCCTCGCCGTGGTCAACAAGGACGTGGTGCTGGCCAGCCAGCAGGATGCACTGGTGCGCAAGGTGAAGATCTCCGCCCAGGAGCAGGGCCAGTCCCTGCCCGATGACGCCACCCTGCGCCGCCAGGCGCTGGATCGCCTGATCCAAGAGAGCCTGGTGCTGCAACTGGCCGACCGCCAGGGCCTGCGGGTGAGCGATACCCAGCTCGAGCAGGCCATCGCCGGCATCGCCGCCGACAACCGCATGAGCATGGAGCAGATGCGTGCCCAGCTGGATCGCGAGGGGATGAGCTATGCCCAATACCGCGAAGAGGTGCGCCGCGAGATCCTGATGAGCGAAGTGCGCCGCAACCAGGTGCGCCGCCGCATCAACATCTCCGATCAGGAGGTGAAGCAGGTGGTGGATGTCATCAAGCAGCAAGGGCAACAACAGAGCGAGTACCACATCGGTCATATCCAGATCGCCCTGCCGGACAACCCCAGCGCCGAACAGCTCGATGCGGCCAAATCCAAGGCCCTGCGCCTGCTCAACGCCCTCAAGGAGGGTGCCGACTTCCGCAAGCTGGCGATCGCCGAGAGTAACGGCCCCAAAGCTCTGGAAGGGGGTGACTGGGGCTGGATGAGCCCGCAGGAGATGCCGACCCTGATGGCCGAAGCGGTCCAGGGGGCCGGCAAGGGTGACATCATTGGCCCGCTGCGCTCCGGCGCCGGCCTGCACATCATCAAGGTGTTCGACACCAAGGGCCAGCAGCAGGTCAACCTGACCGAGGTGAAGGCCCGCCACATCCTGATCAAGCCCTCGATCATCCTGAGCGAGGACAAGGCCAAGGGGATGCTCGACGGCTTCCTCAACGATCTCAAGACCGGCAAGGCGACCTTCGCCCAGCTGGCCGAGAAGTACTCCGAAGATCCGGGCTCTGCCGTTCAGGGCGGCGAGCTGGGCTGGGCCTCTCCCGACATGTATGCACCGGAATTCCGCGACATGGTCAACCGCCTGCAACCGGGCCAGATCAGCCAGCCGTTCCGCACCAGCTTCGGTTGGCACATCGTTCAGGTTGAGGATCGCCGCAGCCAGGACGCCACCGACAAGGCCATGGAGCAGCGTGCCTACCAGCTCATCTACAACCGCCGCTTCTCCGAAGAGGTGCAGAGCTGGATGGACGAGCTGCGTGACAGCGCCTACATCCGTATCGAGGATGGCCGCAGCTGATGACTTGCCGTATCGCCCTGACCCCCGGCGAACCGGCCGGGGTAGGCCCCGACCTCATCTTGCAGATCGCCGGACAAGGCTGGCCGCACCAACTGGTGGCGGTGGCTGACCCTGCCCTGCTGGCGGAACGGGCCGAGCGGCTCGGGCTTAAGATCGAGTTGCAGCCCTATGACCCGGCAGAGCCGCCCAAGGCGCAAGCCCCCGGTACCCTCACCGTCTGTCCGGTGCCGCTTGGCGTGCCGAGCGAGCCGGGCCGGCTCGATGCAGGCAACGGCGCCTATGTGCTGGAAACCCTGCGCCGCGCCGGCGAGGGCAACCTGAGCGGCGAGTTCGCCGCCCTGGTGACGGGCCCGGTACACAAGGGCATCATCAATCAGGCCGGGGTCGCCTTCAGCGGCCATACCGAGTTTTTTGCCGAGCAGTCCGCCACCGCCGAGGTGGTGATGATGCTGGCCACCGAGGGGCTGCGCGTCGCGCTGGTCACCACCCACCTGCCGTTGGCCAGCGTCGCCAAGGCCATCACCCCGGCCAAACTGACCCGCATCGTGCGGATCCTCAACCAGGATCTGCGCAGCAAGTTCGGCATTGCCCGGCCGCGCATCTATGTGTGCGGCCTCAATCCCCACGCCGGCGAGGGGGGCCACCTCGGCCGCGAAGAGATCGAGGTGATCGAGCCTACGCTGGCGCAACTTCGTGACGAAGGGATGGATCTGGTCGGCCCGCTGCCGGCCGACACCCTGTTCCAGGAGAAATACCTCAAGGATGCGGATGCGGTACTCGCCATGTACCACGACCAGGGACTGCCGGTGCTCAAGTACAAGGGCTTCGGCAAGGCGGTCAACATCACCCTGGGCCTCCCCTTTATCCGCACATCGGTGGATCACGGCACCGCCCTCGACCTGGCCGGCACCGGCCGCGCCGACACGGGCAGTCTACTGACCGCCATCCACCACGCCATCAAGATGGTAGAAAAGAGAACATGAATAGTAAGGTGCACATGGGCCATACGGCCCGCAAGCGTTTCGGTCAGAACTTCCTGCACGATCGCTACGTCATCGGCCAGATCGTCGATGCCATCTATCCCCAGTCGGGTGAAAACCTGGTGGAAATCGGCCCGGGTCTGGCCGCGTTGACCGAGCCGGTCTGCGAGCGGATCGACCACATGACCGTGGTCGAGCTCGACCGCGATCTGGCGGCTCGCCTGCGCGAGCACCCGGTGCTCTCCAAGAAGCTGACAGTGATCGAGGCCGATGCCATGCGCTTCGACTTCAGCACCCTGATGCAGCCGGGCCGCCCCCTGCGCATCTTCGGCAACCTGCCCTACAACATCTCGACCCCGCTGATCTTCCACCTGTGCGAATACGCCGAGCAGGTGCAAGACATGCACTTCATGCTGCAAAAGGAAGTGGTACTGCGTCTGGCGGCCGGCCCCGGCAGCAAGGCCTATGGGCGCCTGAGCGTGATGACCCAGTACTACTGCCAGGTCATCCCGGTGCTGGAAGTGGGCCCCGGCGCCTTCAAGCCGGCCCCCAAGGTCGACTCCGCCGTGGTTCGCCTGATGCCCCACAAGCAGAAACCCTTCGTGGCCAAGGACGTGCGCCTGCTAAGCCGGGTCTGCACCGAGGGCTTCGGCCAACGCCGCAAGACCATCCGCAACTGCTTCTCCAACTTCATCACCGCCGAACAACTGGCCGGACTGGGCATCGATGGCAACCTGCGCCCGGAGAACCTCTCGGTGGAGCAGTTCGTCATGATCGCCAACTGGCTGGCAGATCAACAGGCGGCCTGATGGAAAAGCACGATGTCAGGGTATACGCCTTCCCCTCCTACGTGGAGGGGAGCCAATCTCCGTGGCAGTTTAACTACCGCATCGAGATCGAGAATCACGGCAGCCTGTCGGTGCAGTTGCTGCGCCGTCGCTGGCTCATCACCGATGGCGAAGGACGGCACATCGAAGTGGAAGGCCCCGGCGTGGTTGGCGAGGAGCCCATCATCGCACCGGGCCAGGTCTTCAGCTACCAGAGCGGTGTCCCGCTGGATACCCCGCTGGGGGTCATGGAAGGCAGTTATCTGATGCAGGATGAAGAGGGTGAGGAGTTTGAAGCTCCCATCGCCCCCTTCACCCTGGCGGTACCCCACATCATCAACTGAGGCTTCATGGCTAACTGTTTTGTCGGCGATGTCCAGGGCTGCTATGACGATCTGCGCCGTCTGCTGGACCTTGCCAAGTTCGATCCGACCGAGGATACCCTCTGGCTGTGCGGTGATCTGGTCGCCCGCGGCCCCGATTCACTCAGCGTGCTGCGCTTCGTCAAATCCCTCGGCGAGCGGGCCGTCACCGTGCTCGGCAATCACGACCTGCATCTGCTTGCAGTGGCGGGCGGCCACGCCACGCTCAAGAAGAAAGACAAGATCGAGCCCATCATCAAGGCGCCCGACGCCGCCGAGCTGCTCGACTGGCTGCGCTTCCAGCCGCTGCTGGCCGAACACCCCGAGCATCCGCTGCTGATGGTGCACGCCGGCCTCTCACCAGCCTGGGACGTGACCCTGGCCCGCCAGTGCGCCCGTGAAGTCGAAAGCCTGTTGCAAGGAGAGCAGTACCAGTGGCTGCTCAAGCACATGTACGGCGATCACCCCGACAGCTGGAGCAACGAGCTGACCGGGATCGAGCGCTACCGCTACATCATCAACGTCTTCACCCGGATGCGTTTTTGCTACTTCGACGGCCGTCTCGACTTCAAGTGCAAGCTGGGGCCGAAGGAGTCAACCCCCGGCCTGCGCCCCTGGTTCGAGCAGCGCGAGCACCACGTCGATGATCCCATCATCGTCTTCGGCCACTGGGCGGCGCTGATGGGTCAGTGCGCCGTGGCCGACATCAAGGCGCTCGACACCGGCTGTGTCTGGGGTAACAGCCTGACCCTGTGGCGCTACGAGGATGATGCCCTCATCGCCACCCCCTGCCCTGTTCACGCCAAGTGACAGGCGCGGCATGACAAAGAGGCCACCCTAGGGTGGCCTCTGCGCTTTTTACGCTTCTCAGCGCAACCGCTCCAATGTCTCGAAGCGGTAGGCATAGGGGTTGCGCTCATCGGGCTGGTGTGACTCCTCGGCCACCTGACGCCATGAGAGCTGGTGGTAGTCGGGGAAGCGGGTGTCCCCCTCCACGGTCAGCTCGATGTGGGTCAGGTAGAGGGTATCGGCCAGATCCAGCAACTGGCCATAGAGCCGACCCCCGCCGATCACCATCACTTCCGGCGACTCCGCCAGAGCGGCAAACGCCGCTTCAATGGAATCCACCACCTCGACCCCGGCGGGGGCATAGTCCGGATTGGAGCTGATCACCAGATTGCGGCGACCCGGCAGCGGGCGTCCGATCGATTCGAAGGTGCGCCGCCCCATCAGGATCGGCTTGCCCATGGTCACTTGCCTGAAATGGGCCAGATCCGCCGGCAGATGCCAGGGCATGGCGTTGTCGCGGCCGATCACCCGATCCCGGGCCATGGCGGCAATCATGGCTATCTTCATCGCATCTCCCTCACACTATGGGCCGGTTACGGTACACGACCAATGAGGGGATCGCCAGACCGAAGCTCAATGCTGCGACGATGAACAGTGCCTTGAGGCCGTTCTCCAGCGCACTCTCGAGCAAGGTCAGGGAGAAGCCGTTGATGTTGAGCTCGACGATAGAGATCATCGCCTTGAAGGCGAAGCTGCCGGGGATCATCGGAATGATGCTGGCCACGCTGAACACCGGGCGCGGCACCAGCAGACGACGCGCCCAGTAGACGCAGACAAAACCGACCGTGGTGGCCGCCGCCAGGGTGGCCCACTCGATCGGCCCCCCGGAGTGGATGAGCAGGGTGCGCAGGCTGTGGGCCAGCGCCCCGCCCATGGCGCAATACTTGAGCAGGCGCGGCGGTACGTTGAAAATCATGGCAAACCCCACTGCGGGGATGGCCGACCAGAAGGCGTCCTTGGCCAGAAGCCAGAGCAGATCCATCATACCTTCCACCCCCAGATCCCGGTCACCGACATGGCCAGCAGGATACCGAGCGCAGCGCTCATGGTGAGCAGGGTTGCCGTGCCCCAGCGGGCCAGCCCCATGTTGAAGTAGCCCTTCACCATGTCGGAGACCGCATTGATGAGCGGGAAGCCCGGCACCAGCAGCAGCACGCTGGCCGCCATCGCCAGATAGGGTTGCTCACCCCAGCCGAAGAAGGTGGCACTCGAGGCAAGCAGGGTGGCGATGAAGCCGGTGACGGCGAAATTGATCAGCGGGCTGTGATGATGGCGCGCCATCAGCTGGCGTACCCGCATGGCCACCGCCGCCGCCAGCGAGGTGATGAGAAAGACCGGCCAGTCACCGCCAAACAACAGGCTGAAAGCGCCGCAGGAGAGACCGACCATGGGCACCACCAGCCAGGGATGGTAGTGGAAGGGCACGATGGCCTCGAGCCGCTGCCGCACCTCGATAGCACCGATAAGCTCCTTCTCGACCAGGATGCAGATCCGCTGGATCTCGCACACCACCTGCATGTTGATGCCGTGTTCGCGCACCCGTCGGGTGGTGGTGACGCAACTGCCCGCATAGAGACTGGTGACCACGATGGCGCTCGACGAGATGGCCATCTCGACGCTCTCAAGGCCGAGGGCCAGCCCGATGCGGACCGTGGTTTGTTCGATGATGCGGCTCTCTGCCCCGAACTGGGCCAGCATCTGAGCCACCTTGACGATGATGCGGGTCACTTCTGTCTGCTGCTCCCGCGACAGTACCCGCCTTGGACTAACCTGTTTCATCTTCCCTGAAGTCCTTGCCAGTAGAGAAGGCTCATTCTACGTCAGCCAGCGTGAGGGAGGATTGCACTAAAACAAAAAAGCCGCCTCATGAGAGGCGGCTTCTGGTGAGGATCAGTCTCGAACATAGATGATTTCGACCCCGTCATCATCCTCATCGTCCCAGTCATCATCGTCAAGGTCGTCAACGGCGGCCGCCTCTTCGATCTGGGCGAGCTGGTTGCGATGGTAGTCATCCCACTTGAACTCGGCCTTCTCGATGGCGTCACGGGCGTCCTGCTCCATCTGGCGCGGCATGGTGTCCAGCAGATCCATGATGTCGTAGCAGACCTTCTGGGTCCCTTCCTTGCTGATGGCGGTGATGGCGTAGGTGGGGCCTTCGTGACCGAGTGCATCCTTAACGCGATCCATCACTTCCTGCGCCTCTTCCTCGAGGATGAGATCCAGCTTGTTGAACACCAGCCAGCGCGGCTTGGCGGCCAGCTCGGGGCTGTACTTCTCCAGCTCCTGGACTATGGTCACTGCATTTTCGGCCGGATCCGAACCATCGAACGGGCAGATGTCGACCAGGTGCAGCAACACGCGGCAGCGCTCAAGGTGCTTGAGGAAGCGGATGCCCAGACCGGCACCTTCGGCAGCCCCCTCGATCAGCCCCGGAATATCGGCGATGACGAAGGAGCGGCTATTCTCCCCACGCACCACACCGAGGTTCGGCACCAGGGTGGTGAAGGGATAATCAGCCACCTTGGGCTTGGCGGCAGAGACGGCGCGGATGAAGGTGGATTTGCCGGCATTGGGCAGACCCAGCATCCCAACGTCGGCCAGCAGCAGCAGTTCAAGGCGCAGATTACGTACTTCACCCGGGGTGCCGTTGCTCTTCTGACGCGGAGCTCGGTTGACCGAACTCTTGAAACGGGTGTTGCCGAGGCCGTGGAAGCCCCCCTTGGCCACCAGCAGCTTCTGCTCGTGACGGGTCAGATCGCCCAGCAGTTCGCCGGTATCTTCATCCGTCGCACGGCTACCAACCGGGACGCGCAGGATCAAATCCTTGCCACGACGGCCAGTACAGTTGGCGCCCCGACCATTTTCCCCGCGCTCGGCGGCGTGGAAACGCTCGAAACGGTAGTCGATCAGGGTGTTGAGGTTCTCATCGGCCATCAGGTAGACGTCACCGCCATCCCCGCCGTCGCCACCATCTGGCCCGCCGTTGGGGATGTACTTCTCACGACGGAAGCTCACGCAACCGTTGCCACCGTCACCGGCGTCGACCCGAATCAGGGCTTCATCAACAAACTTCATGGATAACCATCACCTCAACTCGAAAACCGATACGCCATTATAGTAATGCCCGCTGTCAGGGGAGAACCCTTCGCGTTCCGTTTTCCTGCACAAACAAAAGCCCCGCCAGTTGGCGGGGCCTCGGATCCTTGCGGTCCGTAATTACTCAGCAACGATGCTGACGTACTTACGGTTCTTCGGACCTTTAACTTCGAACTTCACCTTGCCATTCGCGGTAGCGAACAGGGTGTGGTCCTTGCCCAGACCAACATTGTCACCAGCGTGGAACTTGGTACCACGTTGACGAACGATGATGTTGCCAGCCAGTACAGACTCGCCACCGAAACGCTTCACGCCCAGGCGTTTGGCTTCGGAATCGCGACCGTTGCGGGAAGAACCGCCAGCTTTTTTGTGTGCCATTTATCGGACTCCTTAAGATTAAGCGCTGATGCCAGTGATCTTGACTTCAGTGAACCACTGACGATGGCCCATCTGCTTACGATGGTGCTTACGACGACGGAACTTGATGATCATGACCTTGTCGCCACGGCCGTGGGCAACGACTTCAGCCGTTACCTTGCCGCCTTCTACGAAGGGAGCGCCAACCTTGAAAGTGTCGCCTTCGGCAACCATCAGAACTTTATCGAACTCGATGGCAGCACCGGTCTCGACGTCCAGCTTTTCCAGACGAACGACTTGACCTTCGGCTACACGGTGTTGTTTTCCGCCGCTTTGGAATACCGCGTACATTTTTTAACTCCGTATAGGCACATCTTTTGCTCTTGGCAGACGTGCACAAAAACTGAATAACAATGGGCCGGCATTTTACGCAAATTGATCCGCTCAAGCAAGGTCAATTTCAAAGAAAGTTTATTTTGTGCGCACCTCTGCCGGCACACCAAACGCTTAACTGTAACCCATAGTGAATTCGTGTAAAATCCCCGCAACCGCAATCTAGGGCAGTCACGACTGCCGTCAAGACAACGAGAACTATGGACCAACAGGGAATTCGCGCGCTGGCCGATGCCGACATGACGGCGGTCAACGCTTTGATCATCGACCGGTTGCAGTCTGATGTCAGCCTGATCAACCAGCTCGGCTACTACATCATCAGCGCTGGCGGAAAACGGATGCGTCCCCTGCTTACCGTACTCGCCGCCCGCGCCCTGGGTTATGACGGCAATGACCATATCAAACTGGCCGCCATCATAGAGTTCATCCACACCTCCACCCTGCTGCACGATGACGTGGTGGACGAGTCCGATCTGCGCCGCGGTCGGGAGACCGCCAACGCCATGTTCGGTAACGCCGCCAGCGTGTTGGTGGGGGACTACCTCTATAGCCGCTCGTTTCAGATGATGTCAGAACTCTCCAATCTGCGCATCATGGAGATTCTGGCCGACGCCACCAACACCATTGCCGAGGGAGAGGTATTGCAGTTGATGAACTGCAATGACCCGGATACCACCGAAGCGAGTTACATGACGGTCATCTACTGCAAGACCGCCAAGCTGTTCGAGGCGGCAACCCGCCTCGCGGCCGTGCTCACCCATCAGTCACCGGATATCGAGCAGGCCATGACCGATTACGGCAAGTATCTCGGTACCGCCTTCCAGATCATCGATGACGTGATGGACTACTGCTCCGACAGCAAGGACATGGGTAAGAACGTCGGTGACGATCTGGCCGAAGGTAAGCCGACGCTGCCACTGCTGCACGCCATGGCCGCCGGCAATGCAGAGGAGCGCCAGCTGATCCGCGATGCCATCGAGCTGCGCAACGGCATGGACCATCTGGAGCGCGTTCTGGCCACGCTGGAGCGCACCGGCGCCCTCGACTACTCCCGCCAGCGGGCCCGCGAGGAGGCCGACAAGGCCATTGCTGCCCTCGCACCGCTGCCAGCTGGCCCTCATCGTGAGGCGTTGGAGATGCTGGCTCACATGGCGGTGCAGCGCAGCGCCTGATCCGCCGCTTCCCCATAAAAAAAGAGAGCCGAGGCTCTCTTTTTTTATTCCCGCATGACCATCCAGAGGATCACCAGGCCGCTGACCACCAGCGCGCCCCCCAAGCGGTGCAAGCTGGCCGCAGGCCACTCCCCTATCTGGCGCAGCACCCGCTGCCACAAACGGGGAAACAGCAGAGGGCCAAGCCCTTCGAACAGCAGCATCAACCCAAAACCAATGAGCAGACTCTTCATCCATGGCTTCCATAAAAAAGGGGCCTGACATGCAGGCCCCCATCACAGGTTCGCTTACTGAGCGCCTTGCGGCTGCTTGAGGAAGCGGAAGAACTCGCTGTCGGGTTTGATGACCATGATGTCATCGCCACCGGAGAAGCTCTTGGTGTAGGCCTCCATGCTGCGCACGAAGTTGAAGAACTCCGGGTCCTTCTTGTAGGTTTCGGCGTAGATCTTGGCCGCCTCGGCATCCCCTTCACCACGCAGTTGGCGTGACTTACGCTCAGCCTCGGCGATCATCACGGTGACCTTGCGATCGATATCGGCACGCAACACCTCCGCCTTCTCGCGGCCCTGAGAGCGATGCTCACGGGCAACGGCATTACGCTCGGCACGCATCCGCTGATAGATGGAGTTGGAGACCTCGGTCGGCAGGTTGATCTGCTTGATACGCACATCCACCACCCGAATGCCCAGCTCGGCAGAGCGGGCCGAGTTCTTCAGCGCCTCTTCCATCACGGTGCCACGAGAGCCGGAGACGATATCCTTGATGGTACGACCACCAATCTGGGAGCGCAGACCGTTGTTGATCTGACGGCGCAGCAGGGATTCGGCTTGCGCCTGGTTACCACCGCCGGTCGCCAGATAGAACTTGGCAAAGTCATCGATACGCCACTTCACGTAGGAGTCGATGATAAGGTCTTTCTTCTCCGAGGTGACGAAACGGTCAGCCTGACCATCCAACGTCTGGATGCGAGCATCGAGGCGGCGTACCCCATCGATGAAGGGCACCTTGAAGTGCAGGCCCGGCTCGTAGATGCGCGGCAGCCCTTCGCCATCACGCTTCACCTTACCAAACTGCACGACGATGCCGCGCTGACCTTCCTTGACCACGAATACCGAGGTGAAGCCCATCAGGGCAACCAGGGCAACCAGCCCAATAGCCAGTTTCTTCATCAGATCAATTCCTCCCCGTGAAACGATCCCCGCCACGCAGCGGTACAGGGGCACTGTTGCCCCCCTCTACCACGGTCTGGCTGGTCGGGGTGACATTCTGTACCGCATTCGACGCATCGGCACTCTTGGCAGCCTTAGGCGTTTGCCCCAGCTTGTCGAGCGGCAGATAAATCATGCTGTTGCTGCCATTGGGCAGATCGACAAGCACCTTGTTGGCCTGCTGGTAGATCTTCTCCATGGTCTCGAGATAGATACGGTCACGCGTCAGCTTAGGCGCGGCCTGATACTGAGGCAGCAACTCGTTGAAACGGGACACCTCACCGGCAGCACGCAGTACGATCTGCGATTTGTAGGCTTCGGCTTCCTCTTCCAGGCGCTTGGCCTGACCACGGGCCTTCGGCTCTACTTCACGGGCATAGGCTTCCGCCTCGCGGATGAAGCGCTGCTCATCTTCCTGAGCCGAGATGGCGTCATCGAATGCATCCTTCACCTCCTCCGGCGGACGAGCCGGCAGGAAGTTCACGTCAACAACCTGCAAGCCCAGGTGATAAGGCTCGATGATCTTCTCCAGGTTGTCCCAGGTCTCACGACGCACCTTCTCACGACCCGTGGTCAGGATGTCATCCATGGTGCTGTGACCCACCACATAGCGCAGGGCGCTGTCAGTGGCCTGGCTCAGGCTCTCGTCGGCATTGGTCACGCTGAACAAATACGCCTGCGGATCCACCACCCGGTACTGCACGTCCATCTCGACGCGCACCAGGTTCTCATCCTGAGTCAGCATGAAGCCGGAGGCCGGCAGGGAGCGAACCGACTCCACATCGACCGGATAAACCTCGTCGATGAAGGTGGGCTTCCAGCGCAGACCCGGCTCGACAGAGTGGGAGTAGTTGCCAAAACGCAGCACCACGCCACGCTCCGCTTCCTTGATGGTGTAGAAACCGCTCACCACCCAGACGACGACCCCCACCGCCAACGCGATGGAGAGACCCGCCTTACCCATACCGCTGCCACCGCTGCGATTGCCACCGAACAGACCGCCCAGGCGGCGATTCAGATTGCGCAGGAGATCATCCAAATCGGGAGGTCCCTGATTCTTGCCGTTGTTCCCCCAGGGGTCACGGTCTTTGCCGTTATTTCCAGGCTCATTCCAAGCCATCAGCGTCTCCAATTAAGTCATGCAGATGGAAAATGGTCTTTATCGGCTCAATGGCTGATAAAGCGTTGTAACAAATCGCCCTCTTGCTTGAGCAGCCGATTCCAGTCGGCCACCGCGAGGCGCACTTCCAGCAGGCAGTCCCCCTCTTCACTGAAGCTCTCCTGCTCAATGCCCTTGAGCCGGTAAAACAGGCTGCGCAAACGGGCCTCCGAAGGAGGCAGACGCAGCAGGTGATGCACCATGGTGCCCGAGAGCAGTTCGCTCAAGGCCTGCTGAAGCAGCTCGCAGCCGGCTCCACTCTGTGCCGACAGCCAGACCCGCACCGGTTTGCCGGTGTCGTCTCTTTCGAGCGCGACGGGTCGATCTGCCAGTTTGTCGATCTTGTTGCAGATCATCAACTGCGGACGGTCATCGGCCTCGATCTCGGCCAGCACACTCTGTACCGAGTCGATGTTGTCCTGCATCTGATCGTCGGCGCAGTCCACCACATGCAGCAACAAGTCGGCCTCACGGGTCTCTTGCAGGGTTGCCTTGAAGGCGGCAACCAGATCATGGGGCAGATGTCGGATGAATCCAACCGTGTCGGCCAGAATCACATCCCCGACATCTTTTATCTCGAGGCGACGCAGGGTCGGATCGAGGGTGGCAAAAAGCTGGTCGGCAGCATACACGCTGGCAGCTGTAAGTTGGTTGAACAAAGTAGACTTGCCGGCGTTGGTGTAACCCACCAAAGAGACCGTCGGCACCTCGTTGCGATTGCGGGCGCGGCGCCCCTGTTCACGCTGCTTGGCCACCTTGTCGAGCCGACGCAGTATGTACTTGATGCGCTCGCGCAGCAGACGGCGGTCGGTTTCAAGCTGGGTTTCACCCGGGCCACGCAGACCGATCCCCCCCTTCTGGCGTTCAAGGTGGGTCCAGCCGCGTACCAGACGGGTTGAGAGATGGCGCAATTGGGCCAGCTCAACCTGCAACTTACCTTCATGGGTACGGGCCCGCTGGGCGAAGATATCGAGGATCAGGCCGGTGCGGTCGACCACGCGACACTGCACCAGTTTTTCCAGGTTACGTTCCTGGGCGGGGGTCAGGGCATGGTTGAAGATCACCACATCGGCACCGAGCATGTGTACCTGATCGGCGATCTCTTCGGCCTTGCCACTGCCTACGAAGAATTTGGAACTGGGTGCACCCCGGCTGGTGGTGATGACGGCCAGGGTATTGACCCCGGCCGAGCTGACCAGCATTTTCAGCTCTTCAAGGTCTTCCCTTTCACCCTCATCACTGAAGTTGACGTGCACCAAAACAGCCTGTTCGCCTGCTTCATAACGGTCAAACAAGCGTTGACTCCTTCAATGTCCTTGGGCTATCCAAGCGGATAGCCCGGTTAGGGTCAGGCTTCACTGTCACCCTGCGGCTCGTCGGACTGGCCGGCCGGGGCAGCTTGCTGGTGATGGTTGACGGCACGGGCCGGTACCACGGTGGAAATGGCATGCTTGTAGACCATCTGGCTCACGGTGTTCTTGAGCAGGATAACGAATTGGTCAAAAGACTCGATCTGGCCTTGCAACTTGATGCCGTTCACCAAATAGATAGAAACCGGAATACGCTCACGGCGCAGCGCATTCAAAAACGGGTCTTGAAGAGATTGCCCCTTAGCCATCTTTCTTTCCTTCATTTTGTTTGTAGTTGTAAATCGTCTTTCGCCGATATAACAACCTGATTATACAAGGAGTGTCAAGCCGCACCAACGGCCTCAACCACTCGTTGTACATTATCCTTGGCGCCCGAGGTCAGCCAGGTGACGTCAGGCCAGCCACGCAACCAGGTCATTTGACGCTTGGCCAGTTGACGGGTGGCCACTATGCCACGGTAACGCATCTCATCATACCCGACCTCACCGGCGAGATAATCCCACATCTGGCGATATCCCACGCAGCGGATGGAAGGCAGATCCGGCGTCAGATCGCCCCGCTGGTAGAGCTGGCGTACCTCCTGCTCAAACCCGCCTGCCAACATCAGGTCAAAGCGCAGCTCGATACGCCGGTGCAGCTCACCACGCTCCTCGGGGGCGATGGCGAACTGACTCACCCGATAGGGCAGCGCCTCCCCTTGAATCTGGGTCAGCTCGGTCAGGGTCTTGCCGCTGATCCGATAGACTTCAAGCGCCCGACTCAACCGCTGCGGGTCGTTGGGGTGGATGCGCGCCCCCGCCACCGGGTCGATGCGCTTGAGCTCGTCATGCAATGCCTGCCAGCCAAGGCGCGCGGCCTCATCTTCCAGCTGGCGACGCACCTCGGGATCGGCCGAGGGGAGCGGCGACAGCCCTTCCAGTAGCGCCTTGAAATAGAGCATGGTGCCCCCCACCAGCAGCGGGATACGGCCACGCCCGGCGATGTCGGCCATCTCGCGCAGGGCGTCGCGGCGAAAATCCGCCGCCGAGTAGCTCTGCGCCGGATCGAGGATATCGATCAAACGGTGCGGCGCTGCCGCCAGTTCGGCCTGACTCGGCTTGGCGGTGCCGATGTCCATGCCACGGTAGATCAGCGCCGAATCGACACTGATGATGTCACAGGGCAGCGCCCTGGTGAGCGCCATCGCCAGATCCGTCTTGCCCGAGGCGGTCGGCCCCATCAGAAAAATCGCGTGCGGCAACTCAGCCACGATCCAGCTCCTCCATCAGGGGGGTCAGGGAGACCCGGCGCATCAGGCGCACGTCCTCCAGTTGGCCTGGCACTTGTGCCAGCTCCAGCAACAGCCGGCTGGCGGTCGCAAAATCATATACCTTGGCCACCGCGATACCGTGCTCGAGCAACCAGCGACAGAGCACCTCGACCTCCTGTTCCCCTAGCACCTCGGGCTGGCTGGCCAGCAGTTGTAGCAACTCGGGGAAGAGGCGGGCCAGATCGCTGCTACGCAGCAGCGCCGGCACCCGGGTCAGGATCATGGTGTCGCGGGCACCGCTTTTCAACTCAAAGCCCATGCGGCGCAGCAGCTCCCCCCTCACAGCAACCTGCTCGAGCAGGGAATCCGGCAACTTGAGGGAGACCGGCAGCAACAGGGGCTGGCTGGTCAGCCCCTGCCCCCACTGCTCACGCAGGTGCCCCAGCAGCAGTGCGCACTCGGCCCGGCGTAACGAGAGCAGGGCCAGCTCGCCCCCTTGCTCCCACAGCAGATGGCGGCCGGCCACCAGAGTGAGGGCGCGCAGCGGCGCCTCACTCGTCGCCTCGGTTGGCAGAGAGGGCTCGGCGCCAGTCGCGGCCGGCGGCAGGGTGGTAAGCAGCGCCTGCATGCCGCGCACCGCCCTGGGATCGATCTCCTCCCGCTCCGCGCGCCCGCCATAGCCAGCACGACCCGCCGATGCCGGCGCGCCTTCTGCCAGCGCGGGGGCCGGTTTGTAGGCGTGCTCAGCCCCATACCAATCGGCGCGGGGGGCCTGTCCGGGATAAGAGGGGGCCGGCGCGGAGGGGAGCTCAACCTGGCTCTCGGCGAGCGGCAGCTCGGGGTCTCCGTGCTGACGCAAGGCGGTGTAGAGCGCCTGGAAGATGAAGTCATGCACCAGCCGCGCCTGGTGAAAACGCACCTCGTGCTTGGCCGGGTGAACGTTGACATCCACCTGGCGCGGATCGAGTTCGATATAGAGCACATAAGCGGCATGCTGCTCTGCCGGCAGCAGCGCATCGTAGGCCTGACGGATGGCGTGGTTGATCAGCTTGTCGCGCATCATGCGGCCATTGACGTAGGTGTATTGCAGATCGTTTTGCGGCCTGCCCCCCTGCGCCGAGCAGATCCAGCCGCGCAGGTGCACGTCGCTGTGCTCGCTCTCGACCGCCAGCGCATGATGCATGAAGGGGGAACCACAGACGGCGGCCAGACGCCGCTCCTGCTCCTGCACCGTCTGGGCAGCGCGGTACTGACGCACCGCCTTGCCGTTGTGACGCAGGATCAGGGTGACATCGAAGCGAGCCAGCGCGATACGGCGGATCAGCTCATCGATGTGGGCAAACTCGGTCTTCTCGCTCCGCAGGAACTTGCGCCGGGCCGGGGTGTTGAAGAAGAGATCCACCACCTCCACCGTGGTGCCGACCGGGTGGGCGGCAGGGCGCACCGTCACCGCCATCTCACGCCCCTCGGCCTGGGCCTGCCAGGCTTCGCTCTGACTCTCGGTGCGCGACGTGAAGGTGAGCCGCGACACCGAACTGATGGAGGCCAGCGCCTCGCCGCGAAACCCGAGGCTCATAATGCCTTCGAGATCGTCCAAGGTTTCCACCTTGGAGGTGGCGTGGCGCGACAGGGCCAGCACCAGCTCATCCTGGGGCACACCGCAGCCGTTGTCGCGGATGCGGATCAGCTTGGCGCCCCCTTTCTCGATGTCGATCTCGATGCGATCGGCACCGGCATCCAGACTGTTTTCCACCAGCTCCTTAACCACGGAGGAGGGGCGTTCCACCACCTCGCCGGCCGCGATCTGGTTGGCCAGCATAGGGGGCAGGATTCGGATCGGCATGGCTTACTCCTGCGGGATCTTCAGCACCTGGCCGACCTGGATCTCCCGCGACTTGAGGTTGTTGTATTCGACCAGCCGCGCCTGGGTCACCCCATAGCGCTCGGCCAGCCGAGACAGGCTCTCACCACGCTTGACCTGATGGCGCAGCGGAGGTTTGGCCGCCACCGGTGCGACCCGCGCCGCCGGCACCTTGAGGGTCTGGCCCACCTGGATTTCACGGGACTTCAGGTTATTTAGCTCAACCAGCGCCGCCTGGGTGGTGTTATAGCGAAAGGCCAGCAGGGAGAGGCTCTCACCGCGCTTGACCACGTGGCGTCCGCTCGCCCCCTGGCCCGCCGCACTGGCGGCCGGGCGGCTCGGGGTATTGGCCACCTCGCTGTAGGGCTTGATCACCCCGGCGCCGGAGGCACTGGCCGTACCACTCCCTGAGCGAGTCGGCGCGACGCTCGCCGGAGCCTGGGCGGCAGGGCGAGCCGTGGAGGCCGTGCTCTGACTGGCCGCCGGTCGACCCTTACCGGTCAGCATCGGCCCCTTGGTCGGGTGGCTACGATAATAGGTGCGGATCCCCTGGAAGATGGCGCGGGCGATCTTCTCCTGATAGGCGCCGGAAGCGAGTTGCTTCTCCTCCTCGTGGTTGGAGATAAACCCGGTTTCGACCAGCACGGAGGGGATGTCGGGGGATTTGAGCACCGCCAGACTGGCGTGCTGCGGCACCTGCTTGTGCAGCCGTGCGACTTGGCCCAGTTGGCGCAGGATCTGCCGGCTCACGTCATAACCTTCAGCCCGCGACTTGTCCATCGACAGATCGAGGAAAGTGCGCGCCAGATAGGGGTTGGGATCCGATTCGGAGATCACCTTGCCTACCCCGCCGAGCAGCTCGGACTGTTTCTCCTGCTGCTCCAGCCAACGGCCCATCTCACGGTTGGCCCGGTTAGTCGAAAGCACCCAAACCGAGGCGCCGCGCGGACGCGAGTCGTTGAAACTGTCGGCGTGCACCGAGATGAGCAGATCTGCCTTGGCCCGGCGGGCAATATCGGAGCGGCGGTTGAGATCGACGAAGTAGTCACCGCGCCGGGTCATCACGGCGCGCAGACCCGGCTCGCGATCGATAAGGGCCGCCAGCCGCTGGGAGATCCCCAAGGTCACCCGCTTTTCGAAGGTGCGGCGCGAGCCGATGGAGCCGGGGTCTTCCCCACCATGGCCGGCATCGATGGCGATGACGATGTCGGGGTGACCGTTGCGGTTGACCGGCTTGTTGGATGCCTGCGCCGCCCCCTTCTCCTCGAAGGGAAGATCGATCACCAGGCGGTGGCCATAGGGCCCAGCCGGCGCCAGCGGGAAGACCACCGGCTTGATGGCGCTGCTGAGATCCATCACCAGCCGCATCTCCCCCTTGTTGAGGGGAGAGCTCTCACGGATTTTCCGCACCAGCTGGCTCTTGTTCTCGACCCGGGCCAGATTGGTGCCGTTGCTGGCATTTTTGATATCGATCACCAACCGATCCGGGCCGGTCAGGGTGGAAAAGGAGTAATCGGGGGCGCTGGCCATGTCCAGCACCACTCGGGTGCTGTCGGGCGACGGCCAGATCCGCACCCCCTTGAGCTGGTTAGCCCAGGCGGGGAAAACGGTCAGAGTAAGCAAAAAGGCGACAAGAAAACGCACGTATCAGATCCGTTGTAGCAAGGCTTCACCGACGGCAGAGCGGGCGACCAGTTCGGCCTCCCGCTGCTCGCCCACATAACGCAGGGTGATCTCAAGATCCGGGGCTGGCAACCACCCCTCCCCCTTTTCGGGCCACTCCACCAGGCACAAGGTGCGCTCGGCGAAGTAGTCACGAATCCCCATGAACTCCAGCTCTTCAGGGTCGGCGAGGCGGTAGAGATCGAAGTGATATACCTGCCAACCGGCCAATTCATAGGGTTCAACCAGGGTATAAGTCGGGCTCTTTACCTTGCCCTGATGGCCCAGCCCCTGCACCCAGCCACGGGTCAGGGTGGTCTTGCCGGCGCCAAGGTCGCCGTGCAGGAAGACGGTGGTCGCCACGCTCAAGGCCTGGGCCAGACGCCCACCGAGGGCCACGGTCGCCGCCTCATCGGACAGCGACAGTAACAACTGTTTTGTCATGTTCTCTATCGTTCTTGTGATATTTGCGGATTAACCAGACGGCGCACCCAGGGCAGCAGATCCGAGGCCAGCATGCCTCTCTCCCCCTCGGTTGCAGCCAGATCGCCGGCTTCGCCATGCAGGGCCACCCCGAGCGCGGCGGCCTGAGCGGCTGGCAGCCCCTGGGCGAGCAGGGCGGCGATTATACCAGATAACAGATCTCCCATGCCGCCACTGGCCATGCCGGGATTGCCCTCATTGCACAGTCGCAGTTGCTCCCCGTCGTGGATCAGGGTGCCGGCCCCCTTGAGTACCACCACACCGCCATAGCGCTGCTGTAGCGCCGTCACGGCGGCGAGGCGATCGGCCTCCACCTCGGCCACGCGGCAACCGAGCAGACGAGCGGCCTCGCCGGGGTGGGGGGTGAGCACCCAATTATCCCGATGAAGGGGGTGCTGCGCCAGCAGGTTGAGGCCATCGGCATCGATCACCAGCGACTCGTTTTGACACAGGGCAGCGGCAAAGCAGCGCCGCGCCCACTCATCCTGCCCCAGACCGGGGCCGATGACCCGCACCGAATCCCAACCCGGCCCCAGCTCGGAAGGGTCGGCCTGCATCAACTCGGGCTGGCTCAGACTGGGCGCTGGCAACGAGGGGTGCTGGCAAACCCGCACCAATCCGGCACCGGCGCGCAGGGCGGCGCGGGCCGCCAGCAAGATGGCGCCCTGCATGCCGGCATTGCCCCCCACCAACAGCACCCGGCCGTGATCCCCCTTGTGGGCGGTGCGCCGGCGCGGCGCCAGTTGCGAAGCCAGTGCAGGGTAGTCGATGCGTTGCGCAACCGGCGCCCCCCAGCGGTCGATGGCGAGCCCCAGTGGCGCCAGGCTCAGCCGCCCGCACCAATTGGGCCCGGCACCGGTCAGCAGGCCGGGCTTGAGGCCGATGAAGGTGAGGGTCTCGCTGGCCTGTACCACCTCGCCCAACACCAACCCGGTATCGGCCTGCAGGCCGGAGGGGAGATCCACCGCCAGCACAGGGATCCCCTCTTGCTGCCAGAGGTTGATACGGGCGATGAGCCGTGCCGGATCGCCCTCTACCGGCAGCGCAACGCCAGTGCCGAGCACGGCATCGATCACCAGATCCGGCGCCGGCACCGGTGCATCACCCCCCAGCACACTGCCCCCTGCCGCCAGCCAGCTACCGGCGGCGCGGCCGGCATCCCCCTTGAGCCGAGCCGGCTCACGGGTCGCCAACACGGTGACCATCAGCCCCTTTTCGCGCAGGCGCCGCGCCAGCACATAACCATCACCGCCGTTATTGCCGGCACCACAGCAGATAAGAACCCGCCGAACACCCGGCCAGCGCTGCAAAATATGTTGCTCGAGCGCGCCGCCAGCCCGCTCCATCAGTGCATAGAGGGAGATACCCGCAGCGGCGGCCAGCGCGATCTCGGCCTGGCGTATCTGTTCGGCACGCCACAGGCTGTGTGGTAAACTTGCGTCCGTTTCCCTGCTGACCTGTTTGATCTCACCCATGACGGCTCCCGATCTGCCCGATCCCGCGTCGGATCTGCACGCTCTGGCCCACCATATCAAGCTATGGGCACGCGAGCTAGGTTTTGACCAGGCCGGTATCACAGATACCGATCTGCACCTTGAAGAGCCGCGCCTGCAAGCCTGGCTCGATGCCGGCTATCACGGCAGCATGGAGTACATGGCGCGCCACGGCATGCTGCGCGCCCGCCCTGACGAGCTGCTGCCGGGCACCTTGCGGGTCATCTCGCTGCGCATGAACTATCTCCCCTTCGAGGCGGGCTTTGCCGCCACCCTGCGCGATCCGCGTCTTGGCTACATCAGCCGCTACGCCCTCGGCCGCGACTACCACAAGGTGCTGCGCAGCCGTCTCAAGCAGCTCGGCGAGCGGATCGAGCGCGCCTGCGGAGAGCTGGGTTTTCGCCCCTTCGTCGATTCGGCCCCCCTGCTTGAACGCCCGCTGGCCGCCAAGGCGGGCCTCGGCTGGGTGGGCAAGCACTCGCTGCTGCTCAATGCCGAGGTGGGCTCCTTCTTCTTTCTCGGGGAGTTACTCGTCAACCTGCCACTGCCCGTCGACCCCCCGGTAGAGAAAGAGCAGTGCGGCAAATGCACCGCCTGTCTCACCCTCTGCCCGACCGGCGCCATCGTCGCCCCCTATGTGGTGGATGGGCGGCGCTGCATCTCCTACCTCACCATAGAGAGCGACGAGCCGATCCCGGTCGAGCTGCGTCCGGCGCTCGGCAACCGTATCTATGGCTGTGACGACTGCCAGCTGATCTGCCCGTGGAACCGCTACGCCGCCGCCAGCCCGGAGCCGGACTTCGCGCCGCGCCCCACTCTGCACCGGCCGCCATTGCTGCTGCTCTGGTCATGGGATGAGGTGGCGTTTCTCACACACACCGAGGGGAGCCCGATCCGCCGCATCGGCTATCAGCGCTGGCGCCGCAACCTAGCGGTCGCGTTGGGCAATGGCCCCGCCGACGCCGAGGTGATCGCCGCCCTCGAGCAGGCATTGCCCGAAGCCTCCCCCCTGGTGGCCGAGCATATCGAGTGGGCGCTCGCCACCTTGCACCTACGGGCCGATACGGAAAACAAGAAGACGCAGCGATTGATCCGCTGCATCGAAAAAGGTCTGCCGGATCACGCCTAGGCAAGCTGCCCCTTGCGCAGCCTCTTCCGGTTTTTCATTCTGTGCCGCCATGGGCGCAGACAAGGAGTCAAGCATGCAAATATTGGGTGTCGATATCGGCGGTTCCGGCATCAAAGGGTGTTTGGTCGATACCACGACCGGTGAGCTGATTGGCGAGCGCCACCGCATCCAAACCCCGCAACCCGCCACGCCGGCGGCCGTCGCCCATACCCTCAAGGCACTGGTTGAACACTTCGAGTGGAAGGGGCCGATCGGCTGCGGCTTTCCCGCCACCATCCAGCACGGGATCGCCAAAAGTGCCGCCAACATCGACCCGAGCTGGGTCGAGACCGATGTCGAGCATCTGTTTCGTGAGATCACCGGCCTGCCCTGCTTCGTGCTCAACGACGCCGATGCCGCCGGTATCGCCGAGATGCGCTTTGGTGAAGGCAAGGATCGGCAGGGCGTGATCATCCTGGTCACGGTCGGCACCGGGATCGGTACCGCCGTGTTCGTCAACGGCCAGTTGCTGCCCAACACCGAGCTGGGCCATCTGATGCTGGAGGGGATGATCGCCGAGCGCTACTGCTCCGACGCGGCCCTCAAGCGCGAGGATCTCAGCTGGAGCAAGTGGGGCAAGCGCTTCAACCAGTATCTGGCACGCCTCGAGTTTCTCTTCTCCCCCGATCTGTTCATCCTCGGCGGCGGCAGTGCCGCCAAGATGGACAAGTTCATCGACAAGATCGCCACCCGGGCGCCGCTGGTGCCCGCCGCCAGCCTCAACCAGGCCGGCATCATCGGGGCGGCGCTGCATGCCGCCGCCCGCCAAAGCCCTGCGCGCAAGCGTAAATAGGCCGGGCGCAGGAACGAGCAGGGAGGCCCGAGGCCTCCCTGTTTTTTTAGGTCACATGTCGTCGAAGCGATGCACGCCATGCACGAAGCGGGTCAAACGCTGCTGCTCGAGGGTGGCCAGGGCATCGAGCAGGGCGGCAGTGCCGTCGGTCGGGCACTCGCGCGCCATGCGTGACAACTCCTCGGTCAGCTGCTGCTCGAACCCGGTGACCAGCGCAATGATGGCCTCCCCGTCCATGTCGGCAGGCAAGGTGGTGCTGTTGATGGTCGCCAGCATGTCGTGGGAGATCCCCTGCTCGAGCCAGGTCTCGGCCACGCTCTCACCAAGCTGGCTGGCATACTCGTGCAGCTGGCCGGTGGCGGCATCCTCCCTGCCCCGCAGATAGGACAGCAACAGCCGGCTGCGTTCGGCATCGGCCTGACGCTCGAGGCGGCCATAGAGACGGGAAAGCATCTGGTGTACCTGCTCGATATAGAGCAGCAAGTCCTTGATCTGTTGGAAGCGCATGACGGTCTCCTCCCTTTTTCATCCCATCCCAGTATAAAAAAGCCAGGAGGGCCGCCAAACAGGCAGGGGCTGACCGATTGCTGCAGGTCAAGGCAATGGCGAATAAAGCGACAAAAAGGGAAAAGAGGAATGTTTTCTGCTTGGCAGAACTGGGGCGACTTGAGAAGAAAATTTGGAGCGGGAAACGAGACTCGAACTCGCGACCCCGACCTTGGCAAGGTCGTGCTCTACCAACTGAGCTATTCCCGCAACGGAGGGTCATCTGCAAGATGCTTGGAGCGGGAAACGAGACTCGAACTCGCGACCCCGACCTTGGCAAGGTCGTGCTCTACCAACTGAGCTATTCCCGCAACGGAATGGCATCTGCAAGAGATTTGGAGCGGGAAACGAGACTCGAACTCGCGACCCCGACCTTGGCAAGGTCGTGCTCTACCAACTGAGCTATTCCCGCAAAACAGATTGTCATCGCAGTGGATTGGAGCGGGAAACGAGACTCGAACTCGCGACCCCGACCTTGGCAAGGTCGTGCTCTACCAACTGAGCTATTCCCGCAACGGAGTGCCACCGGCGATGTTTGGAGCGGGAAACGAGACTCGAACTCGCGACCCCGACCTTGGCAAGGTCGTGCTCTACCAACTGAGCTATTCCCGCAACAGATTGTCACCGTGATGATTGGAGCGGGAAACGAGACTCGAACTCGCGACCCCGACCTTGGCAAGGTCGTGCTCTACCAACTGAGCTATTCCCGCAACGCGGCATCATCAACGATATTTTGGAGCGGGAAACGAGACTCGAACTCGCGACCCCGACCTTGGCAAGGTCGTGCTCTACCAACTGAGCTATTCCCGCAACGCACAGCGGCGCGACTTGCGCTACTGCACGGGAGCCGAATTATACGAGGGGGCACTTCAATTGCAAGGGCTTTTTCGGTATGCCCCGCACGACTGCCTAAAAGCTCGCCGAACTGGCGAGCCCCCCGCCAACCCCGACTCAGATGGTAAAGACGCGCTCACGGTAGAAACGCAGCTCGGCCACCGACTCGCGGATATCGTCGAGCGCCTGGTGGGTGCCCTGCTTCGTAAACTCGCCGAGGATCTCAGGCTTCCAGCGCCGCACCAGCTCCTTGATGGTGCTGACGTCCACGTTGCGGTAGTGGAAGAAGGCCTCCAGCTCTGCCATGTGCTTGACCATGAAGCGGCGGTCCTGGCCGATACTGTTGCCGCACATGGGGCTGGTGCGCTCGGGCACCCACTGGCGCAGGAAGGCGAGGGTCTCGGCCACGGCCGCCGCCTCGTCATGGCGGCTGGCCTTGACCCGCGCGATGAGGCCGGAACCACCGTGGGTGTTCTGGTTCCACTCATCCATCTTGGCCAGCTCGGCTTCGCTCTGGTGGATGGCAATCACCGGCCCCTCGGCCAGCACGTTGAGATCCTTGTCGGTGACGATGGAGGCGATCTCCAGCACCACATTCTCTTCGGGATCGAGGCCGGTCATCTCCATGTCGATCCACACCAGATTCTGCTCTGAAACGGTCATCTTGCTTACTCTTTGGCGGCATTTTGTGAATTTGCATGTATCATACTGGCTTTGTTTTTAGCAGCAAAACGGCGAATCGCGTGGCAAAGAGAGCGAAACTCAATCTGGGACAGCAGCGGCGGGTGCAAGCCAACCGCGACAAGCGCCTGAACGACTTGAAAAAGGATCGGGCGCCACAGATCGACGACAGCCTGCTGGGCGCCCCCGAAGAGGGGATCGTCATCAGCCGCTTCGGCCAGCATGCCGATGTGGAGTCGCACGACGGCACCACCCGCCGCTGCAACCTGCGCCGTACCCTCGGTAGCGTGGTGTGCGGCGACAAGGTGATCTGGCGGCCGGGCAACGCGGAAGGGTCGCCCGGCGTCATCGAGGCGGTGCATCCGCGCCACTCGGTGCTGACCCGTCCCGACTTCTATGACGGGGTCAAACCGATCGCGGCCAACATCGATCAGATCATCATCGTCTCCGCCGTGGTGCCGGAGTTCTCCACCAACATCGTCGACCGCTATCTGGTGGCCGCCGAGGATGTGGAGATCCCGCCCCTCATCGTCCTCAATAAGGTCGACATGTTGAGCGAGGCCGAGCGCGCCACGGTCGAGGGACAACTCGATGTCTATCGCCGGCTCGGTTACCCGGTGCTGCTGGTGAGCAGCCAAAGCGGCGAGGGGCTCGATGCCCTCAAGGCCACCCTGGCCGACAAGGTGAGCATCTTCGTGGGCCAGTCGGGGGTCGGCAAGTCGTCGCTCACCAACTCCCTGCTGCCTGGGCTGGACGTGCTGACCGGCGAGATCTCCGAGGTCTCCGGGCTGGGCCAGCACACCACCACCACGGCGCGCCTCTACCACTTCCCGAGCGGCGGCGATCTCATCGACTCCCCCGGCATTCGTGAATTCTCCCTCTGGCACCTCGAGCCGGAGCGGGTCACCTGGTGTTTCGTGGAGTTTCGCGACTACCTGGGTGGCTGCAAGTTCCGCGACTGCACGCACAAGGATGACCCTGGCTGCGTGCTGCGCGAGGCGGTTGAGCGGGGCGAGATCACCCGCGAGCGCTTTAGCAACTATCACCGGATCCTGGAATCGATGCAGGAAACCCGCCACGGCCGGCAGCAAGCCCGCCTCTGAATCTACCTGTGAAGACGAGCATCATGAGCATCACTGACAACCTGAAAATCGCTGGCCAGTACTGCCTGCCCAAACATCTCCTCTCCCGCCTGGTGGGCAAACTGGCCGCCGCTGAAGCCGGCAGCCTGACCACCCGCATCATCGAAGCCTTCGTCAAGCGCTATGGCGTGAACATGAGTGAGGCGCTGCACGAAGAGGCGTCCCACTACAAGAGCTTCAATGACTTCTTCACCCGGCCGCTGAAAGAGGGGATGCGCCCCGTGGTAGAAGACCCCATGACCCTGGCCCTGCCGGTCGATGGCACCGTCAGCCAGCTCGGCCCCATCCGCCAGGGGCGCGTCATCCAGGCCAAGGGGCACGACTACAGCGCTCGCGAACTGCTCGGTGGTTTTGACGATCTGGTGGCCCCGTTCAAGGACGGTGACTTCGCCACCATCTACCTGGCGCCCAAGGATTACCACCGCATCCACATGCCGCTGGACGGCGTGCTGGAGAGCATGGTGTTCGTGCCGGGGGATCTCTTCTCGGTCAACCCGTTGACCGCCCAGAACGTGCCCAATCTGTTTGCCCGCAACGAGCGGGTGGTCGCCACCTTCCGCACCGAGCACGGGCCGCTGGCCATGGTGCTGGTCGGCGCCACCATCGTCGCCAGCATCGAAACCAGCTGGGCCGGCTGTATCGCCCCCTGTGGCCGCAAAGAGGTCAAGCGCTGGGATTACCCCGGCGAGCAGGCCATCACCTTGAAAAAAGCCGAGGAGATGGGGCTGTTCAAACTCGGCAGCACCGTCGTCTGCCTGTTTGGACCGGGCATGCTCGAACAGTTCGAACCACACCTGCAACCGGGCGTGGTCACCCGCATGGGCGCCCCGTTTGCCCGCCTCAAGGGGTAATCCATGAGCCAGCCGAACAACCCGTTGCACGGGATAACGCTCGCCACCATGGTCACCGAACTGGTGGAGCACTACGGCTGGCCCGAACTGGGTCGGCAGATCCCCATCCGCTGCTTTACTCAAGACCCCAGCATCAAGTCGAGCCTCACCTTCCTGCGCCGCACCCTTTGGGCCCGCGAGAAAGTCGAGGCCCTCTATCTGCTAACCCGCCAGCAGGCGGGCATCTGGCAAAAGTCATAAATCAGAGAGCGATCATGGCATTCACCATTACCTACCGCTATCGTAAACAGCTCAAGTCGATTGGCTATGCCAATGACAAGCACCACAGCATTTACGATGCGATTGCCACTGCCGAGGGTATCGATCTGGCGCGCTACCGCGCCATGGAGGAGCAGGTGGTCAACATCAGCCGCCGCGACCGCAAGATGCTCAAGGAGTTTCGCGAGAACTACTTTCGCGAGCTGGGATTCAGCGACATCGCCATCGTGAGGGACGAACAGGAGTAAGCGATGCGCCGAGCAACAGGGATGGTTGCACTGATTACCGTACTGCAAGGATGCAGCCTGATCCCCGGCTGGGGAGAGAGCGCTCAGATCACCGATCGGCACGGCTGCGTGCGCAGCGAGGGCTATCGTTGGTCACAACTGATGGGGCAGTGCCTCATTCCGGCCGAACAGGCCGTCAAGCTCGGCTCCCTCAACCACGGCGATTCGCGCAGCGCCTGGGTACTGGTCGCCCGGGATCGCAGCGAGGCCGAGATCTATCTGCCGGAGCGCGACTCCATCATGCTGCCGCGCCAGAATCAGGGGGATAAACCCAGCTGGGGCAGTGGCGACTGGTCACTGCTGCATGGCAGTGGTTACGTGCTAAGCGAAGATGGCTACGCCCGCTTTCACAACTACGGAGCCCGCTAGCGCTCTGCGAGCCTCAGACAACAAAAGAAAAGCGGGGCAATGCCCCGCTTTTCTTTTTCCTTCCCGACTCAGTCGCCGAGCGAGGCAAACAGGCTGTTTTCCAGCTCGCCACGCGACACGCAGACCGGCGTGAGGGAGGGTGCCGGCACGCGGTCGCCAGAGGCTTCCACGTAGAAGAGCTGGGTGTTGCCCTTGACGTTGACGGTGGCCACGCTGCTGTCACCGCTTTGGGTGATGATCAGGTTGACCTGCACATTGGGGTCACCTGCGACCACCTTGGCGCCCATGGTGCCGCAGTCGAGCCACTTCAGGCCGTCGGCGGCCTGTTGCAGGTTGGCGGTCATCAGACCGGCACCACGCTGGCTGTTCTCGATTTGCAGACCGTGCTCCTGGAACCACTTCTCGGCACGGGACCAGACCAGATCAACCGGGATCTGCATGGTCTGGGTATTGTTGGTCGCCAGCGCCTGCGGTGCGGTGTAGCGGTAATCTTCGTTGCGGCCATCATTGCCGGCACAACCTGCCAGCAGCGCAGCCAGCAGCCCGACTCCATATCTCTTCTTCATCTCTTCTCTCACCAGAATCCATGGCCCTGTGGCCAAGGCGGCCATTATCACCCGGACGTCAGAAACTGTCAGCTCCCCCCACCATCGAAACGGCACTCTTTACAAAGCAGGAAGGGCTGGCATAGATTGCCGCAAAGCCACCGCCAGAGTAACAGCGTGCCCTCCCCCATGATTCCCGACTGGCTGCAGCAGGTGCTCGACAGCCTGCCACTCAGCCTGTTCTGCCGTGATCTGCACGGGAACTATCTGTTTTGTAACCGTCAATTCGCCCGTCAGGCCGGGGTGGATGACCCGCGTGACCTGCTCGGGCGCAATGACAGCGAGCTCCCTTGGGGTGAGCGCTATCGGGAGGAGGATCGCCGACTATTGCAGGAGCGCCGCCCCCTCATCAGCCAGCACCTGCTCTGCGAGCAAGAGGAGGGGGAGATATGGATCCAGACCCACAAGGTGCCCTTCTACGACAAACTGGGGAACCCGCTCGGCCTGTTTGGCCTCATCGAGGAGATCTCTCACCTCAAGGGACTGGAAGAGGCGCTCAGTGCCCACCAGCAGCTGCAACGCAAACTGCTCGACGCCATTCCCGACCTGATCCTGCTCTTTCGCGCCGATGGCAGCGTGCTCGAATCCAACCAGGCCCTGCTCGACTTTTTCGATCTGCCCCGTGGCCATGCCACATGGCGGCAACCGGGTAGCCTGCCCCCCGCCCTGTTCGACATCACTCAGGGCCCCAGCGAGCTCACCCTGAAAGATGCGCTTGGCCACCACCATGTGCTGGAAGTCACCCGCCTTGAAGTGCCCAATCTGGGCGAACCCGCCACGCTATCCCTGTGCCGCGACGTGACCCGGCAGCGCAGTGCCGAGCAACAGCTGCGCCAGGCACGCCAGTTCGACAGCCTGACCGGCCTGCTCAAGCTGACCACCTTTTTGGAGCGCGCCCAGCAGGGCGACGATCGCCCCGTCTGCCTGCTGATGGTCGACTTGCAGCACTTTCACGAGATCAATGCCCGCTTCGGCATCCGCATCGCCGATCTGCTGCTCGGTGAGGTGGCCACCCGCCTGCAACTGCATGCGCCGGTCGGTAGCCAGTTGTGCCGGGTCTCTGCCGATGATTTCTGCCTGCTGGTGCCGCAAGAGCAGCTCGGCACCGAGCGCCGGTTATGGGGGGAGTGGCTACGCCGCCGCTTGGCTGCCCCCTACTCGGTGGCGGGGCACCGCATCCAGATCGACTGCCACATCGGCATCGCCGAAGGAACCAGCCATGCCGTCGAGAGCCTGCTGCACCACGCCGAGGCGGCCCTGGCGGAGGCCAAGCAGACCCGTCAGCACTTCTTTAGCTTCGATGCCGAGCTGGAGGGACGGATCCGCCGCCGCCGCCTGCTTGAGCAGGCGCTGCCACGGGCCATCCATGCCCGCCAGCTGCACCTGGCCTATCAACCCATCATCGCCAGCGGCACCGGCGCGCTGCTCGGCGCTGAGGTGCTGTGCCGTTGGCACCATGAGGAACTGGGGCCTATCCCACCGGACGAGTTCATCCCGCTGGCCGAACAGCTCGGCCTCATCGGTGCCCTCGGCAGCCTGGTGATCCAGCGGGCCGCCCAGCAGTGCGCCGAGTGGCGTGCCCAGCAGCCCGAGCTGCGACTGTCGGTCAACCTCTCACCGCTCCAGTTCCGCCAGCCGAGCCTGTGCCGTGAGCTGTTGCAGGCGGTGCAGGCATGGCAACTGCCGCCGGCCGCACTCGAGCTCGAGATCACCGAAAGCGTGCTGATGGAAAATGCCGACGAGATAGACAACAACCTGCGCCAGCTGCTGGCCGCCGGCTTCCCGCTGGCCATCGACGACTTCGGCACCGGCTACTGCTCGCTGGCCTATCTGCCGCGTCTGCAGGTGAGCAACCTCAAGCTCGATCGCAGTTTCATCCGCGAACTGGAAAGCAATCCGGTCACCACCGCCATCGTCCGTTCCGTGATCGGCTTGGCGCACGAGATTGGTATGCAGATCACCGCCGAGGGGGTCGAGACCGAGGCCCAGCGCGACTGGCTCATTGCCGCAGGCTGCCAGCGCCTGCAAGGCTACCTGTTCAGCCAGCCCCTGCCGGCAGAGGCATTCGCCACCCGCTTCCTCGGCAAACGCTGAAAACACAAGAGGCCGCTCGATGAGCGGCCTCTTGCAGGGGGGAGCACTTACTCCTGGAAGTAGGTGCCCCAGCCGTCGTACTCCACCCCGTGCTTGGCCACGATCGGCAGCATGGCGTCGATGTCGCCCATGATCGCCTCGACCTTGAGCGGGCGCTGGGTGATGGCGTCGAAGCAGAGGATGGTGGCGCCGTCGTCGAGCTCCATCTCCTCGGCGTCGGTCACCTCGTAACCGGCCTTGAAGAGATCGACCGCCGCCTTTTCGAGCTGGTCAAAATCCTGGCTGGCAAAGTGGTGCTCAATCTCATACTCCGCCTCCGGATTGCTGCCATCGGCCAGCAGTTCGTCGATGATGGCCAGGGTCTCCTCGCGCCACTCTTGCGTGTTCAGGCTCATGTTGCCTCCAGGATAAAAAGTTGCGCGCCAGCATACCGCGAACCACGACCCCCGCTCAATCGCGGTGAAGGGCCCGGTTCACTTTATCGCCTCTGTGTGCAAAAAGCCGGCAAACGCACCATTTGTACGATAAAAATCGTGGCTGCGGTTGACAGGACACGGAGGAAAGGGTTTAATGCGCGCCGTTGCCCAGATAGCTCAGTCGGTAGAGCAGGGGATTGAAAATCCCCGTGTCGGCGGTTCGATTCCGTCTCTGGGCACCACGACTCTTCCTCCGTAGTTCAGTCGGTAGAACGGCGGACTGTTAATCCGTATGTCACTGGTTCGAGTCCAGTCGGAGGAGCCAAATTTAGAAAAGCCCGCTCATCGAGCGGGCTTTTTGTTTTTCCTCTCACTGCACCGTGATCGGCTGGCGGCCCCTCACGCAGCCGGTGATCCCGCGTCCGGCTCCCGTTATCATGGTTTCCCCTCCTGTCAGGATGCAATCATGACCCCCTATACCCTCGACGGCATGCTGTGCCACCCCATGACCTTGTCGGTCCCCCTCGACCACCAGCAACCACAGGGGACGCAGATCACCCTGTTTGCCCGCACCCTGGTCGACAAGGGCCGTCAGGACGACAACCTGCCCTGGCTGCTGTTTCTGCAAGGGGGGCCCGGCTTCGGGGCGCCGCGCCCGACCGCGCGCAGCGGCTGGCTGAAGCGGGCTCTGCAAGAGTTTCGCGTCCTGCTGCTCGATCAGCGCGGCACGGGCAACTCCACCCCGGTCAGCGCCCAGGCGCTGGCTCACCTCACCCCCACCGAGCAGGCCGACTACCTGCGCCATTTCCGCGCCGACAGCATAGTGCGTGACGCCGAGTGCTGGCGGGCGCGGCTCTCCCCCGAGCGCCCCTGGAGCCTGCTCGGCCAAAGTTTTGGTGGCTTTTGCTGCCTCACCTATCTCTCCTTGTTCCCTGAGGCGCTGCGCGAGGTCTACATCACGGGCGGCATCCCGCCGCTTGGGCGCCGGGCCGACGAGGTTTACGAGGCGACACTGCGCCGGGTGGCCGACAAGCAAGACGCTTTCTGCGCCCGCTTTCCCGCCATGCAGGGGCTGCTCGATCGCCTCGCCACCCACCTCCATCACAATGAGGTGTGCCTGCCGAACGGCCAACGCCTGACGGTCGAGCAGTTCCAGCAGCAGGGACTGGATCTCGGCGCCAGCGGTGGCCCCGAGTCCCTCTACTACCTGCTGGAGGGTGCCTTCGACGGTGAGCAGCTCAATCCGGCCTTCCTCTACCAGTTGCAGGGGATGCAGCCCTTTAACAGCCACCCCATCTTCACCATCTTGCATGAATCCATCTATGCCGAAGGGCTTGCCACCGGTTGGGCTGCCGAGCGGGTTCGTCAACGCCACCCCGAGCTCAACTGGGCACCGGGCAAGGCGCTGCGCTTCACCGGCGAGATGATCTACCCCTGGATGTTCGAGCAGTTCAGGGAGCTGCGCCCCCTGCGTGAATCGGCCCACCTGCTGGCCGAGAAGCGCGACTGGCCTCCCCTCTACGATCGGGCGCGTCTGGCAGCCAACCCGGTACCGGTCGCCTGCGCCGTCTATGCCGAGGACATGTACGTGGAGTTCGACTACAGCCGAGACACCCTCAAGGGGCTCGGCAGCAGCCGGGTCTGGATCACCAACGAGTACGAGCACAACGGCATCCGAGCAGACGGGGAGCGTATCCTCGATCGCCTCATCACCCTCAACCGGGATCGCTGATCGGATGCAGCCCGAGCCGGGCGCAGGCCGGCTCGCCCCGCCACCTCCCCTTACCGTGGCGCGATAGGGTGACGATCGAAACGGCTGGCGCCGGCTATAGTGAGTACGCGCCAGCCGTCCACGGAAAGTGATATGAAACGACACGGATCGATCCCCTTCTACCTGCACCTCTCCTATCTCTTCATCGGTTTGTTATTGGTTTTCGCTCTCGTCAGCGGCTGGTACCAGTACCGAGCAGCCAGTCACCAATCCCTGCAAAGCGCCCACCAGCACTACCAAACCGTGGCCCAAAATACGGCCCGCGAGCTGTTGCATACCTATCAAGGGGGGCAGTTGAGCGCAGAGCTGCTGGCCCAGCAGGGGATCATGACCGCCACCTCGCTGCAAGAGCGGCTGGCGCACCTGCGCTTTTTCACCATCTCCCTCGCCAACAACCCCTCCCTGGTCTCCCTCTATATCGGTTACCGCAGCGGTGACTTCTTTCTGGTGCGTCGCTATCAAAGCGGCACGGCGCTGGCCCACAGCCTGGCCGCCCCGAGCGGCTCAGCCTGGGTCGTCCAGAGCATGGCGGGCGCGCCGCAGCGCGGGGAGTTTCTCTTCTTCGATGCCGAGTTACAGCTGCTGGAGCGGCGCAGCATGCCCGATTACCGCTACGATCCGCGCCAGCGCTACTGGTATCAGGCCGCCATCGTCTCCCACTCGCCCGTGATGACCGCCCCCTACGCCTTTGCCACCAACGGCCTGCTCGGCATCACCCTGGCCCAGCGCACCGCCAATGGCATGGGGGTCGCCGCCAGCGACATCCAGCTGGAGCAGTTCGGTCAGCTGTTGCAGCGAGCTCGCACCACGCCGGGCAGCCGGCTGGCCCTGCTCAGTGACACAGGCCAGGTGCTGGCCACCGCCACCGAAGGGGAGCACAAAGTGGCTCACCTACCCACCCTGCGCGAGCTAGGGGAAGGGGTACTGCTGGCGCTGCTGCAACAGCGGGAGAGCGGTGAGCCGGTCTCCTTTCACGCTCCGGCCGGCACCCTCTGGGAGGGGATGCGCCAGAGCATCGCCGTGCAGGGGGAGCCACCGCTCACTCTGCTGATGGCCTCTCCCCATACCGAGCTGCTGGCCGACGCCATGCAGGCGAGCCGCCAGACCTGGCAGATCTCGTTATTGCTGCTCGGCGCCGGGCTGGCCGTCGCCTTCTGGCTGTCGCGGCTGGCATCGCGCCCCCTCAATATCCTGCAAGAGGAGGTTCGCAAGATTGAGCAGTTCAAGTTTGGTGAGCCACTGGCCATCGATACCCGCATCGTCGAGATAGAGCGGCTGGCCAGCGCCATCGGCAGCATGAAGGAGAGCATTCACCACTTCATGGAGCTGTCGCTTGCGCTGGCGAGTGAGACCCGCTTCGAGACCCTGCTGGCCAGGGTTCTCGGAGAGCTCGGCTCGCAGGCCCGCGCCGAGGGGGGGATCCTCTACCTGTGTGAGCAGGAGCTGTTGCAGGAGGCGCAGCGCTTCTGGCAAGGCCCGCCGACGGCGGCCGAGCCCCATCCCCCGATCGCGTTGGCGGGCGATCACCTGCTGGCACGCCTGCTGCGCGAAGAGCGCCTGACCTGTCCGCTGGAGCCCGCCCTGCGCCAGGCGAGCTTTCCCCTGCTGCCGGCATACGCACAACCGCTGACCCTGCTGACCCTGCCACTGCGCAACCGTGACGGCGAGCTGCTCGGTGTGCTGGCGCTGCAACTGGACGAGCGGCGCCAGCCTATCAGCCCGGAGTGGCTCGCCTTTGCCCAGGCGCTGGCCGGCTCTGCCGCCGTCGCCCTCTCGACCCAGCGCCTGATCCAGGAGCAAAAACAGCTGCTCGAATCCTTCATCCAGCTGATTGCCGGCGCCATCGATGCCAAGAGCCCCTACACGGGAGGTCACTGCCAGCGGGTGCCCGAGCTGACCAAGATGCTGGCGCAGGCCGCCTGCGCCGAGCAAGAGGGGCCGTTTGCCCATTTTGGATTGGATGAAGAGCAGTGGGAGGCGCTGCACATCGCCGCCTGGCTGCATGACTGCGGCAAGGTGACCACCCCCGAGTATGTGGTGGACAAGGCGACCAAGCTCGAGACCCTCTACGATCGCATCCACGAGGTGCGGATGCGCTTTGAAGTGCTCAAGCGCGATGCCGAGATCGCCTGCTGGCAGGGGATCGCGGAAGGGGGGCACAGGGCAGCCCTAGAAACGGAGCGGGATCGCCAGTGGGCGCAACTCGACGAGGAGTTCGCCTTCGTCGCCAGTTGCAACGAGGGGAGCGAGTACCTCTCGCCCGAGAAGCGGGAGCGGCTACAGCTCATCGCCCAGCGCACCTGGCTGCGCACCCTCTCCGATCGCATCGGCATCGCCCACGACGAGCTGACCCGCAAGCTGCAAAGCCCGGCCATGACCCTGCCGGTGCGCGAGCCACTGCTGGCCGACAAACCGGAGCACCTCATCCACCGCAGCCAGCGGGAGCGCATCCCCGAGCACAATCCTTGGGGTTTTCGCATGCCGGTGCCAGAGCTGCTCTACCACCGCGGCGAACTGCACAACCTCGGCGTGCAGCGCGGCACCCTGAGCGAGGAGGAGCGCTTCAAGATCAACGAGCACATCATTCAAACCATCATCATGCTGGAGAAGCTCCCCTTCCCCCGCCACCTGCGCCAGGTGCCAGAGATAGCCGGCGGCCACCACGAGAAGATGGATGGCAGTGGCTACCCGCGCGGCCTGACCCGGGAGCAGATGAGCATGCCGGCTCGGATGATGGCGATCGCCGACATTTTTGAGGCGCTCACCTCGGTCGATCGCCCCTACAAGCGCGGCAAGACCCTCTCCGAGGCGCTGCGTATCATGGCCATGATGCGCAGCGAGCAGCACATCGACCCGGATCTGTTCGAGCTGTTCCTGCGAAAGGGGATCTATCTCGAGTACGCCCAGCGTTACCTGCGCCCGGAGCAGATCGACGAGGTCGACATCCGCCCCTACCTGACTCAAGCATCCCACTGACCCTAACAACGACGAGGCCGGACATTGTCCGGCCTCGTTTCACTCTCTCACCCCGTTATTGCGGCTTGCGCTCGCCGCTGACCACCGGGTTCTTGGCGTCCATGCTCCACTCGTACCAACCACCATCGAAGACGCTGATCCGCTGCCAATCCATCAGCCAGGCGTAGAAGAAGGCCTCGGAGGCGCGCCAGCCGGTGCCGCAGTAGAAGGCGGTCTGCTTGTCTGGCGTGATGCCCCACTGCTGCCACATGGTCAGCAGTAGGGCGGCGTCCTTCATGGTGCCATCCGGGTTGTGGTAATCGCTCATGTCGTTGGCATCCACCCCGGCATGCCCCCACTTGGCGCCCTTGATGTCCCCCTTGGGCTCAATGTAGCTGTAGCCCGAGGTCTCCCCGGTGAACTCAGGCCAACTGCGCACGCTGACCAGCGCCCCGTCCCGCTCGGCCAGGATCTTCTTGGCCCCCGGTACATCGGTCAGGTACTCGGGATGCTGCGGAAGGGTGACCCCGAAGCCCTTGGCCGGCTCGTAGCGCGTGGGCAGGCCGGTCTCGGTCGGCAGCATGCGCACATACTGGTTGGTCCATGCATCGAAGCCGCCATCGAGCAGGCGCACGTCTTTCACCCCGGCGTAGAGCATGAAGTGGGCGGCGCGGGCCGCCGCCATGGTGTTACGGCCATAGAGGATGACGGTGGTGTCATGGCGAATGCCGTTTTCCAGCAGCAGCTTCTCGAGATCCTGATCGGAGACCTTGTTCCACAGCGGCTCGGATTCGAGGCGATTGGTGTCGATGTAGCCGGCCCCCGGTATGTGGCCGATGAGGAAGGCCTTGGGGGCGCCCCAACCCACCTCAAACAGCTTCCACTCCCCCTTGGGAGCGGCCACGACCTTCTCCCCCTTACGCAGGGCCTCGAGCCACTGGGGGTAAACCAGTTGCTGCCAGCGGGCGAGGCGCTCACGCGGCGCGCTCTGCCAGTCGCTCAGCTCATAGAGCTGGGTGAAGCCGTGCTGCTTCTCCAGCATCAGGGCGACTTCGGCCACCTGGCGCTTGTCACCGTAGAGGGCGACCGGCTTATCCTTGGCCAAGTCCTTCTCGGCCAGGATGCGCGGCCACTGATCGTCATCGATCTTCCAGTCACCGGAGAGGTTGACGGCCCCCTTGACGTGGCCCCCCTGCGACTCGCCCTCCATCGGCCAGCCCTGATAGAAGTTGCTGGATCGCACGTCGACGAGACGGGCGTGCTTGGCCTGCGCCTCCTTGAAGGTGAGGGTGAGCAGCTCGCCGGCGGCGACGGCTCCCTGCCACAGCAGGGCGGCACACCCCAGGGTGGCCAGACGAATGATGCGCGAAGTGAACATGATGCTCCCGTTGAGTCGTAACAATTCAGAAAATCGAGCGGCCGAGGCGCTCGGCAAACCGTTCCAGTGCGGCGGTTCCCGCC
>NZ_CDBY01000012.1:0-2123 GCF_000820125.1 Aeromonas simiae | reverse complement strand
CGGTTCCCGCCAGCGAGTTGCCCGCCTTGTTGAGCTCGGGCGACCAGACGCAGACCGACAGCTCCCCTGGGATCACGGCGATGATGCCGCCCCCCACCCCGGATTTACCCGGCATGCCGACCCGATAGGCAAAATCCCCCGCCTCGTCGTAGAGGCCGCAGGTGGCGAGCAGGGCATTGACCTGCTTGGTGGTGCGAGCATCGAGCAGCGGCGCGCCGTCGAGGGGCGTGCCCCGGTTGGCAAGATAGACGAAGGCGCGCGCCAGATCGACGCAGCTCATGCGAATGGCACAGGCATTGAAATAGCTTTGCAGTACCTTGTCCACCTCGTTGTGGAAGTTGCCGTAGGACTTCATCAGGTAGGCGATCGCCGCATTGCGGGCCGAGTGCTGGTACTCGGAGCGGGCGACCACGCTATCGGCGATGACGGCAGGGTTACCCGACAGGCGGCGGGCCAGCTCCAGGGTACGCTGACGCGGGGCAGTGAGGCGGGTCTCTAGCAGATCGCTCACCACCAGGGCGCCGGCGTTGATGAAGGGATTGCGCGGAATCCCCTGCTCGAACTCAAGCTGCACCAGGGAGTTGAACGGCTGGCCCGAGGGCTCCTTGCCCACCCTGGCCCAGATCTCCTCCTCCCGGTAGAGCGTGAGCGCCAGCGTCAGGCTGAGCGCCTTGGAGATGCTCTGGATTGAGAAGGGTTCGTCGGCATCGCCGGCGGTGAACAGCTCGCCTTGCACCGTGCATACGGCCATGCCGAGCCGGTTGGCCGGCACCTGGGCCAGGGCGGGGATATAGTCGGCCACCTTGCCCTGCCCGATGAGCGGGCGGACCTCGGCGAGAATGGCATCAAGCAGTTGTGACGACAGCATGCGCTTCCCTCTCTTGCGAGACAAAAATCCCGCCGGCGGCGGGATTTTATCAGGCGATGGCGCTTAGGCCGGCTCGCCGTACCAGAGGTCAAACAGGGAAGAGGCCTTGACCTGCTCCATCCCCTTGCCCTTGAGCCAGCCCTCTATAACCTGGCGATCCTCTTCGGTGCACTTGCCGATAGCCTGGGTGCAGACCATCCCTTCCCACACCAGATGGCCGGAGCCGGCAAACGCCAGGGCGCACGGTTCGACCACCTCATCGATGAAGGCATCGACCAGGGCATCGATCTGCGCCTCGGTAGTGCCAACGGGGAAATTCCAGTTGAGATCGAACCCCAGCTCCTGGAACTCGTCCACACGCAGCTTCTTGCGCAGGCGGCGGCTACGATTGGCCATGTCAGCACTCCTCTCTTATCAGTTGATTCGCTTAAAAATGAGATCCCATACACCGTGGCCGAGACGATGGCCACGCTGCTCAAACTTGGTCAGCGGGCGCCACTCGGGGCGCTCCACCCAGTTGCCGCTGCTGGCGGTATTTTCATACCCCTCGGCGGCGCTCATCACCTCGAGCATGTGCTCGGCATAGTTTTCCCAATCGGTGGCCATGTGGAAGACGCCGCCCACGGCGAGCTTCTGGCGGATCTTCTGGGCAAACTCGGGCTGCACGATGCGGCGCTTGTGGTGACGCTTCTTGTGCCAGGGATCGGGGAAAAACAGTTGCAGGCAGGCGAGCGAGCCATCCGGGATCATCAGATCCAGCACCTCGATGGCATCGTGGCAGAAGACGCGCAGGTTGGTGACCCCCGCCTCCTGGGCTGCGCTCAGGCAGGCCCCCACCCCAGGGGTGTGCACCTCGATACCGATGAAGTTCTTCTCTGGCGCGTTCTTGGCCATCTCCACCAGGGAGGCGCCCATGCCGAAGCCGATCTCCAGCACCACGGGAGCCTCACGGCCGAACAGGGCGGCCAGATCCAGCATACCGGGAGCGAAATCCACCCCCATGACGGGCCACAGGTCGGCCAGCGCCTTCTCCTGCCCCTTGGTCAGGCGGCCTTCGCGACGGACAAAACTGCGGATCTTGCGCAGGAACTTACCGTCCTCGTTGAATTCGTCTTGGGTCACAGGCATTTCTGGCATAGGAAAAGGCTCGTCATTGCGGGTTCAGTCAAACAGGGTAGCGAATTATCCCAAGAACGCCCCCGAGTGCAACTGTTTCGCACACTTTATCCCCGCCCTCCTCCATCCAGGCGTATCC
>NZ_CDBY01000011.1:14925-37646 GCF_000820125.1 Aeromonas simiae | reverse complement strand
TTTGCGCGCTGATCAACAATTAGGGGAAATCTTACACAAAAAAGATCACCAAGCACAACCCTATATCATTTGTTCTCTCGCCACATCACCATAACCCATTGCAACCTAAGCAGTTCCGATAACAACTCTGTTTGATTTGTGGGAAATAAAAGTTCAGCTCATTGTTGAGTCGTGGCCAGATACAAAAAAACCACCTCTCGGTGGTAGATTTTCATTAAGGTTACAACTTCTCCATTATTGGTCGCTACGCTAGCAAATTTTTTGGTACCGAGCAACCATCTATCATCCTCTTGTTTAACGCTGAGTACCCTATTACATTAAAATCAATTAGTTGCATTGAAATTTAGGCACGTTATCGAGCCTGTAAGGTTAGAGCGCAGAAAAACTTTCGATACTCACCTCAACAAAAACCCGACTCATTGGTCGGGTGTAGGTGAGGAATGACATGGTTGGAATTTAACCGGAATTTTATTCCGGTAGCATTCAGATCCAACTCATCAACCCCGCGTATTTTGCGAGTGATTTAATGCTGGGTGTACTTCCCCACTGTTAGGCGATATTCTGCCAAAAATGCCGGAATCAAGCAACCCGCATTGCCCATGTAGAGCCTCACAGAACACTGAATTCCATTTTAATCAATTGGTTACGCATAAAATTAGGTTGACTACCTGACCTTCTCGCTGACTCCATCATTATCTCCTTCCATAAGGCTCTTCTCAGCCAGAGAAAACAGCAGTCTGCGCTTGTCTGTGTCACTCATACCAGCCAGCAAACTAGACAGTTGCGCGTCAATTCTGCCGATCGGTTCAATCAACCCGGCATGTTCAAGAATCGCCCGCTCGATGCGTTGTGCCGGCTCCCTGAGCTCGTCGGCCGTAAAGTGAATATATCCCTGAGTGACATCAGCACTACGCAACGTGCGGTGATTCATCAAGCGCTTCAGCGTGTATTGGCCCACACCGATCAGTTCGGCAACAGTACCGAAGGTGCGACGGGCATCGTGACATTTGAATTCGATCTGACGCACTCCGTCCGGGTTAGGATCAGGTATCGTAGCCGCGACAATCTTGGCGATGATCTTGCGCGGTTCCTGTATCGGCTTACCTGTTCGTTCACTGGGGAATACAAACACGCCATCCTTACGCAGGTTCCAACGCCGCTTAAAGATGGAAAGCAGGGTATCTGTGATAGGCAGCTCCAGGGGGTCACCATTCTTGGTCTGATCGATCCAGAAGTAGCGGCCTTCCATGTTAACCCGCGACCAGGTAAGACCGAACACCTCTGATCGGCGTAAGCCAGTGAATAACGCAAGATCTATGGCATCGCAGACGGTGGCCACTGTGTCCGCTCTCCCGGCTATGGCCTCTTGCCTGACGTGTTCCACCGCCCTCAGCCAGCGGGCCAGTTCATGATTTCTAATCCGATCGCTCTTTCTGGGGACGTTGTGCCACTGGCGCTTGGTGCTTAGTACCTTGGTGGGCGGTTCTGGCAATAAGGTTTTCCCTTCGGTATCCCTATAATGGTCATGGGCAAAGCGGCATACAGCCCGCAAGATCCGCCCCCATAGGTCGGCCTGTGCCTTACTTCCGGCACCAGTTCCACCCTTGCGCTGTTCCTTATCGACCCCGAACCATGCTCGTCCCTCGGTGATCGCTTTGTGACGGGCCTCTACCCTTTCTCGTGACACATTAGCCAGCGGCTGCCCCATCCAGTCACCACTGAAATTCTCCAGCATCCGGCGATACTGCTTGCTGGTCGATGGCTTGATTCGGTGGCTTCTGCTGAGCAGGTACTCTTCCAGAGCGGTGACCAAGGTTACTTTGGCGTGTCGCTGCTCCCGCTTGGTGTCATTGGGATTGATCCCGGTAGTGACTACCATCCCCAGCAGATCAAGAGCCTTGTGCCTTGCCTGATCGACTGATACAGCGGGAAACTTACCAATAGTGACACGAATAAACTTGCCACCCTGAGACTTAACAAGGCTGAACGTCTTCACGCCGGTTTTGGTGATTCGCAAGCGTAGTCCATTCACCTCCGTGTCGTGATACTCGACTCGCTCACCTTCCGGGATCGGGAGCTTCTCCAGCTCCTTTTTGGTGAACTTAAGCCTGGTTGTTTGTTCCACTCACCCACCTCTTGGATATGCTGGGGATATGCCGGGGATATTATCGGCGTGGATAACTGGGGAATCAACGGGATTCAACAGCTACCGCGACAACGAAAAATCAATAAGTTATGAACATAAATTACTGTACGGGAATACAGGGGAATTGGTATTTCCAAGACTCATAATCGCTTGGTCCCCAGTTCAAGTCTGGGAGGGGCCACCACTTCAGAGAGCCTCGCAGATCCCCATCTGCGGGGCTCTTTGTTTTATCTGCCCCGCCATCCTTTACCCAGTAAAAAACTGACGCACCCCCTCCTCTCCTCCTAAGCAGGTCAGCGCAGGATAAATCCCCTCCGCGCAAGGGCTCCGCCAGCGTCTACACTGCTTCAGCGATAAAAATGAAACCGTATTCATCCACAATTAACCTACGTTATCGTTATAGTGTGACCTCGCTGGATTCATAAAAGTCCTAGTTCAAGCAAGGTAGCAGCCTCAGACGACTGACTACCGGTATCGCAACTCAAGGGAGAGCAATATGAGTACGCACGGTGGAAATTCCGGGGGTAAGTGCCCATTCATGCACGGCGCCATGACCGAGTCGGGCAACTCGAATACCGATTGGTGGCCCAAGGCGCTGAACCTCGACATCTTGCATCAGCATGACAGCAAGACCAATCCGATGGGCGCCTCTTTCAATTACCGGGAAGAGCTCAAGAGCCTCGATATTGCGGCCATCAAGCGCGATCTGCACGCCATGATGACCGACAGCCAGCCCTGGTGGCCTGCCGACTGGGGCCACTACGGCGGCCTGATGATCCGCATGGCATGGCACTCTGCCGGCACCTACCGGATCGCCGACGGACGGGGCGGCGCAGCCACCGGCAACCAGCGCTTCGCTCCGCTCAACTCCTGGCCCGACAACGCCAACCTCGACAAGGCCCGCCGCCTACTCTGGCCCATCAAGAGAAAGTACGGCAACAAGATCAGCTGGGCCGATCTCATCGTACTGGCCGGCACCATCGCCTATGAGTCGATGGGCCTCAAGACCTATGGCTTCGCCTTTGGCCGGGAAGACATCTGGCATCCGGAGAAAGACATCTACTGGGGGTCGGAGAAGCAGTGGCTGGCGCCGAGCGGCGGTGAGCACAGCCGTTACTCGGGCCAGCGCGATCTGGAAAATCCGCTAGCAGCCGTGATGATGGGCCTCATCTACGTCAACCCAGAAGGGGTCGATGGCCAGCCAGATCCACAGCGCACTGCCAATGACATCCGCGTCACCTTCGCCCGCATGGCGATGAACGACGAAGAGACGGTAGCGCTGACCGCCGGGGGTCACACGGTCGGTAAGACCCACGGTAATGGCGACGCCAAGCAGCTGGGCCCGGAGCCGGAAGCCGCAGGATTAGAGGAGCAAGGCCTCGGCTGGCTCAACAAGACCTCCCGTGGTATCGGCCGCAATACCGTGACCAGCGGCATTGAGGGGGCATGGACCACCCACCCCACCCGTTGGGATAACGGCTACTTCGACATGCTGCTCGGTCACGAGTGGACGCTCACCAAGAGCCCGGCCGGCGCCTGGCAGTGGATCCCCATCGATATCAAGGAAGAGGACAAGCCGGTCGATGTCGAAGACCCCTCCCTCCGCTGCATGCCGATCATGACCGACGCCGACATGGCGATGAAGGTCGACCCTGCATACCGCAACATTGCCGAACGCTTCCATCAGGATCCGGCCTACTTCTCAGAGGTGTTCGCCCGCGCCTGGTTCAAGCTGACCCACAGAGATCTGGGACCCAAGGCCCGCTACCTCGGCCCCGACGTGCCGGGTGAGGATCTCATCTGGCAAGACCCGGTGCCGGCCGGTCGCAAGGACTACGACGTGGCAGCCATCAAGGCCAAGATCGCCGCAAGCGGCCTCTCCATCGCCGAGATGGTCGCCACCGCCTGGGACAGTGCCCGCACCTTCCGTGGCTCCGACAAGCGTGGCGGCGCCAACGGTGCCCGTATCCGCCTTGCGCCACAAAAAGGGTGGGAAGGGAACGAACCGGCGCGCCTGGCCAAGGTGCTCGCCGTGCTCGAGCCTATCGCCGCCACGAGTGGTGCCAGTCTGGCCGATGTGATCGTGCTGGCCGGTAACCTGGGGGTCGAGCAGGCCGCCAAGGCGGCCGGTGTCCCCCTTGAAGTACCGTTCGCCCCTGGCCGTGGCGATGCCACGCAGGAGATGACCGACGTCGACTCCTTCGAGGTACTCGAGCCGCTGCACGATGGTTATCGTAACTGGCTCAAGCGCGATTACGTGGTCACTCCGGAGGAGATGCTGCTCGACAAGACTCAGCTGCTCGGCCTCACCGCCCACGAGATGACGGCCCTGATCGGCGGCATGCGGGTGCTCGGCACCAACCATGGCGGCACGGCCCACGGGGTGTTTACCGACCGGGTCGGGGTGCTCAGCAACGACTTCTTCGTCAACCTGACCGACATGGCCTACCAGTGGGTACCGGCGGGCAGCAATCTCTATGAGATCCGCGATCGCCAGAGCGGCGCGCTGAAGTGGACCGCGACCCGGGTCGATCTGGTGTTCGGCTCCAACTCCATACTGCGCGCCTATGCCGAGGTATATGCCCAGGATGACAACCAAGAGAAATTCGTGCGCGACTTCGTCGCGGCATGGACCAAGGTGATGAACGCCGATCGCTTCGATCTGCACCCCTGATCCAGAGGGCCCCGCAACGGGGCCCTTCTTTTTCAACGCCCCCCCACCATAGAGCTAGGCCCCGCCCTATTGCGTCACCATGCCCGGCATTGCCCATGGCGCACTCCTCTTGCGGACTCAACGGCGCCACCTCTTCGCTCGAAGCGGAATATCAGGCGCTCGGAGAAGAGGCCAGCAGGGCTTGCCGCCACACTCCGCTGCCGTTATGGTCTCAACCCCAGACCCGAATCGGAATCCATCATGCCGCTTTCCTTCATTCAGCCCGACTGGCCGGCCCCGGCCAATGTGCATGCCCTCTCCACCACCCGCTTGGGTGGACTCAGTTCGGGGCCTTTTGCCGGCCTCAATCTGGGCGATCATGTGGGCGATGACCCGGTGCGGGTCGAGGAAAACCGCGCCCTGCTGCAACGCGACGCCGCCATCCCTGGCACCCTGCCCTGGCTGCGCCAGGTGCACGGCATTACCGTGCACCCTGCGGCCACGCCGTCTGTCACGGCGCCAGAGGCGGACGCCGCCTGCGCCCATGCCCCCGGCCACCCCTGCGTGGTGATGACGGCCGACTGCCTGCCGGTGCTGTTTTGCGATCGCGCCGGCACCGTCATCGCTGCCGCCCACGCCGGCTGGCGCGGCCTGCACGCCGGAGTGCTGGAGGCCAGCGTCACGGCCATGGGCTGCGATCCGGCCGAGGTGCTGGCCTGGCTCGGCCCGGCCATCGGCCCGGATGCCTTCGAGGTGGGGAGCGAGGTGCGCACCGCCTTCATCGCCGAACAAGCGGAGGCCAGCGAAGCCTTCAAACCCTCGGCCAACGCCGACAAGTGGCTGGCCAACCTCTACCAGTTGGCGCGCCTGCGCCTGCGGCGCGCCGGCGTCAGCGCCATCTACGGCGGCGAGTTCTGTACCGTGAGCGATGCTACCCGTTTTTACTCCTATCGCCGCGACGGTCAGACCGGTCGCATGGCCTCGCTCATCTGGCTCGCGTGACCGGCGATCCGCTGCTGAAGAAAAAATCGGCAGCGGATCCCTTGAAATCCCCTTATCGGCCCTCATCTTTGCTTTCAGAAAGTTGTTTTTGCCGCACGGCGGCGTCTCTATAAGGGGAATGCGATGCGTCTTGATCGCCTCACCAGCAAGTTCCAACTTGCCATCTCCGATGCCCAGTCACTCGCACTGGGTCGTGATCACCAATTTATCGACCCCGTCCACCTGATGACCGCCCTGGTCAATCAGGATGGCGGCTCTATCCGTCCGCTGCTCACGCTGACCGGCCTGGACGTCAACGCCCTGCGCTCGCGCCTGGGCGAAGAACTCGATCGTCTGCCGCGCGTCAGCGGTGTGGATGGCGACGTGCAGCTCTCCCCGGCCCTCGGCCGGCTGCTCAACGTCTGCGACAAGCTGGCCCAGCAACGCAAGGATCAGTTCATCTCGTCTGAGCTGTTCGTGCTGGCCGCCCTCGACGACAAGGGCAGCCTCGGCGAGCTGCTGCGTGCCCAGGGGCTGACCAAGGAAAAACTCGAGGCGGCCATCGACAAGGTGCGTGGCGGCAAGAAAATCGATGATGCCAACGCCGAGGAGAACCGCCAGGCGCTGGAGAAATACACCATCGATCTCACCGAGCGGGCGGAGATCGGCAAACTCGACCCGGTCATCGGCCGGGATGACGAGATCCGCCGCACCATCCAGGTGCTGCAACGCCGAACCAAGAACAACCCCGTGCTCATCGGTGAACCCGGTGTCGGTAAGACCGCCATCGTCGAGGGACTGGCCCAGCGCATCATCAACGGTGAGGTGCCGGAGGGGCTCAAGAACAAGCGGGTGCTCTCACTCGACATGGGCGCGCTGGTGGCCGGTGCCAAGTACCGCGGCGAATTTGAGGAGCGCCTCAAGGCGGTGCTCAATGATCTGGCCAAGGAAGAGGGCAACGTCATCCTCTTCGTTGACGAGCTGCACACCATGGTCGGCGCCGGCAAGGGCGAAGGGGCGATGGACGCCGGCAACATGCTCAAACCCGCTCTGGCGCGCGGTGAGCTGCACTGCGTCGGCGCCACCACGCTCGATGAGTACAGGCAGTACGTGGAGAAGGATGCCGCCCTCGAGCGCCGCTTCCAGAAGGTGCTGGTTGAAGAGCCGACGGTGGAAGACACCATCGCCATCCTGCGCGGCCTGAAAGAGCGCTATGAGCTGCACCACCACGTGCAGATCACCGACCCTGCGATTGTGGCGGCGGCCCAGCTCTCCCACCGCTACATCGCCGATCGCAAATTGCCGGACAAGGCCATCGACCTCATCGACGAGGCGGCCGCCAGCATCCGGTTGCAGATCGACTCCAAGCCCGAGGCGCTCGATCGCCTCGAGCGGCGCATCATCCAGCTCAAGCTGGAGCAGCAGGCCCTGAACAAGGAGTCTGACGATGCCAGCCGCAAGCGCCTCGACCTGCTCAACCAGGAGCTGGCCGAGAAGGAGCTGGAATACAACGAGCTGGAAGAGGTGTGGAAAGCCGAGAAGGCCGCCCTGGCCGGCACCCAGCACATCAAGGCGGCGCTGGAGCAGGCGCGTCAGGATCTCGATGTGGCCCGCCGCGCCGGCGACTTGGCCCGCATGTCCGAGTTGCAATACGGCCGCATCCCCGAGCTGGAGAAACAGCTCGATCTGGCGACCCAGGCCGAGATGCAGGAGACCAGCCTGCTGCGCAATCGGGTCACCGACGTGGAGATCGCCGACGTGCTGGCCCGCTGGACCGGTATCCCGGTGGCCCGCATGCTCGAGAGCGAGAAAGAGAAGCTGCTGCGCATGGAAGATCAGCTGCACAGCCGGGTGATCGGCCAAAACGAGGCGGTCGATGCGGTCTCCAACGCCATCCGCCGTTCCCGCGCCGGCCTCTCCGATCCGAACCGCCCGATCGGCTCGTTTTTGTTCCTCGGCCCCACCGGGGTGGGCAAGACCGAGCTGTGCAAGGCGCTGGCGGAGTTCCTGTTCGACACCCAGGATGCCATGGTGCGCATCGACATGTCGGAGTTCATGGAAAAACACAGCGTCTCGCGTCTGGTCGGGGCGCCTCCCGGATACGTGGGTTATGAGGAGGGGGGTTATCTGACCGAGGCGGTACGCCGCCGCCCCTACTCGGTGATCCTGCTCGACGAGGTGGAAAAAGCGCACCCGGATGTGTTCAACATCCTGTTGCAGGTGCTCGATGACGGCCGCCTCACCGATGGCCAGGGCCGCACCGTCGATTTTCGCAACACCGTGGTCATCATGACCTCGAACCTGGGCTCGGATCTCATTCAGGAGCACCACAGCGAGAAGGACTACGACGAGATGAAGGCCCTGCTGATGGAGGTGCTGACCCACAGCTTCCGACCCGAGTTCATCAACCGGATCGACGAGACCGTGGTCTTCCACCCGCTCGGCGAGGAGCACATCAAGTCCATCGCCCACATCCAGCTCAAGGGGCTGGTGGCCCGCCTCGAGCAGCAGGGCTATCAGGTGGAGGTCAGCGGGGATCTGCTCACCCGCCTGGCTCATGCCGGCTTCGACCCGGTCTACGGGGCGCGTCCGCTCAAGCGCGCCATCCAGCAGAAGGTCGAAAACCCGCTCGCCCAGGCCATCCTCTCCGGCCGGGTGGTACCGGACAAGCTGCTGCGCCTGGGGGCCGACAGCAACGGTCTGACGCTGGAGCAGTAAACACCGCAAAAAGCCAAACGCCGGCCCCGTGCCGGCGTTTTTTTATCCATAAAAAACGGCAATCCGAAGATTGCCGAGAGGAATGTAGTGAATGCGGCCGGACATGGGATGAGCGGGCCACAGGGGGAACCTCCCCCGGGGAAGGCAAGCCTTCTTAAAGCAGTCCGGAGATACGCTCCCTCACCTCGGACGGCCACACACCAACCTGCACCTGCCCGATGTGCTCCTTTTGCAGCAGCAACATGGCCAGACGCGATTGTCCTATCCCTCCACCTATGGTCTGCGGCATACGCCCGGCCAGCAGCTCCTGGTGCCACTCATAGGCCAGACGATCCTCGTCGCCGGTGAGGGCGAGCTGACGACGCAGGGCCTCTGCGTCCACGCGGATCCCCATGGAGGAGATTTCAAAGCTGTCTTCGAGCACCGGGTTCCACACCAGGATGTCGCCGTTGAGGCCAGCCAGACCCAGCTCGCTTTCGGAGCTCCAGTCGTCATAGTCAGGGGCACGCACATCATGGCGCTCACCGTGGGAGAGATCGCCGCCGATGCCGATGAGGAACACGGCCCCCAGCTCCTTGGCGATGGCGCGCTCACGCCCCTTGGCATCCAGCTCCGGATAGCGGCGCAGCAGCTCTTCACTGTGCATGAACTGGATCGCCTCCGGCAGGAAGGGGGTCAGGTCGTGCTCGGCGCAGATGGCGCGCTCGGTGGTCTTGATGGCGGTCCAGATCGCCTGCACCGTCTCTTTCAGGTAGGCCAGATCGCGGCGGTCCTGCGGCATCACCCGCTCCCAGTCCCACTGATCCACATAGACGGAGTGGATCGGTGAGAGGCGCTCCTCATCCGGACGCAGGGCCTTCATGTGGGTGTAGAGCCCCTCGCCCGGAGCAAAACCGAAACGGCCCAGGGTCTGGCGTTTCCACTTGGCCAGCGAATGCACCACCTCGAAGGTGTGCTCGGGCAGGGTTCTCACCTTGACCTGCACCGCCTTCTCGCTGCCGGACAGGTTGTCCTGAGTCCCATCACCGACGCGGCTCAGGATGGGAGCCTGCACCTCCATCAGACCCAGCTGCTGGGCGAGGTGGCGGGAGAAGAGTTCCTTCACGAGGGTGATCTGCTGCTGGCTGCGAATGTAGTGCTGTTTCATGGTGAATCCCTGTATCAAACTGCGTTGCTGGTGATGATTCTTCAACAAAATGGCACCGCAATTCAATAATCAATAATAGATTTACGCTTTACGCCTTTTTTAATTCAATATAACCTGCTATTTAATCTCAAATCGTTAAAGAGCGGTCAAAAAAGTGGCTGAAAATTATCGAATCGATAATCTGGATCAGGGCATCCTGAGCGCCCTGATGGAGAATGCACGCATTCCCTATGCCGAACTGGCCAAGCGCTTCGCGGTCAGCCCTGGCACCATCCATGTGCGGGTGGAGAAGATGAAGCAGGCGGGGATCATCGAAGGGACCCGGGTACAGGTGAACGCCAAGAAGCTGGGTTACGACGTCTGCTGCTTCATCGGCATCAATTTGAAAAGCGCCAAGGATTACCCCTCGGCATTGGCCAAGCTGCGGGCCCTCGATGAGGTGGTCGAGGCCTACTACACCACCGGCCACTACAGCATCTTCATGAAGGTGATGACCCGCTCCATCGACGAGTTGCAGACCGTGCTCATCAGCAAGATCCAGAGCATTGACGAGATCCAGTCCACCGAGACCCTGATCTCGCTGCAAAACCCCATCCAGCGCGACGTCAAACCCTAGGGTTCGCTGTAGGGCACCCCGTACTTGGCGTAGATGTCCCGCAAGCGGCCATCCTCCTTCATCCGCCGCAGCTCGGCATCATAGGCTCGCATCAGGGCCGGAGTGCCTGCATCGGCGCGGGCCTTGCACCAGACGTTGAAATAGGTGCTCGAGCGGATCGGGCGCGGCAGGTAGTCGAGCTTCCCCTCCAACCCCTCGGCGTGGATCTGGGCGAAGGCGCTGGCCAGCTGCATCGGCACCACATCGATGCGCCCCTGTGCCAACTTGCGCAGTTGCAGCATGTTCATGCTGACCACCTGCACCTGCCAGGACGCATCCCCCTCGATCGCATTGATCTCGGGGGTGTAGGCAAAATCGCGGGTCAGCCCCAGCCGCCATGGTTTGAGATCCTCGAGGCGCCCAAACTGGATGCGCCCCCTCTCCTCCTTGCGCACGAAGAAATACCAGCTGTGGATGATGTGAGGCTCAGCGGGGTAGATGAGATAGGCCTCCCGCTCGGGGCGATAGGAGTAGCTCAGCAGCATGTCGTAGCGGCCCTCCTTGGCGCTGCGATTGAGGCGGGCCCCCGAATCAATCAGCTCGATGCGAAACGGCTGGCCGAGGGTGCCGAAGATGCGGCTGACAATGTCGACATCCAGGCCAGTCGGATTGCCAGCCTGATCCAGGTACTTGAGCGGCGGCTCCAGCAGCCCGCCGATGAGCAGGGTCTTCGCCTGTAATGGCGCCAGCAGCAGACCCAGAAGCAAACAGCACCACTTCACTCGCATGCACTCCCTGTGGGGCCTCAAGAGCGGTCAACACGATGTCAGACCGAGTCTGAGAGGGTAATGCAGAAACCGGGATAAAAAAAAGGAGGCCGCAGCCTCCTTTTTCCATCCTTGCATCAGGATCACAGTGCCTTGAGGATCGCCTCGACGCTGGCCTTGGCATCGCCAAACAGCATCTGGGTGTTGTCCTTGAAGAACAGCGGGTTCTGCACACCGGCATAACCGGTGTTCATAGAGCGCTTGAAGCCGATGACGGTCTGCGCCTTCCACACTTCCAGCACCGGCATACCGGCGATGGGGCTGCCCGGATCTTCCAGAGCGGCCGGGTTCACGGTGTCGTTGGCACCGATCACCAGCACCACGTCGGTGTCGCTGAAGTCCTCGTTGATTTCGTCCATTTCCAGCACGATATCGTAAGGAACCTTGGCTTCCGCCAGCAACACGTTCATGTGGCCCGGCAGACGACCCGCAACCGGGTGGATACCGAAGCGCACCTTGATGCCGCGATCGCGCAGCTTCTGGGTGATCTCGGCCACCGGATACTGAGCCTGTGCCACCGCCATGCCATAGCCCGGGGTGATGATGACGGAGCCGGCGCCCTTGAGCAGGTCGGCCACGTCTTCGGCGCTGGTCTCGCGGTACTCGCCCATCTCCTGCTCGCCACTGGAAGCGGCGCCGTCGGTGCCAAAGCCACCGGCGATAACGGAGATGAAGGAGCGGTTCATCGCCTTACACATGATGTAAGAGAGGATGGCACCGGAGGAGCCCACCAGGGCACCGGTCACGATCAGCAGATCGTTGGAGAGCATGAAGCCCGCCGCCGCCGCCGCCCAACCGGAGTAGGAGTTGAGCATGGAAACCACCACCGGCATGTCAGCGCCACCGATGGAGGCCACCAGATGCCAGCCGAAGGCGAAGGCGATCAGGGTCATGATCAGCAGGGCAATGGTGGAGCCGCCAACCTGGACGAAGTAAACCATCAGGGCCAGGGAGACCAGCACCGCCAGCAGGTTCAGCTTGTGGCGATGCGGCAGCATCAGCGGCTTGGAGGAGATGAGTCCACGCAGCTTGCCGAAGGCCACCACGGAGCCGGTGAAGGTCACCGCACCGATGAAGACGCCGAGGAAAATCTCGACCAGGTGGATGTTCAGCATGGCGCCGGTCAGGTGATCGGCCTGTACCGCCTGGGCGGCCTGCTCGAACGCCGCACGGGCAGCGGCCAGAGTGGCATCCAGGTTAGAGCCCACGCTGACCACGACTTCGCCAGGGGCAGCCGGGTGCAGGTCGATGAAGCTGTTAAAGCCCACCAGCACGGCGGCCATACCGACGAAGCTGTGCAGCACGGCCACCAGCTCGGGCATCTCGGTCATCTCGACCTTGAGCGCCAGACGCACGCCGATGGCGCCGCCGATGACCATGGCCAGAATGATCCAGTGCACGCCACTGGTTTCCGGGTTAAACACGGTAGCCACCAGAGCAATGGCCATACCGGCGATACCAAACAGGTTGCCATGCTTGGCCGTCTCCTGCTTCGACAGTCCCGCGAGACTGAGGATGAAGAGCACGGCGGCAACGATATAGGATGCTGTTACCAGTCCTTGAGACACGTTAAACCCCCTTAATCCTTACGGAACATCTTCAGCATGCGCTGAGTGACGGTGAAACCGCCGAAGATGTTGATACTGGCAATCAGCACGGCCACGAATGCAAGCCCTGTTACCAGGGGCGACCCTTGGCCAATCTGCAGCAACGCACCGACAACGATGATGCCGGAGATGGCGTTGGTCACGGACATCAGCGGGGTATGCAGGGCGTGGGACACGTTCCACACCACGTAGTAACCGACCACGCACGAGAGCACGAAGACGGTGAAGTGAGCCAGGAACTCCGCCGGAGCCACAGAAGCGATCCAGCCGAACGCGGCGATGCCGAGTGCGCCCCAGATGAACTTCTTGTTGGAGGGCTTGGCCGCTTCCTTCTTCGCCACCGGCTTGGCGGCGGCGGGTTTTTGCGGGGCCGCAGAGACCGAGATGGCGGGGGGCGGGAAGGTCACTTCACCGGCCTTGATGACGGTCATGTTGCGCATGATGACGTCGTCAAAGTCGATGACCGCGTTACCGTCCTTCTCCTTGCACATCAGCTTCATCAGGTTCACCAGGTTGGTGCCGTAGAGCTGAGAGGATTGGGCCGGCAGACGACCCGGCAGGTCGGTGTAACCGATGATCTTGACGCCGTTGGCGGTGACATGCAGCTCGCCCGGCACTGTGTATTCACAGTTGCCGCCGGCCTGGGCCGCCATGTCCACGATCACGGAGCCCGGCTTCATGCTGTCGACCATCTCTTTGGTGATCAGCTTGGGAGCCGGCTTGCCCGGGATCAGGGCGGTGGTGACGATGATGTCCACTTCCTTGGCCTGTTCGGCAAAGAGAGCCATCTCGGCGGCGATGAACTCTTCGCTCATCACCTTGGCGTAACCGTCGGAGGAGGAGCCATCCTCGCCGCCGAAGTCCAGCTTGAGGAACTCGCCGCCCATGGACTCGATCTGCTCGGCCACTTCCAGACGGGTGTCAAAGGCACGCACGATGGCGCCGAGGGAACCGGCTGCACCGATAGCGGCCAGACCGGCCACACCAGCACCGATGACCAGCACCTTGGCGGGCGGAACCTTACCGGCGGCGGTGATCTGGCCGGTGAAGAAGCGGCCAAACTCGTGGGCGGCTTCAATCACGGCGCGATAGCCACCGATGTTGGCCATGGAGGAGAGCGCATCCAGTGCCTGAGCACGGGAAATACGCGGCACCATGTCCATCGCCATCACGTTGATGTTGCGCTGGGAGAGCTTCTCAACCAGCTCGGGATTCTGGGCCGGCCAGACGAAGCTGATGAGGGTCGCCCCTTCCTTGATCTGGGCAATCTCGGCGTCGCTCGGCGCGTTGACCTTGAAGATCAGGTCGGCGTTCCAGACGCTCTCGGCTACCTCGGCCCCTGCGGCCACGAAGGCGGCGTCATCGAAGCTGGCGAAACGGCCGGCGCCGCTCTCCACCACCACGTCGAAGCCGAGCTTTTTCAGCTGCTCAACGGTGGCCGGAGTCGCTGCGACCCGGGTCTCACCGGCGAGACTCTCTCTCGGTATTCCAATCTGCATGACTATTCCCTGATGGTTAGTAAATAATCGCTACCTTTGTCTGTTGCCACCCGGCCGCTGAGCCGGCCGAACAGGACCTTGATGAAGAAAATCGGCCTCAGGCACGGCAACCTCCTGTTACCTCCCCTCCCCCGCTTTCCAGGCGCGAACGTGATTAGTATCAAATTTTGGAGTTTTATGACAACCGAACCGTCTTCAGTCCACAGGCGGTTTTTCACCCGGTCTGAGCAGAGTATCAAAAAAACAAACCAAATGAGCGCCCCATGATGGCGGAATTGGTCGCCAACAGAGCTCCAACCAGTATAAAAAAATGTTTTTCTGGAACATTATCTTAGCTGATTTTGTTCTTAGAAATGTCAGGATCTGGGGTAGTAAAGGGATGATGTCTCAGAAAACAACACTTTTGTAACAGGCGAGCCGTTCGACGGGCCCGCCCACTCGTCACAGGAAGCGACTTACGACGCTTCTTTCCAATGTGCGCCCCTTAGCGGGCCGCTTCATAAATATGCCGGCTGGTCTCGAGGTCGATATCCCCATGCTCACCCAGGGCGGTATAACCACGCTCTTGCAGCTTGGCCAGCATGGTCGTCACATCCGGCTGATCGACGCCATAGTCGCGCAGTCGGGTCGGTACTCCCATCCGCTCGAAGAAGGCGCGGGTCGCCGCGATGGCCAGATCGATGCGCAGCGCCTCGTCGCCCGTGGTGATCCCCCATACCCGCTCGGCGTATTGCAGCAGCTTGGCCTGCTTGGCATCGCGCTTGACGTCGAGCAGTACCGGCAGCAGCACCGCCAGGGTCTGGGCATGGTCGAGGCCGTGGCGAGCGGTCAGCTCATGGCCCAGCATGTGGGTGGCCCAGTCCTGCGGCACACCGGCACCGATGAGGCCGTTGAGCGCCATGGTGGCACTCCACATCAGGTTGGCGCGCACCGCATAGTTCTCCGGCTCGGCCAGCGCCTTGGGGCCCTCTTCGATCAGGGTCAGCAACAGCCCTTCGGCGAAGCGATCCTGCACCTTGGCATCCACCGGGAAGGTGATGTACTGCTCCACCACGTGCACAAAGGCATCCACCACGCCGTTGGCGACCTGACGGGCCGGCAGGGTATAGGTGAGCACCGGGTCGAGCACGGCGAAACGCGGCATCACGCAGGGGGAGAAGAAGTGCTGCTTGTCACCCGTGCTCTTGCGGGTGATCACGGCCCCCATGTTCATCTCGGAGCCGGTCGCCGGCAGGGTCAGCACAGAGCCAAGCGGAATGGCCGTCTCCACCTGCTCCCCGACGGTCTCGAGGATGTGCCAGGGATCGTCCGCCGCCTCGTAAGGCGCCGCCGCCGCGATGAACTTGGTGCCATCGAGCACCGAGCCGCCGCCGACGGCCAGCAGAAAGTCGACACGCTCGGCGCGGGCCAACTCGACCGCCCCCATCAGGGTCTCGTAAGAGGGGTTGGGCTCAATGCCGCCGAACTCGAACAGGGTCATGCCGCTCAGGGCCTCACGGATACGCGTCAGCAGACCGCTGCGCACCACGCTGCCACCGCCGTAGGTGATGAGGATGCGAGCATCGGAAGGGAACTGCTCGCGCAGGGCAGCAATCTGCCCCTCACCGAACAGGATCTTGGTCGGGGTGTGCAGGGTAAAGTTGTGCATGGTCTCTCCGGGCAGGAAAAGGATAAAACTTGATGGTTGCATTTTTCTCCAGAGCAGCCCTACCATCAAGGCAATATTCTGCCTATCTTTTGCCTATTTCTACTTTTCCCCAGATATGAACAACAAACCGTCTGAATCCGCCACACGCCAGTCCGCCCTCGCGGCCCGGCTCGCCACCCTGGCACCGCGCCACGGCATCACCCCGGCTCCGGTCGCCGGGGTGCACCTCATCTACACCACGGAGCACCATGAGCGCATCCCGGTACTCTACCGGCCACGCATGATCGTCATCTTGCAGGGGCACAAGGTGGGTTATCTGGCCGAACACACCTTCCGCTATGACCCCGAGCACTACCTGATGATGACCCTGCCGCTGACCTGCGAGTGCGAGTGCTTCGCCTCTCCTGCGCAGCCGCTGGTCGGGCTCTCCATCGATATCGACATCGCGGCGCTACAGGCGCTGCTGCTGGAGATGGGGGACGCGGCTCCGGTCACGATTGCCGAGCCCGAGCGCGGGGTCCACTCGGTGCCCCTCTCCGAGACCATGCTGTGCGCGGTGGAGCGGCTGGTTGAGGTGTTCGATCAGCCACTGCACGCCCGGGTGCTTGGCCCCCAGATCGTGCGTGAGATCCTGTTCCACGCCCTGCACGAGGGGGGCGGGCCCGCCCTGCTGGCCATGGCCAGCCGCCACAGCCAGGTGAGCCAGATTGCCAGGGTGCTGCGGGTGATGGAGCAACGCTTCACCGAAAACCTGACGGTGGAGGATCTGGCGCGCGAGGCCAACATGAGCGTCTCGGCCTTCCACCACCACTTCAAGGCGGTGACGGCCACCTCACCGCTGCAATACATCAAGTCGTTGCGGCTGCACAAGGCGCGCCTGATGATGCTGCACGACGGCCTCAAGGCAGGCACCGCCGCCAGCCGGGTCGGTTACGAGAGCGGCTCCCAGTTCAGCCGCGAGTACAAGCGCTTCTTCGGCACCCCGCCGAGCGAACAGGCGGCCCGCTTTCGTGAGGGGCAGCTGCGTATTGTGGAGGGATAGCGATGCGCACCCTAGCGATCCTGCTCTTGGCCATGCTGACCTGCGCCTGCACCGGGCTCCCGGCAGGGCAGCAGGTGGTCAGGCCGTTTTATCTCGAGCGCTACCTCGGCACCTGGTACGAGATAGCCCGCCTCGACCACAGCTTCGAGCGCGGTCTGAGCCAGGTCACCGCCAGCTACAGCCTGCGCAGTGACGGCGGCGTGAGGGTGCTCAACCGCGGACAGGCGCCTGATGGTCGCTGGCGTGAGGCCGAGGGACGCGCCTACTTCGTCGGCGCCCCGGACGAAGGGCGCCTCAAGGTGAGCTCCTTCGGCCCCTTCTACGGCAGCTACAACGTGCTGGCGACCGACTACAAACTCTCTTTGGTGAGCAGCTACAACCTCCAGTACCTGTGGATCCTCTCGCGCACCCCAACCCCTTCTCAGGAGCGGGTGCAAGCCTTGGTGGAGCAGGCCAGACGCCTCGGTTTTAATACCGACGCCCTCATCTGGGTCAAGCACCACGATTGACCCCCCATCACGGCATGGCCCCCCCATGCCCCTTATCAAGGAATGCCCATGCCGGCAGAACGCCATATCGGCAACATCGCCCTGGTCGTACGCGACTACGACGAAGCCATCGACTTCTACACCCGCGCCCTCGGTTTCACCCTGCTTGAGGACACGGATCTTGGCGCTGGCAAGCGCTGGGTACAGGTCGCCCCTGTGGGCGGACAAACCCGCCTGCTGCTGGCGCAGGCCGCCAACGAGGAGCAACGGGCCTGCATCGGTCGTCAGGCCGGTGGACGGGTGTTTCTGTTTCTTGAGACCCGCGACTTCTGGGGTGACTATCGGCACATGCGCGAGCAGGGGGTGCACTTTCGTGAGGCGCCACGCGAGGAACCCTACGGCACGGTCGCCGTGTTTGAAGACTGCTGCGGCAACCCCTGGGATCTGTTGCAACGCCGTTGAGGCGGGTCAACCGCTGGCATCGGCGTGTTCAGGCGCCGATGATCACAACGCAGGGCAAAGCGCCCGCGTGCGGGGATGTAGGCCATGGCCGGAACAGAGAAAGGCAAGATGAGGAGAGCAAGAAAAGCAAAAAGCCGGCACTAGGCCGGCTTTTCTTGAATTTAATGGCAGGGGCGGCAGGACTCGAACCCGCAACCATCGGTTTTGGAGACCGCTGTTCTACCAATTGGAACTACGCCCCTGCAACAAACGAGGCGTAGTATACAAAGCGCGGATCAAAGGTAAAGGCTTTTTTTGTCTGGCAACACCTGATTGCACAAAGTTAACGCACTTCCCGCTATTTTTCGTACATTCCATCCCTAACCATCTGATTTTGCACCCGACTGGAGCGGCTTGAGCCCCCTCGGGGTGGGCAACTCATACCTTTGGGGGTAGGGTAGAGACGAAGGCATCGGACAGGGAGGTGCGCCGTGCTCAACTACCGCCTGCTGCAACAGCTTGCTCCCCTCAATTTCCGCTATGAGGATCGCACCGAGTCGCTGCCCGACTACCTGAGCCGGGTGGCCCCCCTGCTGCCGCATATTCCCCCCAACCTGCTGGCACAATGGCTCTACCGCCACTGGCGCGGTTTCGAGTCCAACTGGAGCTTTATCGATCTGGCCCAACTGCGGGTCTCCCCCTTGATGCTGGAGACAGAGCAACTGCTCGCCGAGGTGGATACCCGCCACATGGAGGTGGTCGAGCGCTGGAGCGAGCTGCTGCGCAGCAACCGTTACGTGCGCCGCTCCTGGCTGGCCGAGTACATGGCCAGCCACGGCACCTGGCCCGAGCCCATCATCGTGCTCGCCCCCCGCGCCGATGAATGCTACCCGGACGGCACGCCCATGCCACACCCACTGGCCCTGCTGGAGGGGCACCACCGCCTCGCCTACCTGCAGACCTTGGCGCAGCAGCAGCATCCGCTGCAACATCGCCATGCCTTGTGGGTATGCCGGCACGTTGACGACATTTAAACGTTTTTCATGCCAAAAATGGCATCAAAAATAAAGTTTTGACAAAGTTTTTTTCGCCACTATAATCCTTCCGATTTTGCAAAGGGACTGGTCATGTTGTCGCCGATTTTCGCTCAGAAGCCTCAGGTTCTGGCGGGAGAATTCTCCCGGTGCGATGCCGTTGTTACCGGTTCCCGACCCGCTGATCCCGAATTGTTTTGGAAAAAGGCCCCTGTTTCAGGGGCTTTTTTTTTGCCTCTCCACCTCTCCTCTGTCATAGGGAATGCAGACGATGACCAATCCGCTCTATAAGAAACACGTCATCTCCATCTCCGACCTGACCCGGTCTGAAATGGAACTGGTGGTTGAAACCGCACAACGGTTGAAAGCCGACCCGAACGCCCGCTGGTTGCAGGACAAGCTGATTGCCAGCTGCTTCTTCGAGCCCTCCACCCGTACCCGCCTCTCCTTCGAAACGGCGGTGCAGCGCCTCGGCGGCAACATCATCGGCTTCGCCGATGGCGGCAACACCAGCGCCAAGAAGGGGGAGACCCTGGCCGACTCGATTCAAATCATCGGCTCCTACGCCGATGCCATCGTGATGCGCCACCCGAAGGAGGGGGCCGCCCGCCTCGCCTCCGAGTTCTCCCGCGTGCCGGTGATCAACGGCGGCGACGGCTCCAACCAGCATCCGACCCAGACCCTGCTCGATCTCTTCACCATCCGCGAGACCCAGGGTCGCCTGGACAACCTCAACGTCGCCTTCGTCGGTGACCTCAAGTACGGCCGCACCGTGCACTCGCTGGCCCAGGCGCTGAGCCTGTTCAACTGCCGCTTCTTCTTCATCTCGCCGGAGGCGCTGGCCATGCCGGAGTACCTGTGCGAGGAGCTGGAGGAGAAGGGGATCCGCTTCAGCGTGCACGAGACCATGGAAGAGGTGATGTCCGAGCTCGACGTGCTCTACATGACCCGGGTACAGAAAGAGCGCTTCGATGAGACCGAGTACAAGCACATGGCCGCCAAGTTCATCCTCGACCTGCCGACCCTGGAGGGCGCCAAGCCGACCATGAAGATCCTGCACCCGCTGCCGCGGGTCGACGAGATCACCGTGGCTGTCGACAAGACCCCCCACGCGGCCTACTTCGAACAGGCCGAAAACGGCGTCTATGCACGCCAGGCCCTGCTGTCACTGGTACTGAATGAAACTGTCTGAGGGGAAGATCATGTCCGAGAAGTTGCAAGTTGAAGCCATCCGCAATGGCTCCGTCATCGACCACATCCCGGCCTGCCAGGGCATCAAGATCCTCAAGCTGTTCCAGCTGATCGAGACCCGTGAGCGCATCACGGTCGGGTTCAACCTCAAATCCGAAGCGCTGGGCAAGAAGGATCTCATCAAGATCGAGAACACCCAGCTGACCGAAGAGCAGGCCAACCAGCTGGCGCTGTTCGCCCCCAAGGCCACCGTGAACATCATCGAGGAGTTCGAGGTGGTCAAGAAGCACCACCTGACCCTGCCGGAGTGCATCGAGGGGGTATTCGAGTGCCCCAACTCCAACTGCATCTCCCACAACGAGCCGGTGGCCAGCCACTTCGCGGTACGTGAGGTGAAAGGGGCGGTGCGCATGAAGTGCAAATATTGCGAGAAGTCCTTCACTCAGGACATCGTCAGCGCCCTCTTCTAAGAGGTTTATGCAGGCAAGTGACTAAAAAGGGGCCAATAGGCCCCTTTTTTGAAGCCGGTCACATCGGAAAACGGCCAGAACGCTATAATTTTCGCGCTATGCAGCGGGTTTTTGTATAGATCAGAAAATATTCAGAGCAATACCCTGCATAAATTCCAGTCAACCAGACGCATGCCCGGCATGCCAGCAAGGAGATGCAGAATGGCCAAGAGCCTGTCGAACGCCGGCGAGATCGCCCACGACACCGCCCAACTCGAGGCCTGCCGGCAGATCATTGCCCGCCACTGTTACAGCACGCAAGAGGAGATCCGGCGCGAGCTGGCCCACTTCGGCTTCCCCGACATCAGCCAGTCCACCGTGTCGCGTCTGCTGCGTCGCCTCGGGGTCGCCAAGGCGCAAAATGCCAGCGGCAAGAAGGTCTACACCATAGTCGATGAACAGCTGGAGCACGTAGACAGCACCCACTCGATCCATGACATGGTCAAATCGGTGGAGCACAACCAGCAGCTGGTGCTGATCCACACTACGCCGGGGGCCGCCACCGTGGTGGCGCGGATGCTCGATCGCCACGCCAACCCGGAGATCATGGGGGCGGTGGCCGGTAACGACGTGGTGCTGGTCGCACCACGCCACATCAGTCGAACCCGTCAGACCCTGGAGGCGGTGATCCGCACACTCAAGGCCCACTGAATCCGATCAGGAACGAACCGAACGATCTTCCCTCTCGGCCCGCTCGCGGGCCAACAGACGCTTGAACCACCAGCTGTTGCGGCGACGATGGGTATAAGAGGAGCGACGGGCCATGAGCTTCTATCCTAGGTTGCTAGCCGGGGCGGGAATTATGCGGCAATCCCCTCCCCCCTGTCTTTAGCTGGATCAATAAATCCTCATGCTCCGGTACGCAGCCGGTTTTTTGGTGCAGGTTGGGGCTCCTTGCCCGGCTCTGGTGTACGCCACATGAGCGGGCCATTGCTCTCCTGCTCGTTTTGCGGCGCACAGATCAAGGCCCCTTCCGGCAAGTTGAGCACTGCCCCTTCCGAATAACGCTGCTCGGCATACCAGCAGACTCGCTCACCCGGATTGGCCGGCAACAAGAGACGCGCCCCTCCGTGGTTACCGCGAGCGAGGATCTCTCCGCTCGCCCCACCGACCATGCCGAGGGCCAGCAGCCCCGCTAGCCATCCCCTTACTCTTCTCATCGCGCGCTCCCACTCTCGGTTTACCTGATCAAAGCGACCAATTGCGGCAAAAAGTTGATCTATTCGCGCCCCCGCGCTGGCTTTCCCAAACGGTTGTGATAGCCTGCGCGCCAACCTGACTGAGCAATTGGTGAACAGCTCATCCCGCCCGCTGGCACCGTCGGAAAGGTTCCAATAATCTCTATCATATCAATTACCTGGACGTATTTTGATGCGTATCATATCCCTCCTCAAGGTGGCACTGCTCGGCCTGACGCTGAGCGGTTGCGTGGCCCCCTTGCTGATCAACCCGGCCGGCCAGCTGATGTGGGCGCTGCTAAAGCCCCTGGTCGGTTTCGATCCCAACGAGGCCAACCTGTTCGAGCAGCCGCTGGTCAAGGATCGCATGACCGCCATCCTCGGCCCCCACTATGACACCACCCTGAGCCTGCTCAAGACCGCCAACGAGCTACAACAGGAGGGCCCCCTGTTCTACGCCCTCTCCCAAATCGCCCCCGGCGTGACCGACCAGGCTGGACTGGTCTGGAATGCCGACAGCAACCAGATGGCCGTCATGCTGGTCGACAAGCAGGGCACCCAGGTCTTTGCCGAACCCGGCCAAAACCCGATCTGGCCCGCCGCCATGCAGGGGTGGGGCAGCGCCAACGGCGCCGCGCAGGCCACAGGCAGTCACGCCGTTCAAACCGTGAGCGAGGGGGCCAGCGCCGTGGGCAGCGGCCTCTCTGCCGTCGGTTCCACCCTGAGCGTCTTGAGCAATCCACAGCAGGCGGTGGGCCAGTTGATCGAGGGCAGCACCCAGTCACTGGTCGAGGGGGTGCAACAAAAGGCGGCGCAGGCGGCCAGCGATACCGTGAGCCAAGCCCAGCAAAGTGCCAGCAAGGCAGCCAGCGAGGCCGTCGGTCAAGCCCAGCAGAGCGCCAACAAGGCGGCCAGCGAGGCCGTCGGTCAGGCCCAGCAGAGCGCCGACAAGGCAGCCAGCGAGGCCGTCGGTCAAGCCCAGCAGAGCGCCAGCAAGGCAGCCAGCGAGGCCGTCGG
>NZ_CDBY01000011.1:0-14709 GCF_000820125.1 Aeromonas simiae | reverse complement strand
CCGTCGGTCAGGCCCAGCAGAGCGCCAACAAGGCGGCCAGTCAGGCCGTCGGTCAGGCCCAGCAGAGCGCCAACAAGGCGGCCAGTGACACCGTGAGTCAGGCCCAGCAGAGCGCCAGCAAGGTAGCCAGCGGCGCCGTCGCAACCCAGGAGCAGCAACGGGCGGCCGCCGAGGCAGCGCTGGAGCAGCTGCTCAACTGAGTCACCCCGACAGCGCCACTCTCACCGGCGATGAAAACCAAAAGGCCACCTCACGGTGGCCTTTTGGTTGGACGGGGCGCGCTTAAGGCTGATAGCGATCATGAGCGCGTTCACGGCTCACCGGCTCCACCGCAGGGGTGCTCTCGCGAGCGCCGTGCTCGATGGCGGTACGGACGAGATCGACCCCGGCACGGATCAGCAATACCCCCATGTGAACCAATTTGACGCAGACCCAGAGGAACGCCATCAACAGGATCAGCTTGAGTACCGTCTGGAATGCCTCCAGGAAGTTCTGCTCGAGTTGGGCGGTCAGCCCGTTGGCGCTGGTCATCAACCACTCATAGACCTCGCGCACGAAGGGGATGCGGCTTGGCATCTCCAGCACATCGAGCGCCGCCGGCAGGGCCTGAAAGATGACCACACAGCCAAACAGAATCAAGATGACGCCGAGGGTGATCCCGGCAAAAAAGGCAAATTGTTTCATGGGTGAACCAGGCTAAAGGGAGTGGCAGAACTATAACCGTTTCGGGCCCTCCCTGTCATGGCAGGGTCGGTAACCCTTGTCGGCGTCAGTGCTTTCTGTGACCCTATGGGCACTTTTACTCTTTGCGAGAAACACCCGGTGAGATTCTGGTTGATATGGTCGCTGCTGCTACTGGCCTTTGGCAGCCATGCCGAGGGGCCCGTGGCCGCCATCTGCGTCGTACAGCATCAGGGCAAGGTGCTGATGGTGCAGGATCGGGTCTCCGATCGTTTCGGCATCACCGGCGGTTACATCGATGGGGACGAGACGCCCGAACAGGCCGCCGTGCGCGAGCTGCACGAAGAGACCGGCCTCGTGGGCGAGGTGCTGAGCCATCTTGGCCGCATCGAGCACTCCCGCACCGAGGTGTTTGCCTGCCGCACCCGCGAGCCGTTGCAGGTGACCGCCGATGGCGCCGTCAACCTGCTTGGCGCCCCCAACCTAGGGGGGGAGATCCTGAGCGCTCGGCTGGTCAATCTGACCGCTCCCGACGTGGCGCTGCGCTTCCCCGAACATGCCGACTGGCTGCTCGCCCACTTGCCAGGCCAATCGGACAGCGCCATCACCGAGCTGAGCGATTTCAGCCAACAAGGTATGCTGCTGCACCGGGCCGAACTGCCCTGGCTGCGTCTGCTGCAACAGTGGAGCGACCCCATCGCTCCCCTGTTGGCGGCGGCCAATCTGTTTGGTGAGCAGGCGCTCTACCTTATCTTGCTGCCTCTGTTGCTACCCTGGCTCGGCTGGCAACGGCTGCGGGGTCTGCTGTTTGCACTCGGCACCCTGGCGCTGGCCATCACCCTGCTCAAGATCAGCGTCGGCTGGCCGCGCCCCTTCCACCTGGATCCGGCATTGGCCAGTCAGGCCAGCAGCGGCTTTGGCATGCCAAGCGGCCACACCGCCACCGCCCTGCTGTTCTGGGGCCTGCTGCTGCAAGGATGGCCGCGCTGCCGCCACCCCATGCTGTGGGCCAGCCTTATCGCCCTGCTGACCGGGCTGGCCCGCGTTCGGCTCGGAGTGCACTTCCCCAGCGACGTGGCTGGCGGCATGCTGCTTGGCGCCGTGCTGCTCAGTCAGAGCGAGCGACTCGCCCGGCTGGCCGAACGACCACGCGCCTGGTGGGCCCTGAGCCTGCTCGCCATGTTGGCAGCCTGGCCGACCCAGATCCCGGCGCTGGCAGCACTGGCCAGCCTCGGAGTCGGCATCAGCCTGGGCCAGAGCCTGCCACTGCGACGCCAGAGCGGGGCTCACCTGCTGCTGGCCCTGCTGGCGCTGACCGGCAGCCTGCTGTGCGGCCTGCTGATGTGGCAGCTACCCTATCTGCTTGGCAGCACCCTGTTGATCCTGAGTTTGCAGTGGCTTGCCCTGTTACTGCTCGGCCTGTGGCTGAGCGCCGGCATCTGGTGGTGCCTGACCCTCCCCCTGTTTGGACGAGAAGATCATGAACGACAAGAAGCGTGATTTAGCCAAGATCACCCTGGGGATCCTCTTCATGGGGATGCTCATCATCTCCAGCCTGTGGGTGCTGCGCCCCTTCCTGCCCGCCCTCATCTGGGGCACCATGATCACCATCGCCACCTGGCCGGTATTGCGGCTGGTGCAGCGCCTGCTGTGGGGCAAACGGGCACTGGCAGTGCTGGTGATGACCAGCGCTCTGCTGCTGCTGTTTGTCATCCCCCTCTCGATGGCGCTCGCCACCATGGCCGAGAAGGTGCCCCTCCTGCTGGAGTGGGCCAGCACCATGAGCCACTCCACGCCGCCCGAGCTGCTCTGGCTCAGCCAGATCCCGCTGGTCGGTGACAGCCTGCTCGAGCTGTGGCGCCAGATCCTCGCCAGCGGCGGCCAGGTGCTGTTTGCCAAGCTCTCCCCCTACATGGGGCAGACCGCCAAGTGGCTGGCCTCTCAGGCCGGTAACCTCGGCATGCTGGTGATCCACTTCCTGCTGACGGTGGCGGTGTGCGGCCTGCTCTATCACTCCGGTGAGAAGGCCGCCTGCGAGATCCGCCGCTTCGCCCACCGGCTGGCCGGGGAACGCGGCGACAACGCCACCGTGCTCGCCTCCCAGGCGATCCGTGCCGTGGCCCTCGGTGTGGTGGTAACCGCCCTGGTGCAGGCCACCGTGGCTGGATTTGGCCTGCTGATCGCCGGCATCCCCTATGTCATGGTGCTAGTGGTGCTCATGTTTGTGCTGATCATCGCCCAAATCGGCCCCTTCCCAGTGCTGCTGACCTGCATCGGTTACCTCTACTGGAGCGGCGACAACACCTGGGGCACAGTCCTGCTGGTGTGGTCCCTGTTTGCCGGCAGCATGGACAACTTCCTTCGCCCCTACCTCATCAAGCAGGGGGCGGATCTGCCGCTAATCCTGATCCTGGTCGGCGTCATCGGCGGTTTGCTCGCCTTCGGCATCATCGGCCTGTTCATCGGCCCCGTGGTGCTGGCCGTGGCCTACACCCTGCTCGATGCCTGGATCCAGGAAGGAGAAGAGGCCGAGGCCCGCCAGCAGATCGCTGACACCCCGCACTAAGATGATCGGGCTCCTGACCCCGTCACTGAGCCCGACCACCTAGGCGGCGCCCCCATGACGCCGGCTCAGGGCGCTTGCCTCAAGCCGGCCTACCGCTCATTCAGAGCCCATCGCCGAAACGCTCGGCGGCCAGCAGACGAAAACAGGTCAGCGCCGCCTCGGCGTCCGGGCCACGGGCCTGCAAGGTCAGCACCTCACCACGCTTCACGTCCAGCAGCGCCAGCCGGCTCAGGCTGCGCGGATTGGCCTCTTTGCCCCCCTTGAGCAGACGCAATTCGGCAGCAAACGGCTTGAGCGCCGCCACCAGACGCGCCGCCGGGCGCACGTGCAGACCGTGCCGGTTCTCCACCACCACCTGACAACTGTGCCATGGCTCAGGGGCGGGCTCAGGCTCGGCCAGCTGTACCGGCTCGGGCTCCTGGTGACCCAGCAGCGCCAGCTTGGGCGCCAACGCCCCCAGCGCTTCGGCCGCAACGGCCTCCAGACTCAGCCCCGCCCCGGCGGCCACCACGGCGGCCAGGGTGCCCTCCACCAGCGGCGCCGGACACAGGTGCACCCGCTCGCTCAGCTCGGAGGGCAGCAACTCCAGCGCCGTCTCGGCGCTCAGCAGCGCACTGCCGAGATCCATCAGCACCAGCACGCCACTGCCATCGTCCGCCGCCTCGATGGCGCTCATCACCGCCACCGCATCGGTACCGATGGGATACTCCGCATCATCCACGCCGGCCGCCACCTCGAGCCTGACCGGTGAGCCGAGCTGGCCCGCCAGCTCACGAATGCCGGCCGCCAGGGTCGCGCTATGGGAAACCACGACTATGCCTATCATGCCGCCCCCTCCACGATGCGCGCGAGCGTGAGCAGCAGCAGCCAGCTCGAGGTCGCGCCAGGGTCTTGATGACCGATACTGCGTTCACCGAGGTAGCTGGCGCGTCCTTTGCGGGCCTGCATCCCTATGGTCGCCTGAACCCCTTTCTCGGCCGCGCTCCGTGCAGCGGCAAGCGCCGGCGCGAGCGCGACTCCCCCCGCCTCGGCGTCGGCCAGCGCCGCCAGTGCCGGCCACCAGGCGTCGCACATGGTCTTGTCGCCAGGCTCGGCGCGCCCACGCGCCACTATGCCCTCGACCCCTTCGCGCAGCATGGCGTGCAGCTCACTCAGGGTCAGGCTCTGGTGGCCATCGGCAACCTGAGCCGCCCGAATGAAGAAGGTGCCGTAAAGCGGCCCGCTCGCCCCGCCCACCGACGAGAGCAATGTCATGCCGGTGGTCTTGAGGATCTGGCCTATCGCCTGGTCGGCCACACTCGGCAGCTTTTCGGCCACCTTGGCAAAGCCGCGCTGCATGTTGATGCCGTGGTCACCATCACCGATGTCGCTGTCAAGACCGGTGAGAAAGTCCCGCTCCTGCTGAAACACCTCGGCGCAGGCCATCAGCCAGGCCACTATCTGCTCTCTGGTCAGCATGCCAGGCTCCTCAGCAGCCACGGCGCAGGGCCGGGGTATGAACGGGGGCATCCCACAGCTGCATCAGCTCGTCATCCACCTTCACCAGGGTAATGGAGATGCCGGTCATGTCGAGGGAGGTGCAGTAGGGGCCGATCAGGTTGCGCACTATGTGGATGCCCGCCTCGTCACACAGCTGGGCCAGCTTGCCATAGACCCCGTAGAGCTCGGAGAGCGGCGTTCCCCCTAGGCTGTTGACCAGGGCGATGACCCTCTCCCCCTTGCCGAGCGGTTCGATGGTGAGCGGCGCCTCCAGCCAGCGGCCGCGCTCCCGATCCCAGTGGCGCAGGGTACGGCGGTAGTATCCCTCTTCGGTCAGGGTCAGGAACATCTGCTCGACCAGGGTGTCGAGGTCTTGGTAGGAGCGCCGTTCGATACCCGGCTCCCCGTGGATGCCAATGCCAAACTCCAGCTCGTCATCCGCCAGGGTGAAGGAGGGTTTTCCGGCCGCCGGCACGGTGCAGGCGTGCAGGGCCACCCCTATGCTGCGACTTTGGTTGTTGATGCGCCGAGCCAGCGCCTCACAGCGATCCAGATCATAACCGGCCTCGGCGGCAGCCCCCACCAGCTTCTCGATGATCACGGTGGCGGCGACCCCGCGCCGGCCGGCAGTGTAGAGGCTGTCTTTGACCGCCACGTCGTCATCGATCAAGGCGAAGCCGACCCTGACCCCTTCACCGTGCAGCAGCTCGACCGCGGTCTCGAAGTTGAACACGTCACCGGTGTAGTTCTTCACCAGAAACAGCACCCCTTCACCGGCATCAACGGCGTGGGCACACTCGTACATCTGATCCGGGGTCGGTGAGGTGAACACCTCGCCGGGACAGGCGCCATCGAGCATGCCCCGCCCGACAAAGCCTCCGTGCATCGGCTCATGGCCGCTGCCGCCACCGCTCACCAGGGCCACCTTGCCGGCCACCGGGGCATCGGCGCGGGTGATGAAATGGGGCTCGATGCGCACCTTTAGCTCGGGATGAGCCGCCGCCATCCCCGTCAGTTGTTCGCGCACCACGGCATCGACCGCATTGATCAGCTTCTTCATCTCGACTCCTCCTGCCCAGCGGGCATGAATGATGCTGCCAGTCTAGGGAGTCATTGCCCCCTGCCAAGAGGGGGCGATCACGTTTCGCAATGAAACGGATCCGCCATCACCACCTTGTCGCCCTGCCCCTGCACCGGCTGGCAATGACGAAAATCGGGCCCGGCGCACCAACAAAAAGGGCGCCCGCAGGCGCCCTTTTAAACGGTCGGGATCAGATGGCCCAGCCGCCGGCGTAGAAGGCCACCAGCGCCAGGGCGATGAGCACAGAGCCGAGGTTGAGCTTGCGCCACTCACCAGCAAACAGGCGGCCTACCACCAGGGAGGCAAAACCGATCATGATGCCGGTAACGATGTTGCAGGTCAGAACGATGAAGACGGCGCACAACATGCCGGCCAGGGCGTCGACGCTGTCCTTGAAGTCCAGCTTGGTGATGTTGCCAAGCATCAGCAGACCCACATACATCAGGGCCGGTGCGGTGGCATAAGCCGGCACCAGGTAGCTGAGCGGGGAGAGGAAAATCATCATCAGGAACAACACGCCGACCACGGTAGCGGTCAGGCCGGTCTTGCCGCCTGCGGCAGCACCGGCCGCCGATTCGATATAGACCGCGGCCGGAGCCCCACCGACGGCGCCGGCGACGATGCTGCTGACCGAGTCGGCGGTCAGCGCCTTGCCGCCACTGATGATGTGGCCGCGCTCATTGATGAGCCCTGCCTGCCCTGCCACGGCGCGAATGGTGCCGGTGGCGTCGAACACGGCGGTCATCACCAGCGCCAGCACGCTCGGGATCACGGCGGCGTTGAGGGCCCCCATGATGTCCATGCTACCCACCAGTGATCCCTTTTCGCCGGTCAGGCTCGGCATGGCGAAGAAGCCCTGCCAGCTCACCTTGGGATCGAACAACAGACCGATGAGGGAGATGGCGACGATCACCATCAGGATCCCGCCCGGCACACGGCGGCGTTCCAGGCCGAAGATGGCAGCCAGCCCGAGCAGGGTCATGATGACCGGGAAGGAGGTGAAGTCACCGAGCTGTACCGGCAGGCCGGGGCCCGGATTCTTGATCACCAGATTGACGCCGTTGGTGGCGATCAGCAGCAGGAACAGACCGATGCCGATGCCGGTGCCGTGGGCAATGCCGGAGGGGAGGTTGGTCAGGATCCACTGACGCACGCCGGTCACGCTGATGAGGGTGAACAGGATCCCCATCCAGAAGATGGCGCCGAGGGCGACCGGAATCGAGATCCCCTGCCCCAGCACCAGGCTGAAGGCGGTAAAGGCGGTGAGCGAGATGGCGCAGCCGATGGCCAGCGGCAGGCGGGCCCACAGCCCCATCAGCAAGGAGCCAAAAGAGGCGATGAGACAGGTCGCCACAAACACCGGCCCCTGTTCGAAGCCGGCCGCCCCCAGCATGTTGGGCACGACGATGATGCTGTAGACCATGGCGAGGAAGGTCGTCAGGCCGGCGACCACCTCTTGGCGTACCGAACTGCCGCGCGCATGGATAGAGAAATAGCTGTCCAGGAAACCGCCTCTTCCTGAGGCGACCGTATGCTGCTCTGCCATAGTGGTTCTCGCAAAAAGTGTGAAGGAAATCGTTTGTTTTATGGCCGCGCAAAATAGCAGGAAATGCAGCAAATTGCAGCGACTTCCTCAAACGTTTTCCTATTTTTCGCCGCAGTTATCCTCAAATGACGACCAGTGGCAGCAAGGGGCCACCCTCCCCTATCTATACTCAGGGCAAACCCGGAACCGGAGATCTGCGTCATGCACAGCGGCAATCTGCTCGGCGCCCTGCCCGATACCCTGCCCACCGAGCTGTTCGAAACCCTCCTCAGCACCGATCGCCTACGTATCGAGCGCATCCTCTCCCATGGCCAGAGCACACCGAAGGGGGAGTGGTATGAGCAGGAGGAGCACGAGTGGGTGCTGCTGGTCAACGGCGAGGCTCTGCTGGCCATTGTGCTCCCCGGTGAGGATGAACCGGCCACCCTGCGCCTTGGCCCCGGTGATTACGTCAACCTGCCGGCCCGCTGCCGTCACCGGGTGGAGTGGACCGCGCCGGATCGGGTCACCGTCTGGCTCGCCATCTTCTACTAAAAAAGGGCTCTTACGCATCCCTTCATCTTTATGTGTGATGAAACCGTCATCATGCCTCCCCCTCGCTGGCCCCTGCCGGATAAAGGCTCTAGCCTGTCGTCACACGCCCAGCAAGGGGTAAGCCATGAATCCCAAGATCCGTGCCCGTCACGCCCGCCTCAAGGCCATACTCGCCTCCGGTGAGGAGCTGCGCATCGGCGACGAGCGGGACTGTCCCCTCCCCCTCGAGCAGTTGCAAGATCTCGATGCCGGCCACCCCATGGTGCGCGCCGTGCATGGTGGCGGCCTCACCGCCGATGTGCTGCATCTCGACATCGACGGCCACGAGTGGTGCCTCAAACGGGCGCGCCCCATCTCGCGGGTAGCCAATGTGGACGGCGAGACCGCCTTCCTCACCGAGCTGGAGCGGCGCAGCGAGATCGAGTCCCTGCGCGAACACCACCCAGGCGCCCTGCCCCAGGTGGTGTGCACCTGGTTTGGCTCGCTGCGCATGGGGCTGCTGCTCTCCCCCTGGCTGCCCGGCCGCCCCCTTCAGCGCATCAGCGAACGCAACCTGAGCCAGATGCTCAATGCCGAGGCCGAGCTGGCCCGCTGGGGCTTCTTCGACTGGGACCCGAGCCCGGGTAACCTGCTCGACGATGGCCAGCAGGTTCGCCTGTTCGATTTTGGCTACATGTGGCCCTTCGATCCCCTGCATGAATTCAACTCCAACGGTCTGTGCGATCCGGACTTTCACGTCCCCGAGCGCCTCGAGACCCGCACCCTCTCAGGACTCTGGCTCGGAATGGACGATCCCCTGCCCCAGTTCCAGCTGTGGCGCGAACTCTGCCTCGAGTGGGCCCGTGAGGAGCTGGCCAGCCTGAGCCGACGCGGCGCCTCTCCTGCCGTGCTGGAGCGGCTGGAGCGGCTGCGCGATCGCTGGCGCGCGGCCCTCGCCGGCCCCGAAGCCCTGTGGGCCAACTGGCTACAGGACATGTACCGCAGCCACCAGCTCGACGTGCAAGATGACCTCAGCGGTCAGAGCGCCACGCCCCTCACCCTCAAGCGGCTCGACTGGATTGAACAGTATCTGGAGCGCGACTTTCATCTGCTGCAAGAGCACCTCTGCGCCGCCGACGCGGGGCTCTCGCGCGAACAGCTGCGCGCCCGCTACCGGGATCTGCGCCGCCGGGTGGAAGCCTGCCAGCTCTATCCTGATGACTAACTCAGCTCAAGGGCATCATCAAAGGGCGGTCTCCCGCCGCAACAAGATGCAAAAAGCCCCGCCGAGGCGGGGCTTTTTCATGGGCAGCGGCTCGCTTAGCGGCCCGACTCGGCGATCACGCGGGCGACGATGTCGGCGCGCTTGCTGGGCTCCATCTCCTGCAAGGCGATCAGGGCGGCCTTGATCAGCACCCCCTTGGGAATGCTCATGTCGTCAAAAGTGATGGTGGCGTCCAGATGCAGGGAGTGCAGACGGCTGGCATCCTTCGGCCCCAGAGTCAGTTGCAGGGTGAGCGGGGAGCCCTTCTTCTTGGCCTTGTCGGCCTTCTTGCTGTCGATATCAGACATAGTGATGCAATCCTGTTGTGTGATGCGGGACTTACCAGTCCTCGTTGCGAATAAAGGCGCGCCATGAGGTCAGCACGGCGGCAAAATCTTCGAGGCCGCACAGGGCCAGTTGCTCATCGTCATAGTAGGCGAGATCGTCGAGATCCTCGTCCAGGCTGATGTTCAGCACGTTGGCCTTTACCTCGGCCTCCTCCTGGGTCAGGGTCAGTGAATAGTCGCGACCGGGGCGACGTACCTCTTCCTGCTGGCGGGCCGAGAGACGGTCGATGGCGGTGAACAGCTCCTCGAGCACGCCCTCGTCCTTGCCCACCTCGTCGATCAACCACTGGCCGATGGCCTCATGCCCCATGGAGAAGCGGGCGCGATAGCCGCCGAAGCCGTCACGCCGAAATTCATAATCCATCGTGGAGTCCAACTGGGGTAAAGTGGGGCCTATTCTAGCGGCACGGGCCCGCCAGCGACAGCCCGGTCGGCCGATCGCACCGTAAAGAGCAGGAAACGGGGCGACCGCAGCGCCCCCGCCACCTGCCGCGGCGCCATGAGAGCCCACCAAGTACGCCGCGCCTTGATGAAAGGCGTGAGGATGGCGCCTCCCCCTTGTCTCATCCCCGATGGGGCGCCTGCCTTGCCCCCGCCTGAGGAGAAATGTCATGCACATCGTCATCGCCCCCGACTCCTTCAAAGAGAGCCTGAGCGCCATGGAGGTGGCCGACGCCATCGAGGCCGGGTTTCGCCAGGTGCTGCCCGATGCCACCTATCTCAAGCTGCCGATGGCCGATGGCGGCGAAGGCACGGTGCACACCCTGGTGGACGCCACCGGCGGGCGCATCGTCCCGGTCGAGGTGACCGCGCCGCTTGGCAACCGAGTCGCGGGATTTTTCGGCCTGCTCGGGGATGGCAAGCGCGCCGTCATCGAGATGGCGGCCGCCTCGGGCCTGCACCGAGTGCCGCCCGAGCGGCGCAACCCCCTGCTCACCACCAGCGTCGGCACTGGCGAGTTGATCCTGGCGGCCCTCGATCTCGGGGTTGAGCAGCTGATCCTCGGCATCGGTGGCAGCGCCACCAACGACGGGGGCGCCGGCATGATGCAGGCCCTCGGTGCCCGTCTGCTCGATGCCGAGGAAGTAGCGCTCCCGCCCGGTGGCGGCGCGCTCGGCCGGCTGGCCCGCATCGATCTCAGCGGGCTCGATCCGCGTCTGGCGCAGCTGCACATCGAGGTAGCCTGCGACGTGGACAATCCCCTGTGTGGCCCTCAGGGCGCCTCGGCCATCTTCGGCCCGCAAAAGGGGGCCACCCCGGCCATGGTGGCCGCGCTCGATGCCCACCTGGCCCACTACGCTGCCTGCATGGAGCGCCAATGCGGTATGGCGGTGATCAACCGCCCCGGCGCGGGAGCAGCCGGTGGCATGGGGGCAGCCCTGATCGGCCTGCTCGGCGCCACGCTCACCCCCGGGGTCGACCTCGTCATCGACGCCCTGGGGCTGGCGGAGGCGGTCGCCGAGGCGGATCTGGTGGTGACCGGTGAGGGACGCCTCGACAGCCAGAGCCTCCACGGCAAAACCCCGATCGGCGTGGCCCGCTGCGCCAAGCGGTACGGCAAGCCGGTGCTCGCCATCGTCGGCAGCCTCAGCGACGACTACGCCGTGGTGCATGATCACGGGCTGGATGCGGTGTTTGCCGTGGTCAACCGGCCCATGACCCTGCCGGAGGCGCTCGCCAGCGCGCGCAGCAATATCGAACTGACGGCCCGCAACGTGGCGGCCCTGTGGCGGCTCGGCGCCCGTTAGCCAGCGCCGGCCAGCTGGCCGGCTTTTTTATCCGCGCCGCTGCCCAAGGGCGCTGGCTTGCGGCATCATAGGCGCCAGCATTTCGCCACGGAGGCATTCATGCTACTGCTCACCCTCGGACTCCTGCTGTTTGCCTTGCTCCACCTCTCCCCCAGCCTCTGGCCGGCGCGGCGCGCCATGTTGTGCAAGCGCCTCGGCGAACCGCGCTACAAAGGCCTTTTCTCACTCGGCGTCCTCTTCGCTTGCGCCCTCATCTTCGCCGGCTGGCGCGCCAGTGCGCCGCTCCCCATCTACACCCCGCCGCCTTGGGGCTGGCCGGCGGCCATGGGCATGCTGCCACTGGGGATCTGGCTCATCTGCAGTTCGTTCGGCCCCACCCATCTACGCCTGTGGTTACGCCATCCCCAGTTGCTCGGCGTGCTGCTATGGGCCATGGCTCACTTGCTGGTGAATCACGAGGGACGCGCCCTGCTGCTGTTTGGTACCCTTGCACTCTGGTCGCTGCTCACACTGGTGCTGATCCTCCGTCGCAACGGCTGGCATTCGCCCCCCTCAAGGGCTAACTGGCGCGCCGATCTCGTCAGCCTGGTGGCTGCCATACTGCTGGTGAGCGGCTTGCTGCTGGGCGGCCACCAATGGTTGACCGGCATGGCCCTGCCACTGCACTGAGCCGACCCTCTTTCCCATTTAAGCCAAGGAGTCCCCTGATGAAGCCTCTCGTGATTGCGGCCCTGCTCGGCGCCGCCAGCGCCCAGGCCTGCCCCGACTACCTCAACCTGGAGCTGCGCGAGCTGGCCAGCACGACCCGCCACAACTTGTGCCAACTGACCGAAGGTAAGGTGGTGCTGGTGGTCAATACCGCCTCCTACTGTGGCTACACCAAGCAGTTCGCCTCCCTCGAGCGTCTACACCAACAGTACGCCGACAAGGGGCTGGTGGTGCTCGGCTTCCCCTCCAACGACTTCAATCAGGAGGATGGTAGCGAACAGAAGGCCGCCACCCTCTGCCGGCGCGACTATGGGGTCACCTTTCCCATGTTCAACTTCAGCCACGTGAAGGGCGCCGACGCCAACCCCCTTTTCAAGGCGCTGGCCGCCCAGTCCAAGGCGCCCGACTGGAACTTCAACAAGTACCTGATTGGCCGCGATGGCAAGCTGATCGCCCGCTTCAACGCGGGACAGACGCCGGATCGTAACCCGGTTCTGCGCGAGATAGTGCAACACCTCGGCCAATGAGGGCTGTCGTGGCCCTGAGCGCTTTGTCATAATGGCGCTTTGTCCACAATAGGAAACAACGATGCTGCAACGGCTGCCCCAGATGCTGATCCTCGATGCCCTGGTGCGCGAGCAGGGCTTCTCTGCCGCCGCCCGCCGCCTCGGTGTCTCCAAGTCCTATATCAGCAAGCAGCTGGCCCAGCTCGAGGCCAATTTAGGCGCCCAGTTGGTGCAGCGCACCACGCGCCGCTTCGCACTTACCGAACTGGGCGAAGCCTATGCCCGCTACTGCCGCGATCTCACCGCCCTGGCCCAGGAGGCCGATGCCATGGTGGCCGAACGCCAAGGCAGGGTCAGCGGTGTCCTCCATCTGGGGGTGGGTCAGTCGTTTGGTCACCTGCACGTGGTGCCACGCCTGCAGGAGTTCCAGCGCCGCTATCCCGAGATCGAGCTGGAGATCTCCTTGTTCGATCACAGCAGCAACCTGGTCGATGAGGGGCTGGATCTGTGGATCACCACGGTGGAGGAGAAACCAGAGGGGCTGGTAGGACAGCGACTGGCCGACATCGGCTTCGTGCTGGCCGCCTCGCCGGATTACCTGTTGCAACATGGGGCCCCCCAGACACCGCAAGAGCTGCATCAGCACAACTGCATCACCTACCAGAGTCGGGAGCGCCGCTATGACCAGTGGCACTTTCGCCATGGCCGCGAACGCCAGACGGTGCAGGTGAGCGGCAACTACCGGGTGGATCTGGCCGAGGCGGTGCGCGATGCCGCACTGGCCGGGCTTGGGATCGCCTATATTGCCGACTACCTGCTCGATGACGAGTTGCGCCAGGGGCGGCTCATCCCCCTGTTACCGGAATGGACGCCGAGCCAGAAGATGGCGGTACACGCCGTTTACGCCCGGCGCGAGCACCTGGCCCCCAAGATCCGCCACTTCATCGACTTCCTCAAGGTGGAATTCGGCCACCCTCCCTATTGGGCGCTGCGCCAGTCCCCCTGGCTGAATCGATTGTCCGCCAGCGCGGAATGATTGTTCCCATATAGAAACAAAACTGATTCCACCGTTTAAAATCATACGGTTATAGGGCAAAAAAACGATTTACAGGGGATGGTAACAGGGTGGCAACAGGTGCCGCTTGCAGGTGGGGGGTGGGGCAGCGCAGAATCCGCGCCCATCCAACCACCTCACCCGGAGTCGCCATGATTGCCCTGCTCGGCATCCTCGCCATCCTGGCCGTTGCCACCCTCTGCTCGAACAACCGCCGCCACATCCCACTGCGCACCGTCTCTTTCGCCCTGCTGCTGCAACTTGCCTTCGCCGCCCTGGTGCTGTGGCTGCCTGCCGGCCAGGCCGTGCTCAACGCGGTCAGCCAGGGGGTCAGCTCGGTGATCAACTACGGCCAGGAGGGGATCGCCTTCCTGTTCGGTGATCTGGCCAAGTTCAAGCTCGGCTTCATCTTCGCCTTCAACGTGCTGCCGGTGATCATCTTCTTCTCGGCCCTCATCGCCATCCTCTATCACATCGGCCTGATGCCGCGCCTGATCGCCCTGCTCGGCGGGGCACTGCGCCGACTGCTCGGTACCGGCCGTGCCGAGAGCCTCTCCGCCACCGCCAACATCTTCGTCGGCATGGTCGAGGCTCCCCTGGTGGTCAAACCCTACCTGGCCAAGATGTCCGATTCCCAGTTCTTCGCCGTCATGAGCTGCGGCCTCGCCTCCGTCGCCGGGGGCACCCTGGTGGGCTACGCCAGCATTGGCGTCGAACTCAAGTACCTGATCGCGGCCGCCTTTATGTCGGCCCCCGCAGGGCTCGCCATGGCCAAGATCCTGGTGCCGCCAACCGAGGCCGAGGAGGATCACCATGAGGACGTGGTGATCCCGCGCGCAACCAACGTGATCGAAGCCGCCGCCGATGGCGCCATGGCGGGCCTCAACATCGCCGTCGCGGTCGGAGCCACCCTGCTCGCCTTCGTCGGTATCATCGCCCTGCTCAACGGCCTGCTCGGCTGGGGTGGCTCCCTGTTTGGCTTCAATCTCAGCTTCCAGCTTCTGCTCGGCTGGCTGTTCGCCCCCGTCTCCTGGTTGATCGGTATTCCCTGGCATGAGGCGCACGCGGCCGGGGCCCTCATCGGCACCAAGATTGTGATCAACGAATTCGTCGCCTTCATCGCCCTGGTTCAGGATCAGACCCTGAGCGAGGCGAGCAAGGCCATCGTCACCTTTGCCCTGTGTGGCTTTGCCAATATTGTTGATCAGCGCGCAAA
>NZ_CDBY01000010.1:646-1032 GCF_000820125.1 Aeromonas simiae | reverse complement strand
ACCCATTGGGTATCATGGCGCTGCCAGCGCAGTGCCGCCTTTGACCGGACATCGGCCGGGCATTTTTCCTCAACTACAGAGATATCCATCGTCAATCCAAGCAACGCAATATTTTTAACTGCGCGGATTGTGTGCCATCAACATTTAATTCTCAAAAATGGGGAGTAACAGAATTCGCTGCAATTTGGCCACTCAACCAGTGCAGCGTGCAGGCCGATCGGCAAAAACCTGGATTCATGAAACTGTAAGAGGTGAATTCATTGAATTTTAATTTCGAATTTTCACGCCAGCTCAAATTTTTATTTCACTAAAAACTCAATTGGCAGACAAATGGCCATCACCTCCTCCTTGTTAGCCCTTGGCAACGAAAAAGGCGGCCCGCAGGC
>NZ_CDBY01000010.1:0-486 GCF_000820125.1 Aeromonas simiae | reverse complement strand
GGCGGCCCGCAGGCCGCCTCCTCTTCACGCATCCACTCAGGCCGGCTGACGTCGCCGCTGTAGCAGCACGATACCGCCAAGCAGCAGCAGACCCGGCAGCCACATCAGCTCCTTGCGCCAGCGCTCGGTGGGCGCCTGCACGCTCAGGATCTGCTGATCGAACTCCAGACCCAGATCGGCAGCGGTACTGCCAAACGCGACGTTGTCGATCAGGGTCTTGCCATCCTGCTCATAGAGTGTGATGCCAAGATGCTCGAGACGACGCTCGCCGCTCTCCCCATCCGGCACCGGCAGCAGTACGGTGAAACGGTGCAGCTTGCCGACCGCATCCTCCCCCTCGATCCGCAGCCGCAACGTGCTGTCGGCTTCCACCTGCCCCATGGTCTGGGCCAGCTCGGCCGGCGCCGTATTGCGGTATGGGTCGTGGATCATGTCCATCCAGAAGCCGGGGCGGAACAGGGTGAAGGCCACCAGCAGCAGCAGCGC
>NZ_CDBY01000009.1:31128-31475 GCF_000820125.1 Aeromonas simiae | reverse complement strand
CATAGCAGACGCGGCGGCCATCTTGCACCGCGCGCGCCTCGATGAAGGGCAGGGACGGATCGCGCCAGAACTGGTGTTGATTGGCTGTGGTGCCGTCCCTGCTCATGTCAGCCACCGAGGTAGGCCTGGCGCACCGCCGGGTTGGCCAGCAGGGCGGCACCCGTGTCCTCCAGCACCACGTGGCCGTTCTCTAGCACATAGCCGCGATCGGCCAGCTTGAGCGCCTGGTTGGCGTTCTGCTCGACCAGAAAGATGGTCATGCCGGCTTGGCGCAGCTGCTCTATGGTGTCGAAGATCTGCTGGATGACGATGGGGGCCAGCCCCAGCGAGGGCTCGTCGAGCAGCAG
>NZ_CDBY01000009.1:1647-31023 GCF_000820125.1 Aeromonas simiae | reverse complement strand
TCGAGCAGCAGCAGGCGCGGCTTGCTCATCAGGGCGCGGCCGATGGCCAGCATCTGCTGCTCGCCGCCGGACATGGTGCCGGCGCGCTGGGTCAGCCGTTCGTGCAGGCGCGGGAACAGGGTGAACACCTGATCCAGCAGCCCGGCGTGCTCGTGCTTGTCGACGAAGAAAGCCCCCATCAGCAGGTTCTCCTCTACCGTCAGGCGGGCGAAGATGCGCCGCCCCTCGGGGACGACGGCGATGTCTTTGCGCATGATGCGCGCCGAGCCGAGGGCGGTGATCTCCTCCCCCTCGAACCAGATGCTGCCGCTGCTCGGGGTGGGGTCGCCGCACAGTGTCATCAGCAAGGTGGTCTTGCCGGCGCCGTTGGCGCCGATCAGGGTGACGATCTCACCCTGCTCTACCTTGACGCTCACGTCGTGCAGCGCCTGGATCTTGCCGTAGTGGGTCGATACGTTGCGAAGTTCTAACATCCTGACTCCCTTAGGATTCGCCCAGATAGGCCTTGATCACGGCCGGATTGTCGCGCACCTGCTGCGGGGTGCCGTCGGCCAGCGGGGTGCCCTGGTTGACCACGAAGATGTGGTTGGAGATCTCCATCACCAGCTTCATGTCGTGCTCGATGAGCAGCACAGAGACACCAAACTCGTCGCGCAGGGAGACGATCAACTCGTTGAGCTCGTCGGTCTCCTTGGGGTTGAGGCCGGCGGCCGGCTCGTCGAGCATCAGCAGCTGGGGACGGGTCGCCATGCAGCGGGCGATCTCGAGGCGGCGCTGCTGGCCATAGGCTAGGTTGCCGGCGCTGCGGTTGGCCAGATCCTTGAGCCCCACCTTCTCCAGCCAGAAGCCGGCCTGCTCGAGCGCCTCACGCTCGGCGCGGCGAAAGCCCGGCGTCTTGAACAGGCCGGCGACGAAGTTGGTGTTGAGGTGGCGATGCTGGGCGACCAGCAGGTTCTCTACCGCCGTCATCTCCTTGAACAGCCGCACGTGCTGGAAGGTGCGCACCACCCCCTTGCGGGCGATCAGGTGGCCGGGCAGCCCCTGGATCTCCTCATCCCGGTAGCGGATCACCCCGCCGCTGGGGCGGTAGAAGCCGGTCAGGCAGTTGAAGATGGTGGTCTTGCCGGCGCCGTTGGGGCCGATCACCGAGACTACCTCGCGCTCACGCACGCTCAGGTTGACGCCGTTGACCGCCAGCAGACCGCCAAAGCGCATGGAGAGATTCGAGACATCCAACAGCTTGCTCATTTCTTCAGCTCCAGGTGGGGACGGGTCATCGGCAGCAGCCCCTGCGGGCGCCAAATCATCATGAAGACCATCAGGAGGCCGAACATCAGCATGCGGTACTCGTTGAACTCACGGGCCAGCTCCGGCAGTACCGTCATCACCACGGCGGCCAGCACGACACCAATTTGAGAGCCCATGCCGCCCAGCACCACGATGGCCAGCACGATGGCCGACTCGATGAAGACGAACGACTCTGGGCTGATGAAGCCCTGGCGCGCCGCGAAGAAGCTGCCGGCAAAGCCGGCGAAGGCGGCGCCGATGGTGAAGGCGGTCAGCTTGATGATGGTGGGGTTGAGGCCGAGCGACTTGCAGGCGATCTCATCTTCACGCAGCGCCTCCCAGGCGCGGCCGAGCGGCATGCGCAGCAGGCGGTTGATGACAATCAGAGTCACGATCACCAGCACCAGCGCCATCAGGTAGAGGAAGATCACCTTGTGGTTGGCGTTGTAGGCGATGCCGAAAAACTCGTGGAAGGTGCCGATGCCGCCGTCCTTGACGGTGCGGTTGAACTCCAGCCCGCCCAGGCTCGGCTTGGGGATCCCCGAGATGCCGTTCGGGCCGCCGGTCAGGCTGGTCAGGTTGTTGAGCAGGATGCGGATGATCTCGCCAAAGCCCAGGGTGACGATGGCCAGGTAATCCCCGCGCAGCCGCAGCACAGGGAAGCCGAGGAGGAAGCCGAAGGTGGCGGCCATCAGGCCGGCGATCGGCAGGCACTCCCAGAAGCTCAGGCCAAAGTAGGTGTTGAGCAGGGCATAGCTGTAGGCGCCGACCGCGTAGAAGCCGACATAGCCGAGATCGAGCAGGCCGGCGAGCCCCACCACCACGTTGAGGCCGAGCCCCAGCATGATGTAGATGAAGGTGAGGGTGGCTAGATCCACCGCCCCGCGCGAGGCGAAGAAGGGGAAGGCGATGGCGCCGGCCAGCACCAGCACCGCCATGCCGTTGTAAAGGCGCGGCGCCTCTTCCTGGCTCGGCAACACAAACACCGGCACATGGGCGTGGCTGCGTCTGAACAGGCCGAGGATCTGGCTACGAAACAGCTGGAAGCCGAACACCAGGGCGGCAGCGCCGAGCAGCCAGCCTAGGGAGACCTCGAGGCGGCTGGCCACCACCAGAGTGGTGCCCTCGGCTTGCAGTCTGAAGCCGAGCAGCCAGAAGGAGAGTACCAGCAGTACCAGGGTGGCGACGCAGGCGTGGGTGAATTGACGCTTCATCATACCTTTTCGACCTCCGGGCGACCCAGAATGCCGGTGGGCATGAACAGCAGCACGCCGATCAGCAGGGCGAAGGCCATCACGTCCTTGTACTCGGTGCTGAGGTAGCCGGCGGTCATCGCCTCGACCACGCCGAGCAGCAGGCCACCGAGCACGGCGCCGGGGATGCTGCCGATCCCGCCCAGCACGGCGGCGGTGAAGGCCTTGAGGCCGGCCATGAAGCCGATGTAGGGGTTGATGACGCCGTAGTACATGCCGAGCAGCACGCCGGCCACGGCCGCCAGGGTGGCGCCGATGACGAAGGTCACGGCGATCACCACGTTGGTGTCGATGCCGAGCAGGTTCGCCATCTTGATGTCTTCGGCACAGGCGCGACAGGCGCGGCCCATGCGCGAGCGACCGATAAACTGGGTCAGCACCAGCATGGTGATGAAGGTCACCACGAAGATGATGAGCTGCATCCAGGAGAGGGAGGCCTGGAAGCCGTGATCGCTGCCAATCTCGATCCCGCCGCTGATGAGGGAGGGGATGGCGATGTCACGCGACCCCTGCGCCATGCGCACCAGGTTTTGCAAGAAGATCGACATGCCGATGGCAGAGATGAGGGGGATCAGCCGGTTGCCACCGCGCAAGGGACGATAGGCGACCCGCTCTATGGTCCAGCCGTAGCTGCCGGTGATGATGATGCTGATGAGGAAGGCGGCGCCGAGCAGCAGCACTGTGCTGTCGATGCCCATCATCATCAGGGTGGCCATCACCATGAAGGCGACGTAGGAGCCGATCATGTAAACCTCGCCGTGGGCGAAGTTGATCATGCCGATGATGCCGTAAACCATGGTGTAGCCGATGGCGATCAGCGCGTAGGTACTGCCTATGGTCAGGCCGTTCAGCAACTGCTGAACAAAATACAGAAGGTGTTCGGACATACTGCGTTCCCTGTACGAGCCCGATCTTAAAAGAGGGGGTGACTGTTGCCACCCCCGTGTCGATGCTTATTTGAGCTGGGTGGAGGTGCCGTCGGCGTGCCACTCGAAGATGCCGAACTGGAACCCTTCCAGATCCCCGTTCTTGGCCCACTTGAGCGGCCCCATCACGGTCTCGACCGGCGTCGCCTTGAGGGCCGCGGCCACGGCGGCCGGATCTTCATCACCCGCCTTGGTGATACCGGCGGCCAGCGCTTGCACGGCGGCATAGGTGGTCCAGACGAACGGGCCGGAGGAGTCCTGGCCCTTGGCTTTGAAGGCCTCGACCAGCTTGGCGTTGGCCGGCTCCAGGTCATACTTCTTCGGCAGGGTGACCAGCAGCCCTTCGGAACCTTGACCGGCGATGGCCGAGATGTCCTTGTTACCTACCCCTTCCGGCCCCATGAACTTGGCTTTGAGCCCCTTCTCAGCAGCCTGGCGCAGGATCAGGCCAAGCTCAGGGTGGTAGCCACCGTAGTAGACGAAGTCGACGTTCTCTTTTTGCAGTTTGGCGATCAGAGCGGAGAAGTCCTTGTCGCCGGCGGTGATCCCCTCATAGGCCACCACCTTGACGCCGGCCTTGTCGAGCGCCGCCTTGACGCTGGAGGCGATCCCTTCACCGTACTGCTTCTTGTCATGGATGACGGCCACGTTCTTCGGCTTGGCGGTCTCGATGATGTACTTGGCCGCGGTCGGGCCCTGGTCACTGTCGAGGCCGATGGTGCGCAGCACCAGCTGATAACCGCGCTCGGTGATCTTGGGGTTGGTGGAGGCGGGGGTGATCATCAGGATGCCCTCGTCCTCATAGATGTCGGAGGCCGGCAGGGTGTTGTCGGAGCAGAGGTGGCCGACCACGAACTTGACGCCGTCATTGACCACCTTGTTGGCGATGGCCACGGCCTGCTTGGGATCGCAGGCATCGTCATAGATGACCGCCTCGATCTGCTTGCCATCGATGCCGCCGGCCTTATTGATCTGCTCGACCGCCATCCGGCCGCCGGTGAACTCCATGTCGCCGTACTGGGCTACGGCGCCGGTAACCGGGCCGGCGATGCCGATCTTGATGGTGTCGGCAGCCATGGCATAAGAGGATGCGCCAAACAGGGCCAGAGAAATGGCGGCGCGAATGGCTGATTTGCTCCAATTATTCATCGATTATTCCTTTAATCAGTGGATTATTTCGGGTCCGGCCGACATCCTCGCAGGTCGGACATGTCCCATGTTCTATCACTCCTACGGCCCGTCTCACAAGTGGTTCAAGATGCTGTGACCGCTTGATTACTGCACTATTATTTGGAGTTAAACACTGTGTTTTTTGATTATTTTTAATGATTAACCTGTCTAGGTTCATATTAATTAAATGTTAATGCGGTGCGGGGTGGGCGATACCAGATAAAAAACGGCCGGATTTTGGTCTGATAATGCTCCCATTTTGCCCAAAATCTGTTTGCGCAAATCCGGGCCTCGGACTAGATTGGCAACTTGCAAAAAATGCGTAGCAGATACGCCGAATTTCAAGCCTTTATGTAGGAAATCTGCTACTGTTCCGCCTTTGACAGACAGGAGACAGAGATGGCCACAATCAAGGATGTCGCAGCCAGAGCCGGCGTATCCATCTCCACCGTCTCACATGTGCTCAATCACACTCGCCGGGTCAGCGAAGACGCAACCCAGAAGGTGCTTGAGGCGGTGGCAGAACTGAACTACGCACCGAATTCGGTGGCGCGCAGCCTCAAGGTCAATTCGACCAAGACCATTGGCATGCTGGTCACGACCAGTGCCAACCCCTTCTTTGCCGAGGTGGTGCAGGGGGTGGAAGCCTATTGCTTCGAGCAGGGCTACAGCCTGATCCTCTGCAATACCGAAAACCAGCCGCCGCGTCAGCGTCACTATCTGAAGATGCTGATGGAGAAGCGGGTCGACGGCCTGTTGGTGCTGGGGACCGACATCGACAACACCCTGCGCGAGATGTTGCGCAGTCACAAGAATGTGCCGCAGGTGGTGCTCGACTGGGGTACCGAGTGCGATTTTGCCAACGTCATCAACGATAACGCCCGCTCCGGTGCGCGTATGGCAACCCGCTACCTGCTCGAGCAGGGTCACACCGACATCGCCTGCATCACGGGCCAGCTCGACAAGCAGACCACCCAGCAGCGCCTCGATGGGGTGCGTGATGCGCTCGGTGAGCACGGACTGACCCTGGCCGATAGCCACCTCTTCGAGGGGGACTATGAGAGTCAGAGCGGTTTTGACCGGATGCAGCAGATCCTAGCCATGAACCCGCGCCCGACCGCCGTGTTTGCCTTCGACGATCCGATGGCCATCGGCGCCATCTGCGCCGCCTGGGAAGCCGGGGTCAAGGTGCCGGACGATATCTCGGTCGTGGGGTATGACGACGTGCAGATGGCCCGTTTCGCCAGCCCGCCGCTCACCACCATCCGTCACCCCAAGGCCGAGCTTGGCCAGCTGGCGGTGAAGCAGCTGATGAGCCGCATCCGCAACAAGGAGCTGTCGGTTGAATCGGTGACGGTACAGCCGGAACTGATCATTCGTCGCTCAGTCAAAGCCCGCCATTAAGGCGGGCTTTTTCATGGTCAGTAGTTGATGCTGACGTACTCCACCTCATCGACCCCCATCCCCGCCTTGACGTATACCGTCAGCACGAAGAAGAAGTTGGCCAGCAGGTTGGCAAACCGCCCCAGGATTGGATCCCAGCTCACCCCGTTCTCCTCGAGCCGCACCAGCAGGCGTACCACCTTCTTGGCGCCGCAGCGGCACAGGTGCAGGGTGGGCCCCGGCATGGGGCCGCGTGGCAGCACGAAGCCGGTGACCCGGCCGTGGGTGGCGGCGTTGTAGTGATCGTAACGCCCCTTGAGCCACGTCAGATCGCCCTCGAAAATGCCGAGCCGTCCGCGCACCGAACCATTGAGGTTGTAGATGAGCCGTTGCAGCCGGTCGAGATCGGCCTGCACCTCGTCAAAGCCGGTCGGCAGCTGCGCCATCACCACCCCCACCTGGGAGCAGAGCTCGTCGGTGGCGATCTCGTAGTCACACTGCCACTTGGTCTCATAAATGAAGGGATAACAGAGTTCGCGCAGGTCGCGGGGGCGTTTCGGGTTCATGTGTGGCGGCCGCTGGTGGGGGGGCAGCCAGTGTGCCAGCGCCGGGCGGCGCTGGCAAACCGGGTCAGCCGAGCTGGTGCAGGGCGGTGAGTAGGCGTTGGTTGAAGCCGTTGAAGCGTTGCACCTGGCTGTTGTCGTGCCCCTGGGCGGCGAGCACGGTCTGGGTCAGGTTTTGCTGGCTGGTGGGGGCGATGTACGCATCGGCCTGCTGCTGCCAGTTGCTGAGCCGGGGCAGGTAGTCGGCCAGTGGCTTGAGGGTATCTTGCAGCGAGTTGCCCTGGTAGGCGGCGCTCAGCTTGCTGTGTTGCTTGAGCTTGAGGCTGAAGCCGACCAGCTGGCTGTCATCAAGCTGTAGATCGCCCACCTTGCTCATCAGCTGGTCGAGGTTGCCCGCGAAGAAGCTGCTGCCCAGCTCGTCGATGCCCTTGACCAGTTTGCCGATGGCGCTCATCTCGGTGTCGCTGAGATCCCCTTGCAGCGAGAAGCTGAAGTTCTGGCTGTTTTGGAAGCTCACCTTGCTGCCCCGGTCGCCCTGGCTGCTCTTGAACTGCCAGCTGTCGCTAAAGCGCAGCACCACCTTGTCCCCCTCCTTGGTCTCGATCTCGAGGGTGCCTTGCTGGCGGTTGGCCATCTTGGCGGCGCCGACCTCGCTACTGGAGACATCACCGAAGAACTCTTTCTCGAACTGGTCGAGCCCCTCCTGGATCAGCTTGTAGCTCTGGTCGATGCCGGTCTTGATGTCTTCGTTGTCGGTGGCGTAGCTGCCGAGCATCTTCCTAGCATCGGCAAAGCCCATGTCGACCCCCTTGCGGGCCTGCTCCATCATCTTGGTCAGCGCATCGTCATCTTTGCCATCGGCGCGGGCCGCCCCGAGCCGGCCAGTGACAAACTGCAATACGTTCTTGGCCACCTCTTCGTAGTCAAACAGGGTCTCCGGCGTCACCTCTTCGACCTGCTTGGGCGCCTGGTACTTGCCCCCATTGATCTCGAGGCTGAACTGCAATGCTTGCTGCACCAGCACCTGTGCCCACTTGGGGCGGCTGTTCAGGGAGATCTGATCCTGTGGCTCCTGGGTATTCTGAGGGCGAGCCGCACTGCGCTGCGTCGCATTCTGGGCCGCATCGGCCTTCTTCAGTTGACCTTGTCCAATGCTGTCGATTTGCATGCCTATTCCTCCACACATGCCCGGTATCAGGTTATCGGCCTGAGTGGATAATTCTTGACCAAAAAAACTGGACAACCGTCGATGGCCTCTTAAAATCGCCCCTTCGGGTTTGCCCCGCTCCGTTTCCGGCTTCGTCCATGAGGTATTCGATGAGTCACACCCCGGCTGCCTACCAGCAGCAGCTCGACGCCAAGGCCGAGCGCCTGCGTGCCCTGTTTGCCGCCTTTAACCCGCCCGCCCTCGAGGTGTTCGCCTCGCCGGCCGAGTACTACCGCATGCGCGCCGAGTTCCGCGTCTGGCACGAAGGGGATGATCTCTACCACATCATGTTCGATCAGGAGACCCGCCAGCGGATCCGGGTCGATCACTTCCCGACGGCGAGCCGGCTCATCAACGATCTGATGCCCAAGGTGATTGAGGGCCTCAAGCCACACCCTGTGCTGCGTCGCAAGCTGTTCCAGATCGACTACCTGTCGACCCGTTCCGGCCAGGTGATCGTCAGCCTGCTCTATCACCGCAAGCTCGACGAGCAGTGGCAGGCCGCCGCCGAGGCGCTGCGTGCCGACCTGCGCCAACAGGGCTTCGATCTGCAACTCATCGGCCGGGCCCACAAGCAGAAGATCTGCCTGGAGCAGGACTTCGTGGATGAAGCGCTGGAGGTTGAGGGGCGCAGCTACATCTATCGTCAGGTGGAGAACAGCTTCACCCAGCCCAACGCCGAGATTAACCAGAAGATGCTGACCTGGGCGCGTGACGTGACCCGTTCCAGCGAGGGGGATCTGCTCGAGCTCTACTGCGGCAACGGCAACTTCTCCATCGCCCTGGCCGAGAACTTCGAGCGGGTGCTGGCAACCGAGATTGCCAAACCGAGCGTGGAGTCAGCCCAGTTCAACATTGCCGCCAACGGCATCGACAACCTGATCATCCTGCGCATGTCGGCCGAGGAGTTCACCATGGCGATGCGCGGTGAGCGCGAGTTCAACCGCCTCAAGGGGATCGATCTCTCCGACTACCGCTGCAACACCATCTTCGTCGATCCGCCGCGCGCCGGACTGGACCCGGCGACCGTCAAGTTGGTGCAGGAGTACGACCACATCCTCTATATCTCCTGCAACCCGGAGACCCTGCAAGAGAACATGGCGGTGCTCGGCGAGAGCCACGAGATCGCCCGCTTCGCCCTGTTCGACCAGTTCCCCTGGACCCATCACATGGAAGCCGGCGTCTACCTGCGCCGCAAGGGCTAGGTCACCGAGGTGATACAAGAGGGGCTGGCGCCCCTCTTTTTATTGCTGCGCTACCTACCCTCACCAGATCAACAGCGCGGCGCTAGGAAGGGGGCTGATACCGTGGCCAAGTCGATCTCAAGGCCGGCTAGGCCAACGAGGCGTATCGCGCCTCAACGTCCCCTGCTGCACCGCAGGGAACGCCTTCACTCGCCAATGATGTCCAGGTGAGCCTCTTTATTGAGTGCAACCAAGCTCGAGCCTGCCGGGAACCGAGCAGGCAACGCCTGCTTGAATCTGCATATTGGGTCGCCGCGGTGACAATATCACTGACCTGTGGTGTGGCAACGCGTCGGCGCTATTTCAGGCCGAGGCGCTGGGCCATGCGGTGCAAGTTGGCCGGATCGAGCCGCAGCTGGCGGGCGGTGGCGGCCCAGTTGCCCCGTTCTGCCTCCAGGGTCTGGCGGATCAGCTCGCGCTGGAACTGCTCGGTTGCCTCCTTGAGCCCTTGTTGTGGCAGTCGCACGGGGTCGGGGTTGGTCAACGGCGCCGCCGGTTGGTCACCGAGTGCCAGATGGGCAGGGCGGATCACCGCTGTGCTGCCCCCCTGCTCGGCGCGTGCCAACACGGCGGCGCGGTGGATGGCGTGCTCCAGCTCGCGCACGTTGCCCGGCCATGGGTGGGCGGCGAGGCGTTGCAGGGTGGCCGGTTGCAGCGAAAGCGACTCCAGCCCCAGGGTGGCGCGGCAGCGCTCGGCAAAATAGCCGGCCAGCAGGGGAATGTCCTCGCTGCGCTCGCGCAGGGCGGGTGCGTGTAACGGGAAGACGCTCAGGCGGTGGTAGAGATCGGCGCGAAAACGCCCTGCGAGCACCTCCTGCCGCAGATCCCGGTTGGTGGCGGCGAGGATGCGCACGTCCACCTTGAGCTGGGTATCGTCGCCGATGCGCTGCAGATCGCCATACTGCAACACCCGCAGCAATTTGGCTTGCAACGGTAGCGAAAGTTCACCTATCTCGTCGAGAAACAGGGTGCCCTTGTCGGCCAGCTCGAACTTGCCCGCCCTATGGTGCACGGCGCCGGTAAAGGCCCCCTTCACGTGGCCGAACAACTCACTCTCGGCCACTGAGTCGGGCAGGGCGGCGCAGTTGAGGTAGATAAGCGGCTGTTTGACGCGCGCCGAGCCACGGTGGATGGCGCGGGCGATCAGCTCCTTGCCGACCCCGGTTTCACCGAGGATCAGCACGTTGAGATCGGAGGCGGCCACCACGGCGATCTCCTGCTTGAGCTGTGCCATGACCGGCGCCTCACCGATCATCTCGTCGCTCTCCCCTTCATCGGCCGCATCCTCCGCCCTGGCAAGCGGGGTTGGGTGCTGGCGTGCCAGCTGCTCCATCAGCAGGGCGTTGCTGAGTGCGGCGGCGGCCAGCGCGCCGATGAGGCGCAGCTCCTTGTCCTTGATATCGTCGAACTGGTGCGGGTTGAGACCATCGATGGTGAGGGCGCCGATCAGGGTGTGGTTGCTCAGTAGCGGCAGACCCACACAGGCATGTACCTTGAGGGCATCATGGCCGGGGATCAGACCGTCATAAGGGTCGGGTAACGTGCTGTCGGTGGGGAAACGCACCACGTCGCCGGCGCGGGCGATAGCCTCGAGGCGCGGGTGTTCGGTGACCCGGAAGCGGCGGCCAAGCACATCGCGGGAGAGGCCGTCGATGGCCAGCGGGACGAAGGTGCCGTTCTCATAGCGCAACAGCGCTGAGGCATCGGAGGCAAGCAGCTGGCGCACGCTGTGGATGAGGCGCTGGAAGCGATCCCGGTGGGAGATGCCGTGTTGCAAGTCGAGGGCGATGCGGACGAGGGTATCGGTCGAGAGCATAATGGTCGTTATGACAATGTAATTGTGATATTGACCATAGCTGGGGATGGTGTAAATGACAATGCATTAAAGTTAATTTGTTTAAAAACATGCAATTAAGTTATGGCACGGGATTTGCCTTTTCTCCTTCAGATCGCACGATTCATTTTCGAAGGAGAGCAAGATGTCTATTTTGGTCAAAAACAACATTCACTGGGTTGGCCAACGTGATTGGGAGGTGCGCGATTTTCACGGCACCGAGTACAAGACCACCAAGGGGACCAGTTATAACAGCTACCTGATCCGCGAGGAGAAGACGGTGCTTATCGACACGGTCGATCACAAATTCAGCCGTGACTTCGTGCTGAATCTGGCGGCCGAGATCGATCTTGCCAGCATCGACTATGTGGTGATCAACCACGCCGAGGAGGATCACGCCGGCGCCCTCTCCGAACTGATGGCGCGCATTCCCGGTACCCCCATCTACTGCACTCACAATGCCATCGACTCCATCACTGGCCACCATCACCACCCGGAGTGGAACTTCCATCCGGTCAAGACCGGCGACAGTCTGGATCTCGGTAACGGCAAGCAACTGGTGTTTATCGAGACTCCCATGCTGCATTGGCCCGATAGCATGATGACCTACATGACGGGGGATGCAGTGCTGTTCTCCAACGACGCCTTTGGCCAGCACTATTGCGATGAGCACCTGTTCAATGACGAGGTGGATCAGAGCGAGCTGATGGAGCAGTGCCTGCGTTACTACGCCAATATCCTCACCCCGTTCAGTCCGCTGGTGACCGCCAAGATCAAGGAGGTGCTCGGTTTCAACCTGCCGGTCGACATGATTGCCACCTCCCACGGCATCGTCTGGCGTGATGACCCGGCCCAGATCATCCACCAGTACCTGGCCTGGGCCGACAGCTATCAGGAAGATCGCATCACTCTGTTCTATGACTCCATGTCCAACAACACCCGCATGATGGCGGACGCTATCGCTCAGGGGATCAACGAGGTCGACCCCGGCGTGGCGGTGAAGATCTATAACGTGGCGCGCCACGACAAGAACGAGATCCTGGCTCAGGTGTTCCGCTCCAAGGGGGTGCTGGTGGGCTCCTCCACCATGAACAATGTCATGATGCCCAAGGTGGCGGGCATGCTTGAAGAGATCACCGGCCTGCGTTTTCGTGGCAAGCGAGCCGCGGCGTTTGGCAGCTATGGCTGGACTGGCGGCGCGGTGGATCGGATCCAGACCCGGCTGATGGACGCGGGATTTGATATCAGCCTCTCTCTCAAGGCCAAGTGGCGGCCGGATGGCTCGGCGCTGGCCGAGTGCCGCGAGCATGGCCGCCAGTTGGCGCGTCAGTGGGCGTTGCACCCGCTGGAGGCGCCCCGCCCGATCACCACAACCCAGGTGACGCCCGTTTCCGCTATGCCCGCTGCCGTGACGGCGGCACCGCAAGCCGCCCCAACGGCTGAATGGGACGACGATCAGGCCATGCTCTGCACCGTCTGCCAGTGGGTCTATGACCCGGCCCAGGGCGAGCCGGATCAGGAGGTGATGCCGGGCACCCCTTGGGCGCAGGTGCCTGACAGCTTCCTCTGCCCTGGCTGTGGCATCGGCAAGGAGGTCTTCGAGCCGTGCGGCAAGGCCGAGGAGGCAGCATGAGCGCCGGTATCGTCATCGTCGGGGGTGGCTTTGCTGCCCAGCAACTGGTGCGTACCCTGCGCAAACGTGACGGGGAGGTGCCGATCCGCCTGGTCACCGCCGACAGCGGGGATGAGTACAACAAACCGGATCTCAGCCATGTCGTGAGCCGGGCCAGCAGTAGTGCCGCCCTGGTGCGCCTGCGTGGCTGCGAGTTTGCCGAGCAGCAGCGCATCGTGTTGCAGCCGCACTGCCGGGTGGAGGCCATCGATCGGGAACACGCCTGCCTGCGTACCTCCCAAGGGGAGATCCCCTACGGGCAACTGGTGCTGGCGACCGGTGCACGGGCACGACGTCCGGATGTACCCGGCAGCGAGCTGATGGTCACCCTCAACAGCCTGGCCGAGTATGCTGCCGTCGAGACGCGGCTAGCGCGGACCCGCAGGGTGCTGGTGCTGGGAGCGGGGTTGATCGGCTGTGAACTGGCGATGGATCTCGCCAGTGCGGGGCGGGAGGTGACCTTGGTCGATCTTGCCCCGAGTCTGCTGCCCTCACTGCTGCCGGCCCCACTGGCCCAGCCACTGCAACAGGCGCTGTTGGACGTCGGGGTCACACTGCGCCTAGGGCAGGGGATCGCCAGGCTCGATGCCCATGGTGAAGGGGTGTTGGCCACCCTGACCGGGGGGGAGAGGAGCGAGCAGGATCTGGCGATCGCGGCCATCGGCCTGCGCCCGAACATCGAGCTGGCGGCGGCTGCCGGGCTGGAGGTGGGGTGTGGTATCCGGGTCGATGCCCTGCTGCATACCAGCGATCCGCGCATCTTCGCCCTGGGGGACGGGGCGCAGTGGCAGGATCAGTGCCTGCCCTTCCTGCAACCCATAGTGCTGGGGGCCAACGCCCTGGCGGGCACCCTGCTCGGCCACCCCACTGCGCTGGCGCTGCCGCCCATGCTGGTCAAGGTCAAGACTCCCGGTTATCCGTTACAGTTGGCCGGTCGTACCTTGGGCGAGGATCTGCGCTGGCAGATCGAATGGGACTGTCGTGGTTTGCAGGCGCGCGCCGAAGATGGCGCGGGTCAGGTGTGCGGCTTCGTGGTCGGCGGCGATCGCATGAGTACCGCCTTCCCCCTGCTGCGCGAGCTGCCGCGCTGATCTGTTTCATCATCCATTGGCCGGGTGAGCCCGGCCCATCGAAGGAGAATGTCCATGTCACTCATCCCCGCCCACTGGGTCGTTCGTCGCTCCACCCCCTTTTTCACTCGTGACAACGTGCCGGCAGCCCTGCTGACCCACCACAATACGGCGGCCGGTGTATTCGGCCAGCTCTGCGTGATGGAGGGGACGGTCACCTACTACGGCTTTGCCGACGAGCAGGCCGAGCAACCCGAACGGGTGCTCACCATCCGTGCTGGCGAGTTTGCCACCAGTCCACCTCAGTACTGGCACCGGGTTGAGCTATCGGAAGATGCCCGTTTCAACATCCATTTCTGGGCCGAGCAGGCCGAGTCGGATCAGCCGCTTTTTCACAGCCGCACGGCCTGAGAGGGGATCATGGCCAGTTTTGCTGAACCCGAGCGCCTGAGCCTGGTCTTTGACTCGGCTGAGCGCGAGCAGTGGCAGCGCAGCAGCGCCATCCTGGCGCGCATGGCGCTCCCTCCCGATGCCGTGGTGGCCGATCTGGGGGCCGGCACCGGTTACTTCACCCAGCTGCTGCTCGAACAACTGCCGAAAGGTCGGGTGCATGCCATCGATAGCGAGCCGGCGATGGTGGACTATCTCGGTCGCCGCTTTACCGGTGAGGGGCGAGTCAGCGTGCACCAGAGCCAGCCCGATGATCCCTGTCTGCCCGCCGGGGTTAGCCAGTTGCTGGTGGCCAATGTCTATCGCTTTATCGCCGCGCGCGGGCCGTTTCTGGCCCAGTTGCACCGGCAGATGGCCGTCGGCTGCCGCGGTTTGCTGGTGGATCTCCACTCACCCCAGGCGGCCGTCTCGGCAGAGCAGGCTGCCGCCGAGGTGACGGCGGCGGGATTCGTGGTCGACGAGCTGGAGTGCCGCACATGTCCACACCACTATCTGCTGGCTTTTCACCGGCCATGAGCGGGCCAGATCAAAATAGTCACCTTAGATGTCAGTTATGCTGCCGGCACGCTGTGAACGGGTGAGGAGGCGACGTGACCGGGATTGAGGCGCTGACGGTGGCGGCCGGGGTGAGTGCCCTGTGGTGGGGATTGCTGCGCCAGCGCGGCTGGGGGCGCCGCGTCGCCGCCCTGCTGGTGATGGCGGCCTGGGCTGTGGCGGCCGATGTGTGGCTGTGGGGCGCGCTGGCGTGGGTGACGCTGGTCGGTTGGGGGTGGCGCCGATGGCACCCGCATACGGGCTCGCCACGGGGGCAAGCTGGGCGGCTGCGCGAGGGGATGCGGCAACTGTTGCTGCTCTCCTGGACGCTGGTGGCGGCCCAGTACCTGCTCTATGTCTGGCAGCTTGGGCGTGGTGAGACGCCACTGCTGGCGCGCCCTGATATCGTCGATGCCTTCTTACCGATTGCCGGCGGCCTTGGATTGCGGGCATGGGGAGCGCTGGGCCTCACCGATCCGCATCACCCCGCCGCGACTGTCACCCTGCTGGTCATCTCCCTGTCGGCCCTGCTGCTTGGGCGCAGTTTCTGCGGCTGGGCCTGCCCACTCGGGCTCATCGGTGAGTGGCTGCACCGGCTACGCAGCCGCTGGCTGCCGGGGGAGTGGACGCCACCGCGCTGGCTCGACATGCTGCTGCGCGCCCAGAAGTGGCTGGTGCTGGGGTTCTTGCTCTTCATTATCTTGCTGGCGGTGCCGACGGCGGCGCTGCCCGGTTATCTTGCCAGCTCCTATCATCAGGCGGCCGACATGAAGATGGGCGCCTTCTTCTTCACCCTGACGCCACTGGCGGCCGGGTGCCTGGGTTGGGTGCTGCTGCTCACCGTGACCTTCCGTCAGGGATTCTGCCGCTATCTGTGCCCCTATGGCGCCTGGCTCGGCCTGCTCGCTGTGGTGGCGCCCCTGCGCATCCGTCGTGATAAGTCGCGCTGCCTGCGCAGCCAGGGCCATGACTGTGACAAGTGCAGCCGGGCCTGCCCGGCCCGTATCGAGGTGCATCAGATCATCGCGGTGCGCAGCCTGGAGTGCAGCGACTGTCGCCGCTGCATGGCGGCCTGCCCGAGTCGGGCCGATGCGCTGCACCTGGGGAGTGCCCGCCGGCGTCTGGGCGCCCCACTGCAACTGGCGCTGCTCTGCCTATTCCTGTTTTTGCTGCCGCTGCTGGCCGATGGCCTGCTCGATCTCTGGGTCAGCCAGACCCCGCTTGCGGTGCGCCGGCACCTGCTGGCGCTGTTGCCCTACCTCTCCCATTGAGGCAAACGGGGTGAGCGAGGCATTTGCCCGCAGCGAAGGAGCAGGGTAAAGTCCCCCGACCCGGCCTAGCCGGGGGGATGGTCGGGCTGTACAGGTCGGGTTGTCCTGTCGTGTGCTGAACTGGTGCCTGCCCTGGCGCCGGCATGCCGACGGCAAGCGGGCCGCAGCCAGGGTGCTGGCGGCCCCCGGACGGACGGGCAGGGGCCCGCCGCTCCGCTTTCGAATCATCCGTCGTGGGGAAACGTTATGGAACACAAACCATCCTTGGTGGGCGGGGCATGCATCATTGCCGGCGTCTGTGTGGGAGCCGGCATGTTGGGGTTGCCGAGCGCGGGCGCGGGGGCATGGACTCTCTGGTCCATGTTCGCGGTGACGCTGACCATGGTGGTGATGACGGTATCGGGCTGGATGCTGCTCGAATCCTACAAGGGTTATCCGCTTCGCGTCTCATTTGATACGGTCACCCGCGATCTGCTGGGCAAGAGGGTCAATGCCCTCAACAACCTGAGCGTCTATTTCGTCGGCGGCATCCTGCTCTATGCCTACATCACCTCGTCGGGGCTCATCATCCAGGAGATGCTGGGGCTGGAGAGCCACTGGGGCTCGGTGCTGTTTACCCTGTTCTTCTCTGTCGTGGTGTGGCACTCCACCCGGGCGGTCGACCGCATCTCGGTGCTGTTGGTGATCCTGATGGGGCTGAGCTTTGCGTTCGGTATCTCGGGCATGTCGATGAACGTTCGCCTCGATCTGCTGCTCGATCGGATCGGCAGCGAGACCCACTACGTCCCTTATGCCCTCGGCATGTTGCCGGTGGCGCTCACCTCGTTCGGCTATCACCACTCGGTCTCTTCGATGCGGGCCTACTACGGCGAGGAGCGCCGTGCCAGCCGCGCCATCCTAGGGGGCACCGCCATCGCGCTCACCTTCTATCTGATTTGGCTGGCCAGCGTGTTCGGCAACCTGCCGCGCAGCGAGTTCGGCCCGGTGATCGAGCAAGGGGGCAACGTCGATGCCCTGCTCAAGGCGCTTGGCTCGGTGATCGAGTCCAAGGCGGTGGCAAGCGCCCTCAACGCCTTCTCCATGGCGGCCATCCTCTCCTCCTTTATCGGGGTCGGGCTGGGGGTGTTCGACTATCTGGCCGATCTGTTCCAGTTCGATAACAGCCGGGGTGGCCGCGCCAAGTCGTGGGCCGTCACCTTCCTGCCGCCGTTGCTGCTCTCGCTGCTGTTCCCGTTTGGCTTCTTGGTGGCCATCGGCTATGCCGGCGCCGTGGCCACCCTGTGGACCTGCATCATTCCGCCGCTGCTGGCGTGGAAGGTGCGCCGCATGGGGAACAAGGAGGGGTTCCGCGCCCCCGGCGGGCTCCCCATGATAGTGCTGGTGATCGCCTTCGGCGTGCTGACCGCCGCCTTCCACCTGCTCAACATGGTCGATCTGCTGCCGGTCTATAAGGGCTGAACGCTGATGAGCTGACACAAAACGGCGCCTCGGGGCGCCGTTTTTATTGGTGGCACTGGGTGGGCTACCCGCATCAGTGCGGCCGGTTAAAGCGGCGGTCGGGAGGGCGGTAATCCGATACCATGTGGCTCAAGTTCTTCTTTCATCACAGGAATAGAGCATGCTGATCATCTTCAGTGGTTTGCCGGGCAGTGGAAAAAGCACCATTGCGCGCGCGTTGGCCCAGCGCGTGGGGGCTGTCTATTTGCGCATTGATACCATAGAGCAGGCCCTGCGTGACGCCGAGCAGGCAGAGCGGGAGATGGGGCCGGCCGGTTATGTCGTGGCCTATGGGCTGGCCAGAGAGAACCTGGCACTTGGCTCGATCGTCATCACGGATTCCGTTAACCCTATCCCCCTCACCCGGGATGCCTACCACGACATCGCCCGCTCGGTCGGGGTGCCCTATCTCGATATCGAGGTGGTCTGCTCCAACCCGAGTCTGCACCGGGAGCGGGTTGAGAAGCGGAAGGTGGATATCGAGGGGTTGGTATTGCCCGACTGGCAGGCGGTGATCAACCGCCACTATGAGCCCTGGGACAGGGAGCGCCTGATATTGGATAGCGCCGTCTTGTCGGTAGCGCAGAGTGTGGAGCAGATCGTCGCCGCGTTGGCCAAGGTGCGATGAGCGCAGCGTCACCGGACGCTCGAGATGTACTTGTCCCGGCGGGTTGCTGCGAGGCCAGCCGGAAGGGGGGGGGGGCGGTTGGCTGTATATCGGCGCTGGTTGGTGCTTTATCTTGCGAAACCCCACCTACGAGCCACCTTATTCATCAAGGCGATGTTGCTGGAGAATATCTTCAATTATTTGGTTATTTCGCCACGAGCATGTAAGAAAAGTCATAATTTCAAATGGAAAGTATAATAACCAGACAGGTTCGATTGAAATCGATCGCTGATTTCATTATGTTTCGGCCGAATTTAAATTATAGGTGGAAAAATGAAAGTCAGTATCTCTGCGATATTAATTACGGCCCTTCTTGGTTCCGGTGCAGTTCAAGCCGCCAGCTCCAATTGGTATGTTGGTGGCAAGGTCGGTTGGTCAAAGTTCCATAATGTCGATATGGACCCGATATTTAAGTATGGTGGCGGGGAGGCGGACTCTGATGATGTTAGCTTGGGTGCCTTCATGGGTTATCAGTTCCATAAAAATGTGGCAGTAGAGCTTGGCTATGATTGGCTGGGGCAATACAAGCAAGAGAGCATCTGGTCTGAAAGCAAGGTGAGCGCTCAGATGTTGCAAGCCACTGTGCGTCTGTCCGCCCCCATGAATACCGAATTGGAAGTGTATACCCGCCTGGGTGGCGCAATGACCTGGACTGAACACAAGCTCTCTTCTATCGTCGGTTCGGCATCTCATGATGAAAATAATGCTGCATTTGTAGGGGCCCTGGGGATGCAATACGCAATTGATAATAATTGGTCTGCTCGGGTTGAATATCAATATGTCACCAAGCTGGGTGATTCTGATATTGAAAACGGCGGCGTGTCCATGAATAACAGCACAGTATCCATGGGGATGCTCTACCGCTTCTGAGCGTTTTAATTCATCAGCATTGCTGTTGTATCTTGATAAAATAAAAACGGCGCCTTAGTGGCGCCGTTTTTATCTCTGTAAATCCGAGTTTGATATGTGTAGACCGGGGTGGTCATCCTGATCGCAGAGAAAGGTACGCCGTACACAGCGACCGATCGCATGTTATCGGGCGTATCGGCGAGGTTGGGATTCGGTGGATGCCTGGCTTTGTTTTATGGTGGTTGTAAGAGTTGGACTTCGTAAGCTCAGCCCAACCTACTACAGCCTGTATATCGGCGTAGGTTAGCGCTTTACCTTGCGAAACCCAATATACGAGATAAGTTTATAGGTGTTTTGATAGAGACATTTATATGGGGGAATGTGATGGTTGATATAGATCATGAGTTGTCTCTTTTTGGTGTGCTTCATCATGAACAAAAAATTTATGATGGACCTTTATTTAAGGTCCATCCAGAGATAAAAGAGAATCATATTATATATTCTTTCGAAAATAGTGATGACTTACTCGATGCGCTCGGTCATCGTTCTGAGTTATTGAACAGTTGTTATTACCAATATCAGCACAAGTTCATCTTTAGAGGTCACGCAGACCATACATGGAAACTTATCCCAAGTGCATATAGGGAAAGTTTTCCTAGCAGTAAATGGAGTCATTCTAGGAGCAATGATTTCACCAAATACATAGTCAGTGGACAATCCCATTTCAGTGAGGTTAGGAATTTCTCGAAGTTTGTATCTGGTGTTGATGAGATCGGCTTCTTTGTAGAGAGTAATGTGCTTGCTCAATGTAAGGTAATCGACGACCACACATCATTATCTGCGTGCCATTATTTTAATTGGCCAAATAATGATTCTTATCGATTGTTAGCACTAGCTCAACACTATGGGATGCCAACGCGGCTTCTAGATTGGACAACAGATCCTTTGGTCTCATTATTTTTTGCAACTCAGGAATGTAAAAGTGATAAATTAGATGTGTGGGTGTTGCCAGAACTTCTTATTAAGCTGGGTGAAATAATGCGTGGGGTGAAAGTGATTCATGTCCCAAAGGTCGATAATATAAATGTTCAGGCGCAATCAGGTCTATTTACTAATCACATATTTAAGCCTGCTGATGGTTTGGCATCTTTAGATGAAAGTTTAATGATGATTATAAGGGGAAATGAAAAAGCAATCCAGATTCTTAATAAGCTCTCATTAAAACCAAGGAGGTTTACACTTCCTACAAGTGAGCGTGAAAACCTGAGAAGAAAAATAATTTCAATGGGGATTACATGGACAAAAATCACACCATCATTATATGGAGTAACAAAGGCAATAACAGAAATGCGGTAATTGATGCAAGGCTGGTGCATTATTGCAGTTTCAAGCAAAAGTTAGCACGGTATTGGATCCCCCTCTGATTCGCCGAGGCGAGCCCGGTTGTCCAGGCCGCGAGGCAGGGATGCCGAGCGAGCGGCGGCGGGACAGGGATGAACCGTCGGCGCGTGCCGTTGGACAAACGGGTGAGGCGAGGGGACCCGATGCCAGTCGGGCGGATCAGCGGGGGAAGGCCTTCTTGGTGACTTCTTGGGCCTGCAAGAAGTCACTCGCCCCGGCCCGCAGGGCGGGCGAAACCCGGTCGAGGGCGGAGCCCTCGTGTTTTGCACGGTGAAGCACGATGTTGCCACTGCCAATGGATCATAAAAAAGGCGCCCGAAGGCGCCTTTCCTGATACAGGCTGCGTTACTGCAACAGCGAGATATCCGCCACTTGCAGGAACAGGTTGCGCAGGTTGTTGAGCAGTGCCAGACGGTTGGCTTTGAGGGCCTCGTCGTCGGCCATCACCATCACCTCTTCGAAGAAGGTGTCGACCGGCTCGCGCAGGGCGGCCAGACGGGTGAGGGCGGCCTGATAGTCGCCAGCGGCGAACAGCGGGGCCAGTTCGCCTTGCAGTTCGGCCACCTGGGCGGCCAGCGCCTTCTCGGCGGCATCGACCAGCAGCTCCGGCTTGACGGCAGTCGGCAGTTCGCCTTCCACCTTGGCCAGGATGTTGCTCACGCGCTTGTTGGCGGCAGCCAGTGCCAGAGCGGCATCCAGGGTGCGGAAGTGGCTGACGGCCTTAACGCGGCGATCGAAGTCGAGCGGACGGGTCGGGCGGCGGGCCAGTACGGCCAGCACCACGTCGGCGCCGATCCCTTCGTCCTGATAGGCGGCACGGAAGCGCCCCAGCATGAAGTCGACCACGTCGCTGACGACGGTCTTGTTGGTGAGCTTGTCACCGTAGACGCTGACCGCTTCTTCGACCAGCTCCACCAGATCCAAGTCCAGCTGCTTCTCGGTCATGATGCGCAGGGCACCGATAGCGGCGCGGCGCAGGGCGAACGGGTCCTTGTCACCCTTGGGCAGCATGCCGATGCCGAAGATACCGGCCAGGGTGTCGAACTTGTCGGCCAGCGCCACGGCGCAGGAGACCAGGCCGGACGGCAGGGCATCGCCGGCAAAGCGCGGCATGTACTGCTCGTTGAGGGCCAGAGCCACCGCCTCGGCCTCACCGTCGTGGCGGGCGTAGTGCATCCCCATGACACCCTGGGTGTCGGTGAACTCGCTCACCATGTTGGTCAGCAGGTCGCACTTGGAGAGCAGGCCGGCGCGCTGGGCCTGGGCCACGTCGGCGCCAATCTTGGCGGCGATAAAGCCGGCCATGGCTTCGATGCGGGCGGCCTTGGCACGCACGGTGCCGAGCTGCTGCTGGAACAAGACGGTCTCGAGGCGCGGCAGGTGGTCGGCCAGCTTCTGCTTGAGGTCGGTCTTGAAGAAGAACTCGGCGTCGGAGAGACGCGGGCGCACCACCTTCTCGTTACCGGCGATGATCTGGCTCGGATCTTTCGACTCGATGTTGGTGACGAAGATGAACTTGGGCAGCAGCTTGCCGCTCTGGTCGTAGACCGGGAAGTACTTCTGGTCACCCTTCATGGTGTGCACCAGTGCCTCGGCCGGCACGGCCAGGAACTTCTCTTCGAAGTTGGCGGTCAGCACCACAGGCCACTCGACCAGGGCGGTGACCTCTTCCAGCAGGTCGTCGTCCAGATCGGCCACGCCACCGCAGGCGGCGGCAGCGGCTTCGACGTCAGCCTTGATCTTGGCCTTACGCGCCATGAAGTCGGCCATCACCATGCCCTTCTCCAGCAGGATTTGCGGATACTGGCTGGCGTTGTCGATGGTGAACTCGCTCTCACCCATAAAGCGGTGGCCGCGCAGGGTGCGGGCGGAGTCGATGCCCAGGATGTGGGCCGGCACCAGATCCCCATCCAGTAGCAGGGTCACGGTGAACACCGGACGCACGAACTGGATGGTCTTGTCGCCCCAGCGCATCATCTTGGGGATGGGCAGCTTGGCAAGCGCTTGGCTAACCAGTTCGCCCAGCAACTCTTTCGCCGGACGACCCTCGATCTGGGCGGTGTGCACCAGCCACTCACCCTTGTCGGTGACCAGACGCTCGGCCTGATCGACCGTGATGCCGTTGCCACGGGCCCAGCCTTCGGCGGCCTTGGTCGGCTTGCCGTCGGCATCGAACGCCTGCGCCACGGCCGGGCCGCGCTTCTCGACGCTCTTGCTTGGCTGATCGCTGGCCAGCTCGCTCACCTTCAGCGCCAGACGGCGCGGGGAGGCAAACCACTCGACCCCGGCGAAGGCCAGATCGGCCTTGGTCAGCTCGCTCTTGAAGTTGTCTGCAAAGGCGTCGGCCAGGGAGTGCAGGGCCTTGGGGGGCAGTTCGGCGGTGCCGATCTCTACCAGAAAAGTATGTTGTGCCATGTCCGTTCCTTAACCTTGCTTGTTCTCTGCGCGCTGGCACATGGGAAAGCCCAGCGCTTCGCGGGAGGCGTAATAGGCCTCGGCCACCGCCTTGGTCAGGGTGCGAATGCGCAGGATGTAGCGCTGACGCTCGGTGACCGAGATGGCCTTGCGGGCATCCAGCAGGTTGAAGGAGTGAGCGGCCTTGAGGATGCGCTCATAGGCCGGCAGCGGCAGCGGTTTTTCCAGTGCCAGCAGGGACTGGGCTTCCTTCTCGTACTGCTCGAAGCAGTGGAACAGGAACTCCACGTCGGCGTGTTCGAAGTTGTAGGTGGACTGCTCCACTTCGTTCTGGTGGAACACGTCGCCATAGGTGGTCTTGCCGAGCGGGCCGTCAGACCAGACCAGGTCGTAGACGCTGTCGACGCCCTGGATGTACATGGCCAGACGCTCGAGGCCGTAGGTGATCTCGCCGGTCACCGGCTTGCACTCGAGGCCGCCCACCTGCTGGAAGTAGGTGAACTGGGTCACTTCCATGCCGTTGAGCCACACTTCCCAACCCAGACCCCAGGCACCCAGCGTCGGGTTTTCCCAGTTGTCTTCCACGAAGCGGATGTCGTGGATCTCGGGGTCGAGCCCCAGCTCTTTCAGGGAGCCGAGATAGAGCTCCTGAATGTTGTCGGGGGAGGGCTTGATGATCACCTGGAACTGGTAGTAGTGCTGCAGGCGGTTCGGGTTCTCACCGTAGCGGCCGTCAGTCGGACGGCGGGACGGTTGTACGTAGGCGCAGGCGATGGGCTCGGGGCCCAGGGCGCGCAGGCAGGTCATGGGGTGGGAGGTACCGGCACCCACTTCCATATCCAGCGGCTGAATGATGGTACAGCCCTGGCGGGACCAATAGTCCTGCAGCTGCAGGATCAGGCCCTGAAAGGTTTTGACATCGAATTTTTGCATAATTTTTTTCGCGCGAAATGAAATCAGAGCAAGATTTGCTGAATGTGAACCGAAGGAGTATACCGCCTGGCATGGTCGGATAATAGGCGAAATTACAGGGGATTAGTGTGATGACGCTGCGCCGGGCCTGGGCGGGAGGGGGAGCCGGCACTCGCATGTCCGGGTTGGAGCCGGTACATTGGGGCGGGATGAAATGAGAGGAGAGAGGAAATGGAATTGCGTTGCGCCTGGGTGACCCGTGACCCGGCCTACATCGAATACCATGACAAACAGTGGGGGCGGCCTGTCTACGATGCCCGCGAGCTGTTTGCCAAACTCTGCCTCGACGGCCAGCAGGCGGGGCTGTCGTGGATCACCATCTTGAAGCGCACCGAGAGCTACCACCTCGCCTATGCCGACTTTGACCCGGTGCGTATCGCGCGGTTCGACGAGCAGGATGTGGAGCGGCTGATGCAAGACCCCGGCATCATCCGCAACCGGCTCAAGGTGCACTCGATCATCAAGAACGCCAAGGCGCTGCTCGCCATGGAGGCCGAGGGGATCGACTTTGTCGCTTTCCTGTGGGACTTCGTCGGCGGCGCCCCCATGGTCAACCAGCGCCAGGGCAACGGCGACATTCCGGCCACGTCGCCTGAGTCGGATGCCATGTCCAAGGCGCTTAAGAAGCGCGGCTTCACCTTCGTCGGCAGCACCATCTGCTACGCCTTCATGCAGGCGGTGGGGATGGTGAACGATCATCTGGTGACCTGCCCCTGTCATGAGCAGTGTCAGCGCGGCTAGGCGAGTGCTCACTCAAAGGGGGGCCTGAGCCCCCCTTGTTGGTTGCCGAGTCTGCGTCTTAGCGAATACCGGCCTGTTGCATCGGCTCGCCATAGAGTTTGTCGGAGCGGAAGATGTGGTCGAGCAGCCAGTTCTTGAGAAAGGCGATCACCTCCAGGCTGTCCTCCTGTTCATCACCGCTGTGCTGGGTCAGCAGATGACCCAGTTCATGCAGCAGTTTGGCGTGTTCCTGCTTGTGGCGTTGTAGGCCGGGGTAATGGGCCTGCGCCATCCCCCTCTCTTCATCGGCAAAGTGCTGGCGGGCCAGCGAGAGCAGTTCGTTCAACCTTTGCTCCCGCACGTGTGAAGGGGCCTTCTCCTGCACGGCCTGATAGATCCGGTTCATGGCGTTGAACAGCCCTTGATGCTGTTCATCCATGCTCGGCACGTGGACGGAGAAGCTGTCGTTCCAATGCATCAGATTGCGCTGGTCGTCGCGATCCTCTTGCGCGGTGACCTGGAACTGGCAGCTGATGAGGCCCACTTCCTGGTTGGCGTGGTTCATGTCGCGGGTCTGGTGGCGGGTTTGCCGTGCCAAGGTCAGGCTCTGGCGAGCAATCTCGGCCACATTCACCACATTGCGGCTGGTCTCTTCGGTGACCAGGGCTTGCTGCTCTGCGGCCGCGGCAATCTGGCCATTCATGACATTGACCTGATTGATGACCTCCACGATGGACTCCAGCGTCTGGCCGGTGTGCCCGACCTGGGCCACCGCCTGTTCGCTGACGTGCTGGGTGGTGAGCATGGTCTGAACGGCGCGCTGGCTTTTCCCTTGCAGGATCTCGATGCGTTGCTGGATATCGACGGTGGCCGCCTGGGTTCTGCTGGCCAATTGGCGCACCTCATCCGCGACGACGGCAAAGCCACGGCCATGAACACCGGCTCTGGCCGCTTCAATCGCGGCGTTCAGGGCCAGCAGATTGGTTTGCTCCGAAATGAACTGGATCACCTGCACGATCGATTCGATCTGGCTGCTTTCATGCTCCAGCTGGTTCAGTTCATGGGCCGAGCGCTCGACATGTTCTGCCACCTGACCCATCAGCGCGACCGCGCTCTCGATCTGATGCTGGCCAATATCGATGTCTCCCTTGGCTTTCGCGGTTTCGCGGCGGGCGTGTTCGGTACTGTGTGCGATGTGGTGCACGGTCGATGTCATCTCGTTCAGTGCAGAGGCCAGGGCATCGGTGTTGTGTTGCACCTGATTCATGCTGGTCAGCGAGGTATCGGTGTGCGACATCAGGGTTTGCATCTTGTCGTGCGTCTTGAAGGAGACCGACTGCACCGTCCCGATCAGGCGATCGATGTTCTCGAGGAAGTGATTGAAGACCTTGGCCAGATAGGCATATTCATCGCGCCCCTGCATCGTCAGACGAAAGGAGAGGTCATGGCTGTTATCGGCCAGCCGCTGCACCTGCTCCATCAGGCCGCCCAGCGGGGCCAGGATCTTGCGCTGCAAGAGATACAGCACCAGCACGACCAGCAGGAGGCTGAGGCTCAGGATGAGCCAGGTCTGCTGGTTGAGCGAACGACTCTTGTGCAGTGCCGCCTGCTCTAGCTGCTTCAGTTGCTGCTCCTGCTGTTGCAGCGTGTGCGAGAGCACTTTGGTGATGCGGTTGGAGAGGTCGGTGTATCCCCCCGGCTGGGACATCAGCTGCTTGCCGGCCTCGATCCCCTGAGTCTGGTAGGCGGTGACGATGGCGTGGCCAGCGGCTCGCTGACGTAAAAACAGGGCGGCCAGATCGTCTTTTAGCTCAGGCAGGGTATCGAGCAGCGCATCGGCTTGGTGGGCATGCTCATCGGCGCGGGCCAGGTGTTGCGGGGCGCCGGTGAGGGCGGCATTGAGTCGCCAGCGCTGCTCCTGGACTGTGTGGTCGTGCAGGTGCTGCAACTCCAGCAGGTTATCCGTGTGCTCGATCAACTCTCCGGGCAAGGCCGCTAATTCATCGGTGAGGCTGCTGCGCCATAGATTGCTGAAGACCAGGCTCAGCACTATGGCTGAGCTGGCCACCAGCATGATGTGGCGAATGGGGACATTGCGCAGGTGAAAAGACATGTAGTTGATGACTCCGAGTGGCATGCGGGGTGAACCGGCCTATGTAAAAGGGCCTGGGGTGCCGAGGCGCTGATGAGGGCAGGCTAGGTCGCCGCCGACTGCGTCAGACAATGGCGTTAAGCTGGGATACAATTCCTGCCCCGGTGTGATAGCCGATCGACTATTTTGAGGGTTTTCATGAATTTCAAGACACTGGTGCCGGCTCTGGCACTCACCATCGCCGTTTCCGGCTGTACCACCAACCCCTATACCGGCGAGCAGCAGACCTCCAAGGCGGTCTGGGGCTCCATGGCGGGTGCTGCGACGGGGGCTGCCGTGGGTGCGCTCTCCTCCAGCAAGGGGGATCGCAAGAAGGGGATCCTGACTGGCGTGGCAGCGGGCGCGGCGCTTGGCGGCGGCATCGGTTACTACATGGACGTACAGGAGGCCAAGCTGCGTGAGAAGCTGCAAGGCACCGGCGTCAGCGTGACCCGTAACGGTGATCAGGTGATCCTCAACATGCCCAACAGCATCACCTTCGACAGCTCCAGCGCCCAGCTCAAGCCGGCGGGTGCCAACACCCTCTCCGGTGTGGCCACTGTGGTTGCCGAGTTCGACAAGACCCGCCTCAACGTGATCGGTCATACCGACAGCACCGGTACCCGCGAGCTGAACATGAAGCTGTCCAAGCAGCGTGCCGACGCGGTGGCTAACCAGCTGATCGCCAGTGGCGTGGCCGGTTCCCGTATCGTCACCGCCGGTGTGGGCCCGGATCAGCCGGTTGCCAGCAACAGCACCGAAGCGGGCAAGGCGCAGAACCGCCGCGTCACCATCACCCTGACGCCGTTGCAGTAAGCGTGATGCGTGTGCAAATGACAGGGGCCAGCGGCCCCTGTTTTTTTGAGACTCGCGAGAGTCACCCTTAGCAGATTAGCTTGATCCCCTTCAAAAAAATCGCTAAAGATCTGGTCGATCGCCGATTAATATTTGCATCCCACCCGATGGATCGGGTTACTTTTGGAATGTTGTTTTGTTGTGACAGGATGTCGTGGAATATCTCTTCTCGTTTACATCCTGTCAGTATGCCCCGGCATACATCCCGATCACGTCTGCCCGCATCTCTGCGGGGTCATCGCCAGAATCACATCAACATAAAGGATGTACACATGAAGGGATTAACCTTGGCCTGCGCCGTTTCCGCCGCGTTGTGTGGCGTGCTGCCAGCCGCTTCAGTTCAAGCCGCCGAACGTTTCGTGACGATCGGCACCGGTGGCCAGACCGGCGTGTATTACGTGGCCGGCCAGTCGATCTGCCGCTTCCTTAACCAGGGAACCAAGACCCACGAGATCAAGTGCAACGCGCCGGCCAGTGGCGGCGGCGTGGCCAACGTCAACGGCATCCGCTCCGGTGAATTCAACTTCGGCATCATGCAGTCGGATCACCAGTTCAAGGCGCTGAAGGGGGTCGAGCCCTTCAAGGCGCAGGGGGCGATGGAGGATATCCGCGCCGTCTTCTCCCTGCAAAGCGAGGTGTTCACCATCCTGGCGCGCAAGGATGCCAAGATCGCCGGCTTCGACGATCTGAAGGGCAAGCGCGTCAATATCGGTAACCCCGGCTCCGGCCAGCGCGATACCTTCGATGAGGTGATGGCGGCGAAGGGGTGGAACCGCACTGCCTTCAGCCTGGTCTCGGAACTCAAGCCGGCCGAGCAGGCCTCGGCGCTGGGTGACAACAACATCGACGCCATGAGCTACTTCGTCGGCCACCCCAACGGCGCGATCCAGGAGGCCTCGATCACCACCGATACCGTGCTGGTGCCGGTGACCGGCCCCGAGATCGACAAGCTGCTGGCCGAGAAGAGCTACTACACCAAGGCCGAGATCCCCGGTGGCCTCTACAAGGGCAACCCGGCGCCGACCCCCTCCATCGGTGGCAAGGCGGTACTCTCGACCAGCGCCAAGACCGACCCGGAAGTGGTCTATCAGCTGACCAAGTCGGTATTTGACAATCTGGCCCGCTTCAAGCGCCTGCACCCGGCTTTTGCCGAACTCAAAGAGACCGACATGATCAAGGTGGGTCTCTCCGCGCCGCTGCATGAAGGGGCGCTGCGCTACTACAAGGAGCGCGGCTGGCTGTAACGCGCTGCCGCTAGCTTCTGATGTACCCCAGACTCGCGACCCCGTCAGGGTGGCGAGTCTGGCTTTATGGCTGTAGTCACCGAGTCACACTATGCAACAAGTACAACAACCCGAGGCGCACTCAGCCGAAGAGCTGATCGCCCAGGACGTGGGTGCCCGCCTGCCGCAGGGCAGCATGAGCTGGGTCATTGCCGGCCTCGCCCTGCTCTGGTCCCTGTTCCAGCTCTGGATCGCCTCGCCGCTCCCCTTCATGGTCGGGGTGGGGGTGCTCAACGATACCGAGACCCGCTCCATCCATCTGGCGTTTGCCATCCTGCTCGCCTATCTGGTGTTCCCGGCCCTGCGCAGCTCGCCGCGGGATCGGGTGCCACTGCCCGACATCGCCCTCGGCGTCATCGGCGCCTTGGTCGCCGGCTACCTGTTCCTCGCCTATACCCAGCTGGCCCAGCGGCCAGGCAACCTGACCACCATGGATTTCACCGTGGCCTGCATCGGCATTCCGCTGCTGCTGGAGGCCGCCCGCCGTGCCCTCGGCCCGGCCCTGGCCGTCATCGCCCTGGTGTTTCTCGCCTATAGTCTGGCCGGCCCCTGGATGCCGGGGCTGCTGGCCCACCGTGGGGTGAGCCTCAATGCGCTGGCTAACCACCAGTGGATCACCACTGAGGGGGTGTTTGGCATCGCCCTCGGGGTCTCCACCAGTTTTGTCTTCCTGTTCGTGCTGTTCGGTGCCCTGCTCGAGCGGGCCGGCGCCGGCCACTACT
>NZ_CDBY01000009.1:750-1499 GCF_000820125.1 Aeromonas simiae | reverse complement strand
GGCCGGCGCCGGCCACTACTTCATCCAGCTTGCCTTTAGCCTGCTCGGTCACCTGCGCGGTGGCCCGGCCAAGGCGGCGGTGGTCGCCTCGGCGCTGACCGGCGTCATCTCTGGCTCGTCCATTGCCAACGTGGTGACCACGGGCACCTTCACCATCCCCATGATGAAGCGGGTCGGTTTTTCCAAAGAGAAGGCCGGCGCGGTGGAGGTGGCCTCCTCGGTCAACGGCCAGATCATGCCTCCCGTGATGGGGGCGGCGGCCTTCCTGATGGTGGAGTACGTCGGCATTCCGTATGTGGAGATCATCAAGCACGCCTTCCTGCCGGCGGCCATCTCCTACATCGCCCTGCTCTACATCGTGCACCTCGAGGCGCTCAAACTCGGCATGCAGCCGATCGGCAACCGCCAGCCGCGCCCCTGGCTGCGCCGCCTGACCGGTTTTGCCTTTGGCGCCGCCCTCATCAGCGGCCTTTCGCTGGCGGTTTACTATGGCCTGGGCTGGCTCAAGCCGGCGCTGGGTGACTATGCCCTGCCGGGGATCGCCGCGCTGCTGCTGGTGGCCTACCTCGGCCTGCTCAAGATCGCCGCCAGCAACGAGCCGCTGCCGGCCGAAGATCCGGAGAAGACGCTCGACGAGCTGCCGCAGACCCGCGCCGTGCTGCTCTCCGGTCTGCACTTCCTGCTGCCTGTGGTGGTGCTGGTGTGGTGCCTGATGGTGGAGCGCCTCTCCCCCGGTCTGTCGGCCTTCT
>NZ_CDBY01000009.1:0-393 GCF_000820125.1 Aeromonas simiae | reverse complement strand
CAGACCGGGGTCGGCCTGGTGCTGGCGGATCTGGTAGAGATGCTCTCGATGGGCAACCTGCTGCTGATGCTACTGCTGACCGCGTTGCTCAGTCTCATCCTCGGCATGGGGCTGCCAACCACCGCCAACTACATCGTGGTGTCGAGCCTCTTGGCGCCGGTGATCGTCACCCTGGGGCAGCAGAACGGCCTCATCGTGCCGCTCATCGCCGTGCACCTGTTCGTCTTCTATTTCGGCATCATGGCCGACGTGACGCCGCCGGTGGGACTGGCCTCGTTCGCGGCGGCGGCGGTCTCCAAGGGTGATCCCATCAAGACCGGTCTGACCGCCTTCTACTACAGCCTGCGCACCGCGGCGCTGCCGTTCCTGTTCATCTTCAACACCGACCTGCTG
>NZ_CDBY01000008.1 GCF_000820125.1 Aeromonas simiae | reverse complement strand
GCACCATCCCTAGTTTTTATTGAAACTCATAAGAGCCATTCTGTAGGTTGCCAGTTATTTGTATGACCTTACCGTGGTCACCAGCTAAAGATGAATTGAGGAACTTCACTACACAAACAATATAGGGTCCACGGCTGACAGCATGCAGTATCTCAGGTGCCGAGAGACTAGCATATTTACTCATCATATCATTTGCAATTACCTTGCAACTGCTCTTATCAGCAGTCCTTTGTCTTGAATATTCCTGTTTAGCTTTGATGGCCGCATCCTCACGATCCTTTTTGCATTTTGGATTCGCCGTACACTTGTCATATTTTAACTTCTTGCGATCGGAATCCATTAGTTGATACAGATCTTTCAATATGCTCTCATCATCTATTCTATTATCACGATCAACCATATAAGTCATTTGATATTTTTCTTGACTATCTAATACATGCAGCGTCATTGTTTTTTTTGCAGAAGGTCTCCTGCTTGGGTCTTTAATGCAAGCGACATAATCCCCTTCGACTTTATATGTTATATCATTATTGCAAGTCGAATTTACCTTTACCAAACTGCGGTCTAATTGATACAAAGCAGGGACTATATTGACTGAGTTATCAACCATCATTGATTGATATTGATTTATCGAAGATTTATAAGCGATGACATAATGGTTTTTTGGCGTCCCTTCGACTGAACAGTGCAGTATATCGCCTTTGAATTCTATAGCCTCAACTTTTAACTCTTTTGTTATAAAATTTCTGCGTGGCTTAAAAGTTTTATCTAAAGATATTACCTCATTGGCAATTTCATTACACTTAGCAACATGGCCGTCTGTTATTGTAGACGAAGTCCCTATTGGTAACGAAGTGCAAGATGTTAGCAACATAGTCAAAATCAAATAAAACGGCAACCTAAGTACGTTCATTTTCTCACCTCTCAATCAATTTTATATTCATGTTGGCGATAATTTAAATACAGTTTTTAACTAAAATGCTTAAATATAACTTCGTATTTATCCACCCCAGTCCTGTCCTTCGGTACTCCCCAGGGCGAGAGCGTGAACGTTTTGTTAACGGCGGATTCAACTACAAAGTGCACCACTCATCAGCATCTGGTGTGACCGTATATATGCGTAATGCTGATATGATCAAAATTTTGGTTTCTCTTTTTGTATACACAGTATCGTGTTTGGTAAATGGCATTATACCAATACAAAACCTCATGGAAATCGCTCCCATTTAACAATAGAGATAATTCATACTACATTATGGTATCATGACATACCATTTAAACGGGAGCGTAACAAAGATGTATTTGCACAAAATACTAAAGCTTTTTGTCAATAGAAACAATAAAAATAATGAAGAGAACACAAAAAGATCTTTACCAGTTGACTCATCATCCAGTGAGTCTTATTCACAAGAGAAAAAAAGCCCGTCAACTCAAATGAAGGCAGGGCTGGTTCAACAAAATGATAAAGCCGTGCAGGACAGCGAAGGCAACTTTTTCACACCATCAGAGCATGCTCACCACCATAAAATTCAAGAACTTGCTAATAGAGCCTATAAAGAAAGTGGTGCAAGCTTTTACAGTGATGTATTTCCTGAACTGGTGGAGTCGCCACGTTCTAGTCGACACAACATTAGGATCATAATCAGCCCATCATTGAAGGGGGATTTTTATGAACTGTGCAGTGCTAATTTAAATCATTTGAAAGTGGGGGATGTCCTACGCGTTAAAGAGAATGGGATTTTCAACCATTTAAATAGCATGTTCTTTGATTTGGGCAACCTAGACGATAAAGTAGTCTACCGCGACCGACTAAAGGTTGAAGAGATATTTGAGGCAACATACGCAGCACCTGCATTTGTGAAAGTGGAAGTGGTTGGCTCTGAATCTCTATTGATTGATTGCATAGAAGTGAATCGCAGTAGTAATGTAAAAGCTCACGATGGTCAGCATTTACTTTCTGTGGCTCGTGACTATCGCTTAAAAGAGCACTACGGTTATAAGTTACGATTGATTGGGGATTTAAATGGGTACACGGCAGTGATGTTTTTTGGGGACATTGAAACGTCTGCGAACACCATTAATTTTGCTGTGAATGGACATGGCACAGATGATTGTCTAGTGTTAGGAACTTTGCCAAAGGGAAGCTTATCAAAAAATACAACGGCCCACATGAGGCCCATCACAGATGAGTATGGCCGACCACATCCTTATTTGAGCTGTCTCAACTTGGAATTCCAGTTAGAGTTGATTGTTGACGGTGGAAAAATTCACCTTTATATTTTTGATACTGAGCCAGTAAGATCATACAGGGTTAATATGCACAACCAGCAAAAAATACATAAGAAAAATACTGGTGCATGTGATTACATTCGAATCGAAAATGGCAAGTATCGTTGCTCACAGTCAGGAGAAATGTTTGTCTCATCTTGGTACTTTGAAAAGCGTCATGGCGTTGACCTGAATGACGTTGATGTACTGAGAGCGGCGCAAGCCGATGGGGTTCAACATGACAAAAAGTGTCGCATTGAGTCCGAGTCTGCAAGGAGGATCTGGGGGGAATACGTGTATATGTACCCAGAAAGGTGGCTTGAGCAGCAAAGCTCAATATTATGGTAAATTAATGGTTTAAGGTGAATCAACCGACCGTCTCTTAGGCATTTCAAAACATCAACGGGCTTATTAGTTCGGAAAAAGTCTGTTCTCCTAACGTCCGAATGATTAAAGTCGACTTCGTTTTACTAGTTCGTCTAATGCCCATTATGTTTAATAGCGATTTTTAGCGGCTAAAACGGGGCGTTCGTGGCGAACAGGCCGCCTGTATCGCGTTTTGGGGCGCTTCGACACCCAAGATAGGGCATTTGTTTGCAACGCTTCTGTGGCGGTTTGAGGGCCGTATCCTGCGGGGTATGGTTTCAGCCTGTTTTTACATCCTGCGGCCTGTTTCGATATCTTGCTCCGCCCGTCGAGGTGCACCCGATCAGATAAGCCGCCTCGATGGCGGGAAAATGGGGCCACCGGCCCCAGTTTTTCACCCTTCTCCCCGCACCTCAAAATCAATTGGCGATTTTGATGTTTCGAATTGACGTTTTGATTTGGCCGAGCCTCATCTACTTGTAGCCTTTAGCTGTAACGGCTTACCCCAGTCTGGGGCCGCGGTTGCGTTCCGGTGCAGGAGCAGGGTCTAGAGCCCGTTTCTGGTGGGCCAGCAGTTCGCGCACCTCCGCGCTCCTGCCGATTTCCACGCTCAGAGCCTCCCTCCCCCCCCCAGACGCCGACAGGTAGTTCTCTATGAGCGTCTGAAGCCGTCTGGGGCAGGCACTCCACTCCCGCCCCCCGTCCGCCCACCCGAACACTCCCAGAGAGCGCTGAATGGCGATAGTGGTGAACTCCAACGACTGCGCCGCCTCAACCTGCTTCGCCTTACGCTCCCGCTTCGCCTTACGCAGCTCGATCAGCTCGTCGAACAGGGTTAGCCGCCTGTTGTATTCCGGCCAGAGGCGTTCATGCGCGACCTCCGCCGCCTCCCTGACCTTTCTCATCGCCTTCGTTATCTGGCTTTCCAGTTGAGCCAGCCCAGTGCGCAACCCATCCAGCTTGGCACCGCCTATGCCCTTGCTGTTGAGCCATGTTGTGAAGCGGTGCTCTTCCTCCCACGACTCGATCTGCCTCGCCACCCTATCGCGTTTCGACTCCAGCTCACTGACACTACGTTTCGCCTGGTACACCTCCCAGGAAGACTCCACCTGGCTACCAATGTCCATGGGGTGGACATGAGAGATAGCCTCGCTCAACTCCGCCTCATCCATCGCAACATAGCGCTGATTCTCAACCAGTTCGGCGGCGATAACGGCCTCCTGTTCATCCAGTTCGACCAACTCCCGCACCGCCCCATCCAACTCCTGCACTCGATCATCAGCAGCCCTGACGGCCCGCGCCTCGCTCATGCGTTTCTCGCTATCGAGCCCTGTACGCCGCTCGAAACCAACCGCCGCAGGGCCTAGATGGCGGGTAGGCTCGGTAGCTAGACCACGGGCCTGATGGCTCCGGTGATCAACCCTCTGCTCCACCCCTGCGGCTTTCAAAAACTGGTTTTGGAGAACCGCGAAGCGCTCGCGCCAGTGCTCGATGAGCGCAGGGCCGAATACCTCCCCCAGCCCCCCCGATCTGGCATCGAACTCGCGGGTTTTTTCGGTGAACCCATCCGGCCCCAGTCGGCGTGTGCTGAGCAGGATGTGAGCGTGATGATTTTGATTGTCGATCACCTTCCCAGTGCCGCCCCTCTGGAATTCCGGTGGGGCATGGATCGCCACATCGGCTGCGAAACCATGTCTCTCGACCAGCTCACGAGCAAATTCGTGGGCCAGTCGTTCGCGGTCATCGGGGGACAGTTCGTGGGGTAGGGCTATCTCAAATTCACGCGCCACCGTCGAGTTGATGCGGGACTCTGAGCGCTCGACCTCATTCCAAAGACGCGCCCTGTCGGAGGCCCATGCAGGGGCATGGCTTGGCAGGATCATTGTCGCTGAAATGACGCCGCCTTTTTTCCTGTAGTCGTGCAGCTCCCCGGTCTGTTCATCCAGCAGCTTTTCGCCAGCACGATAGGCAGCCGCAGCCGTTGCTGACTGCCCATTACGACGACTGAACACCTTAACAGAGCAATGATAGATAGCCATGTCGCACCTCATGCCTTGGTTTTTACCGCCGGAGGCCGCACGCAAACGCAGTTTGCCTAAGTGCGCCCTTATGGGCCTAAGATTAACACACCGTCGGCGTTCTTTGGCTTATGCATTACTGGTAGGATATGGAAAACAGCGCGGAGAACAACCATGACGGCCATCGAAGAACGGATAGAAACGCTCCAGAAAAAACTGAATGAGGCAAAGGCAAAGAAGCAACGGCTTGATGCCAAAAAAAGGGCCAAGGAGCGGAGTGTCATCAGAGCAAATGACACGAGACGAAAAATTCTCGTGGGTGCAGTATATCTTGCGCTGGCAGATAAGGATGATGAGGCGCTGGCCGCGCTGACAAAACGCATGGACACAGCGCTAGATCGCACTGATGACCGAGCCCTGTTCGGCCTGCCTGCCCGACCGGCAGAGGCAGAGGCAGAGCAGCCTAGCGACTGCTGAGATCGATCTCGATACGCCGGAACCCGATGCCATGGGCGGTGTTGGCAGCGGCATCAATGCTCTTGAACACCCGCCACCCTCCGCGCTGCCGTTCCAGCACCACGGTCTCGCTCTGGCGACCGAACTTCACCAGATGGAGGTGGTATCCGGCGCCCATGGGGGTGGGCACCACCAAGACCTTGGAGAACCCACCCTGGTCGAACATCCATTTTGCCTGTAGCTCTTCCATCAGTATCACATTTTGACGAATCAAGTTTGAGATTTGATTCTGCGCCGAACGGGGGGCATGGTCAAGAGCACCCCGCTCCGTGGATAAAGGATGTCGGCAAAGCCTCCGCAGTCAGCGGGCTCTCCTATCTTCGCTGCGCTTGAAGATAGGAGAGCCCTCCTGCTTGGCTATGTCAAAAATGACGTAGTTACGCTGGATAGGCTCGCCTTGCTCTGGACTATCGAGGCCGCTTGCGGCGGCTCCCTCTCACGCGCTCCAGAGACACATCCCGTCCTGCTGCACTTGCTTTAGCCCCCACCTGCTGGCCGGGCCGCCACGCGTTTTTAGAGTGGTGCCGTGTATGGCTGTTCCGTTCCACTGGTGCAAGTGCCCCAGGGTTGCGAGTCCTGGGAGGCTGTGATGCGCGATCGCACGCTGGGCAGTATGTGAGATTTCCCCGTTCTGCCCGACCAACCACACCCATACACGGCAACAAACTCATGCTTCCAATCCGTGCGGGTACGACAACGCGCCAAAGGTGGTGGCCTTCGGTAACGGGTGTAAAGAGGGAATTAGCTTGAAAGATACGGCAAAGTGCCGCTAAACTTATTGGGACTTTTGGTAGCTGCTTCCCTCTACGGAGCCGTTACCAGGTACAAAGAGCGCCAACTCCGAGTACCTTCGAAAAACCGCCCGCCAAGGCGGTTTTTTCGTTTCTGGCGCACAGAGTAGCGTTGATCAGACTGATCGATCAACGCTTTTTAGTGCGCACTACTGCAAAAAAAATACTCATATATTCAATACTATCCCGACAGGATAGTTGATAATCAATCGATCACGGCAAGGCTTCAACAAAGTCCGTCATGATATCCTTGATGGACTTCCCTTGTGCAGCAGCATGCATTTTCAGCTTGGTATGCAACACCTCTGGCAGGTCAAAATTAACCCGCTTCATCTTCTCGGATCCTGCGATATCACCCATGGTCATTGCCCGTTTTTCGCTACTGGGGCGGCCAGCTTTCAACGCACTCATTTACTCACACCCTTACTAACTCATTTGAGTAATGCTAATACTTCATCTGCCAAGCCCCGTATTTCCTGGGCTGCATTGCTATTAGGCTCAGCATCAAGCACGGTGGTACCTGCAGCTGCGGTGCTCGGATAAGCAACGCTTTGGGTCACTCTCGCCGCCAATACCGGCAGACCATACCCTTCCAGCGCCTCTCTGATCTCAGCGCCGATCTTGGTGTTCTTGATGGCTCTACTCACCACAAAGGCAGCCTTCAAACGGCCATCGGTCATTTCTATCCGCTGCTTCACCAGATCAACCAGATCAGAGGCCGCCCAAATATCGTAAGGAGAGGGTTGGACAGGGATCAGCACCAGATTACTTGCCTTGATCGCGGATATCGCTAGGTCAGCGGCCTGCGGAGCACCGTCAATCACGATCAAGTCTTTGTGGGACACCGCCTTGATGTCGCGCTCGATGGTTGGCCTATCTATCCCCACCACTGGCACCGGTTGCTCATCACGCACTGCAGACCAATCTCTTGCGCTTCCCTGGGGATCGCTGTCGATCAACAGCACATCGAGACCCGCCACCTGAAAGGCTCGCGCTAGATGAGTGGCAATAGTGGTTTTGCCGCTCCCTCCTTTCTGGTTCAACACCGATATAACCAGCATGCCACCTCCTCACTCAATCGAGTTAATGAGTAAGGAAGTAAATCATCAAATGAGCTTTAGACGCAAGAGGCTGCCACTCCTTGTTGTCTTGGTTGCTGTCTTGGCAGGAGTTCCAAGAGACTGGCCACCATGCCACCGCTCAAGATGTAGATCAGTGGCTAACCTCTTGGGGCACGGATGCCGAAGGGCATATAACGCCCGCAATCAAAATACAAAAACGAACAATCAATATTTAGCTTTGATTAGCTATTTAGTGGCTGGCTGGATGCCAGGCATGGGGTTAACGGGCAACATCCAACTACCAGTGACTAGGCAGCCGTAATCGGGTATGAAACACCCTCAAAATATGGATTTCCTCTCCCTTTACTCGGTATGGAATGAGGAACGGGTAAGGTTGCACCACAAGCTCACGTGTACCTGGGACACGTCCCGGCCTTCCCATCGAGAGCTGTTCGACCAGCAGGTTAACCAAGCGATATACCTCGTGCGCAAACTCCTGGGCAACCCTGGGGTTTTCTTTTGCCAAGTAATCGTGAGCATCTTCGAGGTTCAGCGCAGCCTTACGCAGCCACTTAACCTGCATTGATACCCCACCTATTGAACTTCGCCATCATCTCTTTTTCAGATACGAAGTCACCCGCATCCGCTTCACGCAAGGCGGCTTCTACCTCCGTGATCTGCCAGGCCTCACGCGCCAAATAATCCTTAATAGCCTGGTTGGCCAACCAGGATTTAGTCCTGCCAGTAGACTGAGCTAACTGCCCCAACTGTTGCTCTACCTCGTCCGGCAAACGGACAGACATCACGCTCATACGCCCCCCGACACTACAATGTTTACAATATGCTACATACTACACCCTGAGCAGCAGCATGGCGACATGTCCGAGATGGCAATCTGGTTAACCGCAGCACCGGCGTGAAGAGGGCTCCTGAATGTCCGGCGCAGACAGTGAAACCACTCCTGCAGCTTCCCTCGATGTCCGGCCAAGACAACAGACAACAAAAAGGGGCGCTGGATTTACCGTAACGCCCCTTATGCGCGGTCACCGTTTTAGCTGATACGCCGCCAGTTTGGCGACTGGTCGCGGTAGGAATGGCGATTACTCGCCCCCCCCCGCACAGATCCGGACGTGCGCTACTAACGCATCCGGCTCCTACCTCGAGTCATAACGTCAAATCGCTCATCAGGAAAGTGGGATCAAGAGACGATCGTCTCATTTTTCCTGTGTCAATGCTGTCCTGGTGAATGCTTACTGGCGACTGGCGTGCGCCAACCGCCTCCCCTTGGGCCGCGCACTCTCTCTCCGACGATCGACGCTATGAAGTCACCCGCAAACTTGATCCCGTCGAGGGCGGGTCTTGTCGCTCGGATGGGGTACAGCACCTTCGCACCATCCC
>NZ_CDBY01000007.1:208901-209672 GCF_000820125.1 Aeromonas simiae | reverse complement strand
TCGCTCACCTCGCGGGCCAGGGCATGGGGATCGAGGGGGCGGGCCAGCTCCCGGTCGATGAAGCGGGCCGCGTCGCCCTGCCCCAGCTCGGTCAGGTGGGCGGCAATCTTGCCACGCTCGTGTTCGTCGATATGACCGTCGGCGCGGGCGGCCGCTATCATGGCGCGCACCAGTAGCTCGGCCCGCTGATCGAGGGCGGGCCCCTCAAGGGCCGAGAGCGGCTGGGGGGAGACCTGGCCGGCAGGGGCGCTCTGCTGCTGCGCCTGCCAATCCTTGTAGAGCTTGTAGGCAAGGCCACCAAGGGCCGCCGCCCCGCCCACCGCCGCCACCTTGCCGCCATATTTGCGCATCTTCTTGTTGCCCAGCAGCAGGCCGAGTGCTCCGCCGGCCAGTGCTCCCTGCACCTGCCCTTTACGCTGCCCGCCTCCCTGCTCGAGCCACCCCTTACCACTGCCAAGCAACTGATCGAGTATCTGCTTCATACCTGTCTCCTGTGCAATTTCCGCCATGCTGTACCCGGCTGCGTGAATCAGATGTGAATGATAAAGAGCACAGGAAAAAACGAACTCCCCCCGGCGCGGCGCGCCTGTTGGCGTCTCTCCTATCTCGCGAGCAAAGAATAAGGGGGTAGCAGGCGATAACTGCCGGCGTGAACAGCGAGCGGCGCAGGGCGGCCCCCATGACGGAGGACGATCAGCTCCTCTGCCGGCTCTTGGCGTGGCTTACAGCGCCGCCACCCTGGCCTCGATGTGAGCCCTGAGCTCAGGCGCT
>NZ_CDBY01000007.1:207884-208661 GCF_000820125.1 Aeromonas simiae | reverse complement strand
TCACCTCGCGGGCCAGAAGATAAGGATCGAGCGGTCGCATCAGCTCTCGGTCGATAAAGTGGGCGGCATTATCAAAGCCAAGCTCAGTCAGACGCCCGGTGATCGTCTCGCGCTCGACCTCATCGATGTGGCCATCGGCCCGAGCGGCCGCAATCATGGCGCGCACCAGCAGATCGGCACGGATCTCCAGGGCATTGCCTTGCAGAATGTGAAGTGGTTGTGGAATGACGTGAGTCGGGGGGGATACCTTCTGCTGCTGCAACCAATCCCGATAGAGGCTGTAGGCAAGCTGACCCAGTGCACTGATCCCCCCCAGAGTGGCCACCTTGTCGCGATACTTGCGCGCCTTCTGATGACCCAACAGCAGACCAAGTGCCCCCTGCCGCTGTCCCTGGTACTTCTCCCCCGCCCGGCTCGGCAAGGTCTTGCCGCCCCCTAACAGTTGGTCAAGTATGTTTCTCATAGGACCTCCATCCCATCTCTGTCAGACTGGGTGGCGATCACTGAATCCGGGTTGAACAGGGGGGTGGTTTGCTCCTGTTCCTACTATCCATTAGGAGATATGTGATGAAGATCCTCTTAGGCTGTTTGCTGCTCGCGGCCCCCGTCGGCGCCGTCATCATGGACAGGGAGGCTGAGCAGGCCCGCCTCGACACCGCCTGCACCACCGCCCAGCAGCAGTACATCGATGCAGGACGCCGCCAGCGGGTGGAGGCCTGCGTCAAAGAGGGTAAGAGCCAGGCCGAGTGCGAGCGCGACTTCGCCCAGTTCGGCCAG
>NZ_CDBY01000007.1:206248-207732 GCF_000820125.1 Aeromonas simiae | reverse complement strand
ACCCTGCAATTTCTGGCCGAGCCCTCGGACGTCAATTTTGGCGGCAAGGTGCACGGCGGCATGGTGATGAAGTGGATTGATCAGGCGGGCTATGCCTGCGCCGCCGGCTGGAGCGGTGGCTACGCGGTCACCGTGTACGTGGGGGGGATCCGTTTCATCCGCCCCATCCAGATCGGCGAGCTGGTCGAGGTACACGCCCAGGTGATCCACACCGGCAGCACCAGCATGCACCTGGCCGTCGATGTCTACAGCCGTCACCCGGCCGCCTGCGAGCGCCACAAGACCACCCACTGCATCATCATCTTCGTGGCGATGGACGAGCAGGGCAAACCGCGCCCGGTGCCGAGCTGGCAGCCCGAAACCGACGCCCAGCACCAGCTCGAGCAATATGCCCTGAAGCTGGTGGCCCTGCGCGAGCAGATAGACAGAGAGATGCGCCAGCATCTGTGAAGGCTTGGGCGCGGCACGCGCCCCCGCTATACTGCCGCCCCGTCTCATCTTGTCGAGGAAGTGCCATGTCGTTGGAGCAGGCGCCCAAGGAAGTTCAGCTCGCCGTCGATCTCATCGAGCTGCTCGAAAGCCACCAGATCCCCACCGAGCTGGCGCTCAAGGCGCTGGCCATCGTTCAGCGCGACTACCAGCGCAAGCTGGCTGAGGGAAAACCCAGCTAGGCGCGGCCCTGTGCCAGCCTACCTCTCGCATGCCCCGCATTCAGACATAAAAAAAGGCCCCTTCAGGGGCCTTTTGTCATCCAGATAGCTTACAGGGTGTTCTTGTAGACCTTGCCGTCTTTCATGATCACCTTGAAGTTGGTTGCCGGATCGGCCACCAGGGAGAGCTCCTTGAGCGGATCGCCGTTGACCAGCAACAGGTCGGCCAGGGCGCCGACTTCCACCACACCCAGCTTGCCCGGATAGGGGTTGCGCGGGCCGGAGAGGGCCAGCAGCTCGGCGTTGTCGTGGGTCGCCATCTTCAGCACTTCGGCCGGGGTATACCAAGTGCTCATCTTGGCCAGCATGGTGCCTTGATCGGCAGCGGCCTGGGCGCTGAACAGGGCATCGGTACCAAATGCGGTCTTGATGCCGTACTTCTTGGCCATGGCATAGGCGTGATCGGTGCCCTTGTACATCTCAAGCTGCTTCAGGCGGTTCGCCGAGCCTTCCGGGAAGGGGGATTTGCGATCGTCGGTAAACGGCTGCAGGCTCCACCAGATCTTCTTCTCGGCCATCAGCTTGGCGGTGTCTTCGTCGAGCATCTGACCATGGTCGATACACTTGACGCCGGCCTCGATGGCCTGACGCACGGCCTTCGGGGTGTAGGCGTGCACGGTCACGTAGGTGCCCCAGTTGTCAGCGGCCTCAACGGCAGAGCGGATCTCCGGCACCGAGTACTGGGCCACGTCGATGGGATCGTAGTTGGAAGCCACACCACCGCCGGCCATCACCTTGATCTGAGAGGCGCCGAGCGCCAGCTGCTCGCGGGTG
>NZ_CDBY01000007.1:205146-206044 GCF_000820125.1 Aeromonas simiae | reverse complement strand
GCTGGCGCACCGCATCGGGGCTATCCGCCACCATGGCCGCGTTGGCCTTCTCACCGAAGGAGTACTGCCCTTCCAGTGCCGGCAGCTCGTTGGGCATACGGAAGTCACCGTGACCACCGGTTTGGGAGATCATGGCGCCGGCCGGCCAGATACGCGGGCCGTTGGTCAGCCCCATGTCGATCCCCTTCTTGAGGCCAAAGACGGGGCCACCGAGATCACGGGCGCTGGTGAAGCCGCGCATCAGCATGTCATTGGCAGCCTTGGTCGCCGCCACCGTGGTGAAGGTGATGTCGTTGGTCAGCACCGCGATTTGCGGCAGGGTGGCAAACATCAGGTGGGTGTGGGCATCGATGAGGCCCGGCATCAGGGTCTTGCCCTGACCGTCGATGCGCTGCACGTCGCCTTCGACCTTGATCTCGCCCTGGCTGATCTTGCTGATCAGGTTACCTTCCACCAGCACCGAGGAGGGGGCGCTCAGAGAACTCCCCTTGCCATCGAAGATGCGAACGTTTTCAAACAAAATAGCGGACTTGGCCGGCTCAGCCGCATGGGCGGCGCCGCCTGCCAAGAGGGCGCCGCACACGGCGCTACACAACAATCGCAATGACATGAAGAGATCTCCTTGGGTCTTGAGAGCACGGATTCTAGTTTAGCCCTTTCGCCACAGCCTGAATCCAAACTGAACGAGCGTGTCAGTCTCCTCCTTTTTTGGGTTCCAGAACAGCCCCCATACAGCCCCTTCTCTCCTTCATCCCCCTCCCCTTCTGCCCTACCGGCACCCGCGCGGCAGCGCCTGTTCCCGTTGCCGGCACGCGCGCCCTTGCTCATGCCTCCGACAGACTCTGTCTGACCTGCCGTAGGAATAGACTGTCATCCGCCGCCACCTGTCACATCTGAC
>NZ_CDBY01000007.1:204157-204873 GCF_000820125.1 Aeromonas simiae | reverse complement strand
ACGGCGCCCGCAGGCGCCGTCATCCTATTGCACTTCGTCATCCCTGATGGGATCACTCCTCTTCCAGATAGGCATAACCTTGCAAGCCGAGTTCGAGCTCGTCGAGCAGCGCCTTGCGGGTCTCCGAGCAGAGGGAGGGGTGGTTGGCAATCTTCTGATAGTTCTCGCGAATGACCGACGGATCGATGTTCACGTAACGCAGCAGCTGATCGACCGTGTCACCGCGCACTATGTTGCGAATGTCCATCTCGCCGTTCTCGCCCAGCGAGACCTCGGCACAGTGGGTGTCGCCGAACAGGTTGTGCAGATCCCCCAGGATCTCCTGATAGGCACCGACCAAGAAGAAGCCGATGTGGCAATCCTCGTTCTCGCCATACTCGGGCATCGGCAGGGTGGTCTCGACCCCGAGGCCATCCACGTAATGCTCCACCTGGCCGTCGGAATCGCAGGTGATGTCCATCAGGATGCCGCGACGGGTGAGCGGGCGATCGAGACCGGCCAGCGGCAGCACCGGGAACACCTGGCCAATCCCCCAGGCGTCCGGCAGGGACTGGAACAGGGAGAAGTTGACGAAGCACTTGTCCGCCAGCTGCTCGCTCAACTGGTCGGCCAGATCCCGGTGGTTACGGTTGACCGGGTTGAGGCGCTCCTTGATGGCCAGGCTGATGTTCTGACGCAGGCTCTCGGCCCAGGCGCGCTGCTCGAGGTTGAGCAGC
>NZ_CDBY01000007.1:202961-204046 GCF_000820125.1 Aeromonas simiae | reverse complement strand
GAGCAGCCCCATGGTGTACTGGACGTTGACGTCCGCCAGATCGGCCTGGGAGTCGTGGAAGATCTCCAGCAAGGAGGGATCGTCCTCATGCAGGTCCAGCCAGCTCTGCCACATGTTCTGCAAGATGGTCGGCTCATCCTCGCCCGGGGCGCCGATCTCGTTCATCTTCACCCCTTCGGCCCCGATCACATTGGTGACCAGCACGGCGTGGTGCGCGGTCAGGGCCCGGCCCGACTCGCTGATGATGGTCGGGTGCGGCAAGTCAAACTCGCGGCACACGTCGCCGATGCCCCACACCACGTTGTTGGCGTACTCAGACAGGCTGTAGTTGGCCGAGCAGTGGCTCTGCGAGCGGGTGCCCTCGTAGTCCACACCAAGACCGCCACCGACGTCGACGATGCTGACGTTGGCGCCCAGACGGCGCAGTTCAGCATAGAAACGGCCACACTCGCGCACCCCGCCCTGAATATCGCGGATGTTGGCGATCTGGGAGCCCAGGTGGAAGTGCAGCAGCTCGAGGCAATCGAGCTTGCCAACGCTGCGCAGCTTCTCGATGAGGTTGAGGATCTGGGTCGCGCTCAGGCCGAACTTGGACATGGCCCCACCGCTTGACTCCCACATGCCCGAGCCGGTGGAGGCCAGCTTGGCACGCACGCCGATGTGCGGACGGATGTTGAGACGCTTGGATTCGTCCAGCACCAGATCCAGCTCGGAGGGCTTCTCAACGACGATCACCACCTTGTGGCCCATCAGGTTGCCGAGCAGTGCATGGCGCACGTACTCGCGATCCTTATAGCCATTGCAGACGATCACCGAGCCCTGCTCGTGATGATGGGAGAGCACCGCCAGCAGCTCTGGCTTGGAGCCGGCCTCCAGGCCAAGGCGCGGCTTGTCGGTGTAGGCGGAGCTGATGGTCTCGATAACGCGACGCTGCTGGTTCACCTTGATGGGGTAAACACACAGGTAGTCACCCTCGTAACCCGACTTCTCGATGGCCTGACCAAAGGCGTTGAACAGGGCATCGACCCGACTCTTGAGGATGTCGGGGAAGCGCAGGAGCACGGGGGTGGTCAAGCCGGCTTGAC
>NZ_CDBY01000007.1:199769-202855 GCF_000820125.1 Aeromonas simiae | reverse complement strand
GGTGGTCAAGCCGGCTTGACGCAGCTGCTCGATGGCATCGGAGATGACGATCTTGGCGTCAGGACGGGACTTGTCCGGAGCGACGGTGACGTGCCCCTCTTCATTGATGCCGAAGAAACCGGCTCCCCAGTAGGGGACGTTGTAGACCTTGAGAGAGTCCTTGCTGGACCAGTTAGTCATGGGCTATGCCTCGCTAATGAGCGGCGTGAGCCGCCTTCGTTACCCTCGATCACATCCAGACCATTTGCGGCAAGCCAAGGCTGCCTGGTGGATTTTGGGAAGTAACGAGTCTTGATGTGGGGCTTGTGGCTTTACATCAAGCTCAACGGTATGCGGGGGATACTTAAATCAGTATTCCGCGACGCTTTGATGGCGACAGCTGTTGCCACGCTGCCGACTCATCCGGTTGGCCGCAGAGCCATCGACGAGGGGGGTTTCCAGAGAGGGGACGAGGCACCCGTTCACGTTTGCAAACGGGTTAGCGACACCGCACTGCAGTACTGCCAGACACCATTGACCGCCCATGACAAGGGAAGAGTGTTGAGCCGCGTCGCTCATTCGGTCAGGTGATGTCATTGCGTGACTGCTGTTCTCCCTGATACCGGCTCCCAACCGGTATTAAAGAAACCAAAACCCCTGCAGTGTCTGGCGTTTCTGCATGCCTCGCCCTAAAAGGCGCTTGACCTCGGGCGCACACGGGCGCGACGCAAGATCGGCGCGGAGTTTACACACACCGAAGGGGCGGTGACAATCAAAAAAACCGTCAAAGATGCTGTTTGAGAAGCTGCGAAAGTTCGGGCAATGCCCCCTGCCAGAATTTAGGTCTCAAACAGCTCACCGGCCCCGGCTCCAGCTCGCCGAATACATCGCCAAAATGGCCCTCCAGCGCCCGCAACAACCCATCGCTGCCGAGCCGGTCGTGATAGAACCAGATGCGACCAAAACCGTCGACCTGAAGCAGCGGCTTGTCGCTGCGCGCGGGCCAGTAGAGATCGACGGTGAGCAAGCTGCCCTGGTCATTGAGCCGGTGCTCGGGGGCGCGGGCGCACCACTCCTCGACCCAGCGCAGCAACGTCAAGGCCGCCACTTCGTCAAGCTGGTTCTCCTGCCACTGCTGATAGAGAGCTACGTGTTCCATGGATGGCTCCTTGCCGCAACATAGGGTGAGTCCCGACCATACCAGCAAGCGGCGCCCAAAAAATAGGCGCGGGCGCAAAAAACACCCCCGTTGTCATGCCGGTCAATCGTTACCTGCTTGTTACCCAAGATGAGGATTGCCTTCACAAACCCTGTTCTGGAACAAGGTTTTTCCGTGATCGGCTCCGCATAATGACCGCTTCGTTGTATTGAGCAGAGCCATGCCATGAGCCGAGTCGTCGATCGTTTTCTTCACTATGTCTCCTTTCACACCCGCTCCGATGCGAGTCAGAACAGCTGCCCAAGCAGCCCAGGCCAGTTGGAATTTGCCCGGGCGCTGCATGCCGAGCTCAAGGCGCTCGGGCTGGCCGAGGTGGTGCTCGACGACAACGGTTACCTGACCGCCCTTCTGCCCGGCAATCAGCCGCAGGCGCCCGCCATCGGCCTCATCGCCCACATGGACACCGCCGACTACGAGGCGCGCGAAGTTCGCCCGCAGCTGGTCGAGAACTACCAAGGCGGCGACATCTGCCTTGGCAAAGGGGATGAGGTGCTCTCCCTGCGCCAGTTCCGCTGCCTTAAGCACTACCTGGGGCAAGATCTCATCACCACCGACGGCACCACCTTGCTCGGGGCCGATGACAAGGCGGGGATCGCTGAGATCATCACCTGTGTCGAAACCTTGCTGGCCCACCCCGAGATCCCGCGCGGCGATCTGTGGCTCGGCTTCACGCCGGATGAGGAGATCGGCCGCGGCGCCGACCATTTCCCGCTCGATCGCTTCCAGGCGCGCTGGGCCTACACGGTCGATGGCGGCCCGCTCGGCGAGCTCGAATACGAGAACTTCAACGCCGCCAGCGCCACGGTGCGCTTTATCGGCAACAACGTGCACCCGGGCAGCGCCAAGGACACCCTGCTCAACAGCCAGACCCTGGCCGCCCAGTTCCACACCTTCCTGCCGGCCGACGAGACGCCGGAGTGCACCGAGGCCTATGAGGGCTTCTTCCACCTGGTCAGCAGCCAAGGCACGGTCGAGGAGACCACCCTGCACTACCTGATCCGCGACTTCGATGAGGCGGGCTTTGCCGCCCGCAAGGCCCTGCTGGAGGAGCGGGTGACCGAGCTGCGCCGCCGCTATCACGAGGCCCGCATCGAACTGACCATCAGCGACAACTACTACAACATGAAGAGCCAGATAGCGCCGCACATGCACATCGTCGAGCTGGCCCGCCAGGCGATGATCGCCGCCGACGTGCAGCCCAAGATCACCCCGATCCGCGGCGGCACCGACGGTGCCCGCCTCTCCTTCATGGGACTGCCCTGCCCCAACCTCTTCACCGGCGGCCACAACTTCCACGGCAAGCACGAGTTCATCCCCATTCCCTCCATGGAGAAGGCGGTGCAGACGCTGGTCGAGCTGGTGCGCCTGACCGCCGCCTGGCGCCAGGATTGACACCAAAGCGTCATCCCCCTGACCCCTCCCTGTCATAGGGAGGGGCGATCCTCTCGGGACAACACCAAGGAGTTGTCCCATGTTCAGTGTCGATGCCCTGCTGAGCGAACACTTCCCCACCGCTCCCCTCCCCAACCTGCTGCGCCCGCTGCTGCGCCATCTGCTGCACGAAGATGAGTTCCAGCGCTTCGCCGCCGACTACCCGCACCTGCGCGGCATGGATTTTGTCGAGCAGGCGCTGAGCCACCTCGAGTTCGATGTCAGGGTAAGCGAGGCCCAGCTCGAGAACCTGCCCAGCCGGGGCCGGGTCATCGTCGTGGCCAACCATCCGATCGGCTCCCTTGACGGGCTGGCCCTGCTGCGCCTGCTGGGGCGGCTGCGCCCGGACGTGAAGATCGTCGCCAACCGGCTGCTGTGGGCCATTCCCCCGCTGCGCCCGCTGCTGCTGCCGGTCGACAACCTGGGTGGCAAGACCCCGCGCGAGGCGCTGCGCGCC
>NZ_CDBY01000007.1:198712-199648 GCF_000820125.1 Aeromonas simiae | reverse complement strand
CGCGCGAGGCGCTGCGCGCCATGGGGGAGCATCTGGAGCAGGAGGGGGCACTCATCATCTTCCCCGCCGGCGAAGTCTCCCGCCTCGGCCCCAAGGGGGTGCGCGACGGCCAATGGAGCAGCGGCTTTATCAAGCTGGCCCGGCGCACCCGAGCCCCGCTGGTGCCCCTGCACCTGGCCGGGCGCAACAGCCCACGCTTTTATCTCAGCTCCTGGCTTTCACGCCCCCTCTCCGGCCTGCTGCTGGTCGACGAGATGTTTCGCCAGCGCGGCCGACAGTTGACCGTCACCGTTGGCCGGCGGCTGGCACCGACCCAACTCGACAGCCTGGCGCCGGCGCTGGCCGCCCGCCTAGTGCGCAGCGATCTCTACCGCATCGGCCGCGGTAAAATGCCGCGGCTGGCGACCGAGTCCCCCATCGCCCTGCCCGAGGAGCGCAGCCGCCTCAAGCAGGCGATCGAGCGCTGCGAGCTGCTCGGCCTGACCCCGGATGGCCAGCAGATCCGCCTCTACCGCCGCCAGGGAGAGGCGCACAGCTGCGTGCTGCGCGAACTGGGAAGGCTGCGCGAGATCGCCTTTCGGGCGGTGGGAGAAGGTACCGGCAAGCGCCGCGATCTGGATGGCTTTGACGATCACTACCGCCATCTGCTGCTGTGGGACCCGGCCGCCCTCGAGGTGGTCGGCGCCTACCGCTTCGCCCCGGTCGGCGAGACCCTGCGCGAGCTGGGCGAAGCCGGCCTCTACGGCCACACCCTGTTTGCCTTCACCCCGGCCATGCACGGGCGGCTCGAGCAGGCGGTGGAGCTGGGCCGCAGCTTTATCCAGCCCGCCTACTGGGGCAAGCGCGGTCTGGACTACCTCTGGTACGGCATCGGCGCCGTGCTGGCCCGTCACCCCGAGTACCGCTACCTCTACGGCCCCGTCTCCATCTCGGGCA
>NZ_CDBY01000007.1:55664-198498 GCF_000820125.1 Aeromonas simiae | reverse complement strand
TCTCGGGCACCCTGCCCGAGGCGGCGCGCGCGCTGCTGGTCCACTTTTTCGAGCGCCACTTCGGTGCCGACGAGGTGCTGGCCCGCTCCTATCGCCCCTATCCACGGCCACAGCCGAGCCCCCTGCCCGCGCCCCAGTACCGTCAGGCACTGGCCGAGCTCAAGGCGCAGCTGGGCAACCTCGGTTGCGCCATCCCCCCTCTTTACAAGCAGTACGCGGATCTGTGCGAGCCGGGCGGCGTGCAGTTTCTCGACTTCGGGGTCGATCCGGCGTTTGGCCACTGCATCGACGGCCTGGTGTGGGTCAGCCTGGCCCACCTCAAGGCGAGCAAGCGGCAGCGCTACATCACCCCGCACCAGGAAGGGGCGGCGGCGCGGCTGTAACAATTGCTAAAGATTTTGTCCCCGCAAGGCGATTGTTATTGTGATGTCAATCACTAGAATTTTCTCTTTTACGCCGATCACGCACCGAAAAGAGTGTCCATCGACCAATAAAGAGAGGATTGCATGGCATCACATTGGAATTTTCGTCTGTGGGGGGGCTATCAGTTGCTGGCCCTGCTCCTGTTCACCAGCTGGTGGCTGGGCGCCTGGCAAGGCATCGACGAGGCCCTGTTTCACCTGACCAATGAGTGGTTGCGCCACCCGAGCTGGGCCTATCTGGTGGCTCGCGCCAACCAGCGCTGGGTAGATGGCGCCATCGCCCTCACCATGGGGCTGCTGGTGCTGCAACATGCCCGGCAGACCCACAGGGGCGAGCGTCACTACCTGCTGCTGCTGATCCTGCTGATGGCCGGTAGCTTCTCGCTGCAAGTAGCGCTCGGTAAGCTGCTGCCGGTGGAGCGTCCCAGCCCCACCCTAGTGCACGAGATGGCGCTGAGGGTGACCACCCTGGTGCCCGATCTGCACACCAAGGACGCCTCCTCCGGCTCCTTTCCAAGCGATCACGGCATCGGTTTTCTGACCTTCGCGCTCTTTGCCTGCTACCGCTTTGAGCGCCGTCAGCTGGTCTGGCTGCTGCCACTGCTGGCCGTGCTCGCCACCCCGCGCCTGCTCAGCGGCGCCCACTGGTTGAGCGACATCCTGTGTGGCGCCCTGCCGCTGACCCTGCTGGTGGCGGCCTGGCTGTTTCATACTCCCCTGCTGGGCTGGTGTTACCGGGCGCTCGACCTGCTGCCGTGGCCGAAGACTCAAGTTCAATAACACTCACTGGGGCCGGCGATCGCTGTGCCCCAGATCCCGCTCCGGGGCGATGACATCGCGCACCCGCTGCTTGATCTCCTTGGCCTCGGGAAAGCCGTTGTCCGTCACCCTATCCCACACCAATACCCCGTCGACCAGGATGCGAAACTCCCCCTTGCTGGCCGGCACCAGCGCCACCTCGCCCAGCTCGCCGTCAAAGGTGGAAAGCAGCTCCTGGGCCAGCCAGGCGGCGCGCAGCATCCAGCGGCACAGGGTGCAATAACGGATCTCGATTCTCGGTTTCATCCCTTAACTCCATGAAAGTCGGCCAGCCAGAGCCGCGCTATGTCGCGCATCACCGCGGTGGGCAGCTCATGCAGCCCGCCCGCTCGTTGGCGGGTCGCCAGCAGCCTGACCCCCTCAATGATCTCGGCCAGCACCAGATAGACATACTCCCCGATCACGGCGCCGTGGACGAAGTTGACCGCTTCCCCGCGATTGAGCAGGTAGATGAAGGTGCCATCGGGGCGAGCAAGGCGCAACACCCGATGGCAAATCTCCTGACTCGGCCAGCCCAGCTCGGCCAGGGTGAAGGCAAACTCATCGTCGGCCGAGGTGACCGAGGCCAGCATGGCGCCATCTTGCAGCAGCAACAGATCGGCACTGGAGAGAGCGCCGTTGCCGGTCGCGCAGATCACCAGCTCGGCCCGGGCCAGCGCACTGGCCTTGTCGGCGAGGTGAAAGCCGTGGGAGAGCGCCTCGACCTGGCGCAGCGGGCAGGTCTCCACCAGATCGAGCCAGAGGTTGCGCCGGCGCAGCTCGGCAGCGATGCTGTGGCCCACCTTGCCATAACCAAACAGGGCCGCCTGGCAGGCGTTAAAGGTGCGATTGAGGCTGCGCGCCAAGGATTCGGCCGAATAGACCACGCTCAGGCCAATCTGCACATCCTCGGCCTGCTTGAGAAAACTGCGCGCCACCGACAGCACAGGCACCTGCGGGGCAGCCTGCGCCTCATAACGCTGGTGGCCATTCTCGGTCATCTCCACCACCCCGAGGAAGCGCTCCCCCAAGGCGCGGTGCAGCGCCGCCAGCGTCGTGGCAAAGTAACCGCCGATGTCGAGAATGAGCAGCCGCTCATGGGGCCGCAGCAGCGGCAGTACACGCGCCAGCATATCCCCCGGCGAGGCGGTCCAGCGGCGATCCAGCTCGATGATGGGGTACTGGCGCGCCACCCAGGCCAGGGTGTCGGCATGGATCGACTTAGGCTTGGGCAAGATGGCGCCGATACGGCCGATCTGCGCCAGCGTCTCGATAAAGAGCGGCCGATCCGGTAGCAGGTGGGTCACCAGCAGGATGCAGAGATCCGGGGTCGTCCCCTCGGCGGTGAAATGATGAAAGAAGCGGTGCTCAACGCCGATATGATGCAACGCCAGCCTCCTTGATACGAACGGTGGGCCAGTGCTCTCCACATGGAGCTGGCGCGGGAGATCCCGTTTTAGCGAAAACCGGGGTGACCCACAATCACCATCGGGGGGGCAGTGAGCGATATATCAACACCTGCGCGGCCCCGCATCACGCCGGATGCCCCATCACAATAGAGCCAAACAACCCCCTGTTGTGATCCCATCGGCAAAATGGCCCCCTCATCCCCCACCCAGCTCTGAGTGTGATAATCTTGCGATCTATGGGTCAATTATCAACCAGAGGTCAATAATGGAGCAGTTCTCGGCGATGCGTACCTTCGTCAAGGTGGTCGAGAGCCAGAGCTTTACCAAGGCAGCCGCCCAGCTCGGCATCTCGGTGGCCATGACCTCCAAGCTGATGCAGCAGCTCGAAGAGTCGCTCTCGACCCGGCTGCTTTCGCGTACCACCCGCCGGGTCACCCCGACCGAGGCCGGCCACTTCTACTACCAGCGCTGCGTGGCCCTGCTGGCCGAGCTGGAAGAGACCCACAGCCAGCTGACCCGCCACAGCCAGCAGCCACAAGGCACTTTGCGCCTCTCGGTGCCGATGGACTTTGGCTATCTGCACCTCTCCCCCATCCTGCCCGAATTTCGTGCCCGCTACCCGGATCTGAACCTCGACATCGACTACAGCGATCGGCGGGTGGCACTGGTGGAAGAGGGGTTCGATCTGGCGCTGCGCATCGGTCATCTGCCCGACTCCTCACTGGTGGCGCGGCCGCTGGCCATGATGCGAATCTTGCTGTGCGCCAGCCCGACCTATCTGGCGCGCCACGGCACGCCCCTCACCCCGGAGGATCTGCGCCAGCACGACTGCCTCGTCTATGGACTGAGCCAGCCCGAGTGGGTGCTGCGCCGTGGTGAGGAGCGGGTGCTGCTCAAACCAAAGGGGCCGCTACGCACCAACAACGGCGTCGCCCTGACCCGGGCGGCCATCGACGGCATGGGGATCATATTGCAACCCAGCTTCATCGTCGGCGAGCCACTGCGCCGTGGCGAGCTGGTGCCCGTGCTCGGCGCGTGGCAACCCGAACCGATGCCGCTGTGCGCCATCTACCCGCACCGCCGCTTCGTCTCGGCCAAGGTGCGCCTGTTTATCGACTTCATCGAGCAGCGCTTTGCCGCCCCCCACTACTGGGATCAGGGCGCCGGCTGAGCCGGGGCTGACGAGGAAGCGCCGACCCACTGCGCACTCAGCACCCTCTCCTCACCGGCCAACTGCCACCCCGGCAGCCGGTGACGAAGCTGCGCCAGCAGGTCGGCCGGTACCGGCGCAGGCAGGTGGATACGCAGCCGGTGGCACTCGAGCAGGGCCGCCAGTTGCAGCGTCAGGGTGAGGTTGGCCAGATCGGTACGCTCCTTGCGGATCCGCCGGCGTAGCTCGGCCCGCAAGTGGCTCTCCCTGTCCTGGGTCAGCGCCTGCCAGCCAAAACCGAACAGGGGGGCCAGCGCCCCCAACAAGGAGAGCGCCGTCAGCGGCACCTTGGGAGGATGGTAGAGGGCGTTGAGATCGAGCTCGATGAGGACGGTCGCGCCCCCCTCATCCTTGGATAATATATTGTCACTCACGGAGTTCCCCCAGGTGATACACTAGGCGCTCGCAAACCATCCATATTTCATTCTGGAACGCAGATCCAACAAGGAGTCCGATGCTAAGCGATATCGCCCTCTCCCGCCACAGCACCCTGCTGGAAGCAGATGCGCTGGCCGTGCGTCTCGACATCCCCTCCCGCTTTGTCCACCCCTACGGTCGCCACATGGCCAAGATCGACCCGGCCCTGCTGCGCGAATCGAAGGCAGCGAGCGGCAAGTTGATCCTGGTCAGCGCCATCACCCCGACCCCGTTCGGGGAGGGCAAGACGGTGACCACGCTGGGGCTCTCCATGGGCCTCAACCGACGCGGGGCCTCGTCGATCGCCTGCGTGCGCCAGCCGAGCCTTGGCCCCGTATTCGGGGTCAAGGGGGGCGCCGCTGGCGGCGGCCATGCCCAGGTGGTGCCGATGGAGGCGATGAACCTGCACCTGACCGGTGACATTCATGCGGTCGGCGCCGCCCATAACCTGGCCGCCGCCGCCCTGGATGCTCGCCTCTACCATGAGCGCAAGCTCGGTGATGACTTCACCGCTCAAACCGGCCTGCCGCGCCTCAACATCGGCCATATTCTCTGGCCACGGGTGGTCGACATGAACGATCGTGCCCTGCGCCGGGTCACGCTGGGGCTGGGCGATGAGACGGCGGTCGAGCGGCAGGGACGTTTCATCATCACCGCCGCCTCCGAGCTGATGGCCATCCTGGCCCTGGCCAGCGATCTGCATGATCTGCGCGCCCGCATCGGCCGAGTCCGGCTGGCTGAGGCGGTCGACGGCACCCCGATCACCGCCGAGGATCTGGAAGTGGCAGGCGCCATGACCGCCCTCCTCAAACAGGCGATCGCCCCGACCCTGATGCAAACCAGCGAGCAGACCCCGGTGCTGGTGCATGCCGGCCCCTTTGCCAACATCGCCCACGGCAACTCCTCGGTGATCGCCGATCGCATCGCCCTGCGTCACGCCGACTATGTGGTGACCGAGGCGGGCTTTGGCACCGACATGGGGCTCGAGAAGTTCTTCCACATCAAGGCGCGCCAAAGCGGCCTGCAACCGGCCTGCGTGGTGCTGGTCGCCACCCTGCGCGGCATCAAGGCCAACAGCGGCGCCTTCGATTTTGCCCCAGGCCAGCGCCCTCCCGCTGAACTGACCGCCCCCAACCAGCAGCTGCTGGAGCTGGGGATGGAGAACCTGCGCTGGCACATCGGCAATGCCCGCCGCTACGGTATGCCGGTGGTGGTGGCCCTCAACCGTTTCCCGGAAGACAGCGACGAGGAGCTCAACTGGGTGATGACCCAGGCCTGCCTGGCCGGGGCCCGTTCAGCCGCCCTCAGCGAGGCCTTTGCCAAGGGGGGCGCGGGCGCCACCACCCTGGCCGACGCCGTGATCGAGGCCGCCATCCAGGGCTCGGCACCGCGCTGGCTCTACCCCTCGGCCCTGCCTCTGCGCGACAAGCTCACCACCCTGGCCGAGCGCGGTTATGGGGCGAGCGGCGTGCGCCTGAGCGACACCGCGAAGGCCCAGCTGGAGATGCTGAGCCAGCAGGGGCTCGATCACCTCTCACTGTGCATGGCCAAGACGCCGCTTTCGATCAGCCATGATCCGACCCTCAAGGGGGTGCCGACCGGCTTCGTCCTGCCGGTGGAGGCGCTGGTTGCCTGCACCGGTGCCGGCTTCATCTATGTATTGTGCGGCCCGGTGATGACCATGCCGGGGCTCGGCAGCCTGCCCGGTTATCGCCATATCGACATCGACGAGCATGGCGACATCATCGGCCTGCACTAAGTGATCCGACGAAACAAAAAGCCCCGCAGTGCGGGGCTTTTTCATGGCGGTCAGGCTCAGCGTGCGGCGCGCAGGCCGCCGAGAAACTCGGCCCGGGTATCGGGTTGGGTCTTGAACACCCCGCCCAAAGAGGTGGTGGTGGTGGCCGAGGTGGCATCTTGCACCCCGCGCGCCTTCACGCAGTAGTGGGTGGCGGTGATGCTGATGGCCACATCCTGGGTGCCGAGCAGGGTCTGCAATGCCAGCAGCACCTGCTGGGTGAGGCGCTCCTGCACCTGCGGGCGACGGGCGAAGAACTGCACGATGCGGTTGATCTTGGAGAGGCCGATCACCTTGCCGCGCGGAATGTAGGCCACGTGGGCGAAGCCGTCGATGGTCACAAAATGGTGCTCGCAGGTGCTGGTCAGGGTGATGTCACGCACCATGATCATCTCGTCCACCTGCATCTTGTTCTCGATCACCGTCACCTTGGGAAAGCTGGCGTAGTCGAGCCCGGCGAAGATCTCCCCCACGTACATCTTGGCGATGCGGTGCGGCGTTTCGGCCAGGCTGTCGTCCCGCAGATCCAGCTCGAGCGTCTCCATGATGGCGCGCATGTGCGCCTCGATCCGTTCGCGCTTCTCGTCACGGCTCAGACCATTGGGGGCCAGCGGGGTCTCAAGACCCTGGGCCACCAGGGCATCGCGGACCAGACGGGCTTGTGGGCTCAGATCACTCATGGTTCACTCTCTACGGATTGGGGGTTCTACCGGCTGCCTAGTAAAAGCGCAAGCGCCGGATATTGCAAGGAGATTGCAGGCTACCTCCTACGATAGCCTGCCCATCGGCCCCCTTTTTTGGGATAATTCCCCCTTTCCCGTGCCTGTCTACAAGGAGGCCCCATGGGTCATTCCTCACTGCGTCCCCTGGACGATGCCCTGCGCGCCATGCTGGCCGCCCTCTCCCCGGTTGCCGGCACCGAGTCGCTGCCCATTGGCCAGGCCCTCGGCCGGGTGCTGGCCGAGCCCATCGTCTCCCCCATGGACGTGCCCCCCTTCGACAACTCGGCGATGGATGGCTATGCCCTGCGCAGCGGCGATCTGGCGGCCACAGACACCCTGCAACTGCAAGGGCGCGCCCTGGCCGGCCACCCGCTTGGCTGCGAGGGGGCCTATGGCGCGGCCTGCGAGGCGGGCCACTGCGTGCGCATCATGACCGGCGCCGCCCTGCCGGAAGGGGCCGACAGCGTGGTGATGCAGGAGGAGACCGAGGCCGACGGCAACCGGGTGCGCTTTCTGGTCAAGGCGCAGCCGGGGCAGCATGTGCGCCGCCGCGGCGAGGATATCGCCCAAGGCGCCACCGTGCTCGCCGCCGGCCTGCGCCTCACCGCGCGCGAGCTGCCGCTGCTTGCCTCCCTCGGTATCGCCACCGTCACCGTGCGCCGCCGCCTGAAGGTGGCCCTGCTCAGCACCGGCGATGAACTCAAGCCGGTCGGCACGCCGCTGGCCCACGGCGAGATCTACGACTCCAACCGCTACGGGGTGCGCGCCATGCTCGAGCGGTTGCAGGTTGAGGTGCTCGATCTTGGCATCATCCCCGACGTCCCGGACGCCCTGCGCGCCGCCTTCCTGCGCGCCCAGCAGGAGGCCGATGCCCTGATCACCTCGGGCGGGGTCTCGGTCGGCGAGGCCGACTACACCAAGCAGCTGCTCGAAGAGCTGGGCGAAATCGACTTCTGGAAGCTCGCCATCAAGCCTGGCAAGCCGTTTGCCTTCGGCCACCTCGGCCAGACCCGCTTCTTCGGCCTGCCGGGCAACCCGGTCTCGGCCCTGGTCACCTTCGATCAGCTGGTGCGCCCGGCCCTGGCCGTGCTGGCCGGCGAGAGCGTGCGCCCGCCGCTGCGCCTTGCGGCCACCGCCGCCGAGCCCCTCAAGAAGGCGCCGGGGCGCCTCGATTTCCAGCGCGGCATCATCGAGAGCACCGCCAGCGGTCTGGTGGTGCGCAGCACCGGCTCCCAGGACTCGGGTGTCTTTAGCTCCCTGACCCGCGCCAACTGCTACATAGTGCTGGAGCGCGAGCGCGGCCGGGTTGAGGCCGGCGAGACGGTGACGGTCGAGCCGTTCGGGAGCCTGCTGCTGTGAGCGACATCCTCTCGGACGACGAGCTGCTGCGCTACAACCGCCAGATCATCCTCAAGTCGTTTGATTTCGAGGGGCAAGAGGCGCTCAAGCAGGCCAGGGTGCTGGTGATCGGCGCCGGCGGTCTCGGCTGCGCCGCCGCCCAATACCTGGCGGTGGCCGGAGTGGGACACCTCACCTTGGTGGATTTTGACGTGGTGGAGCGCTCCAACCTACAGCGCCAGGTGCTGCACTGCGATGCCCGTCTCGGCCAACCCAAGGTGATCTCTGCCGCCACCGCCCTGCGCGCCCTCAACCCCTATCTGACGGTCGAGGCGACCCAGGCGCAGGCCGATGCGGCGCTGCTCGATGCCCTGCTACCCAGCCATCACCTCATTCTCGATTGCAGCGACAACCTGACCACCCGCAATCTGCTCAACCGCCGCGCCCGCGCCCATCGGGTGCCGCTGGTGAGCGGGGCCGCCATCCGCTTCGAGGGGCAGGTGTGCAGCTTTCTCTGGCACGAGGGGGAGCCCTGCTACGAGTGCCTGAGCCAGCTGTTCGGCGAGCAGGCCCTCACCTGCGTCGAGGCCGGGGTGCTGGCCCCCGTGGTCGGTCTGGTCGGCAGCGTGCAGGCGCTCGAGGCCATCAAGATCCTGGCCGGCTGCGGCGAGCCGCTCACCCACCGCATGCTGCTCATCGACGGCCTCTCGGGGCAATTTCGCCCCCTGCGCCTGCCAAGACGCGCCGACTGCCCCTGCTGCGGCGAGGCGCCCTGACGCACGGCGCAAAACCGTGAGCAAAAAAAGAGCCCGGCATCGCCGGGCTCTTCGTTGCTGGGACAGGCTCAGCGCTCGCGGCACTGCACCTCGGGGGAAGGGTGATATTGGCCAAGGCTCACCAGGGTGAGCAGGCCGTCGGCCGGAGTGCTGTGCGCCTGCACCTCCACCCCGCCGTCACAGTGCGCCCCAAGATCCAGCACGGGGCCCTCATTCATGGCCAGCCGGGTGCTGCCCCCCTGTTGATGCAGGGCCACACTCTGCTGGGCGCAGGCCCCCAGGGTCAGGACCAGCACGCCGGTCAACAGACGCTCGTTCATCGCCGTTTTGACTCCCTCATCGTCTCATCAGTAGTAGTGGATGTCGGTCAGAAACCGCTCCAGCAGCTGGTTGCAGGCCGCCGGATCTTCCGCCGGCCAGGCATGGCGCCCCTCGGGGGTGAAGATCCGGCCATCGGGCAAGGAGGCAAACTGCGCCACCCGGCTGGCCAGCGGCAGGTAATCCACCGTGCTCGACACCAGAGCCACCGGCATGGTCAGACCGGAGAGGCGCGCCCGCACGCTCCAACCGGGCAGCGCCTCAAGCAGCGCCCGGTAGACCCGTTTGCGGTTGCGCCGAAAACGCTGGCGGAAGGTGTGACGCAGCGCCCCCTGCTCGGGCAGGGGAAACAGCTCGCGCCCGAGCCACCAGGCGAGCGGCCACATGCCGACCCAACGCAACCACTTGAGGCGCTGGGCAAAACGCGCCCGATCGGCCTCATTGTCGAGGGAAAACTCGGCAAAGCCATTGATCAGCATCATGCCTTCGACGCGCGAGGGGCGCGCCAGCGCCACCTCGAGCGCCACCATGGCCCCCAGCGAGAGGCCGACGATGACCACCTGCCCCGCCTGATCGTCAAGCCAATGCACCACGTCATCGGCCAGTGAGGGGACATCGAGCGCCCCCTCCTGCACGTTCAGACCGTGACCGCGCAGATCGAGTGCCACCGCCCGGTAGTGAGGCGAAAAGTACTCAAGCTGAGCCTGCCAATCGAGGCTCGATGAACCGAGCCCGTGCAAAAACAGCAGCAGCGGGCCCTCCCCCGCGCTGCGCTGATAGAGCCCCTTGACCCGGCTCTCCTTGCGTTTGCGGCGCATTACGCCTCCCCCAACAGACTGACGGCCTTGATATAGGCAAAGAGTTCCTGCCCGCCCTCGAGCGCCAGTCGCAGGCTCGAGCGGCGGGTGATCCGCGCCAGCAGTATCTGCTGGCCGAGGCCGAGCTGCAACAGGCTCTGACCCGGCAGCCCCTCGCGCTCCTCGCGCAGTCGGGTCGAGAGGCAGTTGGAGAGGCTCGAGCCCTCGATGGGGCGGGTGGCGATCACCACGTCGCGCGCCGCCACCTTGATGCGCACCGGGCCGGGGGCATCCGGGGGCAGCGGCATGGTGACAAACAGGGACTGGCCATCGACATCGAGCTCGGCCATCTGCTCCTCTGGGCACCAGTGTTTGAGCGTTGCGCAGAGGATCACCCCGCCATCGTCGCGGGCCGCGAGCGGCAGATCGAGCCTGGCAAACAGCGCATCCGGCCCCCCTTGCGCCAGCGCCCGCCCCTCCTCGATCAGGATCAGCTCGTCGCACAGCATGCTCACCTCCTCCATGGCGTGAGTCACGTAGAGCATGGGCAGATCGCTCTCGCGTTGCAGCTGTTGCAGCTCGTGGATAAGGTGCAGGCGGCTGCGCCGATCGAGGGCCGAGAAGGGCTCATCGAGCAGCAGCAGGGTCGGCTCGGCAAGCAACGCCCGAGCCAGGGCCACCCGCTGGCGCTGACCGCCGGAGAGGGCCGGCGCCGGCTTATCCAGTAGCTCGCGAAATCCAAGGCGCTCGGCCAGCGCCTCCATCGGCCAGCGGCCACGCCCCTTGCCGGCGGCCAGCAGCAGGTTGCCGCGCACCGTCAGATGGCTAAACAGGCGCGCATCCTGAAACACCAGACCGATGGCGCGCCGCTCTGGGGGAAGCGGGCCCAGCTCGGCCCCGCGCCAGGTGAGGCGATCGCCTGCGCGCCGATCCAGTCCGGCGATGGCGCGCAGCAAGGTGCTCTTGCCGCTGCCGGAGGGGCCGAACAGGCCGCAGATCCCCTCCCCGCGCCAGACGAGGGAGCAGTCGAGATCCCAACTGCCAAAGTGGCGTTGCAGCGAGAGACTCAGCATGCCAGCAGCCTCCGCTGGCGGCGCTGCAACACGCCATACACCAGAACGAGCACCGTCATGGCCACGCCGAGCAGACCGGCCGCCAGCAGGTGGGCGTTGCCGTAATCTTGCGCCTCGACGTGATCAAACAGGGCAATGGAGAGCACCTGGGTCTCCCCCGGTATGTTGCCGCCTATCATCAGTACCACGCCAAATTCTCCCAGGGTGTGGGCAAACCCCAGTGCTGCCGCCATCACAAAACTCGGTAGCGTCATCGGCAGCACGATGCGCATGAAGCGCTCGACCGGGCCGAGCCCCAGGGTGGCGGCGGCTTCCAGCTCGCGATCCCCCAGATTGACGAAGGCCGAGGTGAGCGGCTGCACCACGAAGGGGAGCGAATAGATGAGCGAGGCGATGAGCAGCCCGCTGAAGCTAAACGCCAGCTGGCTGCCAAACAGGCGCTGCCACCCCTGCCCAAGACCGGTGTCAGGCGAGAAGGCGAGCAGCAGGTAAAAGCCCAGCACGGTGGGCGGCAACACCAGTGGCAGCGCCACCAGCGCCTCCACCACGGGGCGGGCCCAGTGACGGCTGCGCGCCAACCACCAGGCAAGCGGTGGCGAGAGCAGCAGCAAGAGCCCGGTGGTGCAGGCGGCGAGTTTCAATGTCAGCCCGATGGCGAGCAGATCGGCGGCGCTGGGCATGCGTCAGCGGGCCGGCAGGCCGTAACCGGCGGCGGCGATGAGGGCGTGGCCCTTCTCACCTTGTAACCAGGCCACCAGCGCCTCGGTCGCCGGGCCCGGCTTGAGCACCACCCCCTGCTGCTCGATGGGGGGGTAGAAGGCCGCAGGCACCTCCCACGCCTCGGCACTCTTGCCCGCCTCCACCAGATTGGCCCAGGCGACGAAGCCATACTCGGCGTTGCCGCTCTCGACAAACTGCCAGGTCTGGCCGATGTTGCTGCCGGTCAGCACCCGAAACTGTTGGGGGGCGATCTTAAGGTGCGCCAAGGTGGCCATGGCGGCGGCCCCATAGGGGGCGGTGCGGGCATTGGCGATGGCCAGATTGCCGCGCCAGGCGCGCAGGGCCGCCTCGTCGGGGGCCGGCCCTCCCCTGCGCCACAGTCCCAGCTTGCCGTAGGCATAGGTAAAGCGCCCCAGTCCCTTACCCTCTTTTTCCAGCTTTTGCGGCGTGGCCGCATCGGCCGAGAGAAAGAGATCGAACGGCGCGCCGTGGCGGATCTGGGTGTAGAGCACCCCGGTGGCGGCCGAGCTGATGGTGACCGAGTGGCCGGTCTCGGCCTGGAACGCCTCGGCAATCTTGCCAAGGGTGCCCTTGAAGTTGGCCGCCACCGCCACCTTGATGTCGTCGGCCTGCACCGCCGGCATCACCAGCAGCAGGGCCAGCCCCCATCCATATCGACGTCCCATGCGTTTTCTCTCCTTCACGCCCACACAGGGCTACTCCTGCCAGCGGGCGGCGGCCTCGTTGTCGCTCTCTTTGGCCTCGACCCAGTAACGACGACCGTCGTGGCTGAGCTCACGCTTCCAGAAAGGGGCCCGGGTTTTCAAGTAATCCATGATGAAGTGGCAAGCGGCGAAGGCCGCCTCGCGGTGGGCCGAGCTGACCGCCACCAGCACAATTTGATCCCCGAGCAGCAGATCGCCCACCCGGTGGATCAGGGTGCACGCTTGCAATGGCCAGCGCACTTCGGCCTCGCGCACGATGGCGGCCAGCGCCTTCTCGGTCATGCCGGGGTAGTGCTCCAGCGACAAGCCGGCCACCTGCTCCCCCTGGTTGAAGTCGCGCACCTTGCCCACAAACGTGACGATGGCGCCGCTGTCACGGCGCGCGGCCAGGCGCTCATATTCGGCGGCGAGGCTGAAATCCTCGCGCTGCACCACGATGAGGGGCTCCATGCTCATCCCCCCGTCACCGGCGGGAAGAAGGCCACCTCATCGCCCCCCTTGATGGGGGTATCGAGCGGCACCAGGGTCTGGTTGACCGCCACCAGCAGCTTGCCGGGTTCAAGGGCCAGCGCCCACTTGTCACCGCGCTCGGCCAGTGCGGCGCGCAGCGCCTCGGCGCTGGTGTACTCATCCGGCATGGCCAGCGCGTCACACCCCACCAGCTCACGCACCTGAGCAAAAAACAGCACCTGGATCATGAGGCCTCTCCTGCATTGTGTTGATCGGGGTTCATATCCGCCTGGAAGTGGCCGGACTTGCCGCCCCGCTTTTCTAGCAGCCGCACCGGGCCGATGACCATGTCTTTTTGCACCGCCTTGCACATGTCATAGATGGTCAGCGCCGTCACCGACGCCGCGGTCAGTGCCTCCATCTCGACCCCGGTCTTGCCCGCGAGTTTGCACAGGGTTTCGATACGAACCCGGCTGTGGGCCGGCTCGGGAGTGATCTCCACCTCGACCTTGGTCAGCGCCAGCGGGTGGCACAGGGGGATGAGATCGGCGGTTTTCTTGGCCGCCATGACCCCGGCGATGCGGGCGGTGGCAAACACATCGCCCTTATGGTGTTCCCCCGAGAGGATCAGTGCCAGGGTCGCTGGCGCCATGGCGATGAAGGCCTCGGCGCGGGCTTCGCGCTCGGTCACGGCCTTGGTGGTGACGTCCACCATGTGGGCTTCGCCACGGGCGTTGAGGTGGGTCAGTTCGGCACTCATTGAGACTCCTTGCCTAGGTGGCTCACGAAGTTGCAGGGACGGGTCGAGGCGTCGAGCTGGGGGGCAATCAGCTGCTCCCAACCGAGACGGCAGGCGCCGGTCGATCCCGGCAGACAGAAGATGGCCGTGCGATTGGCCAGCCCCGCAATGGCGCGGCTTTGCACGCTGGCCGAGCCGAGCTCGGCAAACGAGAGCTGGCGAAACAGCTCGCCAAACCCCTCGACCGGGCGATCGAACAGCACGGCGATCGCCTCTGGCGTCTGGTTGTGGTCATAAAAACCGGTGCCGCCGTTGATGACAACCGCCTCGATAGCGGGATCGGCGATCCAGGCCGACACCAGGGCGCGCAGCCGGTAGCGATCGTTCGGTAGCAGGGCCCGCTCGGCCAGACGATGGCCGGCAGCGCGCACGACGTCAGCCAGATAGTCTCCGGAGCTGTCTTGCTCCAGGGTACGGGAATCGGTCACCGTCAGCACGGCGATAGAGAGAGGGCGAAAGGGCGCGGCACACCTGGCCATGGCGGCTCCTTACTGAGATCCGGTTTGCTCCCGGAGAAATGAATACGGACAAGCCCTGCCTTGGCCACTGGCTCATGGCGGCGGGGCCGCGAAAGTGTATCAGACCTATCCCTAAGTGTCTGTCACAACAGGCATCTTATCTGTCTGTTATGACTCACAAAAACAGAGGGCGCCGGTTGCCCGTCGCCCTCTGTGGTGACACAGTGCGCTGCGCGTTAGAACCCAGGCACGCCGGACATCTCCGGCAACTGGTGGGCAATCCCCTTATGGCAGTCGATGCAGGTGCTCTCGCCATTGGCCAGATTGGTGGCATGCATCTTGGCCGCCCGCTGCCCTTGCAAGGAGAAGTCCATGTACTCGAAGTTGTGGCAGTTGCGGCACTCGCGCGAGTCGGTGTCCTTCATCCGCTTCCACTCCCGCTCGGCCATCTCGCGCCGATGCGATTCGAACTTCTCGCGGGTGTCCACCTTGCCGGTGAGCTTGCCCCACAACTCCTTGGAGGCCTGCACCTTGCGGATGATCTTGTAAGTCCACTCATGGGGCACGTGGCAATCCGGGCAACTGGCGCGCACACCGGAGCGGTTGGCATAGTGGATGGTGTCGCGGTACTCCTGGAACACGTTGTCACGCATTTCGTGGCAACCGGTGCAGAAGGCCTCGGTGTTGGAGGCCTCCATGGCGGTGTTAAAGCCCCCCCAGAAGATGACACCACCAAAGAAGCCAAGCAGCAGGATCACCCACAGCGCCGCCTTGGAGGGAGATTTGAAGGTCACCCACAATCGCTGAACAAAACCGGGCAGTTTCATCGTTTCAGGCTCCTCAGTTCAGGGATTCGACCGGCTTGAAGGTGTTATCCACCAGCGGCTTGGCATCCACCTGGGGCACGTGGCACTGCAGGCAGAAGTAACGGCGCGGGGAGACCTCGCCCAGGGTCACGCCGTCACGGGTTTCGAAATGGGTCGGGCTGATCTTGGGGGCCTTCATGGCGGCGGCGTTCTTGAAGCTGTGGCAGGCCAGGCACTTATTGACCTTGCTGTCGACCTCATAGTTGCGGGTGTCATGGGGGATCATCGGCGGCTGGTGCATGTACTGACGCGCATAGGCGTCACCATCCTTACGAAAATTCTTGAGCGGCGCAGGATTATCCTCGCTACCCAGATCCGTGATGCCCCGCTCCGACTTGAGTCCACCGGTATCGGTATTGAAATCCGGGGTTTCAGCAGCCATCAGCCCCCCCGCCAGCAGGCAGGCCAGCATTGCTCCAATCAGCTTTTTCATTGTTGTTTCTCCGACATGTTGTCTGCCTTGACGGCAAATCCGACCGAAAGGGTGAAAACCTGCTCCGCGCACACATCGATGCAGCGGCCGCAGTTGAGGCACTCCTGGGCGGCGATGAGCGGCCCATGCCCGCGTCTGGCACCATGTACCGGCCCTTTGAGGATCGGCCGCTCGGGGCAGACGGCATAACAGTCCATACAGTTGCTGCAGCGGTCGCGGCCGCTGGCAGAGATCTTGATAAATCCAACCCGGTTGACCAGGGCCCAGAAGGCACCCACCGGACAGAGGTGGCCACACCAGCCCCGCTCCACCACGAACAGATCGAACAGCAGCAGCGCCAGCAGCAGCGTCCACCCCGCCCCCATGCCAAACAGCAGGCCACGCAGCACGAGCGGAACCGGGTTGACCCACTCCCACACCAGCAACCCCGTCGCCACAGGCAGCACCAGCACCATGGCCAGCAGCCAGTAGCGGGTCGCCCGGGAGAGCGTACTGCCGGCACGCAGGCCAAGGCGCATCCGCAGCCAGGCGGCCGCATCGGTGATGAGGTTCACCGGGCAGACCCAGGAGCAGAACACCCGCCCCCCGACCAGCCAGTACCCCAGCAACACGATGGCGCTGCCGATGAGCAGCGCATTCAGTGGCCAGTGGCCGGTGGCCAGGGTCTGTAGCAGCACCAGGGGATCGGTGAGCGGCACCGCACCGAGCAGCTCGGAGCTCGACAGATTGCCTTTGAGCACCCAGATCCCGGCCAGTGGCCCCAGCAGGAACAAGCCCATCACCGACAGCTGGGTCAGACGCCGCAGCAGCAGGAAACGGTGGGCATGCCACCACCCCAGCTTCTGGCTCGCTTCGCGGCCGGGAATGCGGCTGGCTTTACTCATGGCCTTGCTCATAACCCCTCCGGTTTGCGTACGGGCAGGGTCAGCGGCTCATCGATCAGCGCCTTGCCCGCCTTGGCTTTCTCTTCCCAACCGAGCCGGTAGTGATGCCCCAGCTCCCCTTTGGCCAGCTGACGCGGCAACACCTTGATGGCCGCCTCTTCCAGCACGCAGGCATGCTCGCACTTGCCGCAGCCGGTGCAGACATCGCTGTGCACCGTGGGCAAAAAGATGGCGTGCTTGCCGGTACGAGCGTTGTGCTGCAGATCGAGGGTGATCGCCTGATCGATGAGCGGGCAGACCCGATAGCAGACATCGCAGCGCAAACCGAGCGCGTTGAGGCAGGTCTCGTGGTCAATGAGCACCGCCACCCCCATGCGCGCGTCGTCGATCTCGGTCAGAGCCGGATCGAGGGCTCCGCTCGGACAGGCGACCACGCAGGGAATGTCGTCACACATCTCGCACGGCACCTTGCGGGCCGAAAACCAAGGGGTGCCCGTGGTCACCGGCTCGAACCAGCGGGCGAGTTTCAGGGTGTCATACGGGCAGGCCTCGACACAGAGACCACAGCGCACACAGGCACCGAGAAACTCATCCTCGATCAGAGCTCCGGGCGGGCGCAGAGCCTGGGCCGGCAATGCCTCGGCCTGCTGGCGTGCCAGGGCGCCGAGGCCAAGGCCAAGCAGCCCCACCCCGCACGCCCCTTTGGCCATCTCACCGAGAAACTGTCGCCGACTGACCACTCTGCTCATGCCACTGCTCTCCTCATGCTCAGGCCTTCATCACCTTGACGGCACACTTCTTGAAATCCGTCTCTTTCGAGAGCGGATCGGTGGCATCCAGGGTGACCTTGTTGACCAGCTGACTGGCGTCGAAGAAGGGCATGAACACCAATCCCTTGGGCGGCTTGTTACGGCCACGGGTCTCGATGCGGGTCTTCACCTCGCCACGGCGGGAGATCACCTTCACCTCATCACCACGACGCAGATTGCGCGCCTTGGCGTCGTCCGGGTGCATGAACAACACCGCATCGGGGAAGGAGCGGTACAGCTCGGGCACGCGGCGGGTCATGGTGCCGGTGTGCCAGTGCTCGAGTACGCGACCGGTGGAGAGCCACAAGTCGAACTCGGCATCCGGCTCTTCGGCCGCCGGCTCGTAGGGCAGCGCGAAGATGATCGCCTTACCATCGGGGCGGCCATAGAAGCGCACCTCTTCACCACTCTTGACGTAGGGGTCATACCCTTCGCGATAGCGCCACAGGGTCTCTTTGCCGTCCACCACGGGCCAGCGCAGGCCGCGCGCCTCATGGTACTGATCGAACGGCGCCAGATCGTGGCCATGACCACGGCCGAAGCTGGCGTACTCCTCGAACAGGCCCTTTTGCACGTAGAAACCGAAGTGTTCGGACTCTTCGTTCAGCGCCCCCTTGCACTCCTCTTTCTTGAACTTGTTGACCACGCCGTTGGCGTAGAGCACGTCAAACAGGGTCTTGCCCTTGAGCGCAGGATTCTTGGCGATAAGCTCGGCCGGCCACACCTCTTCCACGGTGAAACGCTTGGCGAACTCCATCAGCTGCCACAGGTCCGATTTCGCCTCACCCGGCGCCTTCACCTGCTGATGCCAGAACTGGGTGCGACGCTCGGCGTTGCCGTACGCCCCTTCCTTCTCCACCCACATGGCGGTGGGCAGGATCAGATCGGCCGCCTGAGCGGTGACAGTCGGGTAAGGGTCGGAGACCACGATGAAGTTACGCGGATCGCGATAGCCAGGCAGACGCTCTTCATTGATATTGGGGCCGGCCTGCATGTTGTTGTTGCACATCACCCAGTAGGCATTGAGCTTGCCATCTTTGAGCATGCGATCTTGCAGCACGGCGTGATAGCCCACCTGCTCGGGGATGGTTCCCTCGGGCAGTTGCCACAGCTTCTCGGCGATGGCGCGATGGGCAGGGTCAGTCACCACCATGTCGGCCGGCAGGCGGTGGGCAAAGGTGCCCACTTCGCGGGCGGTGCCGCAAGCCGACGGCTGGCCGGTCAGGGAGAAGGGGCCAGATCCCGGCTGGGAGATCTTGCCGGTCAGCAGGTGGATGTTGTAGCAGAGGTTGTTGGCCCAGACGCCGCGGGTGTGCTGGTTAAAGCCCATGGTCCAGTAGGAGACCACCTTGGCATTCGGGTCAGCATAGATTTTGGCCAGTTTCTCGAGCCGGTCGACCGGCACGCCGGAGAGCTTGGAGACCTTCTCGACGTCGTAGTCGGCCACAAACTTGGCAAACTCCTCGAACGTCATCGGAGTGGAGTCGCCGCTGTCGGGATTCTTGGCCTTTTGCTGCAAGGGGTGGGTCGGACGCAGGCCATAGCCGATGTCGGTGACCCCTTTCTTGAACTGGGTGTGCTTGTTGACGAAGTCCCAGTTCACCTTGTCGTTCTTGATGATGTAGTTGGCGATGTAGTTGAGGATCGCCAAATCACTTTGCGGGGTGAAGACCAGGGCGTTATCGGCCAGCTCGAAGCTGCGGTGCTCAAAGGTCGAGAGCACGTGCACCTGCACGTTCGGGTTGGAGAGGCGGCGATCGGAGATACGCGACCAGAGGATGGGGTGCATCTCGGCCATGTTGGAGCCCCACAGCACGAAGGCATCGGCCTGCTCGATGTCGTCGTAGCAGCCCATGGGCTCATCCATACCGAAGGTGCGCATGAAACCGACCACGGCCGAGGCCATGCAGTGACGGGCGTTGGGATCGAGGTTGTTGGTGCGCAGGCCCGCCTTGAACAGCTTGGCGGCGGCATAGCCTTCCCACACGGTCCACTGACCCGAGCCGAACATACCCACTGCGGTCGGCCCCTTCTCTTTCAGGGTGGCCTTGAACTTCTCGGCCATGATGTCGAAGGCCTGATCCCAGCTGATGGGGGCGAACTCCCCTTCCTTATCATACTGGCCGTTCTTCATCCGCAGCATGGGTTGGGTCAGGCGATCCTGGCCGTACATGATCTTGGAGAGGAAGTACCCCTTGATGCAGTTGAGGCCACGGTTGACCGGGGCATCCGGATCGCCCTGGGTGGCAACGACGCGACCCTCCTGGGTGCCCACGAGCACCGAGCAACCGGTGCCGCAGAAGCGGCACGGCGCCTTGTCCCACTTGATGGCGGTCTTGTCGGTGCTGGTGATCAGGTTGGCCGCCAGACTCGGGGCACTGATCCCGGCCGCAGCAGCGGCTGCCGCCACCGCATTGGCCTTCATAAAGTCACGTCGGCTCAGCTTCATGACAGATCCTCACATGGTTTTTGTTCGTCAAATTGGTGGTAGATCAGGGCCGCCGAAATCACGCCTGGTATGGCGTTGATCGCATCGATGGCTTCAATGATCTCCCTCTGGCGGGCCCCCTCCAGGGTCACCACCAGCTTGCCCTCGTCACTGACGGCGTGCACCTCGGCACCCACCAGTGTAGCCACTTGACCGGCCACCTCATGACGTCGGGTGGGTTGGGTCAGCACCAGCAGACTGGAGACGTGGTATTCGTCGTGCTTCTCCTGAGTCATCAGGGTCGCTCCTCACGGGGATCGGCCACCGTAATGGCCTGGGTCGGACAACCCGCCACACAGGCACCGCATCCGGTGCAGTCGGCAGGTTCAATACTCGGAGTGGGAATGCCGCCCGCCACGGGTCGAAAACGGATGGCGCGCAGCTCGCAGGCATCCTGGCAGGATTGGCAGAATACCTTGCCAAAGGCGAGGCAACCGCTACCTATATGGGCTTTAAGCGACCAGGGAGATAGTGTGCGGGGGAGAAAAAGAGGCTCATTGCAGACATCAACGCACTGGCCACAGAACGTGCATTCACCACGGGTGAAATCTAGGGTGGGGAATCCCCCCTCGCCCCGCACGATGATCTGTTCGGGGCAGGCCTTGATGCAGCCATCACAACGCGTGCAGCCGGCGCTAAATTGTGTCCACGGCAGCGCCCATGGCAGGGGCAATACCTTTGCCTGTGGTCGAAATCGTCCGCGCAGCAATGCACGTCGGGTTGGATCGACTCCCTGTGACATGACTCTTCCTCACTGGCCCCAATGTGTCCCCAGAGGGGACAGAAATTGTGCTTCTGGATGCACATATTTTTGTTAAGGGTATAGTGCAGGCAGAGAAAAAGGTCTCATATACCACCGGCGGGATAAATAGGGGGGAACCTTGCGTTGGATCAAGCGAAATAGGCATTGCTTATACCCCTTAGGGGTAAATTAAACGCCAATTGATAATTCTTCTCGCAAAGAATCAACCACCTAGCGACGCCAGATGGGGAGTTGTACCACTGTTACCCTGATGCAGACGATGGCTGGCCAACTTGTGACCAAGCGCCATGTGAACCCGCTCCATCAGTGCCTCTTGTTGCTCGTCGGCCGCTAACAGATCGCGCAGCGCCACTCCGTCGTCACCAAACAGGCACAAGTGCAGCTTACCGACCGAGGAGACTCGCAACCGGTTGCAGCCGGCACAAAAATCCTTGCTATAGGGCATGATGAGGCCGATGCCACCGAGATAGTCGGGATGATGGAACACCTGGGCAGGCCCGGCGTCGATAGCCCGCAGTTGCTGCACCCACCCCGCCGCCAACAGTTGCCCCTTGATGACTTCACCACTGGCATGGTGACGGGTGAACAACGCCTCCATCTCGCCGGTTTGCATCAGCTCGATGAAACGCAGCTCGATGGGGCGCGTCTTAATCCAGTCGAGAAAGGTCGACAGTTCATGGTCATTGAGCCCCTTGAGCAACACGGCGTTGACTTTGACCCGCGCAAACCCGGCGGCCAGCGCCGCATCAATCCCAGCCATCACCTCGGTCAGCTTGTCTTCTCCGGTGATGCGGTGAAACTGACGGGCATCCAGACTGTCCACACTGACGTTCAGGTTGGTCAATCCGGCCTCGCGCCACTCGGCCGCCCGCTCACGCAGGCGATAACCGTTGGTGGTCATGGCCACCTGTTCAATGCCGGGCGTCGCCGCCACGATGCGGATGATGTCGGTAAAATCGCGGCGCAGGGAGGGCTCCCCGCCGGTCAGGCGCACCTTGCGGGTGCCCATGGCAGCAAAAGCGCGAACGACTCTGGCTATCTCAGCTTGATCAAGAAAGGATTTGCGCCCTTCGGGGCGGTAGCCGTCCGGCAGACAGTAGGTGCAGCGAAAGTTGCACACATCGGTCACCGAGAGACGCAGATAGTGAAAGCGACGGGCATGGCCGTCTTCAAGCAGCGACATAAACACCTTTCCAAATACGGGAGGCCAGGTCATTTCTTCCCTGACCCTTACAGCGCTAAGCTGTCGGCCACCCTCCCCTATCTGCCGACGTAGGCAAGGTGGCTCGGAGTTCAATGAATTTGCGGATGCTAGCACAGGTTAAGTTACAATGCCCACGTTCCCAAAGGGGTAGTTCCCCGGCAGATTGAATCGAGATCCCGATGAAAAAATGGTTTCAGGTTACCTCGGTGAGCAGTGCCATCGGCCGCGCCATGCTGCTCATCTTGTTTATGGCGAGCCTCATCTCTTTGGTGGCCATGATCACCCTCTTTTACTCGGTGCCCGATGCCAAGGCGATCAATCTGTCAGGCTCGCTGCGGATGCAGGCCTACCGCATGGCGTACGAGATAAGCCAGGGCAAACCGGTACGCGATCGCCTCGCTCAATTCGAAGAGACCCTCAATGCCGAAGAGTTGCAGGAGACCCAGCGCTGGATCACCCCCGCCTCATTGCGCCGTACCTATGGGGAAGTGCTCAGCCAGTGGCGCCTGATGCGCAGCCACATCGAGCATGACACCCCCGAGCGCTACTCCGACAACACAGAGCGGTTTGTCACCGCCATCGATGACTTCGTCAATCAGATGCAATTTCACGTCGAGTTCAAGGTGCGTATGCTAGCCATCGCCGAGGGGCTTGGCCTGCTTGCCATCATCGTCATCGCTTGGTTTACCGTGCGCTTCACCCGGCGCGAGGTGGTCGCCCCCCTCAATCAGCTGGTCGCCTGCGCCCGCCAGGTCGAGCAACGCAACTTTCTGCTGCAACTCCCCCCGCGCTCCCCCAACGAGCTGGGAGAGCTCTCCGGCGCCTTTGCCACCATGGCGAGCGAGCTCGACAAGCTCTATCGCGATCTGGAGCACAAGGTCGAGGAAAAGACCGCCAAGCTGCAACAGGCCAATGACACCCTGTCGTTTCTCTACAGCACGGCCCAGCAGCTGCACGAGGCCCCCCTCAGCTCACGCACCTTGATCAAGCTGCTGGACCGAGCCGCAGCCCACCAGCACATCGCCCATATCCGCCTGACCCGTTTTGAACACAACACTATTCCCACCTACCTCACCGGGCGCAGCGGCTGGCCCGAAGAGACGCCGGCACGGGAGCGGTTCCCGTTACAGATGGACGAGCAGGAGTATGGTTGCCTCGATCTAATCAGCGATGCCCCGATCGACCAGCGCCTGATGAAGAACTTCGCCATGCTGCTCGCCCAGGTGCTGCACAAGGATCAGACCCTGCTGCAACAGCAGCGCCTGCTGCTGATGGAAGAGCGCGCCGTCATCGCCCGTGAGCTGCACGACTCACTGGCGCAGGCCCTCTCTTATCTCAAGATCCAGTCGGCCCTGCTCAAGCGCGCATTTGCCAAAGGGCAGACCGAACGCACCGCCCAGGTGATGCAGCAGATCGACGAAGGGCTCGGCAACGCCTACACCCAGCTGCGCGAACTGCTCGGCACCTTTCGCCTCTCCATTGCCGAGGCCGATCTCGGCGAGGCCATCGGCGTCATGCTCGAGCAGCTGACCCCTCAGACATCGGCGACCATCCGGCTCGATTACCGCCTGTCGAGCAGCGATCTGGAGGCGGGCCAGCACATCCATATCTTGCAGCTGATCCGTGAAGCCGTGCTCAACGCCATCAAGCATGCCAATGCGCAAGTGATTGATGTTAGCTGTCAGACACTTCCTGATGGTACTATCGAGGTTCAGGTTACCGATGACGGGGTGGGCATAGGCGCCTCCCGCTCGGCCGTCAACCACTACGGCCTGAGCATCATGAACGAGCGGGCCAGCAAGCTGCACGGCCGGCTCAGCATCGGCGATCACCGCCCCCAGGGAACCAGGGTGCACCTCATTTTTCCGACAACCCAGACAAGAGAAGCCTGATGGACGACGTCAAATATTCCATTCTGGTCGTTGATGACCACCCTCTGATGCGCAAGGGCATAGTGCAGCTGCTGGCCCTGGAAGAGAACTTCGAGGTCGTCGGCGAAGCTGCCAACGGCGCGGATGCAATTGCCCAGGCCAAGGTGTCCGAGCCGGACTTGATCCTGCTCGATCTCAACATGAAGGGGCTGTCCGGGCTCGATACCCTGCGGGCACTGCGTGAGGAAGAGATCACCTCAAGAGTGGTGATCCTCACCGTCTCCGATGCCCGCCAGGATGTGGTGGCACTGCTCAAGGCCGGCGCCGATGGTTACCTGCTCAAGGATACCGAGCCCGAGATGCTGTTGGCCCAGCTCGAAGAGGTGATGAGTGGCAAGCAGATCTTGAGCGAGCCGCTGCGTCCCTATCTGGAAAACCTCTACGAGCTGGATCATCTGCAAGAGAAGCTCGAGAGCCTGACGCGTCGCGAAATGCAAATCCTGCGTGAAATTGCAAAGGGCCTCTCCAACAAGCAGGTGGCCTCGGCCCTGCATATCTCGGAAGGGACCGTGAAGGTACACGTTAAGAGCCTGCTGAAGAAACTCCAGGCACAGAGCCGGGTGGAAGCGGCTGTGATGTACCTTGAACAGCGTCATTGAGCATGATGGATGTGACATAAACGGGCCTGCGGGCCCGTTTTTCATGAGTTGGCACGAGTGCTGCACAAGTCCGTTTGAGTCAGTTCCAGACCGGAGGATGAAACATGACACAGCAATCACTCGCCCTGTTTCCCTTGCCTTCCCACATCCTACCGGGCGGCAAGCTGCCGCTGCGTCTGTTTGAGCAGCGTCACCTGGAGATGCTCAAGGAGTCCTTCATCGAGGATCAAGGGTTTGGCATCGTAATGGAAGAGAGCACAGTGACCGGCCAATCGGGGCGGATCCTGCCCATCGGCACCCGGGTCAAGGTGATCGACTTCTACACCCTCAACGATGGCCTGCTCGGTATTACGGTGCAGGGGCTGGAGCGCTTCTATATCCACCAGCTGCACGAAGAGGGGGGTCAGCTCAAGCGGGCCGATGTCGAGCTGCTGCCCAACTGGCCCCAGTGCCACTCGGATGACAGCGATGCCGTGTTGGCGACCCGCCTGCGCGATGTGTTCGCCCAATACCCCGAGCTCGATGAGCTTTACCCGGACAAGCGCTATGACGATGCAGCCTGGTTGTGCCAGCGCTGGCTTGAGATCCTGCCGATGCCGGTGCAAGAGAAGCAAGGGCTGATCGCCAAGCAGAGCAGTGAAGCGGCCCGCCACTTTCTGCACAAGCTGATCGTCACGTAAGAATCGTCTCGCAGAATGCAAAGCATCGCAATTTGCGACAAAGACACGCTACCACAATGCAATGAATCGCTCATAAAAACGACAAACAAGGCGGGAAAAGGGACAAAAAAAGTTGGCATGACTTTTTCATGCAAGTAGGAACAACCCGATTTATCCCGTGCTCTCTTCAGTTATGCTGAAGAATTGGTCAACCTCCCCGGTTGGCCTTTTTTTTATCCTGCGCACTGGGGGAAATGCCGCTCGCAACACTCTTGCAGCCGGGCGAGGCTGATGGGTTTGGCCATGAAGTCATCCATGCCGGCAGCCAGCGCCTGCTCGCGATCTTCTGGCATGGCATTGGCGGTCAGCGCCACGATGCATCCCCTATAACCCAACCCACGCAGACGGCGAGTGGCCTCCAGCCCGTCGATCTGCGGCATGCGCAGATCCATCAGGATCAGATCCGGTGCCCGGTTCATCACAAGAGCCAATGCCGCTTCGGCGCTAGCGCACTCCTGCACCTCCTGAACCAGCCGCTGCAACATGAGTGACACCACCATGCGATTGACCTCGCTGTCATCCACCACCAGCACCGAAAGGGGCATGGGCGCTCGCAGCGGCTTGATCTGTGGTGCCTGCAGCGGGCTCTGGGGGAGCGAAAGCGGCAGGCGGCACCAAAAGCGGCTCCCCTTCCCCTGCTCGCTGTCGGCCCCAATCTCACCGCCCATCAGGGTCGTGAGGCGCCGACAGATAGCGAGCCCGAGGCCGGCCCCCGAGAAGCTGCGGGTGGCCGAGCTGTCCCCCTGGACAAAGGGTTCAAACACCCGCTCCAGATCCACCGGCGTGATGCCAATGCCGCTGTCATACACTTCGATCAACAACTGGGACGACCAACCGAGATGCAGCCGCACCTCACCGTCGGGGGTGAACTTCATGGCATTGCCGAGCAGGTTGCCGATGATCTGGGAGAGGCGCACCGGATCCCCGAGCAGGGTTTCAGGCACGTCGGAGTCCAATTGCAGCACCAATTGCAGATCACGCCGCTGCGCCTCCGGATAGAGAGGCTCAAGCAGGGCCTGACAGAGTGTGACCGGGCTGAAAGGCTCACGACGCAATGAGAGCGTCCCCGACTCAATCTTGGAATAATCGAGCACATCGTCGATGACCGTTTGCAACATGCGGGCCGCGTGGGTGGCATGCCCCAGCAAGGCGTGTTGCTGCTCCTCAAGCGGCGCGTGTTGCAGCAGATCCAGCGTCCCTAACACGGCATTCATAGGGGAACGCAGCTCATGGGTGATCATGGCCAGAAAACGCGACTTGGCCTGGCTGGCGGCCTGAGCCAGATCGCGCGCCTTGGCCAGCTCCTGCTCACGGCGGATCAGATCGCCAATATCGCGCGCCGTGCCGTGATAACCGGTAAAGGCTCCATCACTCGAGAAGCAGGGGTCAGCATTGACCTCCAGCCACAGCAGTTCACCGCGTCGGCGCACCGCTGTACGCAACCGACGTAGGGGCTGCTGAGCACACAACGCAGGACGAAAGTCTTCCGTATCATGGAGTTGCAGCCATTCGAGCGTCAGCAGACTGCGTCCGAGCAGACGCTGGCTCAGCTCACCATTGGCCCGATCCGGCGCCGAGACATAGCTGATACAAAAGCGCTCATCACACTCCCAGAACCAGTCGGACGCCATGGCTGCAAAATGGCGAAAGCGCTGCTCACTGGCATGCAGCGCCTCGGTCCGTAGTTCCACCTGCTGCTCGAGCCGAGCCCGGTAGGCGAGGTTGACCAGCGCTTGGGAGATCAGCGGCCGACAGCGTTGCAGCGCCGTCTTGCTGTCGAGATCCAGCCCCCGCTGCTGGCTGTGACGGCACACCAGCACACCGCTAAATCCGGGGGCCTTGAGGCCGGTCAGCAACACGCTACGCCACAGGGGGGAGTGAGCTACGGGAGCAAAATCGGGCAATAACGCCGGCTCATAGAGGATCAGGGTCTCCCCTGCCAGCGCCCGTTCGAAGGCCCGTCCCCATGGCCATTGGTAGGGCTGCACCTCGTTGCAACTGCAAAGCAGCGTGGTACCGCGCTGCGGCTGGGCGCCGACCACCAAGGCCGCCTCAAAGCCGATGAAGGGTTGCAGCACCTTGATAAGACCGAGCAGCACCTCATCGAGGGTCTTTGCCTCGGCCAGCGTTGCGATGCCACGCAGCAGCGTATCCGATTCGTGCCGATAGTGGGCCTCGCGCCCCTGACTGCGAGCCAATTCGGCCAGGGTCGACTGTAATCGGGCCCCCAGTGACTCCAGACTGTGCCCCTCCTGCTCATTGGTCATTCAAGCGCTCCCCGCTGCAGAAGATCACGCTGGAAATCATTAAGTTACCGTGGGTGATCTCCCCTTGCGGCAAACGCCCCTGCTCCCCGAAAGTGAATGGCATGACGTAGGGGATCCCACCCAGCCGCTGACGAAATTGCAGCGATAACTCGTCAAGGCGCTCCGAAAGCGCCAGCCGGCAGCCGGCGCAGAACACCACCAGGGCACCAAACGGCTCAAGGCTTGATGGCATGCCATAGGCGGGCTCGACCCTGGCCGCCAGCAAACTGCGCTGTAACAGCCCCTCGGCGCTGCCCTGCATCAACCAGAGGGTCTCCCCCTGCTCAATGCGGGTGAACAGACGCAAACCACGGCGCTTGGTAATCGACTCTGGATGGGAGAGCTTGTAGTAGGGAACCTCATACATGGCCCCCACCACCCGTGCCAGCGGGGCCAGGGTGGTCTCACGCAGGATCGGGCCATTGGGGAGCGATATCCCCAGCCACTCCTGATAGAGATCGGCGGCCGGACGCCCATCGAGGCTGATCACCTCTCGCCCCTCAGCCTCGGTCACGACGGCGTGATTGCGAGTTGGCATGTAGCCGGAGTGAAACTGAAAGGCGAGCTCACAGTCGGGGTAGAGCACGGCCAGCGCCGCCCCCTCCCCCATGGCGCCATCACTCCAGCAGAGCTGCCATTGCCCCTGCACCGCCTCATCGGCCGCCGAGCCACCAATCACCGGCACGCTATGGCCCAGCTCGGCATCGATCTGGGCCAGCAGGGTCTCTTCCAGACCAGGGCTTGCGTGCAGCAACACCATGTGTGGCAACTCGCCAGGACGGTCGCAACGCCGCATTGCCTCCTTGAGCAGTTGATGAGCATCGGGCTCCATCGAGCCCGCGACCCCATAGGCGCCCCGCGAATCGTAAAAGGCCGCAACCGCAACCGGCGCCCCCTCGTCCTGCCCGGTCTGCACGGCGCGACATGAACTACAACCCAGCATGGGTACGTCAGGAAATGCCAGAGACAGGCGGTTTTGTAGTATCTCTGAGGAGTGAAGCGCAGAAAAATAGACCAACAACAGAGACGGCAGGGAGGCCGTATGCTCTAATAAATCGCTGATGATCTCCTGAGCCGCGTCAGCGGTGGAGGCACAGTGTGACTGTGCCGTGATGAACTTCATTTGAGTTGTACTCATGCAGACTGCACCTGACCATCATCTTCATCTTCTTGCCCGCGGGCAGCCACGGCGCCCCGCCGCCCTCTCTCAGCTGAACCGGGTGGTGACACTGGGGGGTGGCCACGGCATGGGCCGGGTTTTGTCGGCCCTCTCGTTTCTCGGCTCTCGCTTAAGCGGGATCGTCACCACAACCGACAATGGGGGCTCCACCGGTCGGCTGCGTCAGAGTCAATCCTGCATCGCTTGGGGAGATCTGCGCAACTGTCTCAATCAACTGGTTACCGAGCCCAGCACCGGCAGCCGCCTGTTTGAGTACCGCTTCAGTGGGCCCGGTGAACTGACCGGCCACAATCTCGGCAATCTGATGCTGCTGGCACTCGATCAGCTCAGCGTGCGTCCACTCGATGCCATCGGCCTTATCCGGGATATGCTGCACATTGAGCCACAACTGCTGCCGATGTCGGAGTACCCCACCGATCTGTGCGCTCGCACCCCATGCGGCAACCATATCATAGGCGAACTATCGGTAGATCAACTGGATACCCCACCAACAAACCTGTTTTTGCACCCCCCGGTACCGGCCATCGCCGAGGCGATCGACGCCTTGCAGCAGGCCGATCTGATCCTGCTCGGCCCCGGCAGTTTCTTCACGTCGGTGCTGCCCCCGTTGCTGCTGCCCGAGCTGTGCGACGCCATCGGCCGCAGCCACGCTCCGCTGGTCTTCATCGCTAATCTGGTTCCCGAGCCGGGGCCTGCCGGGCAACTTGATCTCGCCGAGCAGTGTCGCTGGTTAGAAGCCCAGTTGGGCAAAGGAAGAGTGGACGCCGTACTGGCCCCTTCCGCAGCATCCGATGCCAAGGTGCCATGCCGCCTTATCAATTGCGAATTGGGTGAGCCCGCCCTGCCCCATCGCCACGACAGGGAACGTCTCTGCCTGGTCCTGGAGCAGCTGCTGCTCGAACTGCAAGGCTCACTGCCGCAAGTTGGCTAACTCGCCAAGCACGTCGCCAAGCGACGCTTCAAGCTGCGCCACCAACGCCTCCATCACGGCCGGTGTATCACCCTCGCGGCACGCCTGCTCCAGGCGGGCCGCCTGCTGTTGGCTCACTTCGGCGCCATAGCTGCCGCACGATGATTTCAGGCTATGGGCAAGCCGCCCCAGCGCCTCCCATGACTGCTGTTGCAGCAAAGGCACTAATTGCGCCCTTTGTTGCCCTACTTCGTCAAGAAACACACCGATGACCATGGGCAGCATGTCGCTGCCGATATCGGCCTCCAGTTGGCGCAAGGTATTCCGATTGAGCAGTTCCATCTTGCTCCTCTCGTAAGGTGAAGGGAAAACGTGACAGGCATCGACTTATTGACCATTCCTGCCATTTTACCAAGACCAATCAAACACAAACAGGAAACCATTGATTAACATTCAATGGTTGATAGTTGCAATCCCTTTCCTGCCGGTATGGCTGCTGCGAAGAACCAGGGTAGTGTGTCTACCCTGGTATTTTTTTATACCGGATTGTCGATATCGACAAAGGTCACCGTCAGGCCATGGGCCTGCTGCAACCACTCTCCTAATGCCTTGACCCCATAGCGTTCGGTCGCATGATGACCGGCTGCATAAAAATGCAGCCCCATCTCTCGCGCCGTGTGAATGGTCTGCTCGGAGGCCTCACCGGTGATGAAGGCATCGATCCCCTGCTCTGCCGCTAGGTTGATGTAGCTTTGGCCGCCCCCGGTACACAGCGCCACCGAGCGGATCTCAGCCGGCCCGCTCTCCCCACAATGCAGAGGGGGTCGTCCCAGGCTTGCCTCGATGCGAGCGGCCAGCTCGGCGCCGCTGAGCGGCGTATCCAGCTTGCCCACCATGGCCACGCTGCGGCTATTCCACGGCTCCAGGCCACGGGTCAGGCGCACGCCAAGCCGCTGCGCCAGCTGAGCGTTATTGCCAAGCTCGGGGTGAATATCCAGCGGCAAGTGATAGGCGAACAGATTGATATCGTGGGTCAGCAGGGTCTTGAGGCGGCGCTGCTTCATGCCCTTGAGCACCGCATTTTCCCCGTTCCAGAAGTAGCCGTGGTGCACCAAGATGGCGTCGGCCTCCAGCTCGACCGCCCGGTCGAGCAGTGCCTGGCAGGCGGTCACCCCGGTGACCACATGACGAATACGGTGGCGTCCTTCCACCTGCAGGCCATTAGGGCAGTAGTCCTTGATGGCGTGGGATTCGAGCAGCTGGTTGAGCAGCCCTTCGAGTTTGCTGTTGGTGATCATGGTCGCTCCTATGGCCCACCCGCGCGGGCCGACATCAAGGAGGACATGATAAGGCAGGCCGAGGCCCAAGAGCCACCTCAGGCGGGCATATCGATCCCCGCTTCGCGCATCTTGGCCAGCTTGTAGCGCAAGGTACGCGGGCTGATCCCGAGCCTCTCCGCCACCGCCTTGCGACTGCCCTGACACAGTTGCAGGGTATCGAGGATGATCTGGTGCTCCTGCTGCTTGAGCTCGTTGCCAAGCCGCTCCAGCCCCGGAGTGCGCCCCTCGTCATCCTCCTCGCCGCCAGGCTCCTCGTCCTCCAAGATGAGATCCGCCTCGGCAATGCACTCTCCATCGCAGAGGATCAGGGCGCGCTGCACCACGTTCGCCAGTTCGCGCACGTTGCCGGGCCAGCCGTAGTCAAGCAGCCGCTCCTCCGCGTGTGCCGTGAAGCGGGGCAGCGGCAGGGCCGCCTGCGCCGCATGCAGGGCCAGCAGATGGCGCGCCAGCGGCAGGATATCGCCGGGCCGCTCGCACAGGGCCCCCCAGCGCAATGGAAAGACATTAAGCCGGTAGTAGAGATCCTCGCGAAACAGCCCATCTTGCACTGCCCGCTTGAGATCCCGGTTGCTGGTCGCGATGACCCGCACATCGAGCGCGATGGTCTTGCGACTCCCCAGCCGCTCCACCTCACGCTCCTGCAGCACCCGCAGCAACTTGGCCTGCAAGGCGAGATCCATCTCGGTGATCTCATCGAGCAGCAGGGTCCCCCCCTGGGCCTGCTCGAACTTGCCGGGGCACCCCTGCACGGCCCCCGTGTAGGCCCCCTTCTCATAGCCAAAAAGGGTGGCCTCCAGCATGTTCTCGGGAATGGCGGCGCAGTTGATGGCCACGAAGGGCTGCTCGGCACGGCTCGACTGATCATGGATGTAGCGAGCCAGCACCTCCTTGCCGCTGCCGCTCGGCCCGCTGATCATCACGGTGGCATCGCTGCGCGCCACCCTGGCGGCCAGCTGGAACAGCTCGGCGCTACGCGCATCGCCATACACCACAGCGCGCTTCTCCACCCGCTGCGCCGGCACATAGCGGCTCACCTGGTTGAGCAGCACCTCGGGCGAGAAGGGCTTGGAGAGGTAGTCGATGGCGCCTTCTCGCATCGCACGCACCGCCCCGTCGATGTTGGCGTAGGCGGTCATCAGCAGTACCGGAGTTTGGGGAAACTGCTGACGAATGGTCTGTAACAGGGTCAGGCCATCCATTCCCCCCATCTGAATGTCGGAGATCACCATGTCAAAGGGTTGGCGCGAGAGCTGCACCAGCGCCCGCTCACCGCTGTCGGCCTCACGGCACTCGTAGCCGCCGAGCAGCAGGGTATCGAGCAAGGCCTCACGCAGCCCGTCGTCATCTTCCACCACCAAGATCCTTGCCTGACTCATGCCACACCTCCAACACGTTCAGCCGCCGGCATGTGCAGCGGCAGAGAAAGGGTAAAACAGCTCCCCTCACCCGGCGCAGAGGCAACGCTGACCTCGCCCTGATGGGAGTGCACCACCGAGTGCACCACCGCCAGACCGAGTCCCGTGCCCTGACTGCGCGTGGTGAAAAAGGGTTCAAAAATCCGGGCCTGCTGGGTGGCCGTCATGCCACGGCCGTTGTCGATGATGCGCAGCATCACCCGCTCACCCTGACGGTGGGCACTGACGCAGATCTCGGTAGCGCCGGCCTGCTGACCGTTGGCGATAAGGTTGCTCACGGCGCCCACCAGGGCGTTGGCATTGGCCATCAGCCACAGCGGCTCTGGCGGTATCTCGATGGTGAGCCGACAAGCATGCTGCTCACAGAACACCTCTGCCGCAGATTGCGCCTGGGTCAATAGGGTATCGAGTGACACGGCGCTGACCACCTGAGCCTCACCGCTACGGGCAAACAGCAGCACATCGCTGACCTGCTGCTCGAGATCTTGCAACCGCTGCATCAGCTTTTGCTGGAACTGGCTGCGCGATTCGGGCTTTAAGGTGCGGTTGCCGAGGTTGGCGGCATAGAGCATGGCGGCTGAGAGCGGGGTGCGGATCTGATGGGCCAGCGAGGCGGCCATGTTGCCGAGTGCCGACAGCCGTTTCATGTGGTTGAGGCGATCTTGCAGGCGACGGGTCTCGGTCAGATCGTTGATGAACACCAGTTGCCCCGGCTGATCCTCGAGCGGCTGGGTCGAGAGCTGCACCCGGCGGCCATCGTGCAACGAGATCTCGTGACCATCGTCGGCGCGCGGGCTGAAACAGCGCACGATCACCTGGCGCCACCGCTCCCCTTGCAGCGGCTCACCGAGCAGGCTGACCGCCGCCGGATTGGCACGCCGGATCACACCACTCTCATCGAGCACCAGCACCCCGGTTGGCAGGGCGGCAAAGATGGCATCCAGTTGGCGATAGGCCAGGGAGGTTTCATGGGAAGGCTGGTGGCACATAGACAATAACCTGACTCACTAGCATGGAATGAGTCAGGTTATTCAATTAACGTGCCATAAATAATTTATATATAAAACAAAATGTTATGCCATGACAGGTCAATTATTTGACCCTAGCACTCCTTGCTCATGCCATATTTCTTCATCTTCTCGACCAGGGTGGTACGACGCATGCCCAGCATATCGGCGGCGCGGGCGACCACCCCTTCTTGTACCTCCAACGCCTGACGGATCAGCTCAACCTCCAGCTCGGCCAGCATGTCCTTAAGGTTGAGCCCCTCCTGCGGCAGCTGCATCCCCATCCCGGTTGGCGCTGATATTTCAAGCTGAGGCGGCTCCTGGAAGATGGCTGAGAGCGCTTCACGTTCGGCCCACTCGGCCTGCTCATCGCTCCACCCTTCAGCGGGCAGCATGCGGTAGCGAACCGGCAGATCGGCCACATCGACGATGCGATTGGGGTAGAGGATAAGCAGTCGCTCCAGCAAGTTGGCAAGTTCACGTACATTGCCCCCCCACTGGTACTGCATCAGGGATTCGGTAGCGCGCTGGGTCAGCCGGATCCACGCCTTGTGCTGCTCGCTGTGGCGGGCCAGCAGCTCCTGCAGCAGCAGCGGAATGTCGTCGGCCCGCTCACGCAGTGGAGGCGTCTCGATGGGAAAGACGTTGAGGCGATAGTAGAGATCCTCGCGGAAGGTCTGCTGGCGGATCATCGTCTCGAGATCCCGGTGGGTCGCGGCGATGATGCGCACATCGGCCTCAATGGGCTTGCCCCCGCCAACCCGCTCGAATAGGCGCTCCTGCAACACCCGCAGCAACTTGACCTGCATCGGCAGCGGCATGTCGCCAATCTCATCGAGAAACAGGGTGCCCCCCTGGGCCAGCTCAAAGCGACCGCGACGGGCGGCAATGGCGCCGGTGAAGGCCCCCTTCTCATGGCCAAACAGCTCGCTTTCGAGCAACTCGGCCGGTATGGCGCCACAGTTGATCGGCACAAACGGCCCCTTGCAGCGCGAAGAGAGTTCATGGATGGCGCGCGCCACCACCTCCTTGCCGGTTCCCGACTCACCGAGGATCAGCACATTGGCATCGGTGTCAGCCACCTGACTGATGAGGCGACGCACCTCCTGAATGCCGCGCCCCTTGCCCACCAGCAGTTTGAGCAGGGTCTGCCCCTTGTCGTGTTGCTTTTCCCGCGGGTGCAGTGAGCAGAAAGCCTGCACAAAGTGCAGGCTGCGCATCAGGTTATCGTAATCAAAAGGCTCGGCGACGGTGCCGATGAAGTTGCTACTCTGCCACTCCCCTTCACACAAAGAGAGAAAAGGCAGCCGCGGGTGACGCGCCAATAAGGAGCCAAGTTCCTGTTGCAGACTGCCGGCGATCACCCCTTGCAGGGGGGCCGACTCGAGCGCCACATCGAGATCCTCCTCATCGACCTGCTGCCAGGCGACCCCCATGAAGGAGAGCAGCCCACCCAGCCGGGCACGACGCTCAGCACACCCATCCACCAACAGAATTGAAAGATCCAGCATCAGTCCTTTCCTGCACCAACTGTACGACAGATATTGTCGGAAAGTCTAAACGCTGCGACAAAGAGGGACAAGGCTTTACGCCAAAAAAATGACACCGACGAAAACGGGGCCATTGGCCCCGCTTTTAGATCGACTCATAGTGGGCCAATCGTTCCTTAAGCTGCTGATTTTCTTCACGCAAAGCCTGATTCTCTGCCTCCAACTGCACGAGGCGATCCTCCTCCTGATGAGGGCTGATCTCTGGTTCCCCGGTGAAGAGCTGGGCGTAGCGAGACTCCCGCTTGCCAGGCTCTCGCGGCAGTTTGACTACGTAGGGCCCTTTCTCGACCAGTGCCTGCAGTGCGTTTTCTACCTGGGTGACATCGCTGAAATTGTGCAGACGGGCGCAGCGCGCACGCAGCTCCCCTGGGGTCTGGGCGCCGCGTAGCAACAGCTCGCAGATCACCGCGAACTCGGCCGAGGAAAAACGCAGATCGCCAAATTCGGTATTACAGAAACGATGCTGGTAGCGAGCCACCCGGGCGTTAAACCCCGCCACGTTGCTCACCAAATGCCGGGCGATGAGCAGATCCAACACCGACTGCACTTCCCGCTCCACCAAGGAGAGAACCGGTTCACGGTTGCTCTTCTGGTTACATGCATTGACCAGCGCATTGAGCGAAAGCGGATATTGATCCGGCGTCGAGACCTCCTTTTCCATCAGGCAACCGATCACCCGAGCTTCCAGCAGACTCAATTTTTGTTCCATTGTTATTTGTCCATCTCAGTCGAACCTGGCCCCATCCTAAACAGGATCAGCGCCAGGAGCCACGCCCGATCCGGCAGGCTGTGAGATTTATCGCCTCCCGCCCTGCGGCTTGGCCACTCTTCGCGCAATCGGGCAACAAAAAGGGGCGCCAAGCGCCCCTTTGCATCCCACAGACCACATCAGTCGTTGCCAAAAAGATCCCTGGTGTAGACCTTGTCGGCGACATCGCTCAGCTCTTCGCTCATCCGGTTGGAGAGGATCACATCCGAAAGGGCCTTGAACTCCTCAAGTGAGTCGATCACTTTCGAATTGAAGAAATGCGGCTCGCTTAGAACCGGCTCATAGACCACCACCTCAATCCCCTTCGCCTTGATCCGCTTCATGATCCCCTGGATGGCCGAGGCTCGGAAGTTATCGGAGCCTGCCTTCATCACCAGACGATAGATACCGACGGTTTTTGGATTGCGCCGCACGACCGACTCGGCGATAAAGTCCTTGCGCGTGGTGTTGGCATCGACAATCGCCCGGATGAGGTTATTGGGCACGCTGGCATAGTTGGCCAGCAACTGCTTGGTGTCTTTGGGCAGGCAGTAGCCCCCATAACCAAACGAGGGGTTGTTGTAGTGATTGCCAATGCGCGGATCCAGCCCGACCCCATCGATGATCTGACGGCTGTCCAGCCCATTGCTCTGGGCATAGGTATCGAGCTCGTTGAAAAAAGCCACCCGCATCGCCAGATATGTATTGGCAAACAGCTTGATCGCTTCCGCCTCGGTGCTGTCGGTGAACAGAACGGGGATATCCGCTTTGTGCGCCCCCTCGACCAGCAGGCTGGCAAAGCGCTGCGCCCGCGCCGAACGTTCCCCGACTATGATGCGCGACGGGTACAGGTTGTCGTAGAGGGCACGCCCCTCGCGCAGGAATTCGGGCGAGAAGATGAGATTGTCACACCCCGTCTCCTCCTTAAGGTGCTGGGTATAACCGACCGGGATGGTCGACTTGATCACCATGACGGCAGCAGGATTGATGGCCATCACGTCGCGCACCACGGACTCCACCGAGCGGGTATTGAAGTAGTTGGTCTCGGGATCGTAATCGGTCGGGGTGGCGATGATGACAAACTCCGCCCCCCGATAGGCCTGCTCCTTGTCGAGGGTGGCGCTGAAGTTCGCCATCCCCTTGGCCAGAAAGGATTCGATCTCCTTATCCGCGATCGGCGACTGCCCATGGTTGAGCATCTCTATCTTGTCGGCGACGATGTCGAGCGCCACGACCTCATGGTGCTGCGCCAGCAACATGGCATTTGACAGCCCAACATACCCAGTACCCACCACTGCAATTTTCATCTCAACACCTTAATGACATTTATTGCCCGCCCCTGCGCCGCCATGGCCACGCCCATCATCGCGTCTCACTGAGCGAAGAGCGCGCCCCCGGCCGGTGTTAACCCACCGGCAGCGCGGCGATAGCGCTGGAGAAGGAGCGCATGATAGCAAAATCCGAAGGGGCTGGAGATCATCTCTTCTCTTGCATGACAGCGCTAGGTGCCGCACTCGCCGCCCCCAGCAGCGATGCATCTTGCGGATAGAGCAGCAACGCATCGCGCCTAAGTTGCTCGGCCTGGGTCTGTTCCCCCAGCATCCGCAGTGCCGTCACCATGTTGCCATAGATGGCTGAGCGCGGCGTGTGCCGGACAAACTCACTGCCCCATTGGACATAGGCCCGCAGCTCGGCCAGATCTTGACGTTGCATGGCTGCGCCAAAACGCACCGTATTGACATCAAACTCCACCCGATTCAGCCAGGCCACCGGATTGATGATCTGGAGCAATAGCTCAGGCTGTTTATAACCACCGCGCTCGTACTTAGTCACCACCCAGGCCGTGTGCAACGCAGTCAGCATGAAAGGCACCACGACGAGGGGAATGCCAAGAGCAAGAAATCGCAGCAGCAGGGTATGGGGGTAGGCAATCACGCGGATCTGCGGTTTGTCGGCCATTTCACACTCTTCATCGATGTACCAGATGAGGGTCAGGAAGAGGACCCAGTGGGCAATCGAGTGATAGAAGGGATACTCGGTCTGGGTATGCAGTGCTATCGGTGTCACCAGCGCCAACAGCGCCAGCCGTTTCGACCACCGTTGACTGCGCAGGCGCCACAGCAGTAGCAATCCCATGCCAATGATCCCCAGCATGGGCAGCAATCCCCCCTCGACGCCCCAATAAAGCAGCTCGTTATGGGGGTGATCGAGGTTGTACTCAATCTGAGGCATTGCAGGATTGAGCGCCTTGTCGGCCATATATTGCTGAAGGAACGTCACCTCAAATGAGCCAAATCCCCAGCCAGAGAGCGGCTTTTCCAAAATGAGGTGCCACGCATAGGGCCAGTAAATCGAACGCATTCCCCCCGATTGGTAGGCCTCCAGTCCGCGGTGCATCCCCTCCCCCCAGTAAAGGGAAATACCGCCCAATACGCCCCCCAGGATGACGAGCAACAACGAGCGACAGACTCTTCGCTCATGGCGCAAGTAAGGGAGCAACAGGAGCAGGAGCAACGCCCCGCCTAACTGGCCCACCCTCGATTGCAGCACGATCAGCAGCAAAGAGGTTCCCACCATCACGCCCCCCAGCCAGAGCCGGGTTAAACGCGATGCGCTCGGAGAGTCCAGCCACAGCGCCAGCGCAAGACCGGTGGCCATGAAACTGGCCATCACATTGGGCTGCTGGAAAATGCCATAAGGGCGATTAGCCCGGGTGTCATAACCAAGCCAATTGCCAGGAGATAACAGGTAAAACTGCACCAATCCCAGGAGCATCTCGACCGTCACCGCGCCAAGCAGCACGAAGAGCAAGCGGCGCCGATCCTGGCAAGACCAACCCCATTGATACAGAGAAAAGAGCAGCCCCCCTCCCCCAATAACCCCCAACATTCTCGGCACGGCATAATCGCGGATAGGGCTATCGGACCAGAAAAAAGGGAGCAACAACAGCATGGCGCACAGCGCCCAGTAAGCATTCAGGCGAGAGTAGCGTAATGCGCTATTTTGCGTTGCATGCCACAGCCCCATCCCCAACATGAGACTTAAAAAGACCCATGCCCATGCATTAAAAGGCAGATAGAGTGCAGAGCCCCCCGGATTGTGCATAAAAAAATGCATCAGCCCGAGACACCAGAGCCCCCACCCCCCCCAAAACGCCACGCTGGCTTTCATGTTTACCCCTTGAGCAGATATGAAAAAGGAGGCTAAAGCCTCCTCATATACATTACCGCATTTTACGCCATCTTTGGTCTGCGAAAGGCGTGCTGGATCAACGCGATACCAATTCCTAACATGCCACCGAGCAAGGTGGCAAGCACCACCACAAGGGGGCGTTTGGGCTTGTCGCGAGTCAGCGGCTCTTCCGGGGCATCCAGATAGATAAAGGGTTGAAAATGCAGATCATCCAACTTGAGGGCCTTGAGGCGATCAATTTTGCTCTGCAGTTCGGCCAGCTTGGGCTGGTAAACGGTGAGATCGATTGATTTGAGCACCTTCAGGCGCGCCTCCAAACCTTTGGTTCCCAACATGATGGCAAACCGATCGTTGTCGGCATAATTCTCTAAGGGGGTCGAGACCCCTGCCGCACGCGCCACTTCAGCACTCAACTCGGTATTGGCAACATCGCGCTTCAGTGCTAAAACGGCGTCTTCTTTCACCATCTTGAGCTGGGTTTCCAAGGAGTCGAGCCTATGCTCCTGCGACGTTTTTAGTTCTTCAATTAAACTTTCTCTTTGTTGCTCAACGACATAGCTAATATAGCCTTGCGTCATCTGCAACGAGGTTTCCGCCGTATCAGCAGAGAGCGACAGAGCCACACCAGGCAACTCTTTTTTCTTGTCAACCGGCTCAGCTTTGATCAACTCGGCCCATTTTCTGACCCAACGACGTTGCCCCTTGATATCCAGAGCCTGCTCTTTGACTTCCTGAGCGAAGAGGTCGCTGGCCTGTAAGAAATCACGACGACGGTCATAGGCATTGAAACGTTGCACGAAATCGTTAAACACCTCTTGCTCAGAGGGAATGCCAGATAAACCAACCAAGTCAGCCTGGAGCTTGAGACGATTGAGCGATGCCAGCTCTTTTGCCTGTGGCAAATCGATAACGACTTTGGTTGACCAAACCTGCGGCGCCAACAGGGCATAGACGATACCGACAACCGCAAACAGCAACGTGGTTGCAGCAATCAGCCCTTTGCGCTGCCACAAAGCCATACCAAGCTCACGCAGATCAAGCGTATCGTCATCACTCACCGTCCACCCACTCGGTAGTTGGCCGCCCATGGAGTTGATCTCATTTTTATTCATAGACTTCTCATTTAACATCGTCGTTAGTATCAAAAGCGCTCTCATCCCACAAAGGGGCATGCTCATCCTTGTCTGAGAGACGCAGCGGCACATTCTCTAACAAGGGCCAGTCAATTGCTAGCGTTGGGTCGTCCCAGCGAATCGCTCGTTCATCTGGCTGGCTGTAATGCGCTGTACATTCATAAATGATGTCTGCCTGCTGGCTCAAGACATAAAAACCGTGGGCAAAACCGGGGGGGATCCATAGTGAATCCGCACGCTCTTCACAGAGGTACTCCCCCACCCATTGGCCAAAGGTTGGAGAATCATGGCGAAGATCCACCGCCACATCAAAGATACGACCGGTAATAACGTGCACCAGTTTCCCTTGTGGTTTCCCTATCTGATAATGCAAACCACGCAACGTTCCTTGTAGCGATCTGCTGTGATTGGTCTGTACAAATGAGTGCTCGGCAAACGTGCAGTCCTGTTTTGATAACTCATTAAAATAGCCGCGACTATCGCGGTAGCGAGATCTGGATATTAAAATAACATCTTGGATTTTATTATTATCACTCATTACAACACTCATTCATGCTCAGGCTGACGGAGGAGCGAGCTCAATGTCGTTGATACATCATCCTGCCATGCAGGAAGTTTCATCCCAAAACAGCGTGAAAATTTGTCAGTGTTAAGCCTGGAATTGAGTGGACGCAGTACCACCGAAGGATAGTCATCTGATGATATGGGCTCAATTGATTTAACCTTAAATGCCATCCCCATACTTCCTGCGACAGAGAAACAGTATTTTGCTAAATCATACCAAGAGGTCTCTCCTTGAGCAGCAACATGATACAACCCACTTAACTCAGGCTTACGAGTTGTAACTAATATCGCATGCATCATGGCTTCGGCAAGCATACTGGCTGATGTGGGGGCCCCAATCTGATCAGAGACGACAGAAAGGTGCTCCTTTGTCATACCCAAGGTGAGCATGGATTTTATGAAATTACTACGCCATGGACTGTGTAACCAACTAGTTCTAAATATTAAATGGCGACATCCACTAGCTATAATTGCCTGCTCACCATACCATTTACTTAGACCATATATATTAAGTGGATTGGGCTGATCCTCCTCACACCAAGCGCAGTCACCTTTGCCATCAAACACATAGTCAGTAGAAATATGGACAAGCAGCGCATCAACTCGCTTTGCAGCTTCAGCCAAGCTAGCCACTGTCTGGGCATTGACACAAAATGCAAGCCCAGCTTCAGCTTCCGCTTTTTCAACCGAGGTATAAGCTGCAGCATTAATAATGACCTCAGGCTGCAGACTGTCAATAACGTTGGAAAGTTGCTCAGGAAGCAGGAAATCCACATCCCCCCTATCAGGAAAGAAAAAGAGATGCTCCCCAAACAACTGGCGTAATGCTAAACCAAGTTGACCATTACCCCCGAACAACAAGATTAAACTCAAATGTGACATGTGCATTTTTTATCAACAAGGTACTTGCATGCATATAACTTAATATTTTAGCCTTAGTGAGTATATAAGTTAGTTTCAGTATTTAGGAAATCAATATCATTATTTTTTGAAGTGGCAAAGTATTCTTTTCTCATAGTTTTAGCTTTCCAAGCTAAATCACAGATACCATCAGTTGGAGTAAATGCAACCGGTGCTTCCAATAACAAATGGCGAAGTCGCTCATGATCGAATCGATGACAGGCGGTATCAATCTCAACAAGTAAACAACGCAGATCTACCCACGCCAGCATATTTTCATTTGCCTTCATGATTCGTGGATGGGATGTCCCTTCCACATTGTCACCAATCAGTAACTCTTCAAACAGTTTTTCGCCGGGGCGCAAACCTGTAATTTTGATCTCTATATCACCGTTCTGGTTTTTATCATTTTTCAGTGTTAATCCACTCAATCGGATCATACGGTGTGCCAACTCCATGATTCTTACTGGCTGTCCCATATCCAACACAAAAACATCACCACCACATCCCATGGCTCCGGCCTGTATCACTAACTGAGAGGCTTCAGGAATGGTCATAAAATAGCGGATGATATCTGGATGAGTAACAGTAAGAGGCCCCCCTTTGTGAATCTGTGTACGGAAGAGCGGAACCACTGAACCAGATGAACCCAATACATTGCCAAATCGAACCATGCAGAAACGAGTACCATTCTGTGCTGACGCTAACGCCTGTAATACCAATTCAGCTAGGCGCTTAGTGGCCCCCATGGTATTAGTTGGACGTACAGCTTTATCTGTAGATATCAATACAAAGGTATCGACACCAGCCTCGATCGCCGCCTGGGCGGTATAAAGGGTTCCAAAGATATTATTTCGAACTCCTTCTACGACATTATATTCTACTAATGGCACATGTTTATACGCAGCGGCATGATACACAGTCTCGATCTGGAAGTTACTCATAATTGTGAACAAACGATTTTGACGCTGCACAGAGCCCAACAACGGCACGATTTCAAGATCAATTTTTTCAATTCTACACAGCTCATTCAACTCCTTATCAATGGCATAAAGGCCATACTCAGAAATTTCAAAAAGAACAAGCATAGCGGGCTTATATCGAACAATTTGCCGGCACAGCTCAGATCCTATAGAACCACCGGCCCCTGTTACCATAACGCGTTTACCGCTGATATTGGCATTCATCAGTTCCGGAATTGGCTCAACCGGATCTCGACCAAGCAAATCCTCAATTGAAACCTCTTTTAATTCATCAATATGTGCATGTCCGGCCACCATATCCGCCATGCCAGGGATAGAGAGAACCTCACATGGAAAATGCTCTAGACGATGAATAACATCCTGCCTGACACTACGTGAGCTACTCGGTATGGCAAGCAAAATTTTCTTAATATCATATCTATCAATCAATTCGCCGATGAGTTCAGGGCTATAAACATTCACACCTTGAATTACAGCTTTTACCAGTGCAGGATCATCATCGACAAATGCTACTGGCAAGTATTCCTGCCCCTGATTCAACGCCAATTGTAACTGTCGTCCAGAAGCTCCAGCCCCATAAATCAAGACTGCAACACGCTGATGCTTACCATGATTGACCACAGTGCGAAAAAACAGCCTAACCCCACCAATTAGCAAGACGGCAAAAGAAAAATAGATAATGGATACCGTTCGAGGTAACGATACATTCATGAAGAATGCAAGCATCACCAATATCATGGTAGAAACAAGTACCCCAAGGGAAACCGTCCAAAGTACTTTAAACCCCACATACCTTAATACTGCACGGTAAAGCCCCAACCGCATAAATATAAAAATACTAACAGGAAGAAGTAATCCCAACATTTGCCAATGAGACAAACTATAAAAAGGAATTTTAGTATCCAGTCTGACCCAATACCCCCCCCAAAATGCAAGTGACAGCAATATAGAGTCTGCGAACACGCTAATAATCCGCTTATATATTCTAGAAATACCTAAAAATGACGTCAACATAAATTCACCGGACTGTTTAATAGAAACACGGATTCTTATTATTATTTCACTGCATCACCACGCCCCTTACCCGTAGCAGTCATGATAATATAACGAAAGTAATTGGTCACATTCAATGTATCAATCATATATCGATCCGTTTCCGCCAATAATTTTGGTGTAGACATGTCGATGTTTTTTATCTGAGCCAATCCTGTAATACCAGGCAAAACATCATATATTCCAAGAGTATCACGTTCAGTGATAAGTTCGGACTGATTGAACAAATTTGGCCTAGGACCAACTAAGCTCATTTCACCCTTTAATACATTAATAAGCTGTGGTAATTCGTCAATCTTAGTCTTACGTAACACATGCCCAAACTTGGTTATAGATCTAGCACTGGCCAGATGACTAGCGACAGATTTCGTATCCACCTGCATTGTTCTAAATTTTATCAATTTAAAGGGTTTTTTATGGCGGCCGACTCGCTTTTGGATAAAGACTGGCGACCCAGTATCAAAAAAACCAATGATACTCACGATGAGCAAGACAGGACAAAAAACCAATAAACCTAGTGCAGAAAAAAGAAAATCAAATAAGCGAATTACCATTATTTTCCCTCATGAAAACAGCGCTTAATCCCTTCCTTTAAAGAAATAGGAGGTCGCCAATTCAACATTTTTTTAGTATAGGAGATATCCAGTTGTAAATTATTACATATCCGGTCAATAACCGCTCGTTTCCCCGTCACTCTACCTACAAATCTAAGTACACTCAGAGGTACTGGCAATAATCGAGATGGTCTACCTGCCGCTTGTGCCATCAATATTAGTAATTCAGTAGTTGATATATCATGATCATCGCTTACCAGAAATACTTTATTAGCTGCGGTAGGATGACTAATACATGTAAAAATCAAATCAACCAAATTGTCAATGGCAACAAAGCTTCGCTTATTGTTAACCCGTCCCAAGGGTAAAATAGCTCCTTTATCAATCGCCATAAGCAGTTTACCAAAATTTCCTGGTGCATTGTGCCCATAAACAAGAGGAGGCCGAATAATAACTACTTCTAATCCAGTTTCAGCAGATAGATGCAACAATGCTTTTTCAGCAAGATATTTTGATTTTGAATATTCGCCCCAAGGTGCAGCGACATCATCATATCTAAAAGCCCGATCATGGCTGCAGCTACCGTTTACACCGATTGAGCTTATAAAAATAAAACGTTTAGTTCCAGCAGCTACGGCCTGCCTAGCTAAATCTAAAGTCGCAACAACATTGATTTTGTTTATATCATCGTAGCTACCCACCATATGAGCTAATGCAGCACAGTGAATGACAACATCTATACCAATTAATGCAGTATGCAGCTTATCGCTTTCGCCAAGTTCACCATTGATATGATTAAGGACACAGCCCATAGGGGCTCTACGACCATAAGTATGAACATCAATATCAGTTTGTAACACTAATCGTTGCAATACTGAACGACCGATAAATCCTGTTGCACCAGTCAATAATATATTCATACTTGTATGGCCTCGTCAATGACGTTTCCAATTTCGTCTAGTGACATATCCTCAGAGAAATGACGTATCATTATATCTCTTGGACTAACTTTAGGTGCACCATTGATGGTACATTCCAAAGAAATTTTATCCATCAATCCAGCCAGTTTAACCGGGTTATCAGGCTCACAAAACCAACCAAGATCATACTCGGATAGAAGTATCTCCAGTTCACTTTTTCTTTCACCAACGTAAAGGATCGGTTTATCTGCTGCCATGGAAAAATAAGCTTTACTGGGAACACCAAGGCCATACATGTCATTAGCCAGAGAAACAAATGCAATATCACAGGCATTGAGTCCAATTAAATTATCATTAATTGCCAAACGACCATAATAGTGTATTTTTTTATACCCTGCCTTATTATTAATCAGTGAAATATATTTTTCTACCTCCATCAGCTCAGAACCATCACCGATAAAAATAAACCTTGCGTTTACATCACTAGTTAATTCTATAGCATTAAGTAAATTATAGACCCCTTGCAATCGCCCCATATTGCCGAAGAACTGGAATACTATATTTTGTTCCCAGCCTAGCTCACGGATAATTTTATTATCCGACTTAGGCGATGAAAATATTTTATCAGTCGAGGCCCAATTAGGAATGAACCTCGTTGAGGTTTTTTCATCAATTTTATCATCAAGTAGACATTTCATATCCCGACCGATACATATCAATCGGTCCGGAGCAGAATACATAAATTTTGATAGTACCAATAGAAACTTAAATAATATACTTTCTTTTCTTATAATTTTTGCCGGAACTAAATTATTTGGAAAGACATCGTGAACCAATAGTACCCATCGGAATAGTTTTAACTTACGTAATAAGCTGATAGCTAGCATGGTAACAATAGGATTGGTACCACTAAAAAGCACTTGGCAAGAGTTGAGTTCTTTACGAAGAGTAGATATAAAAGCCAGCGTTTGTTTTATTTGTCCCCACAACCTAGGGACAAGGTGATTTTTATCATAACTGACCGACTCGATTGTCGCGATGGTCACATTATATTGAGCAGAAAATTCTATTACATGAGGTGTATGAGGTGCTATCAATAGCACCTCATATCTGGCCTGCAAAGACTTAACAATTTGAGCCCAATAATATGCCGTCGAGTTATGATTCTCTCCAATATATTCGGAGAGAATGATTATTTTATCTTTCAATCAATATTCCTTCCACACTACCCGCTTCACATAATCTGTATAGGAATGAATAATACGAACAATCTTATCAGATACATTGGGCATACTATAATCTGAGACAGGTCTCAACAAACGCTCACCACCAGCTGGCTGTGACTCAAGAACATGTAGGGCCTGAAAAACACGTTCGATTTCCAGACCAACCATCATGACCGAAGCCTCCTCAAATGCTTCAGGACGCTCATGCGCCTCGCGAATATTGAGCGCCGGAAAGTTCATTATTGATGACTCTTCACTGATCGTACCACTATCAGAAAGCACAGCCTTTGCTGATTTCTGCAGCTTGTTATAATCATGAAAACCGAGCGGCTTCAACAACTGAACTAATGGGTGAAACGCCAGCCCCTGCATTTCAATACGCTTGCGCGTTCGAGGATGAGTGGAAACAATAATCGGATAACCAAATTTCTCAGCTAGCCCATTCAATATATTAGCTAATTTAGCCAAATTCTTGGGAGTGTCGACATTTTCCTCACGATGGGCGCTTATTATAAAGAATTTCCCAGAGTCAAGTTGCAGTCGACTTAGCACATCTGAACCATCGATCTGCGGCATATAGTGATTGAGAACTTCAAACATTGGGCTACCGGTTTTAATTACGCGATCCGCAGGAATCCCCTCAGCCAGTAAATAATCGCGGGCGATGCTGCTATAGGTTAAATTAATATCGGCAGTATGATCTACAATGCGTCGGTTGATCTCCTCAGGCACCCGCATATCAAAACAACGATTCCCCGCCTCCATATGGAAGGTCGGAATTTTACGTCGCTTAGCCGGCAGAACTGAAATACAACTATTGGTATCCCCCAGAACCAGCATCGCATCAGGTTCGACTTCAGCAAGTATCTTATCAACAGCAATAATGACATTACCGATGGTCTCGGCACCAGTCACACCTGCCGCATTTAAAAAAAAGTCTGGCTTGCGTACGCCAAGATCATCAAAGAAAACTTGATTTAATTCAAAATCATAGTTCTGACCAGTATGAACAATTATGTGATGACAGTATTTATCCAACGCAGCCATGACCCGAGACAAACGAATAATCTCCGGACGAGTCCCAACTACAGACATCACTTTTATTTTTTCATTCATATTTAAATCGTTCATACTAAAGAACTCGCTACAGTATCAGGTTGATTTCGGTCAAATATTTCATTTGCCCACAGCATCACAATCAATTCATCGCTACCGATATTGGTCACATCATGCGTCCACCCCGGCACTGTCTCAATAATTCGATATTCATCCGAAGATACCGTGATGTCATAACTCTCTTCTGTCAAGATATGTTTGAAGCGATATTTAGCCGTACCTTTTATCACCAGAAACTTTTCATTTTTAGTATGATGATAATGCCCTCCCCGCGTGACCCCAGGATGTGCAGTGAAGAATGAAAACTGGCCTGAAGACGGTGTTTTTAACATCTCTACGAAAGTACCTCGAGGATCTGTATACCCAGGAACGGTATAAGAGAAGTCTGCTGGAGAAAAATAACTGAGATAGGTAGAATACAACGCTCTGAGAAATCCCACCCCAACCTCTTCAGTCACTAGAGTACTGCGGCTCTGCTTGAATTTTCTCAGAGTATTGGCCACATCACCGACAGTAGTTTGATAGACTGGGGAAATATCTCGGTAACCCCCAGTGGGCTCCATCCCCAGTAAGGAAATAAAGTCATTACAAACATCATCAATATAAACAAGCGATAAAGCTGCACCAGCATCATTTATCGTTATCGGCAACGAATTAATGATGTTATAGCAAAATGTTGCAACAGCCGAGTTATAGTTTGGTTTGCACCATTTTCCAAAAACATTTGGAAGTCGATATACATACGCAGGACTCCCCGTATCCTGCATATAGGAAAATGCTACATTCTCGGCAGCTGCTTTACTCTTACCGTACGGATTGTCGCGTACAGCCTGAATCGATGAAGTCAACACCAGAGGAATTTTACGCCCAGTGGAAACAAGCAGCTTAACCAACACTTCCGTCAGATGGGTATTACCTTGTTGGAACTCATCTTCGTGTAAGGGACGATTAACTCCGGCAAGATGGAATACAAAATCTGTATGCTGCACCATCCTGGCAAGGTCAGCATGGTTCTGGTTTCGCTCAAAACAGACAACATCGGTGTAACCACGCTCAGTTAGAAAAACACGTAGATTTTTTCCAATAAAACCATTAGCACCAGTTATTAATATATTCATATTAAGCATCCAGCTCGTGGGTTTTACCGGCAACAATGGTCTGGATAAAATCCAGCTTGAGCAGCAGTTTTTTCATTCCTTCAACATTGAGACGAACGGTATTATGGGAGTTATAATCATCCAACTCAGTAATTTTTTTGTTACCTTCCTCAAAGAATTTACCATAGTTCAGATCCCGATTGTCTGGCGGCACCCGATAGTAGTCACCCATGTCGACAGCACATGCCATCTCTTCACGGCTCAGCAGGGCCTCATATAATTTTTCACCATGCCGGGTACCAATCACATTCACGTCATATCCCGGTTTTCCAAGCAACTCCAGTAATGCTTTAGTCAATACGTCAATCGTTGCTGCTGGTGCCTTCTGTACAAAAATATCGCCATTATCACCATGCTCGAAAGCATAGAGAACCAGATCAACAGCATCCTCCAGCGTCATCATAAATCTGGTCATATTGGGATCGGTAATGGTTATCGGTTTTTGTTCGTTAACTAAGTCAACAAAGAGAGGAATGACAGAACCACGAGATGCCATCACATTACCATAACGAGTACCACAGATAACAGTCTTGTTAGGATCTAGGTTACGAGCTTTTGCAACCATCACTTTTTCCATCATCGCCTTGGAAATACCCATGGCATTGATTGGATAAACCGCCTTATCAGTACTCAAGCATACTACACGAGAGACACCATTTACGATCGCGGCTTCCAGCACATTCTCTGTTCCCTGCACATTTGTTTTTACCGCTTCCATCGGGTAAAACTCACATGAAGGAACTTGCTTCAATGCTGCCGCATGATAGATAAAATCAACACCTCGGGTTGCATTGAGCACAGAGTTATAATCACGAACATCGCCAATATAAAACTTTAGCTTTGGATGATTATACTTTTTCCGCATATCATCCTGTTTCTTCTCATCACGACTAAAAACCCGGATTTCGGATATATCCGTATCTAGGAAACGTTTCAGCACAGCATTACCAAAAGAACCTGTGCCACCAGTAATAAGTAGCTTTTTAGACTTAAACATATTCATCATTCTCTATAACATTTTTTATTTGAAACATTACATCAGCGATTTCTTTTGGCGTCGCTATTTGATTTTTAAAATCAAAAAATAAAGATTCAGAGAATTTATTAAACGATAAGTCTAAATTAATCTTCTCTGATAAATGGTATATCGATTTCAGCACAATCAATGCACCTATTTTAATATACGCAATCAATGGCACCTTTACCTTTTCAAGGTTTTTATTAGAACCAACACTATTAATCAAAGCACATAGTTCATCGCTTGCATGAGAATTTTTCGATCCATAATATTCGCCGACGTCATCATCCTTTAACGCCTGTTGTTTAAATTTTGTATTAAAATATACTTCATTCTTAAACTGCTCAAATGTCTTTATAAAGACACCCTTTTTCAAAAGCACACTGTCAAAATCATCAGATAATTCAACTGGCCTTAAAATAGCATATGATTTATCTAAAAAATGACTTTCAACAACAGTTGTTGAATACCATGACATAATCAAATCACTAGCTTGGATCCAATTCTTTGCCGATAAAGAACCAATGACATTAAAATTTTTGTATTTATTCTCTAAATATTTCAATGGTGAAAGGTCACCCTCATCTGGATGAGGGCGATATACAAATATGCTATCCTCATCATCACAAAGCACCTTATCAAACCACTCTATTAACTCTTTTCTACTTTGAGTATGGATATACTTGAAATACTCTAGATTAGTATTAGCTATATTTTCATTTTGTCTTAATTTTTCATCAGAAATATCCGCATATGTAAAGCTGGATAGAAATATTTTCCAATTACAGCTATCCGACAAACTAAATTTATTCCCTAACCACTTTTTTAGATCACTTGATGATGACTTAAGATAACCTAATAAATCGCAATGAATTGCACCTGTTACTATTACATTATCTTCAGGAACACCAGCAGAGATTAACCTCTGTTGTGTTTTAACCCCCCAACAAATATGTTTATATTTTATTGCCAGCCCACTCGGAGTGTGATGTCCCAACTTTTCCCATTTTTCAGATAGAACTTGCTCATACTGTAAATTTATAATGTTGTCACAATTCCCATACCTAGCAATAGTTCTATATACTTCCTCTGTATTATATAAATGAGGAACAATAACAACATCATACTTTTTAAAAGAAAAAATATAGAATTTAGACATTTGGTAAAAATGTGCAATATCACAGTCTAACCCTAATTTTTCAAGCTTATACTTTAGTAAAATTGCAGTTTCAAGCTCTCTATTTTTTCTCTCATATACTATAAGAACTTTGATGGTCATGTTCAATTACACCCACATAATTTTTTCCATATATAATATTTTGTACCGAACTGGAATACAGCCACAAACATTATAGCAAGAGATACGGCATATATAGCATCAAAATATATTAATGAAATGAAGAAAAATATAAAAAACACAATCAAAGATAAAATACTCGAAATAAAAATGTATTCATTTTTATTTGCTGCATATATTGCATAATGATATATTTGAGACAATGCTCTAAACAGCATGCAGACTAGAAGAAAAAAGAATACTCTTTTATACTCATAAAAAATCTCCTTATCAACAAAACCAGCTATAACATCGAGAACGGATATAGATATAAGAATCAAAATGGAAATAACAGCCAAGCTTATCATCAATAGTCTTTTTATTTCATAATTAAGTTCATCCATTTTACCCGATTGGTATAGCATAATTGTTTTAGGTATGAAAAATACAAACAAGGAAGACTCAAGCACAGATATCATCGCATTTATAAGACCAATATAAAATGAATAAACGCCGACCATATCAATACTAGAGAATATTTTTATAAAATATCTATCCAAAAAAAATAATAGTAAGGTGGCTTGTGATGAGGCAAACAATGGAAATGAATTTCTCACCCCTTTTACAATCCATGAAATATCTAAAAGTGAAATAGATAAAATAAAACCATTTTTAATTTTTAATGCAATATAACTACATATGACACTAACAGCAGACATTAACAACCATATATGTAAAACAAAATTGAGGTCCCCGTATACCCCATCCGTGTCAAAATATAAATATGTAGATAATGGCAACATCCACATCGCGCTTCTTATAAACAACATAACACTAGATAATACTTGCAGATTCAGTATATTCAGTAATCGACCAAGCTCAAGAGAGATATATTCAAAGACGAGTATAAGCATGAACGAAATAAAAAAACGCCCTGCAACACTCTCACCGAAGCCAAAAGAAAGAATAAAAAATAAAATAAATGGTAATGTTACACAAAAAATAGCAAATTGATTGATCAAAGATTTTCCAACTGAGCATTCTCCACGTAACAAATCTTTATTACTATATGTATAAAACTCTAGCCCTATAACTCCAGATAAATAGACTAATGACGAAGAAATTAGCCCATAGTATCCGAATTCATCGACATTCAGGCTTTTCCCTAAAATGATAACGAAAAATAATTTTGAAAAAAGACAGCACATTCGCAATGCTAAATTGGCGAATCTAACAATCATATCAACACCTATTCACATTCTTATTTAAGAAAATAAATATTAATGTGCTAAGTACCATCTGTGATTGATGAGCATAGTTTGGAACAGGGATAGAAATGAGATAAATGATGTTCATTAGTGTTAATGTGCACATGAAAATAAATAATATGAACTTAGAGCGTCGATGAGCCCAACTAATACTCTCATGACAAATTTTATTAATTGGTTTCAATCTGAGTAATCGTATTAAATATACCAATAGCACAATAACAATAAAAAATCCATTTTCATATACAAGACTAATAATTCCAGAGTGACTTCTTAGAAGATATGCAATGCCATCATAATAAACCTCATACTGTTTCATCGAGCTTCCATAACCATAACCAAAGACATAATTAAATATATCTCCAGAAAAAATGTCATTAATCTGATTTTCAGCAACTAAAACTCTCAGCCCTAAAGATGCCTCTCGACCATCAAATGAGTTTGACATAATGTGTTCTAAACATAGAGATAATACAATCAAATATATAAAGAAAAGCACAACATAAATGTATGATGGGATACTAACACCTCTGAACTTAGAGATATATCTGTCATATAAAACATACGAAAAAAACAATGTAATTGTTATAATAATAGCTTTCATTTGGAATCTGATATCACTAGTAAAAAAAGACACACTAAAAAAAATCCAAACGCAATATATAGTGAATATTAACCATATCCGATTAATGTTATTCCTATATATAGACAACGACATCATTCCCAATAAAAATATTGGGAGAACATTGGACAATATAACGTGTTGGCTTTTATGCATTATAATAATTGATAACACATCTACTATAATAAAGTAAAGCATACCAAGAACCATGGATTTTTCTATATAAAAACCTACATCATCGGATGTTTTTCTATACATAAAAATATAAATTGCAATTGGAATAAACGTAGACATAAATACAACCATAGCATTTTTTATATCTACATTATTTATTACAGAATTAACTACTTGAAATAAACCATATAAACTTAATGCAACACAGAAAAACAACTGCTTTTTAGTTACTAGTTTTATGTTAATAATTAACAAAACCATTAGTACGGAATACATCAAAACATAAACAAAACCAGAATCTATATTTAGTTTGAAACTGACTTGATATAGTATTTCAGGCGTATTTAACAATAAAAAAATAGCACATATAAAGTATTTTTTAGCCATCGTCATAAACTAAAACCATCATCAACAATCACATTCTGCCCTGTTATATATTTTGCTTGTTCAGACAACAAAAACATGATGCAACCAATGATCTCCGATACATCCAGCATACCGGCACCATGGGTGTGGCTCTTGTATGCCTGACAAAACGCATCTGGCTGATGATCAAATATGCCACCCGGGCTCACATTGTTTATCCTGAAACGGCTGTCATTGACATATGCTACCGCATACTTGCTCAAATGCTGTATCGCGGATTTGATCGCCGCATACTCTACCGGCATGGTCATTTTGGTATTGTTGTAAATATCAAACTTAGGTGCAACAACACCATATATGGATGAAATATTGACTAATGAAAAGGCTGTTTCATGTGCTTTGAAATAAGAAGCACATTGCTGGGTAAACAGGAAAGCACTGCCAAGATGGAGTGAAATATTTTCATTGAAACTGGCAAGGGACACATCAAAAAAATGTGCGCCATAGGTTTTGTTTCTCGGATAGGTCGTGTTGACAGCCCCATCTATATGTTCTTGTTGCGCAAAAAATGCCTTGAGACTTTCCTCACTGGTCACATCCAACTGTATCAACGTCAGATTGTCGTCTGCCGTATTCACACCCTGAGTGGAAAGACGCTGGGCCATGGCATCGACATTGATATCTGCCGCGATAACTTTGCCGCCCTGGGAAAGAATGGCAGGCACCAGACGAGAGCCCAGCAAGCCGCCGGCACCGGCCACCAGAATGCGTTTTTCGTTCAACAGCTGTTCCATTATTTCTGCTCTCCTACGATAGCTTCTGCCAGTTTGAAGTCGTAAATATCGTCAATATCGACAGCTCGCTCTTTCGGCACTTCGATGCTGGTGACTTTCCCCGAGAACAGCCCGTAGTGTTCAAGCACAAAGGCTGGTGTCGTCGCATATACCACGGTCGTGATATCAAAAACCGGGGGCGCATCCTGACGTCGAGCAACATCTCCCGCCGGTTTATTGACCAACTCGACCCGGCCATCCACCGTTTCCTTTACCATGTTGAAATAGGGACTGCGGTTGGCTGGCGTAACGGAGATACAGATATCGGCATTTTGCTCACGACGTTTGGCAATGGCCGCTTCAACATCACTCACACTGCGCAGCGGGCTGGTTGCCGGCAAGCTGATGAAACCATCGAATGCCCCATAATGCGCGGTCGCCCATTCAATGGCATGTCGCCAAGACAGCCACTCCGGGCTGGTGTCTGTCGCCAATTCGGATGGGCGATCGATAACCACCGCGCCGGATGAGATTGCAACGCTAGCAATGGCAGCATCATCCGTAGAAACAAACACCTGGCTAATCGATGGTGATGCCAGTGCCGTATCTATGGAATATTGCAACAAAGGTTTTCCCGCCAATGGACGAATGTTTTTTCCTGGCAACCCTTTTGAGCCGCCCCGGGCGAAAATGAACGCAAAATTTTTCATCTGATTCGAACTCTGGTTACGTGTTACTGATGATGAGAATACTTTTTGATCTGTTCAATTAGTGCCACTGTTCGTATGGCATCATCAATTGAGATACTTTGATTCTTGGCTCCTTGGATGAGATTGACAAAATCGATGATCATGCCGAGATACATCTGATTTTTATCCCAACCAGAATCATCGTAAATCACCTTAATACCTTCCGACGAGCTCAGTGAAACCGAATTCTGAATCAGATCCCACTCCAGAGAGCCTTCGCTACCAATCAGTCGACATTTACGATGTGCTTTTCGTTGTAAAAAATCCAAGTGAATGTTAGCGATGACTCCAGTGGCACTGCTGAACATAACATCAGCCATGTCTTCAACCGATAGACCTAGTTCTTCAGAAGAACGCAAGATCGCGTGTTCAACCTGTAATGGTCCAAGCAGCCATTGGATATAATCAAACTCGTGGCTAAGTTCCAGAAGAACCCCACCTCCCAGTTCTTCCCGGGCAGACACACTACTGCGAAAATCTTTACTTGGTCGCCAATCGGGTAAATATTGCCCAGTCTCTATTTGGGCATTGTAAATACGACCAATTCCCTGCTCGTCTAGCAAATCTTTCACGACTATGGCTGAGGGTAAGTAGCGCAGACAATATCCTACCGAGACTGGAGTATTATTTTCTCTACAGGCCATACGAATTGCATCGCAATCAGCGATCGAAGCCGCTATCGGTTTCTCAATCAAGACAGGGATCCCAGCCTTGATAAGCGAAATAGCATATGGAGCATGGAATGTAGCTGGAGATGCAATGATAACAAAGTCAACGTGGTGTTCGATCAACTCCTCTATTGATGAAACGAGTACGTCACAATCGCTTACCGTTCCCCTAGAACAACAGCCACTGGCAGACATACCATAGATGGTGGCCGATGGGTAAAGCAGTTTCAGATTTTTCCGGTGGCGAACCGATATATTTCCCAATCCGATTACAGCAATGCGTTCCATTACGAGTTAAGCCCCAGTGAGGAGATATCTGACTGGGCCCGATTGAAATCTTCCATTCGACCGATATCCAACCAGTATTCATGGATCGGGAACATCAAGACCCGCTCATTCTTGTGCATATGCTGTTCAAGCAGCGTCGGCATATCAACACGTTCCCCCTTGGCTACCGATTGCACGACATGAGGAGCTACTACATAGATACCGGCATTGACAAAGAAACGATGCACCGGTTTTTCAATCATGCTGGTGATCTTGTTTCCTTCACCAGTTATCACACCGTAAGGAATTTGATAATCATACTCGCGCACACACATTGTGGCATCCGCACCATTCTCAACATGAAAATCGAGCAGGCGATTAAAATCAACCGTAGTGAGCACGTCACCATTGATCATGATAAGCGGCAAGGCCGGGATGTCTGCAGGCAGCAGACCCAACGCACCGCCTGTTCCCAAGGGAGTCTCTTCATGCACGTAGCTGATATTAGCGCCCCAGGCAGAACCATCACCAAAATAGTCAGTGATCTGCTCTGGCATATAGTGGGTGGAGATATAGATATTCTTGAAGCCTGCCTTGAGAAACTGACTGAGCAGGGTCTCCAGTATGGGTTTGTCCCCCACCTTGAGCATGGGCTTTGGACAGGTGTCGGTGAGCGGGCGTAGTCTAGTACCGAAGCCACCCGCCATAATGAAGACGGGATTCTCATAATTTGGTGCTTTCGCAGCCTGCTCCCAGGTTTCCAGCCCGATCAGCTTGCCTGCGTCATCGATCACCGGCAGCGAAAGAATGCTGCGCTCGCGCATGGTCTCTAGCAACTGTGCCCGTGATAGCTTGGCAGAAACCGTAATAGGCGTTCGGTTCATCACTGCCGTCACACTCTGGGTCAACGCCACATTGTTCAATATGGCACGACGCACATCACCATCGGTCACGACACCGAGCAAATGCTGCTTTTCATCGACCACGAGACAGATCCTCAGCGCAGCTGCATTAATCACCGCCAGCGCGTCACGCACCGTATGCTCGGTGGACAACACTACTTTTTCCCAATTCTTACTCATTCAATCCATCCTCTACTGCTTGATAGGCAGCACGCAGCCCCTGGCAACGTATGCAATCTGTGCCGCTTCCAGAGCACGAGTCACTGTGGCGCCCGCCCCGACGACAGCATCATCACCAATCTCGATCCCCTGGATGATCGCGGCACCCGTTCCCACATGCACTCGGGCTCCAGTAAGCACTCCACCGGATAACACAGAACCCGGGGCAATATGGTTATCTACCCCGATCTGGCAGTCGTGATCCACGATGGCACCGGTATTGACGATAGTGTTCAGACCTATCCGGGTTCCCGCCTGAATAATGGCGCCCGCCATCACCTGAACCCCCTCGGCTAGCTCGGCGTAATCCGACACCATGGCACATGGTGAGATAACACGGGCAAACCGATAGCCCAGAGCTTGATAACGGGCAAACAGCTCGGCACGCAGCAGGTTGCCCGGCAGGGATCCAATACCATTGACCAGCACCACCTCATCCGGGCTATATGTCAAGATGCTCTCTTCATCGTGCCAGAGGGGAATATCTGCCAGTGCAGCCCGCACGACACCCGAAGCTGGTGCAACCAAGGCGATGGGGGAGCGCCCCTGACTACGCAGAATATCGACCAGCACAGAGGCATGCCCGCCCGCCCCCAGGACGATAACCGGTTTATTCACGGATAGGTTCACCTGCCTGATAGGCACGCTTCGCAGGTTGTCCCAGAAGCTGCCAGTAGGCATAGGGGCTCATGCCATCTCCGGGGCGTTTAATCGCTAGGTTCTCTGCACTGAGCGGAGTACCTGGCTCAATATCGCAGGCCGCAACCAAGCTCTTGCGAGCAATTTCCTTGTTTTTGATCTCGCTAGGACGCGGACCCTTGATACCATCACCCAATGCCAATTCAACATCGCGCACCCCACGAACCATGGCAGCCAGCTCACCAGGCTCAAGAGAAGCCTTGTGATCAGGCCCCTCCATGGTGCGATCCAGAGTGAAGTGCTTCTCGATAAGGCAGGCGCCACGGGCCACCGCAGCGACAGGGATGGTGATACCCTGGCTGTGATCCGAATAACCAACCGGTAACCGGAAGGCATGAGCCAGAGTATCCATGGCTTTGAGGTTGATATCGGCCATGGGCGCCGGATATTCGGTCGTGCAATGCAGCAGGGTCACCTTGCTGGCAAGGGCAGCCTGGCCAGCCTCGCTGGCATAGGCAGCCATGAAGGCAGCCTCCCCCGGTTGAGCATCAAGCGGTGCCGTCAAACCGAAGGCGATGACCCCCAGAGCCGCTTCCACTTCTGCCAATGTGGCCATGCCGGTCGAGACGATCAACTCGCAGCCAGTGCGGGCATGGGCCAGTACGAAGGGAGCATTGGTCAGTTCTCCGGATGGGATCTTCAGTGTTTGCAACTTCAACCGGTTCACCAGGAAGTCCAGACTCTCGGTATCAAATGCCGTGGACAGAAACTCGATGCCGAGGGACTTGCAATGGGCGATCAGGCGAAGATGAGCATCGAACGAGAGCTCGAGGCGGGAGAGCATGGCAAGCTGGCTCTCTTCCTTACCTGTATTGGCAGCCTGATAAGCCGCTTGCTTGGCTTGCCGGGTGACCAAATTGGCTGCCTTAAAAGTCTGAAACTTGACCACATCAGCGCCCGCACGATGGGCAGCATCGATCAGTGCAAAGGCGAGTGTTTCATCACCATTATGGTTAACGCCAGCTTCGGCGATGATACGGATCATGGCGACGGGCTCCTGTCGAGATCGTAGAAGTGTTTAATAGCTTGATGGGTGAGCGCCTTTAGTTGAGCCACGATCTGGCTGCTGGCATCTCCGGCACCATACGGATTGATAAAGGCCTGTTTGTCCATCGGGCACAATGCGCAATTGGCGGCTTGGGTTATAGCCTCACTCTTTGCATCACAGTGAAATACGCTCTGCGCGGCCAGCCGCCCCTGCTGTCGTTGCCCGATGTTGATCGTAGGAACCCCCAGCGAAGGCACTTCAATAATGCCACTCGAGGAGTTGCCGATCACGGCAGCACTGTGCTTAACCGCACTCAGATAGCGTTTGTACCCCAGCGAGGGAATGGCTAACACCCGCTTTGGATACGCTGCCGCATATTGCTCCAGCAGCGGGATAATTGCCCTGCCACCGTCGTCAGCATTGGGGTAAGTTAGTATCACTTGATGCTCGGGAAAGCGATCGAGTGCAGCCAGTAAGGCCATAAAACTCTCTTCGGCCGGCTCATCGGCGAGGGTGACCGGATGATAGGTCACCACAAAAAACGGCGAGGAGAGTTCAAACCCCAGCGATGCTTGCAGTTCACTCATCGAGTAGAGAGGGGTTTTGACGATATGATCCAGGCCAACAGCCCCCACATTGAATACCCGCTCCGGTGCTTCTCCCAACTGGATGACCCGCTGCCGATAAGGTTCCGCTGCGGTGAAATGCAGATAACTCAGCTTGGTGATGGCGTGCCGAATGGCATCGTCATAGGCCCCTTCGGTAATCTCACCGCCATGCAGATGTGCAACCGGAACACGCAGCAGCATTGCGGCTTGGGCGGCAGCCAGAGCTTCGAAGCGATCACCCAGAATAACCAGCACATCGGGTTGCAGCCGGCTCAGTGCGTCGGCCAACCCCAGCAGAGCCACCCCCATACTCTTGACCACCCCGACCGATGAATCGGACGAGAGCAACATCTCGACACGCTCATCAATCTTGAAGCCATCTTGCTCAATCTGCTGGTAGGTCAAGCCAAATTCGGGCGAGAGGTGAGTGCCAGATACAATCAGCTTGAGCGTCAGATCAGGATCAGCCTCTATGTCTTTCATCAACCAATAGAGCAGCCCGTATTCCGCCCGGGTACCGGTAAAAACCGCGATGGTTTTAGCCATGCTCAAACCTCGGCTGGCGAACTGGGCAGATTAATAAGATGGGCCTCGAGCCATTCGGCATTACCCAGCTCTCCACGTAAGGCATGAGCGAACATGGGCAGCCGGTGCATCAGTTTCCAGACCGGACGTGTCATGACCCCTGCCTTGTTTAGCTCGGTCAACAGCGTATCCCGCTGGGTTTGATCTTCACAGACAATCGCATTGAGCCAGTAATTGGAACGTCCATAGGAAGGCTCGGTGACAAATTGGCACGGCTGATCTTTGAAGAACTCGGCATAGTGCATGGCCAGCGCCCGCTTTTGCTCGAGAAAACGGGGCAATGTTTCCATCTGCCCACAACCCAGCGCTGCATTTAGGTTGGGCATACGATAGTTGAAGCCAGGTTCGTCGTGATAGAATTCAAACGGATGGGGCACCTTGGCCGTGGTGGTGATGTGCTTGGCACGAGCCCCTTGCTGAGCATCGCGACACAGCACCATGCCACCACCTCCGGTCGTGATGATCTTGTTGCCATTGAAGCTCAGGGCCGCAAAATCACTGATGGTACCGGTGTGTTTGCCCTTGTAGAAAGAGCCGAGACTCTCGGCCGCATCCTCCACCAGGGCGATGTTCCACTCCCGGCAGACGGCCTGCAGCTCATCCAGCTCTACCGGGTGCCCGAAGGTGTGCATCGGTACAGCGGCGCGCAGAGGACGGCCACTAGCCTTGTGCACACAACCGCTTTCGGTACGTTGGGCATTGGCAGCCAGCCAATCAGCCAGCGCGACAGGACACAGCCCCAGGCTCTGCCGGGAAACATCGACAAAGACGGGCTCAGCCCCCATATGATGCAAGGCGTTGCAGGTCGCAACAAAGGTCAACGGTTGAGTGATCACCAGATCACCCGCTTTAACGCCTGCCATATAGAGCGCAATATGCAGAGCTGCCGTTCCATTCATGGTTGCTACGGCGCGTCCAGCTCCGGTGAAATCGGCAATCTGTTGCTCAAACCGCTCTACATAAGCGCCGACACTGGATACAAACGTACTGTCCAAAGTATCAAGAACATACTTGCGTTCATTGCCGGCAAAGGTAGGAGCATGCAATGGAATGAAATCATCGGTTTTATAGGTATCGCGGATGAAGCGAATTAATTGAGTATGCACACCGACTCCTTACATCTTGCTATCTAGGTATTTGCCAGTTTCTTTATGGCCAAAGTCAGGGATCATAGTGAAGAACAGCTCGACAATCTCTTTCTTTTCCCATTGGCGGGTATCTTTCATCAACTTAATGGTCTGTTCAAAGTGCTCAAGCAGATCATTTTGATAGGTAGGTTCATTTTTTATAACCCCCAAATTTTCAAAACGTGCCATATCCAAGACTTCATTCTCGGTGAAGAACTCTTCAAAGTCCTTCTCCCCAGTTGTGTCGCTTTCAGTGAAGAGGCACGGCCACATGCCCTTCTCAGGTAAAGTAGCCATCATGGCCCTTGCTTCATCTTCATCCTGGCACAGGTAAGGCTTATAGCCCTGCTGCTCAAGATATTTCACCGCAATCTCGGCAAATGTAATGAGGTGGAGTGCTTCACTCAATTTCGGGAAGAAAATATCTCGATTTTCACCAAAAATGCACGACATCAGGCATAGTTCACCCGATTCCTGAGGCGTCACGAAGTAACGCTTGATGTCGTTTGGTGCAACAATAGGCTGGCGTTTTTGTAAACGCTGATTAAAACCATGCAGCAATGAGCCGTCAGAGAATGCGACGTTGGCAAAACGAGCGGTAGAAATAGTAATCTGTTCACTACGGCGCATCAGGAACATCTCCATGATGCGCTTGGAAGCCCCCATCATATTCACCGGGTTAGCTGCCTTGTCGGTCGAAACACAGAAATACTTCTTGACCCCGGCGCCGATTGACTGGGCAATCGTCTTGTCTGTATTAAATACGTTGACATCAATCATCCGCATCAGTGTGAAGGGATCTTTCTCGCTGCGGACATGCTTTAGCGCCGATAGGTTCAGCACATAATCGTAGGCCCCGTCAGCCTTGATGAAGGCGTCATACTCAACAGAACCGATGTCCAATGCGAAAGTTTGAAAATCACCATCAATATAGCCAAATGAGCTGCGAATATCGCGCACCAGCTCAACCATATTGTTTTCGCTGATATCAACTACATGTAACTTGAGAGGTTTTCTTTTAAAAATTTCCTTGGTTACCGCCTGTCCAATGGAACCAGCCCCACCCAATACAAGAAAACGTGACTGGCTGACAATATCAGATAACTCTTTCTCATTCCTGCTTATATCATCAACAAACAGGTCTTTGTTTCTTCCGATAAGAGATAATATGTTGTTTTTCATCTTATATACCAATATGTGATTTTATCAGGTCGTCAATTACTATCTGTAATGTCACCCACACATTCAGCCGTTGTCTTATATACCAGAGAGACAAAATCTTGTCGCGGTAACCATTTTAATTCCGACACGATTTTTTCTGTGTTGATCGAGTAACGGAGATCATGACCAGGGCGATCTGTTACATGGACTATTTGATTTTTATAGGATGTTTTTTTCGGAACAAGTTGATCAAGTTGATTACAAATTATATTAACCAGCTCGAGATTCTTCACCTCATTACGACCACCAATATTGTAGGTTTCGCCGACCGTTCCTTTCTCCACGAGCCGGTAAAGCGCGGTGGCATGGTCTTCAACATAAAGCCAGTCCCGAATCTGGTTTCCCTTGCCATAAACAGGGATCGGTTTTCCTTCCAGTGCATTCTTGATCACCATCGGAATCAGCTTTTCCGGATGTTGATATGGCCCGTAATTGTTCGAGCAATGAGAGATCAATACCGGTATCCCATAAGTCCGGTGCCATGCTTTAACCAGATGATCGCTGGCCGCTTTAGATGCTGAATAGGGGCTACTGGGGTTGTAGTTGCTCTCTTCGGTAAACTTGGGCAGTTCAGTTCCAGCAGGAGCATCATCAGGATGCGGTAAATCTCCATAGACTTCATCGGTCGACACGTGCAGAAAACGAAAAGCACTCTGTTTCGTTTCATCAAGACTTGCCCAGTAAGTACGTACAGCTTCGAGCAAGGTATAAGTTCCAACAATGTTGGTCTGAATGAAACTGGCAGGCCCAGAGATAGAGCGATCGACGTGGCTTTCCGCCGCCAAGTGCATCACAGCATCCGGCTGATGCTGGCGCAACACGCGACTCATCTCAGCATGATCACAAATATCCACCTGCTCGAAGGCATAACGAGGGTCGCTAGCCGCCTCTTCCAACGCAGCAAGATTTGCGGCATAGGTTAACTTATCCACATTCACTACAGTGTCATCCGTCGTACGGATAATATGCCGAATGACGGCAGAGCCGATGAAGCCAGCACCACCAGTAACAAGAATCTTCATGCAGACACAGACCAATTGAACAAATAAACAACAAAAAAGAACGTAAAGACAAGGCTACCGCCCTTGGATTACAGCTTCCAACATGCTGACGCTAACCCGATTGTCCGACTGGCTTTGCTTCATAGAAGCTCCTGATGAAACCAGTTCATTGTTCCCCGTGCTGTAAACAGCGATTTGACATGCGTCAAATGACCCACGCCCCCCGTCTTCCTTGGGACGACAGATTTTATACTGCTTGTGAAGGTAAGACTAATCCTATCATGGTGGTAAGGATTCAATTGCGTAGTTTCCGTACAGATTTGGGGCGTCTTTTACCGCCTTTTTTCTGTGAGCCACACCTGAATTTTTGACGGCCTGTAAATAACGTCGGACTCAAAAAGAGAGCACCCCTCGGGGCGCCCTCTGCTATTGGCCATTGAGGCCTCATCGATAGTCGTCAAGTGGCACACAACTGCAGAAAAGATTGCGATCGCCATAAACATCGTCGATGCGATTCACGGTCGGCCAGAGTTTGGCGCTACGCACCGCCGGCGTCGGGAATACCGCCTCGGCCCGGGTATAGGCGCGGCGCCACTCCTCGTCCATCACGTCATCCTGGGTGTGCGGGGCATGCACCAGCGGATTGTCTTGCAATGACCAGCGCCCCTCCTCCACCTTGGCTATCTCGGCGCGGATGGCCGTCATCGCCTCGATGAAGCGATCCAGTTCGCGCTTGGACTCCGACTCGGTCGGCTCGACCATCAGGGTGCCCGCCACCGGGAAGCTCATGGTCGGCGCGTGGAAGCCGTAGTCCATCAGCCGCTTGGCCACGTCCATCTCGCTGATGCCGGAGGCTTCCTTGAGCGGGCGGATATCCAGGATGCACTCGTGGGCCACCCGGCCGTTGCGCCCGCTGTAGAGCACGGGGAAGGCGTCGCCAAGCTTCTTGGCCAGGTAATTGGCGTTGAGGATAGCCACCTGGGTCGCTTTCTTGAGCCCCTCGTCCCCCAGCATGGCGATATACATCCAGCTAATGGGCAGGATGCTGGCCGAGCCAAACGGGGCGGCCGAGACGGCGCCGTTGTCGCGACTGGACTTGTCGGTCTTGATCACGCTGTGGCCAGCCACAAACGGCGCCAGGTGCTGCTTGACGCCGATCGGCCCCATGCCCGGGCCGCCACCGCCATGGGGAATGGCAAAGGTCTTGTGCAAGTTGAGGTGCGACACATCAGCCCCGATGAAACCGGGCGCGGTGATCCCCACCTGGGCATTCATGTTGGCCCCGTCCAGATACACCTGGCCACCGTGCTGATGCACGATATCGCACACCTCCTTGATGGTCTCCTCATACACACCGTGGGTGGAGGGGTAGGTCACCATCAGGCAGGAGAGCCGCTCCCCTGCCTCGGCCGCCTTGGCTCGCAGATCGTCGAGATCCACGTTACCCGCCTTGTCGCAGGCGGTGACGATCACCTTGAGGCCGGCCATCTGGGCCGAGGCCGGGTTGGTGCCGTGGGCCGAAGCCGGGATGAGGCAGATATCGCGGTGCCCCTCGCCTCTCGACTCGTGGTACTTCTTGATGGCCAAAAGACCCGCGTATTCCCCCTGAGCGCCCGAGTTGGGCTGCATGCAGACCGCGTCATACCCGGTGACCTTCACCAGCCAGCTCTCCAGATCGGCCAGCAGCAGCTGATAACCCTTGGCCTGCTCGAGCGGTGCAAACGGGTGCAGCTTGCCAAACTCGGGCCAGGTCACCGGGATCATCTCGGCGGTGGCGTTGAGCTTCATGGTGCAAGAGCCCAAGGAGATCATGGCGTAGTTGAGCGCCAGATCCTTGGCCTCAAGGCGGTGGATGTAGCGCAGCATCTCGGTTTCCGAGTGATAGCGGTTGAACACCTCGTGGGTCAGCACGCTATCGCTGCGCCGCAACTCCTGCGCGATGGCGTGATGCCCCTGGGCCGCCTGATCGAGCGCCGCCACCTCCAGACCATGGCCGGCCCCCAGGAACAGCTCAAACAGCTCGGCCACGTCAGCACGGGTCGTGGTTTCCGACAGGGAGACCCCGACCGCCCCGTCGAGATCGCGGCGCAGGTTGATGCCAAGCGCCTCGGCGCGCACCAGCAGGGCCGCCTTGTCGGTGGTGCGGATGGTCAGGGTATCGAACCAGCTGTCGTGCGCCAGGCTGATCCCCTTGCTTTGCAGGCCAAGCGCCAGGATGGTGGTCAGGCGGTGCACCCGCTCGGCGATGGTCTTGAGCCCGGCCGGGCCGTGATAGACGGCGTAGAAGCTCGCCATGTTGGCCAGCAGCACCTGGGTGGTGCAGATGTTGGAGTTGGCCTTCTCGCGGCGGATGTGCTGCTCGCGGGTCTGCATCGCCATGCGCAGGGCCACCTTGCCCCTGGCATCCTTGGAAACCCCGATGATGCGGCCCGGCATCGAGCGCTTATAGGCATCGCGGGTGGCAAAGAAGGCCGCGTGCGGGCCACCGTAGCCCATCGGCACGCCGAAGCGCTGGGCCGAGCCCAGCACCACGTCGGCCCCCAGCTCGCCGGGGGATTTGAGCAGCAACAGCGACAGGATGTCGGCACTGACGCAGGCCAGCCCGCTCTGGGCCTGGACGGCGGCGATGAGATCTCGCAGATCACGCACCTGACCCGTGGTACCGGGGTACTGGAACAGGGCACCGAACACCGCTTCGGCGCAGGCCTGCTCGGCCGGGCCGACCACCACCTCGAAACCAAAGTGGCTGGCGCGCTCGCGCACCACGTCGATCACCTGCGGGTGCACGTCGTCAGCCACAAAAAAGAGGGTGGACTTGGACTTGGCGGTGCGTTTGGCCAGCGCCATCGCCTCGGCGGCGGCGGTGGCCTCATCGAGCAGGGAGGCGCTCGCCAGATCCATGCCGGTCAGGTCCAGAGTCATCTGCTGGAAGTTGAGCAGCGCCTCGAGCCGCCCCTGGGCCAGCTCCGGCTGATAGGGGGTGTAGGCGGTGTACCAGCCGGGGTTCTCCAGCACGTTGCGCAGGATCACGTGGGGCACGTGGGTGTCGTGGTAACCCATGCCGATGTAGCTCTTGGCAATGCGGTTCTGGGCGGCATAGCCTCTGAGCTTGGCCAGGGCCTCGACCTCGGTCATGGGGGCGCCGATACCCAATGGGGCCGGGCGGCGGATGGCCGCCGGCACGGTCTGGGCGATGAGATCATCCAGGCTCTCGGCCCCCACCTCGGCCAGCAGGGCGCGCAGCTCCTCCTCGCCCGGGCCAATGTGGCGACGGATAAAGTCACTCTTTTGCTCGAGTTCAAACAGCGATTGGGTCATTTGCCTTCTCTTCCTTGTTATTGCCACCGCACTGCCACAGGTAGTGCGGTGTCACTCATGTTCGTGTTTTGTGTGGCAAGCCGGGTGCTGGATGGGCAGCACCGAGAGATACAAAAAGGCCCCGCACTGGCAGGGCCTCAAGGGTCATCACTCTTCATCCACCACGTTCTGGTAGCCGTCGGCATCGAGCAGGTTGGCCAGCTCGCCGGCGTCGTCGAGCTTGATGCGGAACAACCAGCCGGCGCCGTAAGGGTCGGAATTGACCAGCTCGGGGCTGCCCTCCAGCTCCTCGTTGATGGCGACGATCTCGCCGCTCACCGGGGAGTAGATGTCGGAGGCGGCCTTGACCGATTCGGCCACGGCGCAGTCGTCACCGGCGCTCACCTGCTTGCCCAGCTCGGGCAGATCGACGAAGACCATGTCACCCAACAGCTCCTGGGCGTGTTCGGTAATGCCGACCACGGCCTCACCGTTGGCCTCGACGCGGATCCACTCGTGGGAGGTGGCATACTTCAATTCGCTCGGGATATGGCTCATTTTGCTGCTTCCTTCATTCTCTTGAATCAGATGATTTTCTGGCCGTTGCGCACAAAGGCCGGTTTGGTGACGGCAACGGTCACCCATTTCTTGCGAACTTCAACCTGGGCGCTTTTCCCGATATCGCGCGGAACGCGGGCCAGGGCGATGGAGAGTCCCAGGGTCGGCGAGAAGGTGCCGGAGGTGATCACCCCCTCGCGCGGCTCGCCGTTGGCACCGGTGAAGGTCACCGGCATGCCGGCGCGCAGCACCCCCTTCTCTTCCATCACCAGCCCCACCAGCTTGGGCTGATCGGCGGCGGCCTGCTGGGCCTCGAGCGCGGCGCGGCCGATGAAATCGCGATCCTGCGGCTCCCAGGCGATGGTCCAGGCCATGTTGGCGGCAAGCGGCGAGACCAACTCGTCCATGTCCTGACCGTAGAGGTTCATCCCCGCCTCGAGGCGCAGGGTGTCGCGCGCCCCCAGACCGCACGGGGCGACCCCCGCATCCAGCAGAGCCTGCCACAGCTCGCCCGCCTTGGCCTCGGGCAGCACGATCTCATAGCCCTCTTCGCCGGTATACCCTGTGGTGGCGATGAAGAGATCGCCCGCCTGCACGCCATAGAAGGGCTTCATACCGACGATGGTGGCACGCTGCATCGGGCTTAATAGGGTCGCCACCTTGAGCTTGGCCTCAGGCCCCTGCACCGCGATCATCGCCAGCTCCGGGCGCTCGGTGACGGTCACGGCGAAGTCGGCCGCGTGGCGGTTAATCCAGGCGAGATCCTTGTCGCGGGTGGCCGAGTTGACCACCAGGCGATAGAAGGTGTCGGTCAGGTAATAGACGATGAGGTCATCGATGACCCCCCCCTCCGGGGTGAGCATGCCGCTGTAGAGGGCCTTGCCGGCGTCGGTCAGCTTGGCCACATCGTTAGCCAGCAGGTATTGCAGGAAGGCTTTGACCCGTTCGCCGTGCAGATCGACGATGGTCATGTGGGAGACATCGAACATGCCGGCATGTTGGCGCACCGCATGGTGCTCCTCAATCTGGGAGCCGTAGTTGATGGGCATCTCCCAACCGTGAAAGTCGACCATCTTGGCCCCGGCTTCCAAATGCTTGGGATGCAGAACGGTTTTCTGGGTCATCTCACTTTTCCTTGCGCTCCGCCCTGCGGGCGGGATGGGCCACTCCCCTGAGGCGGCATGCCGGAGGGGCCGGATCCTTGAATGGGGCGGATTATAGGCCAAGGCAGGATCCGGTAGAACCGAGCCATTCTCAAAAAAAACTAATCCATGGCCCCCGCATCACCCTGTCGCGTGACGCTATCGGTAGTGAGAAAACCAGATTGCACCGACCCTTTGCAACATGAAAAACCAGATTTCACTGCTTCGTCACATTTTATTTAAAAACGTTTGCGTTACTTGTAAAACAAAAGGCTGCCGACTCGATGAGCCTGACAGCCTCTCCACATTAGTTTTTTTTGGCCTTCATGCCTGTTTTATTAGATTTTTTCATCCCTGACCAAGGCGGGTAACTCCCCCTCCAGCCCCATCGCCGCCAGGATGAAGTGCGCCTTGAGCGGAGTCGCCCAGTCGGTGGCCAGCAGCCCCACACCGCGGATCAGCTTCTTGAGCGGATGCTGACCGGCAAACAGACGCTTGAGCCCCTCCATCGCCGCCAGCATGCGGGCGGCCTCGGTCTTGCGCCAGCGCTCGTAAGGGCGCAGGTTCTCGAGCCGGCCGATATCCCCCCCTCGCGCCAGCACGGCCAGGATCTGCTCGGCCAACGCGGCGGCATCGAGCAGCCCGAGGTTGACCCCCTGCCCTGCCAACGGGTGGATGGTGTGGGCCGCATCCCCTATCAGCGCCACCCGCTCACGGGCAAAATCGCGGGCGAAACGGGCAGTCAGTGCAATGGCGCTACGCTCGCCCTGCACCTCGCACAACCCCAGCCGACCGTCGAACGCCGCCGTCAGGGCACGGTTGAATTGCGCCGCATCACACGCCATCAACCGTTCGGCACGGGCCGGCGGCAGTGACCAGACGATGGAGCAGGTGTGCTCATCCCACAAGGGCAGGAAGGCGAGCGGCCCTTCGGGGGTGAAGATCTGACGCGCTACAGCCCCGTGAGGCTCCTGGCAACGCACCGTCGCCACCAGGGCGTGATGGCCGTAGTCCCAGCTGGTCAGGGGAATATCGGCCTGCCGGCGCAGCCAGGAGTGGGCGCCATCGGCCGCCACCACCAGCTTGCCACACAGAACCCGACCATCGTCGAGCAGCAGTACGGCGCCAGATGCCCCCACCTGTAGCGAGCTGGCCCGTGCCGGGGTGATCAGGGTGATGTTGTCCGCCCCCTCCAGCGCCTCGAGCAGGGCCAACTGGATCACCCGGTTCTCGACGATATGGCCGAGATCCGGGCGACGCAGCTCGGCGGCATCAAAATTGATGCGCCCGAAGCTGTCTTTCTCCCACACCTCCATCTGGCGATAGGCTTGCAGGCGACGCGCAGCGATCCCCTGCCAGGCGTGCAGCCGCTCCAGCAACCGCTGGCTGGCCAGACTTAAGGCACTGACCCGGTTATCGGCCAGCGGGCCAAACTCGGCCGAGGGGAGCTGCCCCTCTATGATGGCGATACGCAGCCCGCTCTCCTTGAGGGCGCCCGCCAGTGCCAGGCCGACCATGCCGCCGCCGTTGATGATGAGATCGAATGTCTGCATGGGGATTCCTTGTCTCGGAAGTCGTAAGTCAGAGGGAGCCAAACCCGAGGGTTTGCCGTGCCAGCGGCGCCTTGAGGGCCTGGCAGCGCCCCATCAGGGTCAAGATCAAGTTGCGCCCGGCCACCAGGGGGAGATCGTCATTGGAAAAGAGCTGGGCCAGCGAACTGGTGAGCCAGACGGTGCGCGCCTGATCGTCCCTACGCTGCTGCCAGTAACGGCGCAGTACCGCATGGCTGCCGGGATCGTCCCCTGCCGCCAACGCCTCTGCCACGGTGCGCACCAGCACATCGATGTCACGCATACCGAGGTTAAAGCCCTGCCCTGCTATGGGGTGCAGCAGGTGAGCGGCATTCCCCAGTAAGACGGTACGCTGCGCCACCGGCCAGGAGACCTGGGTCATGATGAGCGGGTAGACATGACGCACGCCGGTCTGCTCGATGCGCCCGAGGCGCCACCCAAAGGCGCGCTGCAAGGCGGCCAGAAACGCGCCATCCGGCAGGGCGGCCAAGGCGTCGGCCTGTGCCCGTGGCACGCTCCACACCAGGGAGGAGAGCCCCTCCTGCATCGGCAGCAGGGCCAGCGGGCCGCCGGCGGTGAAGCGCTCGAAAGCCCTGCCGCCGGGCGCCTCTGCCGTCTTGACCGTGGCAATCACCGCGCTCTCGCCAAAGTCGTGGCGCTCGGCGGGGATCTTCAGCGCCTCGCGCACGAAGGAGTGACCGCCGTCGGCTGCCACCAGCAACCCCGCCGTCAGTGAACGCCCATCGCTCAGCGTTAGGTTGACGCGGGTCTCTTCCGGCTGCACCGCCTTCAGGCTCATCGGGCAATAGAGGGTGATGCCGGGGGCGCTGGCGAGCCGCGCCTGCAACGCCAGGCCGGCGCCGGAGAGCTCGATCACCTGGCCCAGTGCCGGCAGGTGATATTCGGCGGCACTCAGATGTGCCTGGCCGAGGTGTCCCGCGTCCGAGACATGGATGTGGGTGATGGGCTCGCACAAGGGGGCCAGGGAGGGCCAGATCCCGTGGCGCTCCAGCGCCTGTACCGAGCCGGCCGACAAGGCAATGGCGCGGGCATCGAAGGCGGGATGACGGGATGAATCGGGCGGTGTCGCCTCAATCAGGGCCACCGTAAGCGAGAGGCGCGACAGGGCGAGGGCGAGACAGGCGCCACTCATGCCGCCGCCGACGATGGCGATGTCGTAGTGATGGGCAGACATGCAAAGTACCACGCTGGCTGCTGTTGGAAACAATGAGGGGCATGCTAGCACGCCCCCTCTCCTCCCGGCCGAGAGCCGGGTGGCAAAAAATGCGCTCGGATCAGTGCAGCGTCGGCGCCTGACTCGGGGTTGCGGGGCGCTTGCCGCACTCCTCGAACGCCATCATGACGCCGAGCTTGACGTGTTCATAGAGCACCAGGAAGGCAGCTTCGTTCTCTTCATCTTCCTGATCCAGCTCACCGGAGACCTGGGTAATGTTGGCGATATCGCGGATCATCTCCTGCAACTCTTCGGACGCCTTGCCCAGCTCCTGCTGGACCACGCCAAAACCGGCCAGGAAAGCTTGGGACCACTCCACCAGGGCATCGATGCGCTCATCGAGGGGCGCCTCGTCGGAGGGCAGCAGCAGCTCAACGCCCTTGGAAGCCATCAGACGAGCCACCACCTCTTCATAGAGTGCGGTCATCATCTGGCGCACCGGTGCCGGCAGGCCAAACCCGTCGTTGATGAGATCGTTGAGATGGGGCACCCAGGTCTTGCCGTCGAGCGAGCAGCCACCGCACACCAGGCCGCAGACCACAGCGTGGGCCTCGACCGCGCTGGCCATCAGATCGTGTTGCTCGAAAAGCGCCACCAGCGCCTCATAACTTACGCCATTTGCCTCTTTCATCTCGTATCGCTCAAAGTTGCAGCATTTGTGCCGAAGATCCTATCACCCGACCGGGGTCAGAGCCAGCAAGGCCTTGAAACTTCACACTCTGCGCTATATAGTCCCGCCCAGTTATCCAAGCGGACCGGGGTGCCTGTACGGTACCTGCGCAGTCGAGGAAGGCATGAGTATTGAGGCCGTTGAAATCGTGATTCTGGGGCGCCCCTACAAGGTTTCCTGCCCCGCCGGACAACAGGATGCCTTACAAGCGGCCGCCGTCCAGCTCACCGAAAAGTTGTCCGATCTGCGCCAACGCTCGCGGGTTTCCAGCAACGAACAGCTGGCCATCATGGCGGCTCTCAACTTCTGCCATGAGCTTTGTCTTGAAAAAGAGAAGAACCATCAATACTCTGAGACCATGGACAAGCGGATCAAGATGCTGCAACAGACCATAGAGGCAGCCTTGGTTGAACATGGTCGCTACGGCGACAGTGGCGAAGAGAGCGAGTCGTCCAACGTTTAAATCCCTGGGGTGTTTGTCAGTCGGTTGATGTCCCCGAGCCGATATTAACACCTACAGGAATCCTGCAATCTGGTTATTTGTGCAAGCTCGGCCCGACCGAGAAGCCTGCGGCCAGGCCAGGATTCCGCCTTGGACCTACGGTTCAAGGGCCCAAACCGGCAACGGCACCTCCGGGGTACTCTACAGAAGGCCTGTCTTGATGACAGGCCTTCTTCTTTTTGGGTCTGCACAAACGCCCCCCACGGACAAAAAGACCCGCACAGTGCGGGTCTTTTTTTACCTCATCCGGCCTCAGGCCATCTGCTGATGGGGAGCGTGCCCTCGCCGCAGCCAGACGAAGCTGGCCATCACCAGCAGCACCATCAGACTCATGATGACGCCGAGCGTCAGCTGGCCGTGCATGGGAAGAGCGGCCGCCAGCAGGGTCACCAGGCCCGCCCCCAGGTTTTGCATCCCCCCGAGAATCGCGCCAGCTGTACCGGCCTGCCCCGGAAAGGGCTCAATCGCGCAGCTGGTCGCGGTCGGATAGAGGATGCCACTGCCGATGAAATAGAGTGTTGCCCCCGCAATCAAGGCGGCGGCACTGACATGGCCGAGCAGACCGGGCACCAGGATGGTGCCGCTTCCCAGCGCCAGGAAGGCAATCCCGAGGCGCATCAGTGATCCTGCGCTCAGCCGGAAGCTGAGGCGGGCCGAGAGCCAGGCCCCGAACAGATAGCCGGGCAGCGGCAAGACAAACAGCACGCTAATGGTATGCGCATCGAGGTGCAGATCCTTGCCCATGATGACCCCGGCTGCGGCCTCGAACGCCGCCAGTCCAGCGAAGGTGGCGATGAGGCACACCAGATTGCCTTGGAACCGGGCATTGCCAAGCACATGGCGATAGGCCGTGCTCACTCGCTGGGGCTGACGCCGCTCGGGGGGCAGGGTTTCCGCAAACCAGAGCATGATGGCAGCCGTGGTCAGGGCGCCGAAGACAAACAAAAACCAGTAGCCGGCGCGCCAGTTAACTAGCTCGGTCAGCCAGCCACCGACCACCGGCGCCAACAGCGGTGAGAAGATCACCCCCATGCTCACCAGGCTGTTGGCCCGGTTGAGCTCGGCGCCGCTGTAGCGATCGCGCATCACGGTGCGGCTCATGGCACCACTGGCTCCGGTGCCCGCCCCCTGGATGGCGCTGCCTACCAGCAGGGCCAGCAGCGTCGGCACCAGCTGGATCGTCAGGGTACCGGCCAGAAACACCAGCATGCCGATGATGAGTACCGGGCGGCGACCGATGCGATCGGAGAGCGGCCCATAAATGAACTGGGAGAGGCCATAGGGGATCAGATAGCAGGCCATGACAGCCTGTAATGTGCCCGGTTGAACCAGAAATTCCTGTGCCATGTGTCCGATGGAGGGCACATAGAGGGTCTGGGTCATCTGACCCACCGCCACCATCAGAATGGTGATGAGGTAGAGAGCATAAAAACCGTTGCGTTGCATATTCGACCTGACAGACAAAAGCCAGCCACCCCGACGGTAGTGAGCGGGGAGCAGATCCACGATAAGAAGGAGCGATGCGGGCGGGGCCGCAAGGAACTTGCCATCCGGAAGCGCCCGGATGGCACTGGCTATGTTAGTGATTCAGGTCACAGATAACGAACGAATCTTTATCATCACCATTCCCTAGTTTTACTAATGAATGGATGAAATATCAGCAAAAACAGCGGGTCACGGCGTTACAGCGATATCGGCCGCGCTAGCGGGTGACCATCTTCTGCGCCGCACTCACCAGACTCGCGGCATCCTCCTTCTTGGGCGGAATCGTAATGCCGCGCTGACAGGCCGGACGCGCAGCCATGCGCGCCATCCAGGCTTGCAGATGCACCAACCCCTCAATGCTGATGCCACTCCAGTCATGGATCCGCACCCAGGGCCAGGTGGCGATGTCGGCGATGCTGAACTCATCGGCCAAGTACTCGTGATGGGCCAGATGGCCGTCAAGCACCTCGAACAGGCGCCGCCCCTCCTTTTGGTAACGCTCGATGGCGGCCGGGATCTTCTCGGGAAAGTAGCGATAGAAGACGTTGGCCTGACCCATCATGGGGCCCACGCCCCCCATCTGAAACATCAGCCACTGCAACGCCTGGGAGCGGCGCTTGGGATCCTGTGGCAGCAGTTTGCCGCTCTTCTCGGCCAGATAGATGAGGATGGCGCCGGATTCGAACACAGCGAAGTCATCGTTGTCCCTGTCGACGATGGCAGGAATGCGGCCATTGGGGTTGATGGCCAGAAACTCGGGCTTTTTTTGCTCAAGCGCCGAGAGATCGAGCGGGATGACGTTATAGGGCAGCCCCAGCTCCTCAAGAGCGATGCTCACTTTGAAGCCATTCGGGGTCGCAGCAGTATAGAGGTCAATCATGAAGACTCCTTGCTAAAGGGTTCGGTCGTGTCGGTCCGGCTGCCGGAAGCGGAGCATGGCGCCAGGCCCTTCCGGCAGAGGCTGATGATAAAGCCGCCGCCCGCAGAGCCCGCCCCCCAAAAGGGTGGGCCAGCGAAGTAGGGCCAAGCCTTCACCTTTACTCAGCCTCTCGCCGATGACAAGTCCCCATCATGCCGGCACGCACGATCACACCGACAATAATTGAGCACGCCACGAATTTCTCTTTGAGATCACCACCGCCTTCGGCTATTATTCTGCGTCCGCAAAATCCCCGTTCTTTAACATCCAGTGGTGAATCCATATGCATCCGATGCTGAATATCGCTGTGCGCGCTGCGCGCAACGCAGGTCAAGTTATTGTCAAATCGCTCTCCCAGCCCGATAACATCGAGGCCATCCAAAAGGGGAGCAACGATTTCGTGACCAACGTTGATCGCGAGGCCGAGGCAGCCATCATTCACACCATCAAAAAATCCTACCCCGAGCACAGCATCGTGGCCGAGGAGAGTGGTGAAATCGCCGGTACCAACCCGGACTATCAATGGATCATCGACCCACTGGATGGCACGACTAACTTCGTCAAAGGCATCCCCCACTACGCCATCTCCATCGCCCTGCGCGTGAAGGGCCGCACCGAGCAGGCCGTCGTCTACGATCCCATTCGTGATGAACTGTTCACCGCGACCCGTGGCTCCGGCGCCCAGCTCAACGGCTACCGTATCCGTACCGGTAAGGCAAAAGATCTGGCGGGCACCATCCTGGCCACCGGTTTTCCGTTCAAGCAAAAGCACCAGATCGAACCCTATCTGAAGATGTTCCAGGCCCTGTTTGTCGAGTGTGCCGACATTCGCCGCGCCGGCTCTGCCGCTCTGGATCTCGCCTATGTAGCCGCCGGCCGTATCGATGGCTTCTGGGAGATGGGCCTCAAGCCCTGGGATACCGCAGCCGGTGAGCTGCTGGCCAAAGAGGCCGGCGCCATCGTGACCGACTTCGTGGGCGGCCATAACTACGAGCAGTCCGGCAACCTGGTGGTCGGTAACCCGCGCGTCGTGAAGCAGATGCTGGCCAAGATCCGTGAACACCTGCCGGAAAACCTGGCACGCTAAGCTCGTTTCGCCGATAAGAGCCTCCCGTTTGGGAGGCTTTTTTGTCTGTGCCGCGCGCGCTGGGCCGCCATTTGGGTGGCCATTTCCCTCCAAATTGCAAAAAAACATTTTGCATCAAAAACGCAACATTAATCAGCACAAAATTCCAAATAAGGCGAACAACCGCGCCCCATATTCAGCTCCCGACCTGATATAAACCAACGTCGCTGACCTTCACCCCATGACCGCCCCCATCACAGCCCTGCTCGAGAGCCCATGGTATGGCTGCGTTTGAAACAGGCTGTCCAACCCCAGTCATTTCATGCGGTTGCCAGCGGTTTCCTTTTTTGAAAGCCCCCTTCACCCGCCCCCTTTTCACAACCTTGGAGTGAACTCGGGATTCCTTCTTGCACCCCATGAAACTGAAAGTAAATTACGTAATAAATTACATTGCCGCTTTACTCCCCCCTGACGATGCGAGGCGCTGCCCTCGTTTTAAGCATCAAGCATATTCATCTGCATAGAGTAATAACTCACTTTTATTTAATCATTTAAAAACAACAGCTTATATAAAGATGCAAAACAGATGTTTTAAAAAATCTATTGACGCTCAGGGACTTTTCTCGCACCGTGACTAGCGACACGAGCAGCCTCTTTGCAGGGCTCAACAAGAACAGGGAACGACTAAAGTCGTAGTGAATTTGTTCGAAATGTAAGATTCAAGGAGTGTATCCATGTCGGCACCCGCCCAGACCCACTGCAGTCAGCGCCTGGCCATCACGGGCCAGATGCGTCCCGAGTACGCACAGATTCTCACCCCGGAAGCCGTGCAGCTGGTCGCCGAGCTGGTGGAGCGCTTCGCTCCCCAGCGTGATGAGCTGCTGGGCCAGCGCGTGGCCCGCGCCGCCCGTATCGACGGTGGCGAGCTGCCCGATTTTCTGCCCGAAACCGCCCACATTCGTGCCGGTGACTGGACCATCCGCGGCATTCCCGCCGATCTGCAAGACCGCCGTGTCGAGATCACCGGCCCGGTCGAACGCAAGATGGTCATCAATGCCCTCAACGCCAACGTAAAAGTCTTCATGGCCGACTTCGAGGACTCCCTCGCCCCCGCCTGGGACAAGGTGATCGAGGGACAGATCAACCTGCGCGATACGGTGAACGGCACGATTGCCTACACCAGCCCGGAGGGGAAAGAGTACCGTCTCAACCCCAACCCGGCGGTGCTCATCTGCCGGGTGCGCGGCCTGCACCTGCCGGAAAAGCACGTCACCTTCGATGGCAAGCCCATCCCGGGAGGCCTGCTCGACTTCGCCCTCTATTTCCTGCACAACCACAAGGCGCTGCTGGCCAAGGGCTCCGGCCCCTACTTCTACGTGCCCAAGTTGCAAAGCCATCTGGAAGGGCGTTGGTGGAGCGAGGTGTTCGCCTGGACCGAAGACCGCTTCGCCCTGCCCCGCGGCACCATCAAGGCCACCGTGCTGATCGAAACCCTGCCGGCTGTGTTTGAAATGGATGAGCTGCTCTATCAGATGAAGGATCACATCGTGGCGCTGAACTGCGGCCGCTGGGACTACATCTTCAGCTACATCAAGACGCTCAAGAACCACCCGGATCGCGTCCTGCCTGATCGCCAAGTGGTCACCATGGACAAGCCGTTCCTGAGCGCGTACTCACGGCTGCTGATCAAGACCTGCCACCAGCGCGGTGCGCTGGCGATGGGCGGCATGGCGGCCTTTATCCCGGCCAAGGATCCGGCGGTCAACGAGCAGGTGTTTGCCAAGGTCAAGGCGGATAAAGAGCGGGAAGCGAGCAATGGCCACGACGGCACCTGGGTGGCCCACCCTGGCCTGGCCGACACCGCCATGGCGGTGTTCAATGCCGCCATTCCGGCCGGCGCCAAGAACCAGATTGGCGTACTGCGCGAACAAGATGCCCCCATCACCGCCGCCGATCTGCTGGCCCCCTGCGAGGGGGAGCGCACCGAGGCCGGCATGCGCACCAACATCCGGGTCGCCCTGCAATACCTGGAGGCCTGGATCGGCGGTAACGGTTGTGTGCCCATCTACGGCCTGATGGAAGATGCCGCCACCGCCGAGATCTCCCGCACCTCCATCTGGCAGTGGATCCGCCATGGCAAGCCCCTGTCAAACGGCCAGGTGGTCACCAAGGCACTGTTTCGCCAGATGCTGGCCGAGGAGCAGGAGGTGGTGAAGGAAGAAGTGGGTGAGGCCCGCTGGCAGGCAGGGCGCTTTGCCGAGGCGGCGCGTCTGATGGACGAGATCACCTGCGCCGACACACTCGTCGATTTTCTGACGCTGCCCGGTTACGAGCGGCTGTGAAATCCGGGCCGGCAACGGCCCCATAACAAGTCAAACGGAACGTGAAATCCATGAGAGAGGGAACTGATATGGCTCTGACCCGTGAACAGCAGATCCAGGCGATTGAGAAAGAGTGGGCGGAAAATCCCCGCTGGAAAGGGATCAAACGCGGCTACAGCGCCGAGGACGTGGTGAATCTGCGCGGCAGCCTCCAGCCGGTGTATACCCTGGCCCAGCGCGGTGCCGACAAGCTGTGGGATCTCATCCACGGCGATGCCAAGAAAGGTTACGTCAACTGCCTCGGCGCCCTGACCGGCGGCCAGGCGGTGCAGCAGGCCAAGGCCGGTATTGAGGCCATCTACCTCTCCGGTTGGCAGGTGGCGGCGGACAACAACTTGTCCTCCACCATGTATCCGGATCAATCCCTCTACCCGGCCAACTCGGTGCCGTCGGTGGTGGAGCGCATCAACAACTCGTTCGCCCGCGCCGACCAAATTCAGTGGGCCAACAAGGTGGGGCCGCAGGATGAGGGCTTCATCGACTACTTCCTGCCGATCGTGGCCGATGCCGAAGCCGGTTTCGGTGGCGTGCTGAACGCCTTCGAGCTGATGAAGGGGATGATTGAGGCGGGCGCTGCCGGCGTGCACTTCGAAGATCAGCTGGCGTCGGTCAAGAAGTGCGGCCACATGGGTGGCAAGGTGTTGGTGCCGACCCAGGAGGCAGTGCAAAAGCTCATCGCCGCCCGTCTGGCCGCCGACGTCTGCGGCACCACCACGCTGGTGATCGCCCGTACCGACGCCAACGCCGCCGATCTGCTGACCACGGATGCAGACCCCTATGATGCGGACTTCCTGACCGGAGAGCGCACCGCCGAGGGCTTTTACAAGGTGCGTGCCGGCATCGATCAGGCGATTGCCCGCGGTCTGGCCTACGCCCCCTACGCCGACATGGTGTGGTGCGAAACCGCCAAGCCCGATCTGGACGAGGCGCGCAAGTTTGCCGAAGCCATCAAGGCCAAGTTCCCGGATCGCATCCTGGCCTACAACTGCTCCCCAAGCTTTAACTGGAAGAAGAATCTGGACGACGCCACCATCGCCCGCTTCCAGCAGGAGCTCTCCGACATGGGCTACAAGTACCAGTTCATCACCCTGGCGGGCATTCACAACATGTGGTTCCACATGTATGAACTGGCTTACCAGTACGCCCGTGGCGAGGGGATGAAGCACTACGTCGAGATGGTGCAGGAGCCGGAGTTTGCCGCCGCCAAGCGGGGCTACACCTTCGTGGCGCACCAGCAAGAGGTCGGCACCGGTTACTTTGACAAGGTGACCACCGTCATCCAGGGCGGCCAATCCTCAGTGACCGCGCTGACCGGCTCGACCGAAGAAGATCAGTTCCACTGATCGTGGTGTGAGTGCAATAAAAAAACCCCGGCCTGGTGCCGGGGTTTGTTTTTGCCGCGCTTGGGGTTGAGCAAGAAAGCCTTGCCGCTAGAGCTCGAGCGTCTCTTTCACAAAGGGAATGGTGAGCTTGCGCTTGGCCCGGAACGAGGCGTTATCGAGCTGGTTGAGGGTGGCCAAGAGGGTGCGCATGTCGCGCGAGAGGCGGTTGAGCAGGAAGCGGCCCACGTCGATGGGGAGCTTGAAGCCGCGCAGCTCGGCGCGCAGTTGCAGGGCGCTGAGCTTGCCCTCGTCATCGAGCTCGTCCAGATGAAAGTTGATCCCCCAGTCGAGGCGGGAGGCGAGATCCGGCAGTTGTAGGCCCAGCTTGCGTGGCGCACTGCTGCTCGTCACCACCAGCGAGCCAGGCTGCCCCTTCTCACGCCAGCGATTGTAAAAATCGAACAGCGCCCGCTCCCACTGGGCATTGCCGGCGATCGCCTCGAGGTTGTCGAGACAGACCAGCGGCAGGCTCTCCAAGGACTCCAGCATGCTGGGGTCGAGCGTGTCGAACTGATCGAGAGGAAGATAGGCGGCGGCCGCGTCGCGGGCGTTGACCTCGGCACAGGTGGCGTGCAGCAGGTGAGAACGGCCGGTCCCCTTGGGGCCCCAGAAATAGATAAAGGGGGAGCCCTGACCGATGGCCGCGTTCTTCAGGGCCGTGATCAGGTGGGCATTGTGACCGGGATAGAAACTGACGAAGGTTTCGTCATCCGGAAGTTGTACGGCAAGAGATAGCTGGGCCGGTTGTTTCACTCTGCGTGCTTTGTCGATGAGACTTGGCCGCCAGTGTATCATCCTGGCGGCCCGGAGAGAACCGCCCGGCGGTCATGGTGATGCTCAGTTCGGCTGCCAGCGGTAGTGCAATCCCTCGGGTTTGCTCTCCAGTTCGCTCAGACGCGACTCGAGTGAGAGCCCCTTGCCAAGCTGCTCGGCCGAGCCGAAGAAATCGACCCGCAGCACCACACTCTCCCCTTCGATGCTGGCCACCTCGACCGCCGCCACGTTGGCCATGCCGCGCAGCAGCGACTGCACCTTGGCCATGTCGCCCAGATCGCCGAGTCCGTCGACCTGTAGCGGGATCGATTGCCGCTCGCCGCCCACCTTGACGCCGTAATGCGCCACCAGCCAGCGCGCCAGTTCGCCGGTGAGCTGCTCGCTCACCTCGGCCTGCCCGCCACTAAAGGTGCCCTTGCTCAGCTCGCTCTGCTGACCATCGCGGCTACCGTAGAGGTTCCACTCCAGAGTCCAGGTCTCATCCTGCGCCGTCAGGCGACCCAGCAGCACCATCTCGGCGCCGTAGCGGGCACTGGCACGCGCCACCGGCTCGATAAAGCGCCCCAACACGTCGGTGACGCTGACCGCACTGTTGTCATCGAGATCCATGATCGGCAGCACCAGCGGCAGCGCCAACGGCCCACTGCTCTCCTTGAGCTCCTGGGCCCAGCCATCCTGGGACTGATCCCCGACCATGCGACGCTGGCTGTCGTCGATCACCAGCCAGACGGCGATCTGTGGCCGCGAGCTGCCGAGAATCGCCAGCTGGCTGCGGGTCGCGAGCTGGTTCACCCGGCTCGGGTCAAACTCCACCCACATTTGTTTCTCGGCCCCCTCCCCCTGGTACTCATAGCGGCGCACATAGTCGCTCACCTTACCGATGGCCCCCTGGATCTCGGGCTTGGCCAGCAGTTCCCGCTGACCGGTCAGCTTGGTCAGCACCTGTCCCAGCGCCTGGGTCTGCAAAGCCTCCGGCGCTCCCGTCGCGGGGGCCCTGCCCTGATAGAGATCGGCGATCTGAACGGCACTGGCAGCCGTGGAGAGCACGCTGAGCAGCAAGGCGGCAAGGGGAATGTGTCGCATAGGAGAGGTCTCGATTCAGGCCATGAGGAGAGGCCATGGTAGCGGCAAGCCCGCGTGAGCGGCAAGGCAGAGGCGCTCATCGTGCCCAGAAAACGAGAAGCCGGCACAGGGCCGGCTTCTTTTGAAACAAGGTTTGGCTTATTTGGTGCCGAAGATCTTGTCGCCGGCATCACCGAGGCCAGGCACGATGTAGCCCTTCTCGTTGAGCCCCTGATCGATGGCGGCGCAGTAAAGCTCCACATCCGGGTGAACCGCTTCGAGGGCCTTGATCCCCTCCGGAGCCGCGACCAGTACCAGCACCTTGATGGACTGGCAGCCCTTCTTCTTGAGCAGATCGATGGTGGCGATCATCGAGCCACCGGTGGCCAGCATGGGGTCGATGACCAGGGCCAGACGCTCCTCGATATTGCTGACGATCTTCTCGAAATAGGGCACCGGCTTGAGGGTCTCCTCATCGCGGTAGATCCCCACCACGCTGACGCGGGCACTCGGCATGTGTTCGAGCACGCCATCCATCATGCCAAGACCGGCGCGCAGGATCGGCACGACCGTGACCTTCTTGCCCTTGATCTGGTCAATTTCCACTGGCCCATTCCAGCCGTTGATGGTAACTTTCTCGGTTTCGAAATCGGCGGTTGCCTCGTAAGTGAGCAGGCTGCCCACTTCCTTGGCCAGTTCACGGAAGCGCTTGGTGCTGATGTCCCCTTCGCGCATCAGACCGAGTTTGTGTTTGATCAGGGGATGTTTGGCTTCAACGACTCTCATTATTATCTCCTCGAACTGCCGCGCAAAAAAATCGCGGAATAGTACCCTAAAACCCCGCGATTGTAGAGCAGTTTTGCGCAAAAATGCGCAAACGATTTCCTTCTTGTTTCCCGCCCGCGCTGGTAGAATACGCCCCGACTTTTACCCTCCACTATCACCACATGACGGGGAATACTCGTGACTGACAAAACCTCACTGAGCTACAAGGATGCAGGCGTGGACATCGATGCCGGCAATGCGCTGGTCGATCGCATCAAGGGCGTGGCCAAGCGCACACGTCGTCCGGAAGTCCTGGGTGGTCTCGGCGGCTTTGGTGCCTTGTGTCAAATTCCGGCCGGTTACAAGGAGCCGGTGCTGGTTTCCGGAACCGATGGGGTGGGCACCAAGCTGCGCCTGGCCATCGACCTGAAAAAGCACGACACCGTGGGTATCGATCTGGTGGCCATGTGTGTCAACGATCTGATCGTGCAGGGTGCAGAGCCCCTCTTCTTCCTCGACTACTACGCCACCGGCAAGCTGGACGTGGATACCGCAGCGGCCGTGGTCACCGGGATCGGCGCCGGCTGCGAGCAGTCTGGCTGTGCCCTGGTCGGTGGTGAAACCGCCGAGATGCCGGGCATGTACGAAGGGGAGGATTATGACATCGCCGGTTTCTGTGTCGGCGTCGTCGAAAAGAGCGACATCATCGACGGCAGCAAGGTCAAGGCCGGTGACGCCCTGATCGCCCTGGCCTCGAGCGGCCCGCACTCCAACGGCTTCTCCCTCATTCGCAAGATCCTGGAAGTCTCCAAGGCCGACGTACAGCAATCCCTGGGGAACACCACCCTGGCCAACGCCCTGCTCGAGCCGACCCGCATCTACGTCAAGCCGGTGCTCAAGCTGCTCAAGGAGTGCGAGATCCACGCGCTCTCCCACATCACTGGCGGCGGCTTCTGGGAGAACATCCCGCGCGTGCTGCCCGAGCAGACCCAGGCCATCGTCGACGAGCAGAGCTGGCAGTGGCCGGCGGTATTTAGCTGGCTGCAAGAGGCCGGCAACGTCACCCGCCACGAGATGTATCGCACCTTCAACTGTGGTGTCGGCATGATCATCGCCCTGCCCCAGAGCGAAGTGGAGAAGGCGCTGGCGCTGCTCAATGGCGAAGGCGAGCAAGCCTGGCTGATCGGCCACATCGCCGACCAACCCGCCGGTGAGGAGCAGGTCGTCATCCGATGAAACGCATCCTGGTGCTGATCTCCGGCAACGGCAGCAACCTGCAGGCCATCCTTGATGCCTGCCAGGAGGGGCGTGTCGCCGGCGAGGTGGTGGCCGTGGTGAGCAATAAGGGCGAGGCCTATGGCCTCACCCGTGCCCGCGCGGCGGGCTGCGCCACCGAGGTGCTGGAGGCCGCCGGCTTTGCCGACAGGGCCGAGTATGACGCCGCCTTGGGCGATCTGGTCGAGGGCTACCGCCCCGATCTTATCGTGATGGCGGGCTTCATGCGCATCCTCTCCCCTGCCTTCATCGCCCGTTTCCACGGTCGCATGCTCAACATCCACCCCTCCCTGCTGCCCAAGTTCCAAGGGCTGCACACCCACCGCCGCGCCATCGAGGCCGGTGAGTCTGAGCACGGCGCCAGCGTCCACTTCGTCACCGAAGAGCTCGACGGTGGGCCTGTGGTGCTGCAAGCCCGCGTCCCCATCTTCGAGGGGGACACGGAAGCGGAGGTGGCTGCCCGGGTGCAGGTGCAAGAGCACGCCATCTACCCGCTGGTGGTGAGCTGGTTCTGCATGGGGCGCCTGGTGATGATGCAAGACAAGGCGCTGATGGACGGCGAGCCGCTCGGTCCGGCCGGCTATGCCGACGAATAGCGATTTGCGTCAATGACATAAAGAAGGGAGGCCGTGGCCTCCCTTCTTACGTTTTCATCCCTAACCACTCATTCCCACCTAAGCCACGCCGCCGGCGATCCGCTCACCGAGGCGAAACAGCATATGCTCACCGGGCTGCATCGCCTGCCACTCTTCGTTGCCGGTCAGCGGCCGGGTGGCGATCACCGTCACCACGTCGTTGGCCGTCGTCTCGCGCTGGAAGTCGATGGAGACCTCGTCATCGAGCAAGGTGGCCTCACCAAACGGGGCGCGCCGGGTCAACCAGTGCAGGTTGTTGGAGCAAAACGTCATCACGTACTCCCCGTCCGAGAGCAGCATGTTGAACACCCCGAGCCCGCGCAGCTGCTGGCACAACCCCGCCAAATAGCGAAACATGGCCGGCCAGTTGGTCGGTTGGCGCCGGTATTTTTGCTCAAGCTGATCGAGCAGCCAGCAGAAGGCGTGCTCGCTGTCGGTCTGCCCGACTGGGCGGTGGCGACCGGTCGGGAGCTTCTTCCAGCCGGTCAGCTGACCGTTGTGGGCAAAAGTCCAATAGCGCCCCCACAGCTCACGGGTGAAGGGGTGGGTGTTTTCCAGCGAAACGGTGCCACGGTTAGCCTGCCGGATGTGGCTCACCACGGCGCGGCTCTTGATGGGATACTCCTGCACCAGCCGCGCGATGTGCGACTCGGCGCTCGGCTGGGGATCTTTGAAGGTACGAAAACCGCGCCCCTCATAGAAGGTGATCCCCCACCCGTCGCGATGGGGGCCGGTCTTGCCCCCGCGCAGCATCAGGCCGGTAAAACTGAAGCAGATGTCGGTCGGGACATTGGCACTCATGCCAAGCAATTCACACATCGTCCTCTCCTGCCAGATGGGCCAATTACTTGGCCATCTCCTTCTCGACCAGCTGGATCAGAATGTGGATCACCTTGATGTGCACCTCCTGAATACGGTCGGCATAACCAAAGTGCGGCACCCGGATCTCGACGTCCGCCAGACCCGCCATCTTGCCGCCATCCTTGCCGGTCAGGGCGATCACTTTCATGCCCTTGGCATGGGCCGCCTCGATGGCCTTGAGAATGTTGCCCGAGTTGCCGCTGGTGGAGATCCCGAGCAGCACGTCGCCACGGCGGCCGACCGCTTCCACATAACGGGAGAAGACATAGTCATAGCCAAAGTCGTTGGAGACGCAGGAGAGGTGGCTCGGATCGGAGATGGCGATGCCGGCGTAGCCGGGACGGTTCTCGCGATAGCGGCCGGTCAGCTCCTCGGCGAAATGCATGGCATCGCAGTGGGAGCCACCATTACCGCACGAGAGCACCTTGCCCTCTTGTTTGAAGGAGGCGGCCAGCAGCTTGGCGGCGGCCTCAATGTTCTGGATGTTCTGCTCGTCGGAGAGAAATTTCTGCAGCACGTCTGCGGCTTCGGTCAGTTCACTGCGGATCAGCTCTTGGTACATGGGTTGCTCTCTTCTTGTTTTCAGCCATCGGGCAAAGACGGGGCATTGTCGCACAAGCGTGCCGTGCGCGTCGCCCCTCGCACCGACGATTGCCCCCATCGCTGCCTGCCAGATCACATTCGGTGCGACCACAAATGTAAACAACTTGATAACCGGATACGTATCGTTTACAACGGTGCCATGACCAACAGGTCAGACCTCTGGATGAGTCGTTGACTCGTAACCCTAGCCTGCAAGGAGCACACAATGACCACGACCCTTACCCTGCTCTGGGTCCTGCTTGTCGCCGGATACGTGATATACCAGCGCGTCCCTCTCTTGATGTCCACCCTGATGCTGTTTGGCGCCATGCTGATCGGCGCCCTGTTCGGCCACCTGCCCTGGCCGCTCTGGCTGCTGTTTGCCGCCGTCGCGCTGCCGCTCAACCTGATCGAGCTGCGCCGCCACTACCTCTCGCGCCCCCTCTTCACGCTCTATAAATCGATCATGCCGGAGATGTCGCGCACCGAGAAAGAGGCCATCGAAGCGGGGACCACCTGGTGGGAGGCCGAGCTGTTCGCCGGCAACCCGAACTGGAAGAAGCTGCACTCGGTGCCGGTCAATACCCTGACCGCCGAGGAGCAGGCCTTCCTCGACGGCCCGGTCGAGACCGTGTGCCGCATGGTCGACGACTGGGAAGTGACCCACCAGCGCGCGGATCTCTCCCCCGAGGTGTGGCAGTACCTCAAAGACAACAAGTTCTTCGCCATGATCATCAAGAAGCAGTACGGGGGTCTGGAGTTCTCGGCCTACGCCCAGTCCTGCGTGCTGCAAAAGCTGTGCGGCGCCAGCGCCGTGCTCGCCTCCACCGTCGGGGTGCCCAACTCCCTCGGCCCGGGCGAGCTGCTGCAACACTACGGCACCGAGGCGCAAAAGGATCACTACCTGCCGCGCCTGGCCCTTGGCAAGGAGATCCCCTGTTTCGCCCTCACCAGTCCGGAGGCGGGCTCGGATGCCGGCGCCATCCCCGACATCGGCGTGGTCTGCCAGGGGGAGTGGGAAGGCAAGGAAGTGCTCGGCATGCGCCTGACCTGGAACAAGCGTTACATCACGCTGGCCCCCATCGCCACCGTGCTGGGGCTGGCCTTCAAACTGCGCGACCCGGATCACCTGCTCGGTGACGAGGAGGAGCTCGGCATCACCTGCGCCCTCATCCCGACCCACATCAAGGGGGTCGAGATCGGCCGCCGCCACTTCCCGCTCAACGTGCCGTTCCAAAACGGCCCGACCCGCGGCAAGGAGGTGTTCGTCCCGCTCGATTTCATCATCGGTGGCCCGGCCATGGCCGGTCAGGGCTGGCGCATGCTGGTCGAGTGCCTGTCGGTCGGACGCGGCATCACCCTGCCCTCCAACAGCACAGGCGGCGTCAAGATGCTGGCCCTGGCCACCGGCGCCTACAGCCGGATCCGCCGCCAGTTCAAACTGCCTATCGGTAAGATGGAGGGGATCGAGGAGCCACTCGCCCGCATCGGCGGCAACGCCTACATCATGGGGGCCGCCGCCGATCTGACCGTGGCCGGCATCGATCTCGGCGAGAAGCCGTCGGTCATCTCCGCCATCGTCAAGTACCACCTCACCGACCGGGCCCAGAAGTGCGTCATCGATGCCATGGACATCCACGGCGGCAAGGCCATCTGCATGGGGCCGAACAACTACCTGGCGCGCGCCTACCAGGGCTCCCCCATCGCCATCACGGTGGAAGGGGCCAACATCCTGACCCGTAGCATGATCATCTACGGCCAGGGGGCGATCCGCTGCCACCCGTACGTGCTGGCCGAAATGCTGGCCGCCGGTCACCCGGATGCCGAGCAGGGGCTCAAAGACTTCGACCAGGCCCTGTTCCGTCACGTCGGCTTTGCCATCAGCAACAAGTTGCGCAGCTTCTGGCTGGGGCTGACCGGCGCCCGCTTTGCCAAGGCCCCGTTCAAGGATGAGACCCGCCGCTACTACCAGCAGCTCAGCCGTCTGTCGGCCAACCTGGCCTTCCTCTCGGACGTGGCCATGGGCACGCTGGGTGGCGAGCTCAAGCGCAAGGAGCGCATCTCGGCGCGCCTGGGTGACGTGTTGAGCCAGCTCTACCTAGCCTCGGCCGCCCTCAAGCGCTTCAACGACGAGGGGCGCTTGAAAGAGGATCTGCCGCTGCTGCACTGGTCGGTGCAAGATGCCCTCTACAAGGCCCAGCTGGCCATCGACGAGCTGCTGCGCAACTTCCCCAACCGCTGGCTGGGGCTGGCCCTGCGCCTGGTCGTGCTGCCGCTTGGCCGTGACATGCAAAAGCCTTGCGACAAGCTCGACAGCCAGGTCGCCCGCCTGCTGCAAAGCCCGAACGCTACCCGCAGCCGTCTGGCCCAGGGGCAGTACCTCACCCGCGAAGAGGGCAACCCCTTCGGCCTGCTCGAGCAAGCGCTCGACGACGTGCTCGCCGCCGAGCCGCTGTTTGACAAGGTGTGCAAGGCCGCAGGCGTGCGCCGCCCCTTCATGGCGCTGGATCAGGTGGCCGACGAGGGAGTGGCGGCCGGCGTGCTCACCCAGGTCGAAGCGGAGCAACTGCGCCGGGCCGAGCAAGGGCGACTTCGCACCATCAACGTCGATGACTTCGAGCCCTCGGCGCTGGCGGCGGATAAAACGCTCTATCAGAGTGCCAGCCTGCACCACGCCGCCTGATTTTGTGATATGGAACGCCTCCTTCGGGAGGCGTTGTTCATTGATGTACCAGCATTTTTTGCTTTTTTATATCCCTGCAAGTTTCCTAAGCTTGGGTAAACCGGTATTGTTACCAGAGAGGCCCAACAGGATTGGCATATGGATGACGACATCCTGATCATTGATGACGAGGCAACCCCCGCCGACGAACCCAGACGCTACTGGAAAGTGCTGATCGTCGACGATGAGCCCGAAGTGCACCGCGTCACCCGCGTCACCCTCTCCCAGTTCGAGTTCGACGGCAAGGGACTGGATCTGCTGCACGCCTACAGCGCCCGTGAGGCCATGAGCCTGATGGAGCAACAAGGTGACATCGCCCTGCTGCTGCTCGATGTGGTGATGGAGACCGACAACGCCGGTCTCGAGGTGGTGCGCTTCGTGCGCGAGACGCTGCAAAACAACATGGTGCGCATCGTGCTGCGCACCGGTCAGCCCGGCCAGGCGCCGGAAGACGATGTGGTCAGCAACTTCGACATCAACGACTACAAAGACAAGACCGAACTCACTTCGCAGAAGCTGCGGACCCTGCTGCGGGCCAGCCTGCGCTCCTATCGCGACATTCGAACCCTCGAGCGCAACCGGCGCGGCCTGCAGAAGGTGATCGAAGCCTCGCGCGGCATCTTCGAAAAGCGCGCGCTGCGTACCTTCATCGAGGGGGCGCGCGAGCAGCTCAGTGCCCTGCTCAATCTGGAAGATTCGGTGCTCTACGATCTAAAGCAGAGCGCGTATGAGGTGCAGGATAACCAGTTGCAGACGCTCGATGCCTTACCCGATAGCGTCGATCTCGCCCTTGCCCCGCCCATTGTCCAGCAAGCCATGCAGGCGCAAAGCAATATCTATGGCCAAAAGGAGCTGGTGCTCTACTGCAAGAACAGCCGTCACCACCTGCTGTTCCATGTCGAGGGAAACCAGCACCTGAGCGAGGTCGACACCGGCCTGCTCAGCCTGTTTACCGAAAACATCATAGTGGCGCTGGAGAACATCCGGCTCAACGAGGTGATCGCCGACAACCAGCGCGAGATCATCTACCGCATCGGCGAGCTGGTGGAGACCCGCTCCAAGGAGTCGGGTCTCCACGTCAAACGGGTGGCCCTCTACACCGAGCTGTTCTGCCAACTGCTCGGCATGGAAGAGGATCGCTGCGAACTCATCAAGCGCGCCTCCCCCCTGCATGACATCGGCAAAGTGGGCATTCCCGACTCCATCCTGCACAAGCCGGGCAAGCTCACCCCGGAGGAGTGGGAGATCATGAAGACCCACGCCCAGCTCGGTCAGGATATGCTCTCGGGCAGCCAGCTCGAGCTGTTCCAGATCGGCGCCACCATCGCCGGTTATCACCATGAGAAGTGGGACGGCTCCGGCTATCCACGCGGCCTCGTCGGTGAGAGCATTCCCTTGGAAGGGCGCATCGTGGCACTCGCCGACGTGTTCGATGCCTTAGGATCGGATCGCTGCTACAAGAAGGCGTGGCCGCTCGACCAGGTGCTCGCCCTCATCAGCAAGGAGCGTGGCCACCATTTCGACCCGACCTTAGTCGATCTCATGATGGCGCACCTCGACGACTTCCTCGCCATTCGCGACCAATATCGCGACCACTACCTGGGCGACCACTGAGCGGCAAACGCGGCACCATATAAAAAGGAGCCCTCGGGCTCCTTTCTGTTTTACTGCTCCATCTGGTTCAGATCGACCTCGGTAGCAGGGGCCTTGGCGGATGCCTTGCCCTCCTGCTGGGCCGCCAGGGCCCGGCGCAATGCCTTGCGTTTTTGCAACACCAGCATGCCGGCCGCCGCCGCCAACGTGAGCAGTACCGCTACGCCCCCCGCCACCCATGGCCACCATGAGCTGGCCTCCGGCTCGGCAACGGGCGCCGGGGCCGGCAGGCTCTGGCTGACCACCGGCTCGGGAGGCGGTGGCGGCGGATAGATGTTGAAACTCTTCTCCGGCAGGGTAATGCGAACCTCTCGTCCGCTCACGCTGGTGCCATAAAGGGTGCCACTCACCCGGTACTGCCCCACCGTACTCGGCAACGGCAGGGTCACCGTCATGGTCGCGTTGACGGCATTGCCGCGAAATGAAAGCGGGTGGCCTGTGCTGTCAGTGAGCACGCCGGCCAGCACCACGCTGGCAGGATCGAGCTCCTCTTTATCGATGATGAAGGTCAGCTTGGGAGGCTGCCCCTCACTCGGCGCCAGCAACTCATAACGAAACGGCAGGGGATAGAGCATGATCTCCTGATGACGGGCACGGGTGAAGATCTCGTTGCCTGTGGTGATCACGGCGCGATATTTGCCGGGAGGGGCCAGCAGCGTCGTCTCCGCCGTCAACACACCATCATGCGGCACCTCGTCGAGCCCCTTGCCATCGTCGAGGTAGCGGCCAATCTCGATATCCTCAAGGGGCTCGCCATCGCTTCCCTGCCCCTCATGGAAACGCTGTAACCGCGCCGTCATCGCCAGGTTGTCCAGATAGGCGGGATCGCGGCTGATGGCCCCCTCGATCACCAGACGGCTGGTCAGCTTGACCACCTCGTTCTGATAGAGGCGCAGGGGAATGGGATCATAGGCCAGCTGCACGTCGGTCAGCAGGCGGATCCGGTTGTCAGGATCGGTATCGCCAATCGCCTGCCAGGGGCCCGGCATGGGATCGCGAATGGTGATGAGATCGGCCCGGGGAGTGACCTGCCACCCCACCTGTCCGGCCGGATGGCGGATGCTGTAGAGCTTGCTGCCATCGGGTTGCACCAGCACTACGGGCGCCGAATCCGGCTTGCGGTGGATGATGAAGGTTACCTCCTTCACCCCATAGTCGATGCGAAAACGGTTGGCCAGCAAGGGCACATCCGCCGCGCCAACACTGTCTGCCGCCCCAACCGAGCCCGAGAGCAGCGCGGCCGCCCCTACCATCACTGGCACACAGTGCCGCAGCATTCCTTGCATGAGACTCTTCCTTATTGGCGCCACAGGCAGCTGCCGCCCTTCTTCTGTACCAGATCGAGACGCGCCTCGTGGGCGGTCAGTACCTCCCCCTCGGCACGCAGCACCTTGAGACGGGGGCGATCGGCCGCCAGCCGGCGGATCCCCGTGTCCATAGAGGCATTGTTGGCCTCGGCACTCTCGGTGGCCAGATTCAACTTGGTCTGGCCACCGGTCATCATCAGATAGACGTCGGCCAGGATCTCCGCATCGAGCAAGGCCCCGTGCAGGGTACGGTGAGAGTTGTCGATACCGTAGCGATCGCACAACACATCCAAGTTGTTGCGCTTGCCAGGGAAGAGCTCGCGGGCCATCACCAGGGTATCGGTAACGGTGCAGATATCGGTCGTCTTGAGGGTCAGCCCTAGCTTACTGAACTCGTAATCCATGAAGCCCACGTCAAAGGGGGCGTTGTGGGCGATGAGCTCGGCACCACGGATGTACTCGATGAAGTCATCGGCGATCTTGTCAAACGACGGCTTGTCGCGCAAAAACTCATCGGTAATGCCGTGAACCTGGATGGCTTCGGGATCCACCATCCGATCCGGCTTGATATAGACGTGGAAGTGGTTGCCGGTCAGCTTGCGGTTGATGACCTCAACGCAGCCGATTTCGATGATGCGGTGGTTCAGATAGTGAGGTCCGCCGCTCATATTCATACCCGTGGTTTCGGTATCGAGGATGATCTGGCGGCTGGCTTGGGGTGTGTTCATGGTGCAATCTGTGTCAAACTCTGATTTTTCCCAGTTTACCCCAATGTGCATGCTAAAACAGATTGATTTGTATACGGATGGTTCCTGCCTCGGCAACCCAGGTCCCGGTGGTTATGGTGCAGTCCTCATTTACGGCCAGCACCGCAAGGAGCTCGCCGGTGGATTTCGCCTCACCACCAACAACCGCATGGAGCTAATGGCCGCCATTGTCGGCTTGCGCACCCTAAGCGAGCCTTGCCAGGTCCGCCTGACGACCGACAGTCAATATGTACGCCAGGGGATCACCCAGTGGATCACCGGCTGGAAGCGCAAAGGGTGGCTCACCGCCAGCAAGGAGCCCGTGAAGAACGTGGATCTGTGGAAACAGCTCGATGCCGAGGTGGCACGTCATCAGATCGAGTGGTTGTGGGTCAAGGGTCACTCGGGTCACCCGGAGAACGAGCGCTGCGATGAGCTGGCCCGTGATGCCGCCAGTGGCACGGCATTGATTGAAGACAGCGGCTATCGCCCCTGATCCTCAAACACCCTGGCCATGCCCGGCGTGGCCAACGAGCGGGGCAGCGCCCAGCGTTTTTGGATAGGCAGCAGGGGAGCCCGTCGCTTGCGGGCGGCGATGATATACGTCGAGGCCAGGTGGCGGCAGTAGTCATGTCCCAGGCTCTCGTACCACCAGCCACCACCGCTGCCCCATCCATAGCCGAAGCGTTCGTCAAACATCACCTCGAACCCCAGCAACTTCAGCCAGTCGATGATGCGCCGCGGCGTAAACATACGCCCCGACCAGGGCAGACGGCGTCGCAACCAAGGCATGGAACGCCCCATGCCGAGCAGGCTCAGGGGATTACTGCCGCTGACAATGACCCAGCCATCATCGGTCAGCACCCGCTCCACTTCACGCAGCACCTGGTGCGGATCGCGACTGAAATCCAGGGTGTGGGCCAGCAGGCAGGCATCGACACTGCCGCAGCGGATCGGCAGGGCATCCAGATCGGCCCGCACTGTCGCAAGGCGCCCCTCCGGCGCCACCACCAACTGGTGGCGGATGGTCGACATGGTGCAGGAGAGCTCCCCGCTTAACGCTCCAAGCTTGAGCAGGTGATAACCGAACAGATGCGGACACCAGACATCGAGACGATGTTGCAGCTCGCCGGCGATCCAGTCTCCCATTGGCAACTCGTGCCAGCTGGCTGGACTCCTGATTTGAGGTTCGCTGCGACGCAACGGCATAATGGGCATACTTCCGCAGAGGAGCTTTCCTCCTTTATATAAGATACCCAGCCCAAAGAGAAGCCAACCTATGTACTCAGTACTGACCATCCCGGCCTTTCAAGACAACTATATCTGGTTGATTCGGCAAGAAAAACACTGCCTTGTGGTCGACCCTGGCAGTGCCGGCCCGGTGCTGGAGCGCCTCGATTCACTGGGGCTGACGCTCGATGCCATTTTGCTGACTCACCACCATCAGGATCATACTGGCGGGGTCACCGAACTCCTGACCGCCTACCCCAACGCCCGCCTCTATCAGCCACGCCACGAGACACAACTGCACTTTGATGGCACCCGTGTCGAAGAGGGGGATCAGATCCGCTGGCATGACCTGACCCTGTCGGTGCTGCATGTACCGGGACACACCCGGGGCCATGTGGCCTATCATGGGGGCGGCATGTTGTTCTGCGGCGACACGCTTTTTTCAGCAGGATGTGGCCGCCTGTTCGAAGGCAGTGCAGAGGAGATGTATGGCTCCCTGCAACGCCTGCTGGCATTGCCAGACGAGACTCGCGTCTACCCGGCTCACGAATACACCCTCTCCAACCTGAGGTTTGCCCATGCGGTCGAACCACAGAACCGGAAGATTGCCGAGATCATCAAAGAGATCAGCAAGTTGCGCCAGCAAGGCTTGCCCAGCCTGCCCACCACGCTGGGGCGGGAGCGGGACGTGAACGTGTTCCTGCGGTGCCACCTCGACTCAGTGCGATTTTCTGCTGAAAAACACGCGTTATCTCAACTAGATACTCCGCAAAAAGTGTTCCATACACTACGCCTTTGGAAGGATGTTTTTTGAACAAACCTTGATCACGAGGCGATAGCCGCTTACTATTGCGGCTGTTTTTCCATTGGATGACCTGTGAGTGATGAAGGTTCGAACGGCCTTATTGGCGGCGCTGTTTCTCAGTGGCTGCCAAAACCTGAGCCATCAGGATGACCGGGCGCTAGCGGCAATCGAGCCGAGTAAGTCCCCCCAAGTCAATAAAAAAGCGCACAAACGTCACCCTGCTCCCTCCCTGTTCGGCGACGATCAGCTGGATGCGGCAGAGGAGAGCGACGATCTGTGGGTGCGTATCAGCAACGATATGCAGCTGGATGTGCCCGACAACGATCGCGTGCGACGACAACGCGCCGCCATTCTGCGCAGTGATAGCCATATGGCGACCATTGCCAGCCGTGCTGAACCCTACCTCTACCTGATGGTCGAGGAGATTGAACGGCGCGGGCTGCCAATGGAGCTGGTGACCATCCCCATGATCGAGAGCATGTTCGATCCGACCGCCCGCTCGCGCAGCAATGCCGTCGGCTTGTGGCAGTTTGTGCCACAGACGGGCCGCAACTTCGGCCTGCGTCACGATCGCTGGTATGACGGACGCAAAGACGTGCTGGCTTCCACCCGCGCCGCTCTCGATTACCTTGAGTACCTCAACCGCTTCTTCGATGGCGACTGGCTCAATACCATGGCCGCCTATAACGCAGGCGAAGGTCGGGTACGCAATGCCATCGTCCGCAACCAAAAGCGGGGGCGCCCCACCGACTACTGGTCGCTGGATTTACCGCGCGAAACCCTGCAATACGTGCCCAAGATCCTGGCCATGGCCGATGTGATCAGCAACATGGATCAGTACGGCGTCAGCATGCCTGCGCTCGCCAACGAGCCCAAGCTCAGGGCCGTTGAGATCGAGGGGCAACTCGATATCGCCACGGCCGCCAACCTGGCCGGGGTGCGAGCCAGCCAGCTCAAGGAGCTCAATCCAGCGCTGGTTCGCGGCGTCACCTCCCCAAGCGGCCCCCATCGCCTCCTGGTGCCGGTGGAGTATGCCGATGCGCTGGAGCTGGCCCTGGCTGACCTGCCCCGCAACAACCGGGTGACCGGACGCGACTACCGGGTGAACCGCGGGGATACCCTCTCTCTCATTGCCAGCCGCCACGGCGTCAGCGTGAATGAGCTGAAGATGGCCAACAACCTCAGTGGTCATGCCCTGCGTACCGGTCAGTCACTGCGTATTCCCGGCAGCGGCGTGAGTAGCGGCCAGGCCTTTACCGATGCCGAGCCGGCCGTAGCCAAACGCAGCCGCCCCGCCACCAATGTGGCTCAATACACAGTCAAGAGTGGTGACACCCTCTGGAGCATCAGCCGCAAGCACGGCATCAGCCAGCAGAGCCTGCTCAAGTGGAACGGCCTCTCGGCCAAGGCCACGATTAAACCGGGCTCTCGTCTGATCGTCTCAGGCAAGAGCGCAACGGCCTCCTCGAGCTCGGTCAGCTATCAGGTGCGGCGTGGAGACTCTCTCTCCTCCATTGCGGCCAAGTTCCAGGTCGCTGTGGTGGACGTGGTGCGCTGGAATCAACTTGATCGTCGTAACCATCTGCAACCCGGGCAAACTCTCACCCTGTTTATCGGCGATCCAGGCTGATCTTCTCCTGCCAAGGGCAAGGCATCCGCCTTGCCCTTTTTGTTTCTCACCGCGACCAAGCATTGTTGCTAGACCCCGACCGCCCTGTGGTGGCATCATCCCCGCGCTGCGCCGTACCTGGCTGCCCCCCATCATCCAAGATCACACTTGCAGCACAATCACAAGCAAGTACCATTGTGATACGACAGTAATCGACTTATAACTAAACCAGCTCTCTTGGCCATTCGTGTAACTGACATCATGAAGCGAACTCTTCTTTCCTGGTTGTTAGGAGCGGCACTGCTCCCTATCGGCGCCCTGCCCGTCACCGCCAACGCCGCAGGGGGACAGTGGCTGCAACATCGCGACCAGCAGCCAGCCCTTAATTCGGCCTCGTTTGTGGTCGCCAATCACCGCACCGGCGAGGTGCTCTCCGAACGCAATGCGGATCGGGTGATGCCCATCGCCTCCATCACCAAGCTGATGACGGCCATGGTGGTGTTGGATGCGGGCTTGCGATTGAACGAGACCCTCACCATTGGCGATGCCGATGTGGATCGACTCAAGGGAACCGGCTCCCGGTTGGCGCTCGGCACCCGGTTGAGCCGTGCCCAGATGCTGCACCTGGCCTTGATGTCTTCGGAAAACCGGGCCGCCTCGGCCTTGGCCCGCCACTACCCGGGGGGAAGACGCGCCTTCATCGAAGCGATGAACGCCAAGGCGAGAATGCTCGGCATGTGGAACACTCGCTTCCACGACAGCACGGGGCTCACCCCGCGCAATGTCTCCACGGCCCACGATCTGGCCAAGATGGTGGCCGCCGCCTCCAGCTATCCGCTGATCCGCCAATATTCGACCGACGAGCAGAGCCTGGTCAGCGCCGGCAAGCGCCAGCTGCACTATCGCAACTCCAACCGTCTGGTGCGCGAGGGGCTGTGGGATCTCAACGTCTCCAAGACCGGTTACATTCGCGAAGCAGGCCGCTGTCTAGTGATGGAGACCAGGGTGCGCCATGAGCCGGTGATCATGGTGCTGCTCAATGCCGATACCACAGATGCTCGGGTCGCCGATGCCAAGCGGGTCAAGAGCTGGCTCGAGAGCTCGGGGCGGGTCAGTCTGGCGGCAACGCAGGGGGTCTTCTCCGGCCAATGACGCTCACAACGCCGGCACCTGCCGGCGTTTCTCACCCCGATTGGGCGTGAAACCCTGTTCTCCCCTCGCCCAGCGCGTTATTCTTAACACTTTGTGCAAACAAGGTTTTCCCGTGTCCTCCCTGTTGCTTCCTCTCCTCTCATGGACTCTGATGCTGGCCGGCCCCCTGCTGACCCGTTTTGCCATCTGGCCTTGGTGGATGGGGTTTCTGAGTTGTGCCGCAGGCAGTCTGTGCGGCCTGTTTCTGCTACTACGTCTGCCCTGGCGCCGCCACAAAAAGAGCGCCCTGTTCGGAGCGCTGCCGCTACTCCCCCTGCTCTGGTTTCTCACCAAGGCCATCAGTGCGCCGCCCCACAATGACATCAGCACCGATCCGCAAGATCCCCCTGCCCTCATCTGGGCCAAGCAGCTGCGCTCAAGCCAGGATCTGCCGGTCAGCGAGGGGCCGCTCAAAGGGTTGGCCGACAACCCAGGCCCCCTCTACACCAGCGCCTTACCCGAAGAGGTGATCGGCAGTGCCGAACGCCTGATGCAGGCCAAGGGTTGGCGTACCATCCGCACCCCGGACGGCCTACAGGCCGTGGCCACCAGCCCCTGGTTTGGCTTTGAAGATGACATTGCCCTGCGCCTGCGCATCGGCCGTGAGGTGCGGGTCGATCTGCGCTCGGCCTCCCGGGTCGGGCGCTCGGATCTCGGCGTCAACCGGGAGCGAGTCGTGGATTTCATGCAGGAGCTGGCCCGCGAGCTGGCCAAAGAGGCCCCAGCGGCCGCCACCACACGCCATTAGGAGCGACCATGCGCATCGAACTCAAACCGGATCGGGAGTACGCCTGGTTCATCCGCCCCTTCTTCTGGCTGCAAAAACGCAACTACGGCCAGGTGCTGATCCCTGGCAAGTGCTGGGGGCGCTCACCGCGCCTGTTCGCCGCTGTCGCCACCCTCTACGGCGTCATCAATCGGCGCCGCTCCCCCATTGATCCGGTGCTGCGCTCCCTGGTGACGGTGCGGGTCTCCCAGCTCAACTGGTGCCGCTTCTGCGTCGACATCAACGCCATGACCCTGACTCAGCGGGCCGGCTCGAGTGCCAAGGTCGAGGCGCTGGCCCAGTGGCGCGACTCTCCCCTGTTCGATGAACGCGAGCGGGCCGTGCTCGACTACACCGAGGCGATGACCGGACTCGACGGGGTGAGCGATGCGCAGGCGGCACGCCTGCGCCAGTGGTTTGATGACGATGGCATCGTCGAGCTGACCGGGCTGATCGCCTTTCAAAACCTGTCGGCCAAGTTCAATGCGGCGCTGGATGTGCCGCCCCAGGGCTTTTGTCAGCTACCGGTACAGCCAACGCGCCAGGAGCCGCCGCGGTGAAGCGCCTGCTGCTATTGGCCCTGCTGCTGATCATGATGGGCGGCTATCTCGCCTTCGATCTGGGCCAGTGGCTCCATCTCGCCACCTTGCAACACCATCAAAAAGAGCTGCAAGGCTGGGTCGATGCCCACTTCATCCAGGCAGCACTGGCCTATTTCCTGCTCTATGTAGCCAGCACCGCCCTCTCGCTGCCCGGCGCCACCCTGCTCACCCTGGCGGGCAGCGCCCTGTTCGGGGTGGCGTGGGGGCTGTTGCTGGTCTCGTTTGCCAGCACCCTCGGCGCCTGTCTTGCCTTCCTGTGCGCCCGCTTCTTGCTGCGCGGCTGGGTAGCCCGGCGCTTTGCCAAGCCTCTGGCCACCATCGACAAGGGGCTCGACGCCCAGGGCGTACACTACCTGCTGACCCTGCGCCTGGTACCGCTCTTTCCCTTCTTTCTGGTGAACCTGTTGATGGGGCTGACCCGCATGCCCCTGCGCACCTACGCCTGGGTGAGCCAGCTTGGCATGCTGCCGGCCACCTTGGTCTATGTGCTGGCGGGGCGCGAGCTGGCAAGCTTGGCGAGCACAGGCCAGGTGCTCACGCCCGGGCTGATTGGGGCGCTCTGCCTGCTCGGTGCCCTGCCCTGGCTGGGGCGAGCCCTGGCACGCCGTCTGGCGGCCCTGCGTCTCGCCAGGCGCTGGGGCAAGCCGCACCGCTTTGACTACAACCTGTTGGTGATCGGCGCCGGCGCTGGGGGGCTGGTCACCAGCTATATCGGGGCGCAGGCCAAGGCCAGCGTCGCGCTCATCGAGGCCGCACAGATGGGGGGAGATTGCCTCCACCACGGCTGCGTGCCCTCCAAGGCGCTGCTGCGCTCGGCCCGCGTTGGCCTTGAGCTGCGCCGCGCCGCCGAGCTGGGCTTTCGCGCCGACGCCCAGTGCGACTTTGCCGCCGTGATGGAGCGAGTGCAGCAGGTGATAAGCCAGGTGGCGCCTCACGATTCACTCGAGCGCTACCGCGCCCTCGGCGTGGAGTGCATCCAGGGGCGTGCCCGCCTCGTCTCCCCCTGGCAGGTGGAGGTCGGCACCCAGCGCTTGAGCGCCCGGCGCATCGTCATCGCCACCGGCGCCCGGCCCCGGGTGCCGGCGATAGCGGGGCTCGATAAGATTGACTATCTGACGTCGGACACCCTCTGGGCACTGCGCCAGCCTCCGGCACACCTGCTGATCCTCGGCGGCGGCGCCGCCGGCTGCGAGCTGGCCCAGGCCTTCGCCCTGCTCGGGGTGCCGGTCACGCTCATTGAGCAGGCCGAGCGGCTGCTGCCGCGCGAAGAGCCCGATGCCAGCACCCTGCTGGCAGAGCAGCTGGGCCACAGCGGCGTCACCCTGCTGCTCGGCGCCGAATGTCTAGCGGCCGCGCAGGAGGCAACCGGCATCACCCTCACCCTGCGGCAAGGGGAGCGGCGCCACACCGTCACCGGGGATCGGCTGCTGCTGACGCTGGGGCGCCAACCCAACGTGGAGGGGCTGGGGCTCGAGGCGCTGGGCGTGGCCCTGACCGAGCAAGGCTTCATCCAGGTCGATGAGACGCTCACCACGTCGCTCCCCTCGGTGCTGGCCGTCGGCGACGTGGCCGGCCCCTATCAGCTGACCCACGCGGCGGCCCATCAAGGGAGCTATGCCGCCCTCAACGCCCTGTTTGGCGATCTCTATCCCCTGCGCATCGATTATCGCGCCATCCCCCATGCCATCTACACCGAGCCGCAGCTGGCGCGGGTTGGGCTCACCACGATGGAAGCCACCTCCCGCGGCGTTCCGTTCGAGCGCACCCGCTTTGCCTTCGCCGAGCTCGATCGGGCCCTGTGCGATGGCGAGCCACACGGCTTTGTCGAGGTGCTCACCGTCCCCGGCAGCGACCGCCTGCTCGGCGCCACCCTGATAGGGTCCGAGGCCGCCGAGCGCATCGTCCCCTTCACCCTGGCCCTGCAACACGGGCTCGGGCTTAACCAGATCCTCGCCACCGTCCACCCCTACCCGACGCGGATGGAGGGCAACCGGCAGGTGGCGGGCCTGTGGCGCCGCACCCATACGTCGGCCCGCCTGCTGACGCTGGCCGGCCGTTTTCACCGTTGGCGCCGCGGCGCGCCATCCCACCCGGAGGCATGACCATGCACAGACGGCTCAGCGCCCTGCTGCTCACCCTGCTCACCCTGCCCGCCCTGGCCGTGACCGAGGCCGACCCGGCCTGGCAGCAGACCCTGCGCACGGCGCGCGGCCAGCAGGTCTACCTGCATGCCTGGGGCGGCAGCCAGGAGGTCAACCGCTACCTCGGCTGGGCGGCCACCGAGATTAAACGCCGCTTCGAGATCACTCTGGTGCCGGTCAAGGTGGCCGACATCGCCCCCAGCATTGCGGCTCTGCAAACCCAGCGCCGCGCCGGCAAGACGCAAGGGGGCAGCATCGACCTGCTCTGGGTCAACGGCGAGAACTTCAAGTCGATGAAGGAGCAGCGCTTGCTGGGGGCGCCGTTTAGCGCCACCCTGCCCAACATGGCACTGGTCGATGCGGCCTTGCCGGTGCACGAGGATTTTACCGTGCCGGTGGAGGGGCTCGAGGCCCCCTGGGGCATAGGCCAGCTCAACCTGATGGTCGAGCGCGAGCGGGTGCCTCACCCCCCCCGCGATGCGGCGGCGCTGCTGGCGTGGGCCAAGGCCCATCCCGGCCGCTTTACCTATCCCAAACCGCCCCAGTTTCACGGCTCGAGCTTTCTCAAGCAGATCCTGCTCGAGCTCGCACCCACCTCCGCCCCCCTCTACCAGCCGGCCGATGCGGCCACCTTTGCCCGCCTTAGCGCGCCGCTATGGGCATGGCTCGATGCCCTGCACCCGGCCCTGTGGCGCGCCGGCAAGCTCTTTCCCACCGGCGCCGCCGAGACCCGGCAACTGCTCGATGACGGCGAGCTCGACATGGCCATCAGCTTCAACCCGCAGGAGGCCGCCTTCGCGGTGCACAGCGGCGCCCTGCCCCCCTCGGTGCAGGCCGTGGCGATGGAAAAGGGAGCCCTCACCAACGCCCACTTTCTGGCCATTCCCTTCAACGCCCGCGCCCGCGAGGGGGCCATGGTGGTGGTGAACTTCCTGCTGAGCCCCGAGGCCCAGGCGCGCAAGGCAGATCCCGAGATCTGGGGTGATCCCAGCGTCTTGCGCCAAAACGCCCTGCCGGCCGGCACCCCACCCTCACTGCGCTTCCCGGCCCAATCCGAGCCACACCCCAGCTGGCAGACCCGTCTTGAGGCCGAATGGCTGCGTCGCTACGGCCCCTGACCATGCTGCGCGCCACCGCCCATGCCGTGACCCTGCTCTTGCTCGGCCTGCCCCTGCTGGCCGGCCTCGGCGCCCTGCTGCCGCTGGCCCTGGATAAGGGGCTCTGGCAGCCATTGCTGGCGGTGCCGAGCCTGTGCCACTCGCTCTGGCTCAGCGCCGCGCTGGCGCTGCTCTCCACCCTGCTGGTGCTGCTGCTCACCTTCGCCCTGCTGGCCCACGGCTGGCAGCAGCCGGCATTGCACCGCCTCGAGCGGGCTCTCTCCCCCCTGCTGGCCCTGCCCCATGTGGCCTTTGCCGTGGGGCTGGCGTTTCTGCTCGCCCCCTCCGGCTGGCTATTTCGCCTGCCGGCGACCCTGCTCGGCTGGTCTTTACCGCCGGACTGGCAGACCCTGCGCGATCCCCTCGGCATGGGGCTGCTGCTGGCGCTGCTGGCCAAGGAGCTTCCCTTCCTGCTGCTGATGGCGCTGGCCGCCCTGCGCCGCCATGAGGTGATGGCCCAACTGACCCTGGGCCAGAGCCTGGGTTACGCCCCGGCCCAACTGTGGTGGCGCCTGCTGCTGCCGGCCCTGTGGCCGCGCCTCCGGCTGCCCCTGTTCGCCATCGCCGCCTACGGCTGCGGGGTGGTCGATCTGCCGCTGCTGCTCGGCCCCGATGCACCGCCCGTGCTGGCCCAACGCATCTGGCTGTGGAGCCAGGATGCCGATCTCGCCCTGCACCCACTGGCCCACCTGGGGGCCCTGCTGCTGCTCGCACTCAGCCTGCTCGTGCTGGCGCTGCTGCGCACCATCGAGTGGCTCTGCTGCCGGGGGCTGCGCGCCCGCCAGCTCGATGGCCGGCGCCGCCCTGCCCTTCATCGCGGCTGGCCCGGCGCCTTGGTCAACCTCTTGATCGCCCTCAACGCCTTGGTACTGCTGGCCCTGCTGCTCTGGTCACTGACCCGGCGCTGGCGTTTTCCCGCTCTGTGGCCCACCGAGTTCACCCTGAGCCAATGGCACGAGGCGCTGCCCGGCGCCCTGCCCCTGCTCGGCGTCACCGCCGCCATCGCCCTGCTAGTGACCCTGCTCGGGGCGCTCTGGGCCCTGCTGCTGCTGGAGACAGGGCGCGCCTCGTCCATCTGGCCTCTGTGGCTGCTCTGTCTGCCGCTGCTGCTGCCCCAGGCCAGCCTACTGCTCGGATTGGAGCGTGCCCTGGCGCAGTGCGGCGCCGAGCCGAGCCTGCTGTGGGTGGTGTGGGGGCAGCTGCTGTATGTCTTTCCCTATCTCTACCTCACGTTGCGCGGCCCCTGGCAGGCCTTTGATGAGCGGCTGCTCATCGCCGCCCGCAGCCTCGGCGCCTCGCCCATTCGGGCTTGGTGGCGTATCAAGCTGCCCCTGCTGGCACGCCCCCTGCTGGCGGCGCTGGCGGTCGGGGTGGCGGTGAGCCTGGCCCAATACCTGCCCACCCTACTGCTGGGCGGCGGCCGAGTGGTGACCCTCACCACCGAGGCGGTCGCCATCGGGAGCGGCCTCGACCGCCGCTTGGCTGGCCTCTATGGCCTATTGCAACTGGCGCTGCCGCTGGCCGCCTTCGCCCTGGCCATCTGGCTGCCGCGGCGCCTCAACCCCTTGGAGCGATCCCCATGCTGACTCTCCACGCGGTCACCCTCTATCAGGGGGCCCACCCTCTGCTACGGGTGCCCGACCTTGATGTTCTCCCTGGGGCGCCGCTGACCCTGATGGGACCCAGCGGCTGCGGCAAGAGCAGCCTGCTCGGCGCCATCATGGGGGCGCTGCCGCACCGGGAACGGGCGCCGCGCCATGCTCCCCTCACCTGGGAGGGCAGCCTGAGCCTTGCGGGGCAGCCGCTGCGCCATCAGCCCATCGAGGCGCGCGGGATCGGCATCCTGTTTCAAGATGATCTGCTGTTTGGTCACCTGAATGTGACCGAGAACCTGCTGTTCGCCGTGCCGGCTGGCCCGCAGGCCGAGCGCCGCGCCGCGGTTGCCCATGCCCTGGCCAGCGCCCAGCTCGGTGAGCTGGGGGCCCGCCTGCCCCACCAGCTCTCCGGCGGCCAGCGCGCCCGGGTAAGCCTGCTGCGCGCCCTGTTGGCCCGCCCGCGCGCCCTGCTGCTCGACGAGCCCTTCTCCCGCTTCGATCAGCCCCTGCGCGCCGCGTTTCGCGACTGGGTGTTTGCCCAGACCTGCACCATCCCAGTGCTGCTGGTGACCCATGATCCGGCCGATGCGCCGGGCGAGATAGTGAACCTCACCCCCGAGAGCCCCCATGCTTGATCGCCACCTCATCCCTCTGGTGCGCCGCCCGCTGGCGGCCCTGGCCGCGCCACTGGCCCGGCGCCACATCTCGCCCAACCAGCTCACCCTGGCCGGCTTTGCCATCGGCCTGCTGGCCGTGCCCCTGCTGGCCTTCGGCTGTTATGGGGCGGCGCTGCTACTGATCGCCCTCAACCGCCTGTGTGACGGGCTCGACGGCGCCCTGGCGCGACATAGCGGTGGCAGCGACAGCGGCGGCTTTCTCGACATCGTCTGCGATTTCATCTTCTACGCCGCCGTGGTGCTGGGGTTTGCCCTCGCCGATCCGGCCAGCAACGCCCTGCCAGCGGCCTTCCTGCTGTTTTGCTTCATGGGCACGGGGGCCAGCTTTCTCGCCTTCGCCGTCATGGCGGCCAGGTATGGGCTACAGAGCCCGGTCTATCACAACAAGTCGCTCTACTACCTGGGGGGGCTCACAGAGGGGAGCGAGACCATGGCCCTGTTCGCCGCCATGTGCCTGTGGCCGGCCGGCTTTTCCCCGCTTGCCTGGGGCTTTGGCGCCCTGTGCTTGCTCACCACGGCGGGGCGAGTCTACTACGGCTTTCACACCATTCGCCGGGCTGAGCAGGCTCAGTAGCCGACTGCCTCACGGAAAACGAACGCCCCCCTCTCATCCGGTTGAGTCTCTGGCTGGACAGGGGTATAAGAGGCCTTGATTCATTCATACTGCATACACGCATGATGGATTAATCTAAAAAACTGATTTAAGCGATAGAGTTTTGCCGCTTTAATCGATTATTTGAAGTCGCTATAGTGACAACCAGTTAGGCAGCAATGCCAACCAAGAGCAGAAATCACCGAGAGACATTGACCAAGGAGCATCGCGAATGTCCACCTACATCAACACCGAAATCAAGCCGTTCAACGCCACCGCCTACCACAATGGCAAGTTCATCGACGTCTCTGATGCCGACCTGAAGGGCAAGTGGTCCGTCGTCTTCTTCTACCCGGCTGACTTCACCTTCGTCTGCCCGACTGAGCTGGGTGACCTGGCCGACAACTACGCCGAATTCCAGAAGCTGGGCGTCGAGATCTACTCCGTCTCCACCGACACCCACTTCACCCACAAGGCTTGGCACGACACCTCCGACACCATCAAGAAGATCCAGTATCCGATGATCGGTGACCCGACCGGCGCCATCACCCGCAACTTCGGCGTGATGATCGAAGAGGCCGGCCTGGCTGACCGTGGTACCTTCGTCATCGACCCGCAAGGTGTCATCCAGATCGTTGAGATCAACGCCGGCGGTATCGGTCGTGACGCCCTGGAGCTGCTGCGCAAGGTCAAGGCTGCCCAGTATGTTGCCTCCCACCCGGGTGAAGTCTGCCCGGCCAAGTGGAAGGAAGGCGAAGCCACTCTGGCCCCGTCCCTGGATCTGGTAGGCAAGATTTAAGTCTCCCAGCATCCCCTGTGACCGGCCCGAATATGGGCCGGTTCCATTTCCGGCTCACTGAATCTTGATATAAGGAACTTTGAAGATGTTGGATACCAACCTCAAGCAACAGCTGAACACCTATCTGCAGTACATAGTCCATCCGATTGAGATCAGCGTGTCCGGCAACGACAGCGACAAGTCCGCCGAGCTGCAGGCCCTGGCCCGCGAGATCAGCGAGATGTCGCCCAAAATTTCCCTGACCCAGGGTAATGCCGATCGCAAGCCTTCCATGAGCATCGCCCCCCAGGGGCAGGCGCCGCGCGTTCACTTTGCCGGCATTCCCATGGGTCATGAGTTCACCTCACTGGTGCTGGCCCTGCTGCAAAACGGCGGTCACCCCTCCAAGACCGATCCGGCCGTGCTGGAGCAGATCAAGAACCTCAAGGGTGAGTTCCACTTCGAGACCTATATCTCGCTCTCCTGCCACAACTGCCCGGACGTGGTGCAGGCTCTGAACCTGATGGCGACCCTCAACCCGAACATCAGCCACGTGATGATCGACGGCGCCCTGTTCCAAGATGAGGTTAACGAGCGCCAGATCATGGCCGTGCCGAACGTCTACCTGAACGGTCAGCCGTTCAGCCAGGGGCGCATCACGTTGGAAGAGATCCTCGCCAAGGTCGACAGCGGCGCCGCCGAGCGTAAAGCGGCCGAGCTGAGCGAGCGCGAGCCCTATGACGTGCTGGTGGTGGGCGGTGGCCCGGCCGGCGCCGCTGCGGCCGTCTACGCCGCCCGCAAGGGGATCCGTACCGCCATTCTGGCCGAACGTTTCGGGGGCCAAGTGATGGATACCATGGGCATTGAGAACTTCATCTCCGTCCCCTATACCGAGGGCCCCAAGCTGGCCGCCAGCCTCGAGCAGCACGTCAAGCAGTACGGCGTCGATATCATCACCGAGCAGCGTGCCGCCACCGTGAAGAAGGGCGACTACGTCGAGGTGGATCTGGCCTCCGGCGCCTCCCTCAAGAGCCGCTCGGTGATCCTGGCCACCGGTGCCCGCTGGCGCGACCTGAACGTGCCGGGTGAAGTGGAGTACCGCACCAAGGGCGTGGCTTACTGCCCCCATTGCGACGGTCCCTTCTTCAAGGGCAAGCGAGTCGCCGTGGTGGGTGGCGGTAACTCCGGCATTGAGGCCGCCATCGACTTGGCCGGTATCGTCGAGCACGTCACCGTGCTGGAGTTCGCCGACACCCTGCGCGCCGACGAGGTGCTGCAACAGAAGGCCCGCTCCCTGCCCAACGTCGACATCATCATGAGCGCCCGCACCACCGAGGTGCTGGGGGATGGCAACAAGGTGACCGGACTGACTTATGAAGATCGCACCACGGGCGAGATCAAGCAGGTCGAACTGGCCGGTATCTTCGTCCAGATCGGCCTGGTGCCCAACACCGAGTTCCTCAAGGGCACCGACGTCGCCCTGACTCGCTTCGGTGAGATTGAGATCGATGCCAAGGGCACCACCTCCATGCCGGGCGTGTTTGCCGCAGGGGATGCCACCACCGCCCCCTACAAGCAGATCATCATCTCCATGGGCTCCGGCGCCACCGCCGCCCTGAGCGCCTTTGACTACCTGATCCGCACCCCGGCACCGGTGCGCGAGCAGGCCGAGGCCGTGACCGCCTAAGGTCATCCGATGCAAAAAGCCGACGCAATGCGTCGGCTTTTTTTATGTGAAAATGGACGATGATGCCGCTCAGGGCGTCAGCTTCTGCGCCCGAAAGCGCGCCAGGATCGGGTTGTGATCCGACGCTGTGGTCTGCGGGGCACTCACCTCTACCAGATCGAGGTTGCGGTAATAGAGGTGATCGAGCGGGCGGCCAAAGGCGGTACGGCGCAGATCCGGCGCCGGGATGGCCTCGCTAAGGGAGAGATCGCTCACCAGATCATCTATCCAGCGCTGACGCTTGTCGCTCCAGGTATTGAAGTCACCGGCCAGGATCACCGGCCCCTGATGCTGGTGCACCAGCGCGGTCAACTCGCGCAGCTGCTCGCGAAACCCGGCCATGCCGAGCTCGAAGTTGACCGCATGCAGGTTGATCACCATGACCCCGTCAGGATCTCCCTGTAGCGGATAGAGGCTGACCAGCCCCGACTTGGGGATGCGGATGAAGGGCTCGGGTGAGCGCACGCCACAGACGAACGCCTGGGGCGTCTTGGAAGCCGTCATCACCCCGAACGAACTGCTGCCCTGGGTGAAGGCCTGCAACTGCTGCCACTCGTAGTTATCCTGGCGCAGCCACTGCAACAGCTCAGGGCTGGTGCGCGTCTCTTGCAGCAGCACCAGATCCCGCTCCTTGACGAAGCGCTCCATCCCCTCCAGCCAATCCTTGCGCTGCCCCTTGAACAGGTTCCACACCGTGAGGCTGAATTCCTGCGGCAGGGCCCGGTTGGCCAACGCCACCAGGGGGGGACGGGCGCAATCCACCCCATCCACGACCCCGGCTGCGGTCACGAAGTAGCCCTGCTCGGGCACCTCAAAACACCCCACCAGCCCCAGAGCGAGCAGGGACGTTCCTACGATGCGATAGCTTTTTTTCATTAGCGGACAACCATCTCTGTTCTTTCTGCCCGCCATGGGCAGGAAGAGGGCAAAAAAACGGCTAGGCTCATAGCTTTGTGACAGCACAGGGAGATGCCCCATGGCCTACCACTACCGGATTCACTATCTCAACCGATATGGCATCAACCAGCATATCGAGCTGACTCTGCCCTATCTCATCATGCGTGACGTTCAGGGCGATCTCTGTCTGTTTGATCAGCAGCGCTGCATCGGCTCAGAGCAGATGCTGGAGCTCATGATACGGCAAAAGGGCGGCTTCGATGAAGCGATCTCCATCATCAGCGCCCATCCCCTCTAGGCGACGGCCTGCGGCACCGCCCGCGGGCGCCCCAGCTCGTCGATGGCCACATAGTTGAAGACCCCTTCGGTGACGCAGTAGCGCTGCGCCTCGTTCTCGCGCAGCACCGGCTTGACCCACACCTCCAGCTTGATCTGCATCGAGCTGCGACCGATACGCTGGCAGCGCCCATAACAGCAGACCACGTCGCCGACCTTGATGGGGTGGTGGAAGGTCATCCCCTCTATCGAGACGGTGCAGATCCGCCCCCGCGCCAGCTCCTTGGCCAAAATGCCGCCCCCTATGTCCATCTGGGACATGATCCAGCCACCGAAGATATCGCCGTTGGCATTGGTGTCGGCCGGCATGGCCAGGGTCCGCAACAGCAGATCGCCGTCCGGGTATCGTACTGCATCAACCATTCTTACTGCTCCGCTAGGATGGATGGGCGGCATGATAGAGGCCGCTACTCCCCTTGGCAAACCGCATCGTGCCCAAGCCAGGCCAGCGGGTCCGGCCAGCGATACACAAAACCGAGCTCATCACACAGCGCCTTTCCGCTCAGCGGCAGGTACTCCCCCTGTGGCGCGACGAAACGTGGCGGCGCAAGGCCCAGCGCCCTGGCCGCCTGCTCATAGAAGTCGGCGCGGCAAGGATGGACCGGGGCGCTCACTACGTAGGCACATCGGCGCGCAGCGGACTCAAGCAGCAGCATGCAGGCCGCCACCACATCATCGAGGTGCACCAGATTCACCGCTTGGGCGCCGCCATGACACTCGCGCCCGGCGAGGAAGCGGCCGGGATGGCGTCCTGGCCCATAGAGCCCGGCCGCGCGCAGCACCACCACCTGCGCTATGCCACTTCCCCGCGCCGCCTGTTCGGCACGCAGCAGCCGCAACGCCCGCTCCCCCTCGCCGGCAGGCGTGTCCTCCTCGCGCTGCCCGGGGCGATAGACCGAGGTGGCCCCGATGAGCAGCAGCCGCGTCACCCCGTGCTGGCGCGCCTGCGCGCACAGGCGGGCGATCGCCTGCGGGTAATCGGCCACCCGGCTTGGAGGCAGGGTAATAACCAGGGCGTCGCACTGGCCGAGCGGCCATGCACCCGCCTCATCGGCGTGCAGCAGGTGGGTCTCTATCCCCTCCCCGGCCAGCCTGGCCTGTTTGCAGGAGTCGGTCGTGGTCGCCACCACCGCCTCTCCTCGCGCCAACAAGGCGCGCGCCAGGGGCTCTCCCAGCCAACCGGCCCCCACGATGGCAATACGTCCCATCTCTGACTCCAGGCAAAAAAAAACGGCCATCCATGATGACCGTCGAAAGTAACGAAGGAAATAGCTGGATATCCAGATACTTCCCACAGCGGGAAAATCGGGAGCACAGGCTCCTAATTCGTGGAGCCTATCCTAGAGCCCCGGCCTGTAAAAAGCTTTGAAGCAGATCACGTTTGAAAATGATTTCTGAAATCGCTTTCAAATTTGAGCGCAGAAATAGGGCGCCCGGGGGCGCCCTCCGATCAGGCTACCGATTCACGTACGATGAGTTCAGGCTCAAACTTGCGCTCGAGCAGCTCCTCGCCACGCCCATCGAGCAGCGCCATGGCCAAATCGGCGGCGCGCTCGCCCATCTCTTCGATGGGATACCTGACGGTGGTCAGCTTGGGGTAGGTGTAGCGGGCATAGGGAATATCATCGAACCCGACCACCGAAACCTGGCTCGGGATCTGGTAACCATGCTCCAGCAGGCAGGAGATGGCGCCGGCCACCATACCATCGTTGAACCCCAGCACGGCGGTGAAGTCGACTCCCCGCTCCAGCAGCGAGGCCATGGCGACATAGCCCCCTTGCTCGTCGGCATACCCCTTGCCCACCAGCGCCTCGTCATAGTCGATGCCGGCCTTGGCCAGGGTCTCGCGATAGCCGCGCATCCGCTGCTGCCCATCGACGAAGATCTCATCGTCCGAAGTGACGAAGGCGATGCGGCGATGCCCCTTGTCGATCAGATGCTGACAGGCGGTCATGATGCCGGCCCGGTTGTCGAACCAGACGCAGCGATCCTCAACGCCAGGGATCAGGCGGTTGATGAACACGACCGGGGTGTCGCCGGCGGCCAGCTCGGCCAGCTCTTCATCCGGCAACGCCTTGCTGTGCAGGATCAGCGCGTCGCACTGCCGCTGTTGCAGCGCCTGAATGGCGTGACGCTCACGATCCTCTTCATGGTTGCCGGACATGACGATGGTGAACTTGTTGCTGGCGTCCACCACCCGCTCGACACCGCGCATCATCTGGGCGAAGAAGGGGCCACCACAGAGATCGCCCACCAGCACGCCGACGCAATTGGAACGTTTGCTCACCAGCGCCTGGGCAAAGCTGTTGGGACGGAAATTCAGCTCCTTCATGGCGGCCAGCACAGCTTCTCGCTTCTCTGGTGCCACCTGAGCCGTGTTGTTGATAACCCGGGATACGGTCGAGATCGACACATTGGCCAATCGGGAGACATCTTTGATCGTTGCCACACTCAAATCCTTATCTGGGATCCGTCATGGGGGCCAGTATACCTGAACCGGCGGCGACAAGTCTGGTCAAGATCACCTCAACGCCATGAATGCACTGAAAAATTGATTATCAGAGCGTGCTCGCGGCTTGATTCGTCGCTTCTTACTGCCCCCAGAGGGTCTCGTGCTCAATATCGTCCTTGCAATTCCTGCTGGCTAAACAGCTGCGGTGCCCGGTTGCTCTTGTGTTGATAGATCAGATTGAACGAGAGCACATTCTGCACATAGTTGCGGGTCTCCCGAAACGGGATCCCCTCCACCCACACGTCGATAGGCTTGCCCGAACTCTGGGCCCGCCAGCGGGCGACCCGTCCCGGCCCCGCATTGTAAGCGGCGGCGGCAAAGACCCGGTTGCCGTTGTAGTTGTCGAGCAGCCCCCTCAGGTAGGCGCTGCCGAGCTGAATGTTCACCTCGGGATCAAACAGCTGCTGCTCATCGCGATAGGGGTAACCCACCTTGCCGGCGGTGTGGCGGGCGGTAGCCGGCATCAGTTGCATCAGACCGCGCGCCCCGACCGGCGACTGGGCCAGCGGGTACATGGCACTCTCCTGACGCGAGATGGCGTAGAGCAGGGTCGACTCCATGCCGTGTTCGCGCGCCACCCGGTCAAAGGTGGGTCGCAGCGGCATGGGGAAGCGCAGATCGAGCGCGTCCCACGCCTCGGCGCGGATGGTGGCCAGGATGCCAAGGTCATGCCACCCCTGCTGCTCAGCCAGGGCGGCGAAGGTGAGTTTCTGTTGGTAGCTGCTGCGATCGAGGTTGTGCACCCACTCGGCGCGCGCCCCGGTCAGATCCTGCATCGCCTTGAGCTCGCGGACCCGGGCCAGGAAAGGCCACTGCTTCACCGCCGATGGCCAGGCCGGCACGGCCCCCACCTGCTCGTTTTTGAGCCGGTAGGGCACCCCGATGCGCTGCGCCGCCATGAAACCATAGAAGCCGCGCAGGTTGGCGGTCTCTTGGAACAGAGAATGGGCCGGCTGCTGCTGGCCCCGCTCGGACAGGGCGCGCGCCTGCCAATAACGCCAGCGGTCGCTCTTTTGCAGCGCCATCGGCATCAACTTGACCCACTCACCGAGCTGGGCCCAGTTGAGCTCCCACAGCGCCAAGCGGGCGCGCAGCTCGAGCAGCTCAGGCTCTTTGAGCCGGCGCACTGTCGCATCGACCCAATCGCGTTGGAACAGGGCGCGATCGAGCAGCAGTCGGCGGGCGGCAGCCCGCTCAACCGGCGCCATCTCGGCCGCACTCAGGCGGTAACGGCTGCGATAATCGGTCAGCAGCGAGATAGCCCTATCAGCATCCTCATTGGCATAGCGGGTCAGGCCGAGCAGCAGTGCCTGGCGCCCCTTGCCGGCGCTGCCATAGCTGGCCGGATTGCTGACCTTGGCGGGGCGCTCGAAGGTGTCGAGCAGCAGCTGTCCATCCCCCTGGCTGCTGCCCAGCGCCGGCATCAGATGGCGGATCAGGTTGCCGTTCCCTTCGGCAAAGGCCAGGGTCATGCGCTGCCACACCTTGTCGGTGCTGCGCAGCCCCGCCTGTTGCCAGAGCTTGAACAGGCTGTCACAGGCATCGGGACGTGACTCGCCGCTCATCCAGATCTGGCCTGCGGCGCGCAGCGCCTCATTGCGCTGCCCGGTGTGATACTTGGCCTCGTAATGCAGGCAGCGCAGGCCGGTCGAGCTCGGCTCCTTGGGATAGAAGTGCAGGAAGGTGCTCCACTGGCCGCTATCGGCCAGATATTGCAGGTAGCTGCGCTCGAGCCGGTTGGATTGGGGGGTATCCCCGTGCTGGCGGATAAAACCGGTCACTTCGCCGTAATCGGCCTGACCGGGACGAAACGCCAAGCGGTAGTAGTCGAGATAGGGCAGCAGCGGATAGTGAGTCAGACGGGAGCGCAATTGGTAGAAGCGATCCATGTCATTGGCACGCACCGCGTCGTGCGCTTGACGATACAGCGACTGCTCCAGAGTTTGACCCAGGGCCGGCAAGGCCAGGGCACAGAGCGTAAAGGCGACCACAGCTTTCAACGAGAGCACTCCGGCAGGGGCGACAGCATCCTGCTGCCACCAACAAACGTAAAAGATCGCATTATTCTATCCAACTACCTGACTTGGGATGAACAGATTTCGCATTAGGCATCGAGCAGAGCTGCACGCCGCTCGGCAAGGCGGCCGACATAGCGCCTGAGGTTGGCCTCCGGCAACGGCTTGGAGGCCAGGAAGCCCTGATAGAAGTTACACCCCTGCGCCTGCAAAAAGGCCAGCTGCTGGCGCGACTCCACCCCTTCCGCCGTCACGCTAAATCCCATGTGGCGGGCCATCGCCAGCACCGCCTCGACGATCGCCATGTTGTCCGCATCGTGGGGGATGTCCTGGATGAAGGAGCGATCGATCTTGAGCTCGTCGGCCGGCAGGCGCTTGAGGTAACTGAGCGACGAGTAGCCCGCCCCGAAGTCATCGATGGCAAAGCTGATGCCCAGCGCCTTGAGCTCCGCCATCTTCTGGATGGTGTCTTCGGCATGACCCAGCACCACCGATTCGGTGATCTCCAGATTAAGACAGGTGGGCTCCATGCCGGTGATCGCCAGCGCCTCGTACACCCGATCCACAAAGTCAGGCGCATGGAACTGCTTGGCACTCACGTTGACCGACAGCTGCGGTATGTGCAGCCCCGCCTCCTGCCAGGCTACAAACTGGTGGCAGGCTTGCAGCAGGACCCAGTAGCCGATGTCGACGATGAGATCGGTCTCCTCGGCGATCGGGATGAACTCGGCCGGCGAAATCATCCCCCGTCCGGGCGATTGCCAGCGCAGCAGCGCCTCGACGCCGATGAGATCCCCCCCCTCGACCATCTGCTGCGGTTGGTAGTAAAGCAGCAGCTCATTGTTATCGAGGGCCGAGCGCAGCTCATTGTTGATAAGCAGGCGGCGATCGGCCTGCAACTGCATCGAGCTGTCGAAAAAGCGCAGGGTCCGCCGTCCTGCCGACTTGGCCTGATACATGGCGGTATCGGCCTGCTTGAGCAGATCATCGACCGACTGATCCCGCCCCGGGAACAGGGTGATGCCGACGCTGGCACCGATGTGCAGCGACTGCCCCTCAAAGGGATAGGGAGTGGAGAGCTCGGCAATCAGCCGTTCGCCGATGAGATCGGCCTGCATCTCGGCCTGCGGCGGGCTGGTCGACAGGCGCGGCAGCAGCAGCACGAATTCATCGCCGCCGAGGCGGGCCAGGATATCCTCCTGGCGGATCAACCGCTGCAACCGGTCGGCGACCTGGCGCAGCAGCCAATCCCCGGTGGCGTGGCCGAGCGAGTCATTGATGGTCTTGAAGTGGTCCAGATCGATAAACAGCAGGGCCCCGATGCTCTCGCTCTGTTTGGCCAGCTCAAAGGCGCCGGCCAATGACTCCTGCAACTGCCTGCGATTGGGCAGGCCGGTCAGCTCGTCGTAATAGGCGAGATCCTGGATCGTGCGCTGGGCGGCTTTGCGCTCCGAGATATCTTCAAAGCAGATGACAAAATGGGTGATGTGACCGCGTTCGTCCGGCACCGGCGTCACTCTCTCCCACTGGGCACAGCTGCTGCCATCACGCCGTTGCCGCTCCGTCTCCCCCTGCCAGCGGTTGAGGTGATCGAGCCGATAATCGAGCCCGCCGCGCTGCCATATCCCCTCCCCGAGCACACAGCCGAGCACCTCGCGGCTCTCGTAGCCGGTGATCTGGGTGAACGCCTTGTTGACACGCAATATGGTGAAGGCGGGATCGGTGATGATGATCCCCTCGTGAGTCTCGAAAGCCACGGCAGAGAGACGCAGCTGCGCCTCGACCTGCAAGCGCTCCAGCTCGGCCGCAATCCGGCTCGAGAGAGTCTGCAATAGCGACTCGATATCGGGCAGGCGCGAGGCGTCCGAGCCGACCAAGGCGAGATGACCGCACACCATGCCGTGGCCGTTATGCAGTGGCAACCCGTAGTAGTAGCGCGCCGCCGCCAGCGGCGTCAGCACGGGTTGGCCGAGATAGACCGGCTCGCACAGACTGTCCACCAGCGGATAATCCTGATCCGGGTGCTCGCCTCTGCCTGCCAGCAGGTGCGCCCGGCCATGCCCGCTGCGCTCGGCCAGCCATGCACCATCCAGGCCGAACGTCACCAGCAGTTGGTTGATCAGCGTATCGAGAAACCCCATGCCGGTACGGGCCGACAGCGCCTGCGAGACGCGGTCCACTTGCTGTGACCGGCGATGCCCGTCTAGCTCCAGATCCTGGGTGCACTCCCGTTCCAGCGAATGACGCAGCAAGGTGGTGAGGCTGGCAAGCAGCGCCATGTGACTCAAGCTGGCCGACGCCTGCGGCTCGTGCCACTCACACAGCAGCAGGGCAAGCCCCCCTTGGGTCAGTGCGACCGGCAACCAGAGCGTCATCTCCCCCTGACACAGGGTGGGGAGCCGGGCCGCCAGCGGGTGCGCCGCCGGCAGCAGCAGCGGAGTGGGCTGGCGCAGCAGGGCAAGCAAGGCCTCATGCTCTTGCGTCTTCAGGGTGGCGGGAGGGGACTGCGCCGTATCCAGGCGCCGTTGTAGCTGCGCCGCTCCCAGCCAGAGCTGGCAACGACCGGCTCCGGCTTGACGCAGCCAGGAGGTGAGCACCGCCCAGACATCGCCGAGCTGCTTTTGCCGCGACAGCTCGCAGCCCAGCTCCAGCAGGGATTGAACCTGCTCCAGCGGCACTAGGCCGGCCGTACAGAGGGAGGTGACATCGAGGTGAAGCAGCGCCGCATCCGCACCGCAGGGCTGCGCGGTCACGGCCAACGCGTCCCCCAGGCGGGAGGGCAAAGAGGCGGCAAGCGAGTGACCGGCCTGTAGCGCCTTATGCGCCAGCGCCTGCAAGGCGGCGGGATCGGGCAAGGCCGACCCCAACGCGTGTGCCACGGCATCAGGAGACCAGAAGCCGGCTCCCTTCACCCCATCGAAAAACCATATCAAGCGAGTGGCATGGACACTCATGTATAACCCCGGACTGCTTTGCCCGTACAACGGGTCACGGGCCAACGGGCTGATCTAGGATCAGGTTGACACATCGGCTCGGAACGAATGAAAGAAAGAAGACCTGAAACAGGTCGAGAGAAGACGCTGCCATAGGGACAGAATCGATCTACTTTTCCCAGTTTGCCTGCCCGATCCGGCAAGCTCAAGCAGTTTTTCTAGCGAATGCCCGCCGGGATCACAGTTGCCAGCTGCGTCCCCCAGCTTGGGCATTAAATTTGATTTTGATCATGTTTTTAAGAAGCCAAGGGGGTAATCTGAAGACGTACAAGAGAAGCAAGACGACCCAAAGGGGGTTTTATGAAAGTAGCAGTGAACAGCCGTATCATCGAGATTACCCCGGCCATCCGCGAGCGCATTGAAACTCGTTTTGACAAGCTCGAGCGTCTGCAGGTACCCCTTATCAACCCCAGCGTGGTTATTCGCAAGGAGGGTCAGATCTACGTCGTTGAAGCCACCACCGGGATTCCCCACGGTACCCTGTTTGCCCAGGCCGAGCATGAGGATCTCTACGCTGCCGTCACCGAAATGGGCCAGAAGCTGGAACGCCAACTGAATCGTCATATCGACAAGCCCAATGCCCATCGCGGGCTCCGCTCTGGTAAAGATCAGTGCCGCAGCGATGTAGATGCCGATGTAGAAGAGACCGAAATCACCGAATAATTGAACATGACGGGGAAGGGGTGGAGCAATCCGCCCCTTTTTCATGTCTGGGCGCTACGCCGCCAGCGACAATCCCTCCAACACCTTGAGCAGCAATAGCGGATCGCACGCCTCCCCCTCTCTCTCCTGCACCGCCCCCGCCAATCTGGCGCGGGCATGGGGTGGCACGTTATCTGCCACATCGGCCGGCAACATAGGCGTCGGCGCGCACAGTGGCGCTGGCCACAGCGCCAGCGCCAGACGCAGATCACTTAGCGTCCCTGCGTGCACCATCCGTCCCAGCGCCTGCGACGCCAGGCTATCTTCCCCCTGCAACGCCGCCCTCGGGGGCAGCTCAAAGCGCGCTCGCCAGTCGATGGTGGGCTCAGGCGAGCGGGTCGCCTCCCCCAGCCAAGGTTGCTCGTCGATGCGCGGGTTGAGTAAAGAGAGCCAGAGCCGAAAGTCCGCCCTGTCCCCTTGCTGCAAGGAGCCATTGAGGTGCTCGCCAAGGCGGCGCTCGTCGATGAGGGGAAAGTGAAGTGCAGAGGTGGACATCGATGGCTACGCCGCTGAGGAACCTGTCCTGCCTATCGGCCGGCGCCACAGAAAGTTGAGGGAGGCCAAGGCCTCCCTCATGGGTCACAGCTCGAAGCGGTAGAAGATATCGACCGCCTGGGCCAGTCCGGTTACCGCCTGCAAGTAAAGGCGGGGCATCAGCTCGTAGCGCAGCTTGAACTCGGCAATCGGGCTGAACACCCCGACCCCGTATTGCAGTTGCAAGCCCGGCAACAGATAGGCCGAGAGGGTCACCTGGGTGTCATCTCCGCTGCCGGCCGTGTCGAGCGAGACATCGCTCAGCCCCAGGGTTTCCCCAATGTCCGAGACCACGCCGTTGGCCTGACCAACCGCCCCCGCCACCAGCAGGCCGTTGAAACCGCCATCCTCACCGCTGGTTTGCAGCCCCTTGCCGCGCAGCAGGTAAGAGAGACGCTCCGACTCCGACATGGTCGGGTCCGAGTACACGGTCAGCTTGGGCTTGCTGGCCAGCCCGGTCACCTTGACCCCGACGGTGACGTTGTCCTCCACCGTGCTGGGGTTACGGATTGCATCCACGTTCAGGTAAGGCTGATCGAGCGGCCCGCCGAAGGTGATCTTGCCCTCCTTGATCAGCAGGTTCTGCCCGTAAGCGAGGAAGCGGCCATCGTTGAGCACTATCTCCCCCCGCCCCGCCAGCGGCTTGCCCTCGTCCTGGCTCAGGCGCAGCTGGCCCACCAGCTTGGTGCGAAGCCCCATGGCATCGAGCTGCACATCGGGGCCGATCGCCACCTGCATCCGCAACTTAAGCGGCAGCGGCGCCGCCTCCGGCAGCAGGGGGGCGTCGTCACGCACAATCACCACGTCATCGGAGAGGCCGACCGCGCTCTCCGGCAGGCTCTTGACCACGATCCGCGCCCACGGCACCGTGATGGTCCCGGTTACCTCGGTCTGCTCGCCAAGGCTCACCTGGATGTCGGGGGTAACCCGCAGGCGCCCCATTCCGGGGTACTGCGCCTCGAGGTTGGAGCCCTGTATGGTCAGGCGTCCCACCATGGGCTGACGGGCCCAGCTCAGGGAGCCTCCCAGATTGAGCGGCCCCTTACCGACGAGCACCTTGCCGTCGATATCGGCGCGCTCCCCTTCGATACGCAGCCGGGTATCGAGCTTGGTCAGGGTCACCATGTCCGAGGTGGTCTGCACCTCCCCATCTCGCAGCCGCAGCTCCCCATAGAGCAGCGGGCGCTTGAGGGTGCCGTCAAAGCGGGCCTGACCGGCCAACACCCCTTTTAGCTCGCGCACCTCGGGGATAAGCGGCGCAAAGGCATCCGGTTTCAGATCGCGCAGCAGCAACTGCCCGCCCAACTGACCACGCCCCTGCGGATCGCGCACCTCGACCTGAGTGCGCAGGCCACCGAGCTGCTCCGAATCGAACTCGACATCGATCTTCGCCTGGCGCGGGTCCATGTCCACCGCCAGCGCCAAGGTGCGATAGGGGGTCTTGATGTCGTCGGTCACCAGCGTGCCGGGCGGGGTGCTCACCCTGGCATGCAGCTCGTGTTGGTCCCCCTTCCAGCTGGCACGGGCATCGGCCGAGAGCACCGCCTGCCACTGGAAGTTGTCGGGCAGCCAGGGGCGCAGCCGGCTCAGGTTGAAGTTGGCCAGCGTGAGGTTAAGGCTCCCTTGCTGCGGTGAGGCCTGCCCCTCGTGCAGGCAGAGATCGGCGCCGCGCGAAGTGAGGCAGAGCTCACCGAGACGAGCCAGCAGCGTCTGGGTATTCACATCGAGAGCCCAGGGCTGCTTGAGCCCCCAGCGGCGCAGCGGCGTGTCCAGATCAAGCTGGGTCAGGCGGCCACGCCAGATCTCCTTGGTGAGCCCCCCCTCAAGGCGCAGCTGACTCGCCACCGGCTCCCCCTTAAAACCAAGGGTGAGGGTGTGACGCGGCGCATCCCCTTGCAGGGCCAGCGCCAGCTCGCTCAGCTCGACCCCCTCCTGCTTGAGGGAGGCCACATTGAGCTTCACGTCACCTGCGGGTTGCTCACCCAGCACTCCTTTGCCATCGAGCGCCACCCCGCGCAGGTCAATCCCCTCGAAGTAGACGCGCTCACCGGCCAGCTGTGCACTCAGCTCGGGGCGAGCCTCGCTGCCGCGCAGCCGCACCTCCCCGTTGAGATCGCCCTTGAGGCCGGGATAGAGGCTCGCCAGTTGGGGGGCCGCCAGCGTGGCATCGAGCTGCCAGCGCTCGGGTTGCAGCTCACCGTGGGCCGTCACCTTGTTCGGGCCCGAGGTAAAGGAGAGCGCGGGCAGCTGCCACTGCATCTTGTCGTTGCCTTTGAGCTCCCCTTGCAAGGAGAGCGGGTACTGATTGAGGCGGCCATCTACCTTCAACGTCGGCAGCGCCAGCGCCCAGCCCCCCTGCTCATCGAGAGTGAAGCGACTCTCAATCTGCCCCGAGAGCGCCCCCTTGAGCTCGGGCACCAGGGCATGGGGATTGAGGTTGGCAAACTGCGCCTTGCCTTGCCACTGTACCCCCTTGCTCCAGCCGAGCTGGCCATCGATACCGAGGGAGCCTTCCAGCGCCGCCAGCGTCAGGGTTATCTTGCGCAGCTGGTTGATGTCCCCCTCCCCCTTCAGATCCAGGGTAAAGGGCGGCAGATCGGTGCCCTCACCGGCACTGGCCAGCGCGAAGCGATAATCATTGAGCGATCCCTTAGCGGTCAGGCTCCCTTTTTTCAGGCGATAGCTGGCCTCCTGCGCGGCCGGTTTGTGCAGCGGCCACTGCAACCCGGGCCAGGAGAGGGAGGCGTCAAACGGCAGGGCCGGATCGAGCGGCGCCAGCTTGCCCTTGAAGGTGGCCGCAACCGGCCCCTTGGCCTCCAGCGCCAGCGTCAGGTCGGCCACGCTGCCATCGAGTGCCAGCTTGAGGGTCTCCCCCTTGAGCTCCCCCTCCAGCAACCCCTTACCAAGGGTGCCGTCCAGCACCAGGGCCAGCGGATAATCCCCGGTGAGGCTGAGGTGGCCGCTCAGGCGGGCCTCGGCCATCTCGTGGGCCAACGTCAGGGCATCGAGCGTGACCACCTCACCCTCGGCGCCCGCATCGAGGGTCAGGCGGCTGACCACCTCATGCAGCTCACCGTCGCGATACTGGGTGTCGGTCAGCTCAAGCCCCTCGATACGCACCGGGAAAGGCAGCTTTACTTCGGGCAGGGTGATGGGGCCGGCCGGCGCATCCGGCTGCGCCGGGGTCGGCGCGGCCGCCGCCGTGGTCGTGGTCGTGGTCGTGGTCGTGGTCGTGGTCGTGGTCGTGGTCGGCAGCATGGTCAGATGCAACCCGTCTAAGCGCGGGCCGCGCAGCGTCAGCCCATCACGGGTCAGGTGCGCGCCGATATCCCCTTCCTTGATCGCCAACGTCAGGCCGGGCAAGGCCAGCTGCATGCCGTGCAGCGCCAGCGCATCCACATCGATGCGCAGCGGCAGCGGACGCCAAACGAAGGGCTCGCCATCATCGGGCTCAGGCTCACTCTGGCTCTCGGCCACCTTGACCACAGGCTGATCGGCCTCGAGTCGCTTGATCCAGAGCCGCCCCTTGAGCAGCTGACCGAGATCCCAATCGAGCACCACCCGGCACACCTGCACGTCAACCAGCTCGTCCTGCCACGCCAGATCGTCGAGCGTCCAGCCATAGCCAAGCTGGCCGGCCACCAGCTCCCCCTTGAGTTGGGGCAGATAGGTCTTGGCCTGCTGCCACAGGAAGCGGTTGCCCGCATGGGTAAAGCCGAGCAGGCTGACCAGGATGAGCAGCAAAAAGAGCAGACCGAGCAGCCACAGCAGGGCCTGTTTTATCCACTTCATAGATCCGGTCCCAGAGCAAAATGGAGGCGCAGGGGCTTGTCATCTTCCGAGATCCCCACCGCCAGATCGAGGCGCACCATGCCGATCGGCGTCACCCAGCGCACCCCGGCGCCGGTGCCAATCTTCCAGGCCTCGGAGTAGTCGTTAGTGGCGGTGCCACCATCAACAAACAGGGCCCCCAGCCAGCTGTTGCTGAAGCGATAGTCATACTCGAGGCTCGCCGCCGACATGTAGCGGGCACCGAGTAGCCGCCCCTCGCTGTCGCGCGGCGAGATGGACTCGTAGCTGAAGCCACGCACCGTCTGATCGCCCCCGGTGAAGAAACGCAGTGAAGAGGGCACCTCGGCGAAGCTGTCGCCGATGATGGCCCCCTGCTCGCCACGCAGCAGGAAGCGGTGGTTGTCACCCAGGGTGCGCAGCCACTTGGTTCGCCCCCAGGTACGCACAAAGTTCATGTCCGAGCCCCAGTGGGTATCGGAGACCTCGACCAGCAACTGCTGACGATCGCCCCAATCCGGCACCAGGTTGCCGCGGATGCGCAGCCGCGACCAAGAGATGCCCGGCAGCAGCAGCAAGCTGTTACCGGCGTCCTCACCCTGCACGTAATCTTCATAAAGGGCGCGCACGAAGACGTCGCGATCCCAGCCATCCGGCCGCTTCTTCCAGCGGTGGATACCTATGGTGCTGAGATCGGAGCGGGTGTCCTTGTAGTCCTCGTGCTTAAAGCCCGCCAGCACCGAGTAGTAATCCTGCAGCGGGTTACCCACCGGGATCTGATAGTCGAGGCTGAGTTCGGCCTGGGGTTGGGAAATCTTAAGATCGGTCTTGAGGCGGTGACCGTGGCGGTTGATCCAGGGTTTCTCCCAACTGCCGCTCATGCGCGGCCCTTCGTCGGTGGAGAAGCCCAGACCCACCTCAATCTCGTGCTTGTCGCGCGGGGTCAGGGTCACCTGCATCGGCACCACGCCGTCCTCGGCCTCGGAGACCAGCGGGCGGATCTCGCTTTCGCGAAACAGGCGGGTCGAGGAGATATCCTGGGACATGTCGGCCAGGGTCAGCGCCTGATAGGGCTCACCGCTGTGAATGGTCACCAGCGGGCGGATCAGCGAGACCGCCTCTGGGGTCGCCTGATAGCGGATCTCGCCGTAGCGGTAGCGCCGCCCCGAGTCGTAGACGATGAGGATCTGCGCCTCGTTCTTGTCAGTCAGCACCTTGACCTGGCTCTTGCGCAGGCGGGCATCGAAGTAGCCGCGCGCCAGGCCAAGATTCCCCAGGCTCGACTTGATGCTCTCGTATTTGCCGTGGTGCAGCACCTCCCCCTCCTTGAGGGGCAAGTCGTCGAGCAACCGGCTATAGGCCTCGTCGTGACCGGCGTCACCACGCAGCAACACGTCGAGGGACGTGACAATGACCGGCTCCCCCTGCTCGACCTTGATCACCACTTTGCTCGGTGTCTCGCGCTGGCGGGTGATCTCAATCTTCGGCTGGTAGTAGCCGGTGGCCTGTAACCCCTGGCTCACCGCCTCCTGGATCCGCTCGCGGGCCGCCCGGAACTGGCGATCCTGATAGGTGGGCAGGCCGTTGAGGTAGGCCGTCACATTGTCCTTGAGCTCGCCCTTGAGGCCTTCCAGCTTGTAGGTGATCTTGGCCGCCCAGGCTGAAGGCGCCAGCAACAGTCCAGCACACAGGAGCAGCAGGGCTCCATGACCAGACCGGGTACCGGCACGCAGCGTTCCTCTCTGTGCATGCGTGTCGCTCAAGCTTGTTATCCTCATCATGACTGAACTGTAACAGGCCCATATTGGGCCCAGACGGTCATGCTAGCACAGTCAGATTTGCCGGGCCGCCCCTGTCAGGTAGTAAATCGCGAGAGATATGAGTGAGTTGTCGCAAACTTGTCCAGTTCTGTCGCAACTTGCACAAATACACCTCACCCTCCCCTTCGATTCACTCGGTTGCACCAATCGATTAATTACGCTGCCGCTCACGCCACAGAAAGGCGACACTGATCACATTGCTAGAGGAGAGATGACATGCACCACACCAGCGAAAAGATGGCGGACTTCGTCGCCGACCGCATCGAATTTCTGACCTTTCTGGCCAGCGTCAGCGCACTGATGGCGCTGCTGACCGGTATGGAGGGGGAGCGGGCGCTGGCCTTCACCGCCCTCAACCTGCCCATCGGGCTGCTGCTGCTGGTCGGGCTTGGTCTGCTCTCCCCTCTGGCTTTCCACTGGCGACTGCTCGGCACCACCCTGCTGCTGACCGGCGCCGCCCTCACCGTGATGGGGCTCGGCGCCAGCTGGATCACGCCGATCGCGGTCTGGTGTGTCTATGGCCTGATGGCGCTTGAGGTGATGTGGCAGGCCCGTGCCAGTCAGTTGCGGTTGGCGACCCGCTGACGCGGCGCCCGATTTCGGGTACCCTTGCGACCCTTTTGCCCCTCAAGGAGCCCCTCATGAAAACCGCCTGCGCCCTGCACATCCTGGTCAAGACCGAACGCCAGTGCCTCGAGATCCGCGACAAGCTTGCCAAGGGGGCCGATTTTGGCCAGATGGCCAAACGCTTCTCCACCTGCCCCTCGGGCAAGCGCGGCGGCGATCTGGGGGAGTTCTCCCGGGGCGACATGGTCAAGGCGTTCGATGATGCCGTCTTCAAGGGGGAGCTGCTCAGCGTGCTCGGCCCGGTGCGCACCAAGTTCGGCTTTCACCTCATCAAGGTGCTCTACCGCCGCTGAGCCGGTTAAAACAGCTTGAGCTGCTGGCCGCAGATCCGCTCGAACGACTCCCCGACGAAGGGGAGGATGGCATCGGCGATCGGCTTTAGCTGCTTCTCCACATAGTGTTCGTAGTCGATGGCGCTGCGCCGGTACTCCAGCGGCTCGGGGCCACTGACCGTCATGACGTAGGCGATGGTACCGCGATGCTGGTAGCGCAGCGGCAAGCCGCGGCGACGGTTCTCATCGTCGGCCAGCCGCGCGGCGCGCACGTGGGGCGGCACGTTTTTCTGATACTCCTCGAGCTGCTGGCGCAGCCGCTTGCGATAGACCAACTGCTCATCGCGCAGCCCGCGCCGGGTTTCATCCACCGTCTCTCGCACAAAATCGCGCGGACTGCGGTCGTGAAACACCAGGTTAAACAGCTCTGACTGGAACTCCTTGGCCAGCACAGTCCAGTCGGTGCGCACCGTTTCGAGCCCCTTGAACACCAGTTTTTCCGCCTCCCCTTCCCCCACCAGACCGGCGTAGCGCTTCTTGCTGCCCTTCTCAAGGCCACGGATGGTCGGCATCAAAAAGCGCCGGTAGTGGGTCTCGTACTGGATCTCGAGGGCACTCTCAAGGTCAAACTCGGCGCGGATCTTCTCGCGCCAGTTCTGGTTGATGAGATCCGCCAGGCCATGGCCGATGGCATCGGCTTCCCCCGCACTCACCGCCTTGCCCAGGTGCACGAAGGTGGAGTCGGTATCGCCGTAGATCACCTGATACCCCTGCGCCTCAATCCACTCGCGGGTGGTTTGCATGATGCCGTGACCCCGCAAGGTGATGGAGCTGGCCAGCCTCGGATCGTAGAAGCGGCAGCCCCCCGAGCCCAGCACACCATAAAACGAGTTCATGATGATCTTGATGGCCTGGGAGAGCGGCTTGTTGCCCGCCGCCTTGGCCCGATCGCGCGCCTGCCACAGCCCCTCGATGAGGGCGGGCAGAAAGTGCCGCTCACGGGAGAACAGCGCCCCGCGAAAACCGGGAATGGCGTGTTCCGGGGCATTTAACCCCTCCACCAACCCCATGGGATCGATGCGAAAGGTACGGATGATGCTCGGGTAGAGGCTCTTGAAATCGAGCACCAGCACGTGGCGATAGAGGCCGGGGCTCGAATCCATCACGTAGCCGCCTGGGCTGGCCAGCCCGCCCCCCTGGGGCAGGTTGGGCGCCACATAGCCGCCCCGGTGCAGACGCGGCAGATAGAGGTTGGTGAAGGCCGCCACCGAGCCGCCGATGCGATCGAGCTCAAGGCCGGTGAGTGACGCCCGCTCCACCGCGAAGGCGATGAGATCGCAGTGCGCGAAAATTTCGTGCACCAGGCGGCAATCTTCCAGGTTGTAGCGGGCCAGCGCCGCCTTGTTGGAGTGAAACAGCTCGGTGATCTTCTGGCCGCGGTTGGCCACGTCCTCGATATCCTTGCCGCGCCCGAGCAAATCGCTTGCCACCGCATCGAGGCTGAAGCTGGGGAACTGCCAGGTGGCACTTTTGAGGGTATCGATCCCATCGAGCACCATGCGCCCCGGCAAGGTCACGTTGCCGCTCTGGGGGTCTTGGCGCGAGGCGCGCCAGAAGGCGAGTTCGCGGCCACGGCCGAGCCGCAGCCGCCGCTTGTAGAGATCGGCGCGGCGCAGCAGCAGACGAAAATCAAAATTGACCACGTTCCAGCCCATCACCAGATCCGGATCGAAGCGCTGGAACCAGCGCTCCAGCGCCGCAAGCAGGGCTGGCTCATCGCTCACCCACTCCACCGGGGTCGCCATCTCCTCGGGCTCGCCAATCATGATGACCCGCTCGTCCATGGGGCTCGACAGCCCCACCGAGAAGAGGGTGCCGTCCATGGCGCACTCCACATCGAGCGAGACCCAGGAGAGCTGCGGTGTGAGGGTGGCAGGAGCACAGCGCGCGCGGCCCACCTGCCAGTTGCCGGCACGCCGCTGCACGGCGCCCTGAAACTTGACCCCGGCGGTAATGAAACGCTCCATCAGGTAGCGCTCGGCCAGGCGGATGTCCGCCTCAAAGTGCTCAATGCCCTTGATGAGCAGCAGCTCCACCGCCTTGTGAAACGCCGCCAGGGTCGGGAAATAGACCCCCGCCACCGCCCGCCCGTCGAAGGTGTGCAGCGGCAGGCGACGGGTGCGCCCGCGCACCCCGTGGGCGCGAAACAGGGCCATCGCCTCGCTCAGTTGGGCCAGCGGCAGGAAGAAAAGCGGCTCCTGCCCCTCGACCACCAGCCGTACCGGCCCCTCTGGACTCCACAGCCAGAGGATGATCTCGGTACGGCCGCCATGGTCGCGGGCGTGGCGGGTAAGGATGAAGCCCTCGCTCGGGGGGCTTGGTTGCGTGGAAGGCGTCGCGCTCATGGCACCATTGTACGTTTGTACAGTGGTGAGCGGCAAGCTGCTCCCGTTAACGAAAAGGGGCCGCCTCACGGCAGCCCCTCTCAATGCAGAACCCGATCGGTTCAGGCTTCATCGACCTCAACCAGCACCTTGGCCAGCTCGATGGGCTCGACTTCGGCCCCCTCCAGCTCGCTGTTCCAGTTCGGGCCGATCAGCACTTCATCTTCGTCCAGATCGTTGACCCACACGTCGAGGAACTCCTCCAGATCGATGGCATCCGGCTGGTAGTCCACCCACTCCTCGGCGCAGTGCAAGCGGGCATCCGCCTCATTGGACCACAGCGGCATCACGTCTGCGTCCTCAAACTCCGCCGACTGGCAAACGACCCAATCTTCACCGTAACGCAGCCCCCACAACTGGCCCGTTTCACGGACCTCTTCGATAAACAGTTGAAAATTGGCGTCAAGGTTGTCAGTTAGCTTGCTCATTGGGAGGTCTCTCTTGCACAGTGCGCGGGCCCAGGATGGCCGCCTAGAGCAGATGGTCTCCCAAAACCCCTACCGACTCAAGGACAAGCGTCAAAAAGCGGGCATCATTCAGGTTTGATAGCGATCCACCAGTGCCGAGAGCTGACGCCCCCCCGCCTCCAATGCCGCCACCGCCTGCTCGGTCTGCTCGTTGTGCTCAAGCGCCCGATGCGCGGCGCGGGCAATGGTCTCCATGTTGTGGTTGATCCCCGCCACCGACGCGACCTGCTGATCGGCAGCGCTGGCTATCTGGCCGTTCATGCCCCCGATCCGGTCGATGAGGCCGGCCAGCTCGGCGATGACGCGCTCCATCTGTGCGACCGAGTGCGCCGCCGCATCGGAGAGCCCCTGCAACTGGCCGATCTGCGCCGTCACCTGATCGGTGCCGTGCTGCACGCTGGCGATCATGTTGCGAATTTCGTCGGTCGAGGCGTGAGTGCGATTGGCCAGGGTGCGCACCTCGTCGGCCACCACCGCAAAACCGCGTCCCTGCTCCCCGGCCCGTGCCGCCTCGATGGCGGCGTTGAGCGCCAGCAGGTTAGTCTGCTCGGCCACCCCGCGGATCACCTCGAGCACCCCGTCGATTTTCTGGCTGTCGGCGCCGAGCTGCTCGACCGAGGCCACCGAGGCCCCCAGCTGATCGGCCAGCCGCTGTACCACCTCGGCCGAGCGCTGCATCAACGCCTCGCCGTCGTGCACCATCGCCATGGCCTGAGCGGCCGAGCCTGCTGCCTCACGGGTATGTTCGCCGATCTCCTGGCAACTGGCGGCCACCTGCGACATGGCGCTCGCCACCCGTTCGGTGTCGGCCACCTGCTCGTTTGCCAGCCGGTGGTGGTTGTGGGCCACCCCGGCCAAGCGCTCGGCCGCGCCGTCATTGTCCCGGGCGATCCCCTGAACCTGCTGCACCAGGGTCACCATCTGATCGGCGAAGCGGTTGAAGTTACGCCCCAGCGCGGAGAGCTCGTCTCGCCCCCGCTCGTGCAACCGGGCGCGCAGATCCCCTTCACCGCGAGCCAGCACCGCCAGGGCGCGGGAGGCGGCCTCCAGCGGCTGCACGATGGAGCGCCCCAGCCATCCAGAAAGCAGGGCCAGCAGGGTGAGGATCACCAGGCTAACGCCGAGCAGGCGCAGCAGTACCTGCCGGTACTGCTGCTCCACATCATCCACATAGATGCCGGTGCCGATGATCCAGTCCCATGGCGCAAAACGCTTGACGAACGACACCTTGGCCACCGGCTGCGCCGAGCCGGGCTTGGGCCACTGATAGGCCACCTGCGCCCCTTGCGGGGCGTGGCGGGTCGCCTCGACAAAGGCAACGAACAGGCGCTTGCCATCCGGGTCGGCGACCGCGGTCAGATCCTTGCCGTCGAGCTCGGGCTTCATCGGGTGCATCACCATGAAGGGGCGGCTGTCGTTGATCCAGAAGTAGTCGTCATGGCCGTAGCGCAGGGCGGCAATGGCCTTGAGCGCCGCCTGTTTGGCCTGCGCCTCGGAGAGCGTCCCCTCGCTGACCTGCCGGGCGAAACCATCGACCAGGCTCCAGACCGTCTCCACCTGATGGCGGGTCTGAACTTGTTTCTCTTCAAGCAGACTGCGGCGGTACTGCTCGGCCGCCACCAGGGTCAGCAGCAGCAGGGAAAGCAGGGCCAGCAGGGTGATCAGCAGCAGGCGGTGGCGGATCGAAAGGCGGGTCAGCACGGTGAAATCCTCTTCATTCCTTGATGAGTGAGGATCACGCTAGGTGAAAAGAGGGGGAGCTGTCTATCCGACCCGGGTCGCAAATGAGTAATTTGGTGAGGTGCCTCACGCCCCTTTTAAAAAATCCGGGGGCCATTGGCCCCCGCGTGCGGATCACCGCTCCCAGTACACCTCTTCCAGGCTGTCTTCCTTCTCGGGCAGCCCCCGAGAAAGACGCGGACTGCTCTGAGCCAGCACCTCGTAGCTCACCCGGTTGGCATACTTGCACACCTGGGCCAGGGAGGAGTAGGTGAGAAAATCGGCCAGGTGCTTGGCCGAATTGGGCACGGCGCTGCGGTGATAGGCGTTGGCCACCATGTCGTGCAGCACGGCCGAGAGGGCGCCATCCCCCGCCCCGTTGGTGTTCTTGATCTTCTCAGGGCCCCCCATGTAAGGGGCAATGTGAGAGTAGATGCGCAGCGGCTTGCGGCAGCGGCGACGCATCATGGGGCGGCTGAACTCATACATGTTGAACTCGGGGATGACCCCAGGCAGCAGCGGCAAGGAGGTCTGGCGCTTGTGATCGTCATCGGTGTAAGCCGCCATGTAGAGCCCGACCGGCCCGGCGGTGCAGAGCACCATGTCGGCCCAGTCGAGCGCCTTGTCGGCGGCGGCCAGCGGATCGGCAAAACCGGTCAGGGCCTCCCCTTCCTCTTCGTTCATGGCTAGCACGGTGACGTTCTCGCTGATGAAATCGCGCCACCACTGGGGATCGGATTCGATGACGAAGCGGGTGCCCAGGGTCAATACCACAGGAACCCCGGCGTCGCGGGCATAACGCACCGCCGCCATGGCCGCCTCTTTCATCGGCGTACCGTCCTCGCCGCGCACTAGGTAGGCGGTGATGACCAGAGCCGAGGCCTCCTTGATGATGGCTTCGGGGATGTGGGCCACGTCGAGGTGATCCATCTTGCCGGCGTTGATGCCAAAACTGCGCTCGCCCCCCTCGGTGATGAAGGTGAAGCAGCGGCCGATGGGGCCGGCCACCGGTTGCAGATAGTCGAGGTTGACCCGCGACGAGGTGTTGCACAGATAGCGGTAGGCATAGCTGCCGATGCGGATGTCCTGACTCATGACCCCGAGCAGGATGGAGTGGGAGTCGGCCAGCACCGAGTAGTTGTGCATGGTGTTGCCGATGGTGCCGCCGGCAAACTCGCTCACCACCATGTCGTTGCTCTTGAGCTCGTCGTAGATTCGCTCGGCCACCTCGTCGGTGATGACCACGGAGTGACCGCAGCTCAGGCCATAACGCTCGAGAAAGGCCCGATCCACGTGCGCCTCGATGTCGACCAGGGTCTGATCGATGCCGACCACGTAAGCCTTGCCCCGATCGGCAAGCGCCGCGCTCTGGGAGAGAAGGGGATCGCGGCGATCCACCGGAAAGTAGTGTTTGGACTTACGCTGACCGGGAAATTTCATGGCACTGATCTTTAGCTGAGGAGGAACGAAAGGGCCGCGATTCTACCACACCCGAGGGGGGCGAAAAGGCGCGGCACCCAAGATTCTTCCCAGTATATGTGCCCGGCCGGGAGGGGAAACGTTTGCCCTCCCCCGACGGGGTACCCGCCCCCTTAAAAGGCGTGGACGAGGGCGAGCAGCGACCCCAGCAACAGGGCGATGAAGGTGGCCATGATCCCGACCAGGCGATAGGGGTTGGGGGCCTTGGGGATCTGAATACCGATGGCGTGGGAGAGACGCCCCAGCAGCAGCAAGCCACCGATGAGATGCAACCAGAGGACACCGGCGCCCACCAGCTCCAACCCGCCCATCAGCAGCAGCACCAGCGGCACATACTCGGCGAAATTACCGTGGGCACGCACGGCGGCGCGCAGCTCGGGGCACTCCCCTTCGCCGAGCGAGACGCGAAACTTAAAGCGGCGCGAGATGACCCACACCGACAGAGCGAGAAACAGCAGGCCGAGCAGGCCGGCATACAACAGGGTGATGTGCAGCATGACTTTCCTTCCTTAGGGTGATGCCGTGTGATCAGGCCAGCTCACGACAGATGAGCGAAACCATCATACGGATATGGGCCGCCTCGTCGTTGAGCGAGGGGATAAAATGGAACGCCTCGCCGCCGTGCTCGAGGAACAGCTCGCGGTTCTGGCCGTCGATCTCCTCCAGCGTTTCCAGGCAATCGGCGGCAAAGCCGGGGCAGATCACCTCGAGGCGCTTGACGCCCTTGCCGGGCAGGCTCGCTACCGTCTCGTCGGTATAGGGCCTGAGCCACTCCTCCTTGCCAAAGCGCGACTGGAAGGTGAGGCTCCAACGCCCCTCTTCCAGGTTGAGCGCGGCCGCCAGCAAGGAGCCGGTGTGACGACACTGATCGCCGTAAGGGTCCCCTTCGCGGGCATAACGTTCGGGAATGCCGTGAAACGACATCAGCAGGTGATCGCCCTGGCCATGCCGCTCCCAGTGACGCCGCACGCTCTGGGCCAGCGCCTGGATGTACTCGGGGTGAGCGTGATAGTCACGGATGAGGCGCATCACCGGCAGGTTGCGCTCGCGCTTCATCGCCTTGGCCCAGGCGTCAAACACGCTGGCCGTGGTGCTCACCGAATATTGGGGATAGAGGGGCAGGATGATGACGCGATTGACCCCTTGCTCCTTGAGCTGCGCCCAGCCCTCACTCATGGAGGGGCTGCCGTAGGTCATGGCCAGGGCCACCGGCACGTCGACCCCTTCGCGCGTGAGCTCCTGCTCGAGCGCCGCGCGCTGGCGCACGCTGATGGCCATCAGGGGCGAGCCTTCCGCCGTCCAGACCGCTTGGTAGAGCTTGGCGACCCGCGGTGAGCGGGTTGGCAGAATAATGCCGTGGAGCAGCGGGCACCAGAGGGTGCGAGGCAAGTCGACCACCCTGGGGTCGTGCAGGAACTGGCCGAGAAACGCCTTGACGGCGGCCGTGGTCGGTGCCGCCGGCGTGCCCAGATTGACGAGCAGAATGCCGGTTTTGGTTGTCACTGTGCCTCTCTGTGGTGGTGTGCCATCGCCATAAAAAAAGGGCCCTGGTCGGGCCCTCTTTTTTAGCAGGTTTTAACCCAGCAGGGTAGCCAGTTGCTGACTCACTGCATCGACGCTCTGGGTGCCGTCGATCTTGTGGTACTGGGTGCGGCCGGCCTCGGCCTCTTGCTTGTAGAAACCGACCAGCGGAGCGGTCTGGGTGTGGTAGACGTCGAGACGCTTGCGCACCGTGGTCTCTTCGTCGTCGGCGCGGATCACCAGATCCTCGCCGGTCACGTCATCCTTGCCTTCGACCTTGGGCGGGTTGAAGACCACGTGATAGGTGCGGCCAGAGCCAGGGTGAACGCGGCGGCCACTCATGCGCTTGACGATCTCTTCGTCCGGCACGTCGAACTCGAGCACGAAGTCCACGCTCACACCGGCTTCCTTCATGGCCTCGGCCTGGGGAATGGTGCGCGGGAAACCGTCCAGCAGGAAGCCGTTGGCGCAATCGGCCTGAGCGATACGCTCCTTGACCAGACCGATGATGATCTCGTCGGAGACCAGTTGACCCGCGTCCATCACCGCCTTGGCCTTGAGGCCCAGCTCGGTGCCCGCCTTGATCGCGGCACGCAGCATGTCGCCGGTGGAGATCTGCGGAATACCGTGTTTTTCCATGATGAACTGAGCCTGAGTACCCTTGCCGGCACCCGGTGCCCCGAGCAGAACAATGCGCATACACGCTCCTATTGATTGGTTATTCAAATCGTTGGCGGGGGAAAAATTACACGCTTTCCCCCGCTTCCACAAGCCAAAGCGGGACAACCGGCCATTTTGCCGCCAGTGCAGCCCGCTTGCAGGCTCCTTGTCCGGCCTGAGGTGGCAGGCATCGACTGCGTGAAAATGCAGCATAAATGCGAAGGCCCGCCGAAGCGGGCCTTCCGGGCATCACCCCAGCAGCAACCGGTTGATGCGAGCCACGAAACTGGCCGGGTCGGTCAGACCGCCCTGCTCCGCCAGCTGGGCCTGCTCGTGCAGCAGGGTGACCCACTCGCCGAACAGGCTCTCGTCCTGGATACCGTCGAGCTTTTTGACCAACGGATGCTCAGGATTGAGCTCGAGGATATATTTCTGCTCCGGCACCGGCTGGCCGGCGGCGCGCATCAGCTTGATCATCTGGGTGCTCATGCCGTAGGCGTCGGTAACGATGCACGACGGCGAGTCAGTCAGGCGATGGGTGACGCGCACCTCTTTGACCGCCTCACCTAAGCTCTTTTTCACCCGCTCGACGAGGCCGGCGTTGGCCTTCTCGGAGGCCTCCTGGGCCTGCTTGTCGGCGTCGTCTTCCAGATCCCCGAGATCCAGCTCGCCACGGGTGACCGAGATGAGCTGCTTGCCGTCGAACTCGCTCAAGTGGCTCATCAGCCACTCGTCGACCCGCTCCCACATCAGCAGCACCTCGATGCCCTTCTTGCGGAAGATCTCCAGATGCGGGCTGTTCTTGGCCGCAGCGTAGGAGTCAGCAGTGATGTAGTAGATCTTCTGCTGACCTTCCTTCATGCGGCCAACATAGTCCTCCAGCGACACGCTCTGGGCCTCGCCGTCGCCGGCCGTGCTGGCAAAGCGCAGCAGCTTGGCGATCTCCTCGCGGTTGGCGTAGTCCTCGGCCGGGCCTTCCTTGAGCACGTTGCCGAACTCAGTCCAGAACGTGGCGTATTTCTCGGCATCGTCCTTGGCCAGCTTCCCGAGCAGGGTGAGCACCCGCTTGGTGCACGCCTTGCGCAGGGCCGCCGTGGTCTTGTTGTCTTGCAAGATTTCGCGGCTGACGTTGAGCGGCAGATCGCCCGAGTCCAGCACCCCCTTCACGAAGCGCAGGTAGGCCGGCATGAACTGCTCGGCGTCGTCCATGATGAAGACGCGCTGCACGTAGAGCTTGAGGCCGTGTTTCTGCTCGCGGTTGTAGAGATCAAACGGGGCGCGGGCCGGCACATAGAGCAGGCTGGTGTACTCCTGGGCCCCTTCCACCCGGTTGTGGCCCCACAGCAGCGGGTCCTCAAAGTCGTGGGCGATGTGCTTGTAGAACTCCTGGTACTCCTCGTCCTTGATCTCTTTCGGGTTGCGGGTCCACAGGGCGGTCGCGCGGTTGACCTGCTCCCACTGGCCCGGAGTGCCGACGACGGTCTCGCCCTCCTCTTCCCGATCCGGGGTACCCTCCTTGTACAGCTCAACCGGGATGGAGATGTGATCGGAGTACTTACCCACCACGGAGCGCAGGCGCCAGTCGTCGAGGAACTCCTCTTCCTCGGCACGCAGATGCAGGATCACATCGGTACCGCGGCTCTCCTTGGTCACATCGGCCACGGTGAACGAGCCTTCCCCTGCGGATTCCCACTGTACGGCGCGCTCAACCGGCTCGCCGGCGGCGCGGGAGACCACGGTCACCTTGTCGGCCACGATGAAGGCGGAGTAGAAACCGACCCCGAACTGACCGATCAGCTGGGAGTCCTTGCTCTGATCGCCAGAGAGGTTCTTGAAGAACTCGGCGGTGCCGGAGCGGGCGATGGTACCCAGGTGCTCGATCACCTGGTCGCGACTCATCCCGATCCCGTTGTCGGAGATGGTCAGGGTGCGGGCGTCCTTGTCAACGATGAGACGAACGCGCAGCTGACCGTCATTCTCATACAAGGAAGGCTCGGAAAGCGCCTTGAAGCGCAGCTTGTCCGCCGCATCGGAGGCGTTGGAGATGAGCTCGCGCAGGAACACTTCTTTGTTGGAGTAGAGGCTGTGGGCCATCAGGCTCAGCAGCTGTTTCACTTCGGTCTGAAACCCGTGGGTTTCGGCATGAACGGCTTGGGTCATCGGCAATTCCTTGACGATTCAGGTTGAACGGATTCGACAAGGAAGATGGGGACAGGTGCCGAGGTTTCAAGGGGGAGGATGCAATTTTCCACACGCCAAAGACCCGCAAGCCCCGCCAAAGGCAGGGCTTGCACACTCGCACTGTCGCGCCAGCCGAGACTCACAGTAGGGGCTGGCGCCCCATCAGGGAGTGAGAGAGCGTGGTGCCATCCACCAGCTCCAACTCACCGCCCACCGGCACGCCATGGGCGATACGGCTCACCTTGACCCCGGCAGCGCGGGCCATCTCGGCGATGTAGTAGGCGGTGGCATCCCCCTCAATCGTGGGGTTGGTGGCGAGGATCAGCTCCTCTATCTGCTCGGCGCGCAACCGCTGCTCGAGGATCTCCAATCCCAACTCTTGCGGGCCAATCCCGTCGAGCGGCGAGAGGTGACCCATCAGCACGAAGTAACGGCCGCTGTAGTGACCGGTCTGCTCGATGGCCGCCACGTCGGCCGGGCTCTCCACCACGCAGAGCAGGCCGTTTTCGGCGCGCTTGGGGCTGGCACACAGCTCGCACAGCTCATTTTCGGTGAAGGTGCGGCACTGGCTGCAATGGCCAATCTCGGTCAGCGCCCGGGTCAGGGTCTGGGCCAACCGCACGCCACGGCTGCGCTCGCGCTCGAGCAGTTGGAACGCCATCCGCTGGGCCGACTTGGGGCCCACGCCGGGCAACACTTGCAGGGCCTTGATCATCTCGTCAAGCAGGGGGCTGAATTTCATCGCGCTCTCAATCAGACAGTAACAGGGGCAGGACTATACCCAAAGGTGGGGGGCCTTGTCATGGGCTCCCTTCAGCCACAGGCCACCTCGGTCAGCATGAGTCCTGGCCCGAAATAGTCGTCACAGAAGGCGTGAAACGCCGCGGCTGGCAACGGTCTGGCATAAAAATAGCCCTGCACCTCATCGACCCCGAGACGCAGCACCGCCCGCCACTCCTCGTAGCGCTCGACCCCCTCGGCCACCACCTGTACCCCAAGTTGATGGGAGAGATCGGTGATCATCCCGACAAACAACGCCTGCCGCTCATCGCTGTCGATCGCCGTGATGAAGGAGCGGTCAATCTTGAGCTTGTCAAACGAGAGCGCTCGCAGATAAGAGAGCGATGCCCAGCCGGTGCCAAAATCATCCAGTGCCACCCGCACGCCGATATGGTGTAGTCCGCGCAGGATATGCTGGCTGCGCGGCAGATCGTCGATGGCAATGCTCTCGGTCAGCTCCAGCACCAATTGCTGGCGTTGCAGTGGCCCCCCGGCCAGCGCCGCCTCGACCTGTTGCGGCAGACGATGGTGGAACATGGAGCCCGAGAGGTTGACCGACAGTTCAAGGCGCGCCACCAATGCGCTGGGAAAGGCGGCGAGATCCCGTTGCAACCGCCGGAAGATCCAGGCACCGAGCCGTTGGCCGAGGCCATTTTCCTCTGCCAACTCGACGATATCGGGTGGCGCGATAAAGCCATATTCCGGGTGATGCCAGCGCAGCAGCGCCTCGGCCCCCAGCCGGGTTGCCTCATGCTCACAGACGATCGGCTGGTAATGCAGCGCCAGCTGCTGCTCGTCCTCACCATCGAGCAGCTCACGCAGTTCGACCGAGAGTTGGCGGTTGCGCCGATAGTGCCGGTACATGGAAGAGGAGAACATCACATAGCGCGTCGCATCTTGCCGCTTGGCACTCTCGAGCGCGATGTCGGCAAACAGCAGCGTCTCCTCCGGCGAATTGAGCGAAGGGGCATACTGGCTTACCCCCATGAAGACATGCACCCGATGCGCCGGATCGGCCTCATAGGCCAGCTGGGTCAGCTCGGCGTGCAGCGTTTCGAGAAACGGAAAGCGCAGATAGGTGGGCATGCTGCCGATCATGACGATGGCAAACTCGTCGCTGCCGGTGCGGGCCACAAACAGCGCCGGGCCGCGCAATGCATGCAGCTTGGCGGCCAAGGCGCACAGCAGGGCATCTCCCACCTCATAGCCCAGGCTGTCATTGACCTCGCGAAAGTGACCGAGATCGAACAGGCAGACGGTCATGCGGCGGCCACCACGCGCCACGTGGCGCCGCAAAAAATGCATCAGCGCCACCCGGTTGGGTAGCCGGGTCAGGCTGTCATTCCAGGCGAGAAAATGCTGACGCCGCACCTCCAGAAAGAGGGTCAGCAGCATCGCCATGGTCACCAGCAGCAACACACCGAGCACGACAAAGTTCTGCTCCCTGACCCGCTCCAGCGTCACCCGGGGGGTCACGACGGAGGGGCCGGTGAAATTCTGGATGGTCACCTTACGCACCGCATCAAGACGCAGATCCAGCTCTTGGGACAAGCGAGCCAGCCCTGGATCGGCCGGCGTGGCGGCCACCACATCGGCTTCATGGCGTCGCAGCAGGGCCAGCAGATCGCTCACCGCCTTGCGGATGGGGAGCAGCTCCTCGTTCTGCCCGACCCCCTTGGCGTGCAGGAACACATCGAGTCGATTCCAGGCGATATCGAAGCGCCGCTGCAACGCCTGCGGTGAGCTGCCCCCTAGCCGGTAGAGGGCCAGCTCCCCCTGAAAGGCGCGCAGCTCCAGCTCCATCTGGGCAAGAGACCAGGCCGAGCGCTGGGTGTAGCGGGTCACGGCATTGAAGGCCCGCTCGTAGTTCCAGGCCGACCAGAGGGTCACCCCGAGAAACGCCGCCACCATCAGCAGCAGGCCGAAAAATTTGCTGCGCGGCATATTAATGGCTCTCGAGACGGGTCAGCTGCCACACCATGCGGCTGTGGTAGAGCTCCTTGTCGAGCTCGGGATGAGCCGAGAGAGGGTAGACAATCCACAGTGGCCCCTTGCTGCGCAGGGTCAAGGGTTGGCCATCTTGGCGTGAGGCCAGCAGCACGGGGTACTTCAGTGCATCGCTGACCGGTACGGCCGCCCAGTAGTCGTTGACGGCGACGGCCTTTAAGGCATCTCCTGGGAGGGAAAACCTCGCGATCAGATCCCGCAGCAACACCCCCCGGTAAACATGGGTGCCCTCGGTCCACGGCGTTTCGGTCTTGAGTTCATGCTGGGGCAAGGCCTCAAACTCGGCACGGGTCAGTTGCACCCTCCCCGCCCCCTGGCAGCACCCTGTACCACTCAGGGTCAAAAAAGCGTCCCCCGCCACCGCCACGGCACTCCATAGACCACTGCACAGCATCAGCGCCTTCAACAAACGTTCGCCCATCCGCCCCTCCTTGTCGTGGTTTAAACAGGCTAACCTTTTGATTTTTTATACTTTTGAGTTCAAAAAAAAGACCAGTTCAAGGGTAGACCAGCTATCAACATCGTGCACAGTAGCAAGGCGCACCTCAATACACGGCATAAAAAAAAGAGCCCCCAAGGGCTCTCTTCATCCATCTTCGCCTTAGAACGGCATCTTGAAGCCGGGCGGCAACTGCATACCACCGGTCAGCTCGGCCATCTTGCTCTTGTTCTGCTCTTCGACCCGGCGCACTGCGTCATTGAAGGCGGCGGCGATGAGATCTTCGAGCATCTCTTTGTCGTCTTCCATCAGGCTCTCGTCGATGGCGACGCGGCGCACACTGTGGCTACCGGTCATGGTGACCTTGACCATACCGGCACCGGATTCACCGGTCACTTCCATCTCGGCCAGCTGCTCTTGCAGTTGCTGCATGCGCTCTTGCATCTGCTGGGCCTGCTTCATCAGGTTGCCGATTCCACCTTTACCAAACATAGTTCGTCTCTCATCTTGAACGGATACGGCCAAGGCCGCGGGGCTTGCCGGAGAATATGGGGACAGCAAGCGGTTTTTCAACCCGGGGACCGGTTGCCGGTCAACCCGACATCATTCGACCAGCGGCTCGATGGAGTCGATATGCAATTCGGCTCCGAAGCGCTGGCGCAAAAATTGGATATGGGGATCCCCTTGCAGATCCCGACTCGCCTGCTCGAGTGTCTGCATATAGAGGCGATGCTCCACCTCAAGCGGCGTCTCATGGCCTTCCACCACGCCCAGCACCACCTCCACCCTCACGCTCTCGCCAAGGGCGGGCCCAAGGTGTTCGGCCAGCGCCTGGCAGGCTTTCTCGCTCACCAGATGGCGCTGCTCCGGCTTGAGGGTCAGATGCAACACTCCCGGCTCCCGGCGCATGACCGAGTTGATGGCAAGCTGGCGCAGCCGCCCCCCCACCTGAGTGTGGGAGATGAGCTCGGCCCACTCGTCACCGCAGTGAGCCAGCAGGCTTGAGGGGATGAGGCGCTCACCAAAATCGCCCTGCTCCTCTTGCGCCTCCTCCAGCTCATCCCAGTCGATGGTGGCTCGCTCCGACTGAGGGGCCTCCTCCAGCACCGGCTCGGCGGCCAAAGGCGCCACCTCAGCGGCAGGTGCAACCTCGACGGCGGGCACCACAGCGGGCGTGGCGGGGGCATCGTCCAGCGGCCACGGCGGCAGATCGGCCGGCACCGGCGCGGCAGCGGGGGCCGTGGCCACCTCACTGACGCTGCTCGGCGGCCAGTCACTACTGGCCATGGCCGCCTCGTAGTCGCTCCAGGAGACGCCCTCCTCCTCTTCCTCCTCGAGCGGCACAAAGGCGGGATCGAGGCGGCGCGCGGGGCGGCTCGGCTCGGCGGCGACCGGCGCGGGTTTCGCCGGAGCCGGCGGTGGGCTCGGCATCTTGGCAGCGGCAGGCGCCGGTGCCTGCCGTGGTGACAGTTCACGGGTCGGCACCGCTGTGTCAGCGCGCAGGCGGCTGCGCAGGCGGCTGCGCAGCATATTCTTCTTGCCAAGCAGCGCCAGAGCGCCCGATGCCTGGGGCTCAGGGGCCGCGGCCGGCGCTACGGCTGGCTCGGGAAGCGGCATCTTCTCGGCGGCGGGCACCTCGGCCGGCTGCGGCTCGGGAACCGGCATCACCTCCGCGGCGGGCACCTCGGCCGGCAGCGGCTCAGGGCTCGGCATCATCTCGGCAACGGGCTTGGCCGCCTCGGGAAGCGGTACACTGGCCGGCGCTGCGGCGCCGTAGCCCATCTGCTCGGCCTGAGCCATCAATTCGGCCTGCTCGGCAAAGAGCGCCTGCTCATCGGCCTGAGGTGCTGCCTCGGGCTCAGGGGCGGGCTCGCCCTCCTGAGACTTTCCCGGCACGGCGGCGACCACCGGCGCGCTGTGGGGGGAAGCCATGCCAAGCGGCGCCATCGCCTGGGGCGCGGCGCTAAAACTGGCGGCCGGCAGGGCGACCCGACGCGGTGAAAACGCCAGCATGCGCAGCACCGTCATCTCGAGTCCGCTGCGGCCATCCGGCGCCCATTGCAGCTCCTTGCGGCCATTGAGGGCAATCTGATAACACAGTTGCACCTCTTCCGGGCTCATGGTCTGGGCCAGCTGGCGCAGCTGTTCGGCATCGCCCCCCTCCTCCTGTACGCTGGAGGGGAGCAGCTGGGCCATGGCGATGCGGTGCAGCAGTGCCTCCAGCTCGGCGTGCAGTTGGTCAAAATCGGGGCCGAGCGTGGCCATCTCCTCAATCTTGGCGATGGCCGCCGGCGCATCCTGGCGCAGCACCGCCTCCAGCAGTTGATAGAGGTGGCGGTGATCCAGGGTGCCTAGCATGGCCAGCACGCTGTCGAGATGCACGCTGCCGTTGCCGTGGGCCAGCGCCTGATCGGTCAGGCTCAAGGCGTCGCGCATGCTGCCATCGGCCGCCTTGGCCAAGGCCAGCAGGGCGCGCGGCTCGAACGGTTGCCCTTCCTGATCGAGCACCCATTCCAGCTGCTTGGCGATCTGGGTCTGATCCAGGCTCTTCAAATGAAACTGCAGGCAGCGCGACAAGATAGTGATGGGCAGCTTCTGCGGATCGGTGGTCGCCAGCAGAAACTTCACATAGGGGGGCGGCTCTTCCAGGGTTTTCAGCAGCGCGTTGAAGCTGTGACGCGACAGCATGTGTACCTCATCGATGAGGTAGACCTTGAAGCGACCACGGGCCGGGCGGTATTGCACGTTGTCGAGCAGTTCGCGGGTGTCTTCCACCTTGGTGCGCGAGGCCGCATCGATCTCCAGCAGATCGACGAAGCTCCCCTGCTCTATCTCGCGGCAGGTGTCGCACACGCCGCACGGGTGGCTGCTCACCCCCTGCTCGCAGTTGAGGCTCTTGGCCAGGATGCGGGCTATGGTGGTCTTGCCGACCCCGCGGGTACCGCTCAGCAGATAGGCGTGGTGCAGCCGCCCCTGATCCAGGGCATTGGTGAGGGCCGTCAGCACATGCTGCTGGCCAACCACCTGCTCAAACGTACGGGGGCGCCACTTGCGGGCCAGAACCTGATAGCTCATCGCACTCCATCGGGGGGCTCATAGACAATGGGACGGATGCTAACACAAAGGGCGCAGCGGCAATACCTTGAAGGGGCGCGCAGCGGCGCGAATGGCGGGTTTTCGGGCACTCGCACCGGTGGGCAGGACGCGTGCTGACGCAGGGCAAAAACACAAAAGAGAAGGGCCCCTCGTCAGGAGCCCTTCTCTTGTCACGATACCGACGCCGGGAATTACTCCCCGTCGTACTCGACCAGAGTCAACACCTTGACACCGGCAGCGCTGAGGCGCGCCTCGCCGCCCAGGGCCGGCAGGGAGATGACGAAGGCGGCATCATCCACCACGCCACCGGCGCGGCGGATCAGCTTGATGGCGGCATCGACGGTACCACCGGTGGCCAGCAGGTCATCGACCACCAGCACCTTGTCACCGGGCACGATGGCATCGGTGTGCATTTGCAGGGTGTCCTGGCCGTATTCGAGCTCATAGGACTCCTCAATCACCTCGCGCGGCAGCTTGCCAGGCTTGCGTACCGGCACAAAACCGACGCCCAGGGCACAGGCGACCGGCGCGCCGAAGATGAAGCCGCGGGCCTCAGTGCCAACCACCTTGGTGATGCCCTGATCCTGATAGTGCTTCACCAGCAGATCGATGGTGGCGCGAAACGCTTCGGCATTTTCCACCAGGCTGGTGATGTCGCGAAACATGATGCCCGGCTTCGGGTAGTCGGGAATGGTCTTGATGCTGCTTTCGAGAAACTTCAGGGTATCCGGATTCATGATTTGACCGTTATTCGTATCGCTACGGCGACAAACAAAAAGGCCTGTCATTGCAAAAATGACAGGCCAACTCCACTACATTTTGCCGCGATAGCTTAGGCACTTCACTGCTTCAATGCAACTGGCTCGACCAGAGGCAAACGATTGATGATCACCAGCAGCCCCACCATCATGACCAACAGCAGCACTCGCAGCCACACGGACGGCACCAGCAGCAGTGACACCCCGAACGAGAGCAAGATAAGCAGATTGGCGCGGCGTCGGGCGCTGCGACGGATCCCACGGTGGCGCTGCCAGTCGTCGATAAGCGGCCCGAATTGCGGATGATCCAGCAGCCAGCGATGAAAGCGCGGCGAAGAGCGGGCAAACAGGGCCGCCGAGAGCAGCACGAACGGCGTGGTGGGCAGCAAGGGCACCACGATGCCGATGATGCCGGTGATGAGGCTGAGCCAGCCGAGCAGGGTCAACAGGGCGTTCATCGACAACCTCCAGCGCAATGACTGCCAGCATCCTAGCAGAGATCCGGGCTGACAGCAGGCCGCCTTGCCACTACAATCTCGCCTTCGTTTTATCACCACGCCGTTCGCCATGCACATTACCCTGGCCCCCATGCAGGGGGTACTCGATCACCTGATGCGTGAGACCCTCACCGCCGTCAACGACTATGACCTCTGCATCAGCGAGTTCGTGCGGGTGGTCGATCAGCTGCTGCCCGCCAAGGTCTATCACCGCCTCTGCCCCGAGCTGAAACAGGGCGGCAAGACCCGTGCTGGCACCCCGGTACGGGTGCAGCTACTGGGCCAGCACCCCGAATGGATGGCCGAAAACGCCCTGCGCGCCATCGAACTCGGCTCGCCCGGGGTCGATCTCAACTTTGGCTGCCCGGCCCCCACGGTCAACAAGAGCCAAGGCGGCGCCGTGCTGCTGAAGACCCCCGAGACGGTGCACGCCATCGTCAAGGCGGTGCGAGACGCGGTGCCGGCCCATCTGCCGGTGAGCGCCAAGATCCGCCTCGGTTTCGAGGACAAGGCGCTGCACATGGAGAACGCCGACGCCGTCTATCAGGGCGGCGCCAACGAGCTGGCGGTGCACGCCCGCACCAAGGTTGAGGCCTATCGCCCCCCCGCCCACTGGGAATATGTCGATGCCATCCGCCGCGCCCTGCCCATTCCGGTCACCGCCAACGGCGAAATATGGAACCACGCCGATGCCATGCGCTGCCGCGCGGTGTCAGGCTGCGATCGCCTGATGGTGGGCCGTGGCGCCCTGTCGCTGCCCAACCTTGCCAACGTGATGAAGCAGGACTGCCCCCACCTGAGCTGGCCCGAGGTGCTGCGATTGATGGTGCGCTACAGCGAGCAGGACTTGGCCAGCGAGAAGGCCGACTACTACCCGAGCCGCATCAAGCAGTGGTTCTCCTACGTGGTGCGCGAGTACGCCGAGGCCGACGCGCTGTTTCGCCGCATCCGCACCATCAAGACCGCAGACGAGATCCGCGCCGCCCTCGAGCGCGAGTGCACCGCGCTGACCTGAGCTTGGCCGCCGCCCCCGCTAAGCCTATGATGAAGGCCCAGTGACAGGAGGTCAGGATGCAGGGCGCAGCGCCATTTACTCATCAGCACGACAGGGCCGATTTTCGCACCTTGCCGCAACAGCCGGATATCGAGCTGTATCGCGCCCACATCCGCTCCCACACCTTCGATCCCCACAGCCACGAGGGATTCAGTCTCGGGGTGATTGAGCACGGCGCCGAGCGCTTTCGTTATCGCGGCAGCCAGCATTTGGCCGGCTCCGGCAGCCTAGTGTTGATGAACCCGGACGAGCTGCACACGGGCGAGTCGGCCAGCGAAGAGGGGTGGCGCTACCGCATGCTCTATCTGCCCGCCCCCCACCTCACCGCCATCAGTGGTCGGCGAGACTGGAACTTCCCCGAGGCGGTCTGCCATGCCCCCGCCACGGCCCGCCAGCTGCAAGGGTTGCTCGATGCCCTGTGGCACTGCGACAGCAAGCTGGCGGCCGACGGCCTGCTACTCTCGGTGTGCGAGACCCTGCGCCCCCACGGGGTGGGCCGTGCCAACCCCGATGAAGCCCCTCACTCGCTGGCGCGCGCCGTCGACTACCTGCAAGCCTGCTTCGCCCAGTCGATCACGCTGGGCGAGCTCGCCGCGACGGTGAACCTGAGCCCCTATCATTTCCAGCGCAAGTTCAAGGCGCATTTTCACGTCACGCCACAGCAGATGCTGATGGCGGTAAGATTGCAACGCGCCAAGGCCGCACTGGCCGGTGGAATGCCCGCCGCCGACGTGGCCGCCGCTTGCGGGCTGGCCGACCAGGCACACCTCACCCGTGCGTTTCTACGCCGCTACGGCACCACGCCGGTACGCTACCAACGCCAAGTGCTCGCCCTGCGATAAGCGCAATCTGGTTCAATACGGCGCCGCCCGCTTCGGGTTACCGTGCTCACTCCACTTCTTCATTGCTGCGAGCCTGTCATGCTGCTTGGTGTCCTGTTTGCTCTGCTGGCCGGCCTGATGTGGGGGCTGATCTTCATCGCCCCTCTGCTGGTGCCGGATTACCCGCCCTCCCTGCTGGCGAGCGGCCGCTACCTCGCCTTCGGCCTCATCGTGCTGCCGCTGGC
>NZ_CDBY01000007.1:55403-55585 GCF_000820125.1 Aeromonas simiae | reverse complement strand
TCTCCCGTATCCGCCTCTATCCTGCCCTGCTGCTGATGGGGGCCGGCCTTTATCTCGTCAACCGGGCCGAGCTGGCCTGGCGGCCACTACCGCTTGCGCAACAGGTGATGGGCATCACCCTGGCCGTGGTCGCCGTGCTGTGCTGGACCTGGTATCCCCTGCGTAACGCCCGCTGGCTGCGC
>NZ_CDBY01000007.1:0-55200 GCF_000820125.1 Aeromonas simiae | reverse complement strand
CTCCCACCCAGGGCGCAGCCCCGCCATCTGGGCCACCGCCCAGGGACTGGTGACCCTGCCGGTGGCGCTGCTCGCTTACCTGGGCAGCCTCGGCCATCTGGCGTTGACGGCGCCGGCCTTCCCCCTGCCGCTGGGGCCGACGCCGCTGCGTTTCATGCTGCTGATGGGGGCGCTAGGGCTGTTGTGCTCCTGGCTCGGCACCCTGTGCTGGAACGAGGCGAGCCAACGGCTGCCCACCGTGCTAGTGGGGCCGCTTATCGTGTTCGAGACCCTGGCGGGACTGCTCTATGCGTTTCTCTTGCGCGAGGCGTGGCCACCGGCCAGCACCCTGCTCGGGGTGGCCAGTTTGGTGATGGGGGTGATCTATCTGCTGGGCGGCAAGCCCGCCACGGTGAAAAGCAAAAGTGAGACCAATGCACGGCGAACTTGACGCATGTCATCTTGCCCGGCAGGCTGCCTCCCTATACTGAGTCCACTCTTTGGCAAGCTATTGGAGGCATTGTGTGTGAATTGAGCGAGCAGCAGCTGTCTGGCTGGCGACGCCGACTCGAAGCCGACTGGACACAGATCCGTCAGCAACTGATAGCCGAGCTGGAGGCTGCCCGTCTGGATGATATCGGCGTCAGTCCGGCTCAGTGTGAGGTGGAGTCGCTGGTGGCTATGGCCAGAACCGTACTTGGCCCAGGGGTAGAGGCGCCGATCGCTCGGCTGCTGCACTTGGATGCGGCCCTCTGTCAGATGGATCTCGGCCTCTACGGCCTCTGCTCCGACTGCGAGGAGCCCCTGAACCCGATTGAGCTGGACAACGATCCCGCCATGCAGCGCTGCCCACGCTGCGAAGCCCGTTATCGCAAGGGTGATCACACCCGCGAACTCTGACCCCCCTGCCCCCCGATAGGATGCATCGGGCGGGGCCTTTTCTCTTTCCCCACCCTCAGCGACAGCGTTACAACAGACGCCCCACCAGTTCACCACGCCACCCGGTAAGCAGTGCAGGCGGCTCGACGGCTGCGCGCTCTTCGTCGCTCAGACGCCAGCTCCAGGTGAAGTACTGGTGGATGGTCTTCTTGCTGGCGATCAGCTCGGGCGGCACGCCACACGCCTTGGATTGCTCCTCCACCAGCGCCTTGATCCGCTTGAGCTCGCCCTTGTACTGGGGAAACTCCACCAGACGGCGGATGCGCTCGGGCCATGAATCCGGATCGCTGGCCTCGGCCTTGGCCACGATATCGAGCAGACGCTTGCCGTGGATCTTGATCTCGATGGGCAGCAGTCCCAGCTCGTTGAGATCGCGCAGCGAACTCGGACGACGCTCGGCCACCTTGTAAAGGTGCAGCTCCTTGACCACGAAGTTGACCGCCAGATCGCGGCGCACCGCCTCCTGCTGGCGCCAGGCCGCCAGCTCGCGCAAGATGGCGAGTTCACGCCGTCCCAGCTGCCAGGCGTTGCCAAAATCAAGATAGGCCTGATAGGGATCGCTGATGGCGACCTTGCGAGCGCAGTGGCTGCGGCACTCCTCCTCAAACCAGGCCAGTTTGCCACTCTCGACCAGGCGCGCCATCACCTGCTGGTAGAGGGGCACCAGATAGAAGACATCGGCCGCCGCGTAATCGAGCTGGCGGGCGCTCAAAGGGCGAGCCAACCAGTCGGTGCGCGCCTGATCCTTGACCAGCTCCACCCCGAGAAAATCCTTCACCAGGGCGCCAAAACCTACCGAAACCCCGTAACCGAGAAAGGCGGCGGCCAGCTGGGTATCGTGCATCAACGCCGGCAGATGGCCGGCCTCGTGCTGAATGAGTTCAAGATCTTCACCGGAAGCATGCAGCACGCTGAGGCGCCCCTTCGCTCCCAGCACTTGCCACAGCGGCGTCATGTCGACGGCCAGCGGGTCGATCAGCGCCAATTGGTGACCGTCGTAGATCTGAAACAGGCCGAGCTGGGGATAATAGGTGCGGGTACGCACGAACTCGGTGTCAACGGCGAGCGGACCCTCGGCCAGGGTGGAGAGGTAGGCCGCAAGATCGGCCTGATTGGAAATCAATTGGTAATGCATGGTGTTGCCTTGTGGTGGCCGGCCCCAGAAACGAAAGCGCCGTGGTGGGAACCACGGCGCACGGGAAGGCAGGGACCTTATTGCGCTTTGGCAAGCTCCTCATCGCGCAGTTCGCGGCGCAGGATCTTGCCCACATTGGTCTTGGGTAGTTCGTCGCGGAATTCTACCAGTTTCGGCACCTTATAGGCAGTCAGATGTTTGCGGCAATGGGCGATGATGTCCTCTTCGCTGAGCAAGGGATCCTTGCGCACCACAAACAGCTTCACCACCTCGCCGGAGACCTTGTGCGGCACACCGACGGCGGCGACTTCCATCACCTTCGGATGCATGGCGACCACGTCTTCAATTTCGTTCGGATAGACGTTGAAACCGGAGACCAGGATCATGTCCTTCTTGCGATCGACGATCTTGAAAAAGCCCTGCTCATCACAGGTGGCGATATCGCCAGTGCAGAGCCAACCATCCTGGATCACCTCGGCGGTCGCCTCAGGACGCTGCCAGTAACCGGCCATCACCTGCGGGCCGCGCACCTGCATCTCGCCCGGCTGGCCGAGTTCGCGCACCACATTGCCCTCGTCATCGACCAGACGGATCTCGGTCGAGCAGACCGGCAGGCCGATGGAGCCGTTGTACTGCACCAGATCGTAGGGGCAGACACTCACCAGCGGCGAGCACTCGGTCAGGCCATAGCCCTCGAGCAGGGGCACCTTGGTCATCTGTTGCCACTTCTCGGCCACCGCGCGCTGCACCGCCATGCCGCCGCCTATGGTCAGCTTCAGGCGATCGAAGTTGATGGCCGCAAAGTCGGGATTGTTGATCAGGGCGTTGAACAGGGTGTTCACCCCTGTGATACAGGTGAAGGGATACTTCTTGATCTCTTTGACAAAGCCCGGGATGTCGCGCGGATTGCTGATGAGCAGGTTATAGCCGCCGATGCGCATGAACAGCAGGCAGTTCACCGTCAGGGCGAAGACGTGGTAGAGCGGCAGTGCGGTCACCACAAACTCCTTGCCCTCCTGCAGGCGCGGGCCGTAAATCCCGAGGCACTGCTCGACGTTGGCAAGCATGTTGCGGTGGGTCAGCATGGCGCCCTTGGAGAGCCCCGTGGTTCCCCCTGTGTATTGCAGGAAGGCGATGTCGCCACTCTTAATGGTCGGCTTGATGTATTGCAGATAGCGCCCCTTGGCGAGCGCATGACGCATGGAGCTGGCCCCCGGCAGATTGTATTTCGGCACCAGCTTCTTGACGTACTTCACCACGAAATTGACTAAGGTGCCCTTGGCCAGGCCCAGGTTATCCCCCATGCGGGTCAGGATCACGTGCTTGACCGGGGTGTCGTAGACCACCTTCTCGAGGGTGTGGGCAAAGTTAGAGACGATGACGATCGCCTTGGCGCCCGCATCTTTGAGCTGGTGCTCCAGCTCGCGCGGGGTATAGAGGGGGTTGACGTTGACCACTGTCATACCGGCGCGCAGGATGCCGAACACGGCGATGGGGTATTGCAGCAGGTTGGGCATCATGACCGCGACCCGGTCGCCCTTTTCCAGCTTCAACTCGTTTTGCAGGTAGGCGGCAAAGGCCCGTGACTGCTCTTCAAGGCGGCGATAGGTGATGGTCTGCCCCATATTGACGAAGGCGGGCAGGTCGGCGAACTTGGCCACCGACTCTTCGAACATCTCGACCAGAGAGCCGTACTTGTCTGGATCGATCTCGGCGGGAACGCCCTCCGGATAACGCTTGAGCCAGACTTTTTCCACGTGATTCTCCTGCATATAAAGGACCTGTGCGCTCACTGTGTTCCCTCCGTCCCTGGATCACCGGGTTATTCAATCAGCTGTTTCGAGCATGAGCTCTAAGGTTGCGATATGGTGACACAAGGCAACGCTAGTTAACAGAAAATTAACAGAGTGAGACTGGATTGAATTGATAGAATAGTGATGTAGAGCACGCATTCTAGCGAAGTCGGCAGAATTTTTCGATATGAAGTGCCGTCAGCGCAGGATCTTCCATGTGGAAATGGTGCCCGCCCGGCACCATTGCGCACTCCAGTGCCGCGATCGCCCCACCCCGTGCCGCCCATTGCTGCGCCAGCTCCGGATAGCCATGTTCGCCCCGCAGCAGCAGTACCGGCGCCGTGATGGCCGAGAGCAGCGCCAGCGCCTGTCCCTCGCTCATGCGCAGCGGCGTGCGTTCACGCAGGGCCGGATCGCTGCGCCAGTGCCAACGCCCTTCCCGCTCCTCCAGATTGCGCTGCACGATGAGACGCGCCGCGTCAACCTGCATGTCGCTGACCTGACAACGGGCCGCCACCGCCTGCGCCACCTCCTCAAAGCCCGGATGGCGGCGCAAAGCGGTGCGCGAGCGCCGCTCCAGCACCCGCCGGATCTGCCCCGGCACCTCATGATCGGGCTGGCTGAGCGGCCCCATCCCCTCCAGCATGATGAGCTGGGAGACCTGCTCGGGAAACACCCCGGCATAGGCCGAGCCGATGAGCGCCCCGAGGGAATGACCGAGCAGGATGAAGCGCTGCCAGCCCGCCGCGCGGGTGATGCGGTAGAGATCGTCGAGCCAGTCGACAAAAACATAGGGGGTGGCCTTGTGGCTCGAGTGGCCGTGACCGGGTAGATCGAGGGCCACCAGGTGCACGCCGTTGAGGTGGGCCGCCAGCGGCCGAAAGCTCTCGGCGTTGTCGAGCCAGCCGTGCAGCGCCAACACCAGGGGGGCTTCCGGCTTGCCCCAGCTCAGGTAGGCGACGCGGCGCCCATCATCGAGCCGGATCTCCCCTGACGTCGTCATCGCGGTAACGGGCGCAGCGGTCGGCGCGGCCAGTAGGGGTCATAGAAGGGATCGTGGAAGAAGGGGTCGACATAGCGCACCTCGACCTCCTTGACCGGTGGCCAGAGCTTGCTCTTGGCGCTATCGAGCACGGCAAAGCGATAGGGGTGCTCCCCTATCTTGCCATCGACCGGCGCCGCCACCTGACCCAGCACACTCAGCGAGCGCCCCTTGGCATAGAGGGCAGGATCGACAAACCCCGGCATGATGGCGAGAAAACGGCCCGGACTCTGCTCGGTTTGCAGCGGTACACCGTTGGATTTGAGCGGCAGCACCACCACCTCGATGACGCTGCGTGCCGGCTCGTTATGCACCATCGCGATGACCCCGCTCCAGCGAGCCATGGCGCCAGGTTGGGACAGCCCCGGCGCGAACGGCACCAGGGCCGACTCGGGCTCGTAGGCCAGCTCGCGCGGCACGGTGCCGCAGGCCGAGAGCAGCCAGGCGGCGAGCCCCAGCCACAGCGTGCGGCCAGTGAACCTCATGGACAGATGAGACATATTTCCCCCTCCGGCAGTGAGGGGAGTCCCCCTCGGGATCACTCGCGACCCGGCAGCTTCTTCCAGGTCACCTTGTCGCGCAAGTATACGGGGCTGGCCGCCTCGACCGCTACCGCCTCGCCAGCCAGCCAGGCGGCACGCGCCAGCGGCAGCATGTCTTCGGCCATCGGCAGGCAGGGGGCGGAGGCCGGCACCTGCTGTTCGGCCAGCTGCAACACCGCGTCGTAGGTGACAAAACCGGTGCCTATGGTGTGCCAGCGGCCCTCCAAGTGGATCTGCTCGGCCAGCAGAGTGGGCTCAATCACGCACTCCTCTTGTTGCGGCACCATCAATCCTTCGCTCAGGGTGAAGCGACCGAAATAGACTTCATTCATGCGCGCGTCGATGGCGGCCAACACCTGCTCGGCACCGTCACGACGATAAGCCCCCTGCGCCATGGCGGCCAGGGTCGAGATACCGATGAGCGGTTTGTCGGCGCCAAGCGCCAGCCCCTGGGCAACCCCGATCCCGATGCGAACACCGGTAAACGAGCCGGGGCCACGGCCAAAGGCGATGGCATCGAGATCGCTCAGGGCCAGCCCGGCCTCATCGAGCAGGGACTGCACCATGGGCAGGATCTTGCGGGTGTGGTCGCGGGGCGCCTCTTCATAACGGGCAAACACCTGCTCGCCCACCAGCAGGGCGGCGGAGCAGGCTTCGGTGGCAGTATCGACGGCCAGGATCTTCAACACACAGTTTCCTTAAACATTGCTAGCGATCGAGGGCCCATCGCCCTCGCGGAAAAACTCGCCCAGCCGCGCCAAATCCCGGGTGCGGGGAATGGCGGGCAGGCTCTTGATAAAGGTGGCGCCATAAGCGCGGTTGACCATGCGCGGATCGCAGATCACCAGCACCCCGTGATCCCCCCGATCGCGGATGAGGCGGCCCACCCCCTGCTTGAGGGCAATGACCGCCTTGGGCAGCTGCACGTCGGAGAAGGGATCGCCGCCGCGCAGGCGACAGTCCTCGACTCGCGCCTTGAGCAGGGGGTCATCCGGGGAGGCAAACGGCAGTTTGTCGATGATAACACACGAAAGTGCCGCCCCCCGCACGTCGATCCCCTCCCAGAAGCTGGCGGTGGCCACCAGCACGGCGCGGCCATTCTCGACAAAGCGTTTGAGCAGCTGCGACTTGTTCTCCTCCCCCTGCATCAGCACGGTGCGCCCTATTTCACGGCGCAGCACCTCGGCCACCTGGCGCATCGCCTGATGGCTGGTGCAGAGGAAAAAACAGCCGCCCGGGGTACGGTTGATGAGCGGGATCATCATGGCGGCCAGCCGCTCACCACGGCCGAAAGCGTTGGGCTCGGGCAGAAAACGCGGCACGCACAGGCGCGCCTGTTCGCTGTAATCGAAGGGGCTGTCCAAGGTCAGCTCGGCGCTACCGGCCAGCCCCATCTCGCCGGCAAAGTGGGCAAAGTGGCCGTCCACCGTCAGGGTGGCGGAGGTAAACACCCAGCTCACCTCGGGGCGCTGCACCTCGGCGTTGAAACGCTCGGCCACCGAGAGCGGCGTCAGGTTGAGCGAAAAGTGGAGCCGCGTGCATTCAAACCAGTAGGAGCAGCCGGTTTCATTGAGTGCGAGCAGCTCGCTGAGGCGGCTTTTCACCTCGCTGACCCGCTCAAAGCACTGATCGAGCCGCTCGCCACGCCCGAGCGCCAGCTTCAATACGTCATAACAGAGCGAAAGCGCATCGGTCAGACGCGCCAGCGCCTGTCCCCAGTGGCTGTTTTTCATCATGTCACGGGTATTGCCGCGCCCGCTCTCCATACCAAACGCCAGGCGCAGATCCTGGCTGACGATCTGCAACCGATCCGCCGCCTTGCCGAGCTGGTTCATGTCCTGCGCCTCGCTGCGATAGGCCAGCTGGATATCCTGAGCCAACTCCTGAACGCTGCGGCTGGAGAGGGACTTGCCAAAATAGCTGGTGGCTATTTCGGGCAACTGGTGCGCCTCGTCGAATACGTAGACCTGAGCCTCCGGCACCAGCTCGCCAAATCCCGTGTCTTTCACCGCCAGATCGGCGAAGAAGAGGTGATGGTTGATCACCACCACCTGCGCCTCCATGGCGCGGCGACGGGCGATCACCAGGTGGCAATCCTCGTAATAGGGGCAGTCGCGCCCGAGGCAGTTGTCGTTGGTGCTGGTGATGTGGGGCAGGATTTCGGCGTTCTCCTGCAAGCCCGAAATGTCGCCCACGTCCCCGGTATTGGTGGTCCCCGACCAGGATTTCACCTTGACCAGATCGGCCAGCACCTCGGCCTTTTGCAGGTGCGACTCGCTCATCAGGTTGTTGAGGCGCTCCAGGCACAGGTAGTTGCTGCGCCCCTTGAGCAGGGCCACCGGCCGGGCGTAGTCGAGGGCCCCCATGATGGTCGGCAAGTCCCTGTGATAGAGCTGCTCTTGCAGGTTTTTGGAGCCGGTGCTGATGACGATGCGCTTACCCGAGTGCAGCGCCGGCACCAGATAGGCATAGGTCTTGCCGGTACCTGTGCCCGCCTCCACCAGCAGGCGGCCGTGGCTGTCGATGACGCGCTCCACCGCACTGGCCATCTCCAGCTGGGGGGCGCGGGCGACAAAGCCATCGATATGGCGCGAGAGGGGGCCTTCGGGGGCAAACAGGGTCGAGACAGTGGTCAAGGCAGGCGTTCCGGCGAAAAGGCCGATTATACCAAAAGCACCGCTCAGACGAAGAGATCGATCTGATGTGGCGGATCCGGCGGCACCTCCCCTCCCGTCTCAACCGGCGCAGCAGGCGCGACCGTCGCCGTATGGGGAGGCGTCTGCTGCTGACGCCGATCGGGATCCTCGCGGCTCGCCTCGATACGCGATTTCTTGTCGAGCCCGGTGACTTGGCGCACCTGGCGGATCTCACCGGCCACCCCACTGCTGCCTGGTACGGCGGGCGGACGAGGCAATATGGAATAGATCAGATCCTGATTGGCCATGGCGGTTCTCCTGCGTCCGTGCCCAACGCCGATAAAGCGGGTTGACCTTTAACTGGCTATCGGCCGGAAAAACGATTGCTTTATTTTTTCACCCTTTTCTCTCGCCGGGGTTGCAATTTTTAACCAGACAGGTAAGTTAAAAACCACGCCATCGGTTCGTAAAGAACGGCAACCCTATTAGTAAAGAGAGATTTACATCATGTTCAACCTGCTGAAAGCTCACCACCGTCACCATCATCCCGAATAGTCTTTCAGGAGGTTGGCTGCTGGAAGACCAATAAAGGTGACTTCCACGCAGACCCCCGCATCTGCAAACCCTCGGAAGCACCGCTTTCGAGGGTTTTTGTTTTTAAATACGAAGGAAAAAGAAGCAATGGAAACTCAACGTCTGCGTATCGCAATGCAAAAGTCCGGGCGCCTCAGCCAGGACTCCCAGGCCCTGCTCAAAAGCTGTGGTCTCAAGATCAACCTGCTCGAGCAGCGCCTGATTGCCCACGTTGAAAATATGCCTATCGATATTCTGCGAGTCCGCGATGACGACATCCCGGGTCTGGTGATGGATGGCGTGGTCGATCTTGGCATCATCGGTGAGAACGTACTGGAAGAGGAGCAGCTGCGCCGCCAGGCCCTCGGTCAGGCGGCCGAGGTAAAGGTATTGAAGCAGCTCGACTTCGGTAGCTGCCGACTGTCGCTCGCCGTGCCGCGTGAAATGAACTACACCGGCGCCGAGTGCCTGGCCGGCAAGCGCATCGCCACCTCCTACCCCGGCCTGCTGCAACGCTTCTTCGATGAGCGCGGCCTGCCCTTCAAGAGCGTGATGCTGGGTGGCTCGGTGGAAGTGGCCCCGCGCGCCGGACTGGCCGACGCCATCTGCGATCTGGTGTCGACCGGCGCCACGCTGGAGGCCAACGGCCTCAAAGAGGTCGAGGTCATCTACCGCTCCAAGGCGGCCCTGATCCAGGCGGCGCAGCCGCTTGAAAGCAGCAAGCAGCAGCTCATCGACAAGTTGATGCCGCGCATCCAAGGGATGCTGCAAGCGCGCGAGAGCAAATACATCATGCTGCACGCCCCGAAAGAGCGGCTCGAAGCCATCACCTCCCTGCTGCCGGGCGCCGAGCGTCCCACCATCATGCAGCTGGCCGGTGACACCAACCAGGTGGCCCTGCACGTGGTCTCCAGCGAAACCCTGTTCTGGGAGACCATGGAGCGCCTTAAGGCCCTCGGTGCCAGCTCCATCCTGGTGCTGCCCATCGAGAAGATGATGGAGTAAGGCCATGCAGACCCTCATCTGGAATACGCTCGCTCCCGAGCAGCAACGCGACCTGCTGGCCCGCCCGGCGCTGGCCAATGCCGACTCCCTCGAGAGCACGGTGCGCGGCATCATCGGCGAGGTGCGCAGCCGGGGGGACGCCGCCCTGCGCGAGCTCTCTGCCCGCTTCGAGCGCGCCCCGCGCGACACCTTGCGCGTAAGCGCTGCCGAGTTCGACGCCGCCGAGGCTCGCCTCGGTGACGACATCAAAGCGGCCATCCGCCAGGCCATCGGCAATATCCGCGCCTTCCACGCCGCCCAGGCCCAGCCGGCGCTGCGCCTCGAAACTCAGCCCGGCGTGGTGTGCGAGCTGCGCACCCAGCCGATTGCCAGGGTCGGTCTCTACGTGCCGGGGGGCAGCGCACCGCTCCCCTCCACCGTCATGATGCTGGCCATCCCGGCCGCCATCGCCGGCTGCCGCGAAGTGGTGCTGTGCACTCCCTCCCCGGCCAGCGACGAGATCCTGTTTGCCGCCCGCGCCTGTGGCGTTGAGAAGGTGTTCGCCATCGGCGGCGCCCAGGCCATCGCCGCCATGGCCTATGGCAGCGAGAGCATTCCCAAGGTCGACAAGATCTTCGGCCCCGGCAACAGCTACGTGACCGAGGCCAAGCGCCAGGTCAGCCAGGATGTGCGCGGCGCTGCCATCGACATGCCGGCCGGCCCCTCCGAGGTGCTGGTGATCGCCGACGAGACGGCCAACCCCGCCTTCGTCGCCGCCGACCTGCTCTCCCAGGCCGAGCACGGCGCCGACAGCCAGGTGGTGCTGGTGACCGACTCGCCTGCCCTGGCCGACGGCGTGCAGGACGAGCTGGCCCGCCAACTGGCGGCGCTGGATCGCCGTGACATCGCCACTGCGGCACTCGGCGGCAGCCTGGTGTTGCTGTGCCGCGATCTGGACGAGGCATGCGCCATCTCCAACGCCTACGCCCCCGAGCACCTCATCGTGCAGACCCGTGCGCCGCGCGCCCTGCTCGACAAGCTCGAGAACGCCGGCTCCATCTTCCTCGGCCCCTGGACGCCGGAGTCGGTCGGCGATTACGCCAGCGGCACCAACCACACCTTGCCCACCTATGGCTATGCGCGCACCTGCTCGAGCCTGGGGCTCGCCGACTATCAGCGCCGCTACACGGTGCAAGAACTAAGCGCCGAAGGGCTCAAGGGCCTGGGCCCTGTGGTCGAGCGCATTGCCGAGGCCGAAGGGCTCGGCGCCCACAAAAATGCCGTAACCCTGCGCCTCGCCGCACTGAAGTGATAAGGACAACCGCATGAGTATCAAGGATTTGGCACGGCGCGCAGTGCGCGCCCTCACCCCCTATCAGTCGGCGCGCCGCATCGGTGGCAAAGGCAACGTCTGGCTCAATGCCAACGAGGCCCCCATCGCCTACCCCTTCACCATCGATCCGGCCCGCCTCAACCGCTATCCCGAGTGCCAGCCCCCCCAGGTGATTGCCGCCTATGCCGGTTATGCCGGGGTGCAGCCGGAGCAGGTGCTGGCCAGCCGCGGCGCCGATGAGGCCATTGAGCTGGTGATCCGCACCTTCTGCGAGGCCGGGCAGGATCAGGTTCTGATCTGCCCCCCCACCTACGGCATGTACGCCATCAGCGCCGAGACCTGCGGGGTCGGCATCGTCGAGGTGCCGCTCAAGCCCTCCCGCCAGCCGGACTGGAGCGAAATTAAGAGCCGCCTTTCCGACGTGAAGGTGGTGTTTCTCTGCTCCCCCAACAACCCGACCGGGGATCTGGTGGGCCGCGACGGCCTCATCAATCTGCTCGAGGCCGCCACCGACCGCGCCCTCATCGTGGTGGACGAGGCCTACATCGAGTTCTGCCCCGAGGCGAGCGTGGTCGATCTCATCGCGCGCTACCCCAACCTGGTGGTGACCCGCACCCTCTCCAAGGCGTTCGCCCTGGCCGGGATCCGCTGCGGCTTCACCCTGGCCTCGCAGGAGGTCATCGGCATGCTGGCCAAGGTGATCGCCCCCTATCCCATTCCGGATCCGGTGGCCCAGATCGCCGCCGAGGCCCTCTCGCCAAGCGGCCTGTCCCTGATGCAGGAGCGGGTCGGTGAGCTCAACGCCCAAAAGGTGCGCATCAAGGCCGAGTTGCAGGCCCTGCCCTGTGTCACCGAGATCTTCGAGGACAAGGGCAACTTCGTTCTGGTGCGCTTTAGTGATGGTGAGCGAGTCTTCGCCGCCATGAAGCAGGCCGGCATCATACTGCGCGATTTTTCCAGCAAGCCGGGTCTGGCCGATGCCATTCGCATCACCATCGGCTATCAGGACGAGATGGATGCAGTCCTCAACGTTTTGCGTGACATCCGGTAAGGAGACCCCATGAGCACACCCATTCTCTTCATCGACCGCGACGGCACCCTGATCGAGGAGCCGGTCAGCGACAAGCAGGTCGACCGCCTCGACAAGCTGCGCTTCGAGCCCATGGTGATCCCGGTGCTGCGCGAGCTGCAAGCCGCCGGCTACACCCTGGTGATGGTCACCAACCAGGACGGGCTGGGCACCGACAGCCTGCCCCTGGAGCACTTCCAGCCGCCCCACGATCTGATGATGCACCTGTTTGAATCCCAGGGCGTCACCTGGGAGCAGGTGCTGATCTGCCCCCACTTCCCCACCGACGGGTGCAGCTGCCGCAAGCCCCACCTCGGGCTGGTCAAGGAGTACCTCGCCTCGGGCCGCCTCGATCGCAGCAACTCGTTTGTCATCGGCGATCGCGAAACTGACCTCCAGCTGGCCGAGAACATGGGGATCGCCGGCATTCGCTACCACCCGAGCGAGTGCAACTGGCTCGCCATCCGCGATCGGCTGCTCGGCCGTGGCCGTCAGGCCGAGGTGGAGCGCCACACCAAGGAGACCCGCATCCGCATCGCGGTGGATCTCGACCAGTCCGGCGGCAACCGCATCAGCACCGGCCTGGGGTTCTTTGACCACATGCTCGATCAGATTGCCACCCACGCCGGCATTCACATGGAGGTGGCGGTCGAGGGGGATCTGCACATCGACGATCACCACACGGTCGAGGACACCGGCATCGCCCTGGGTCAGGCCCTCAAGGCGGCGCTCGGTAACAAGCGCGGCATCGGCCGTTTCGGCTTCGTGCTCGCCATGGATGAGGTGCAGGCGGTCATCGACGCCCGCCCCCTCACCGAGCAAGAGGTGAGCACGGCGCTCGACTTAAGCGGCCGCCCCTACTTCGTCTTTGACTGCCCTGCCGGCTTTGGCCGCGATCAGGTGGGCGATCTCGCCACCGAGATGGTGCCGCACTTCTTCCGCTCCCTGGCCGATGCCATGGCCATCACCTTGCAGATGAAGGTGGGCAGCGGCAACACCCACCATCAGGTGGAGGCCCTCTTCAAGGGCTTCGGCCGCGCCCTGCGCCAGGCGGTGCGGGTCGAGGGCAACGACCTCCCCTCCAGCAAGGGGGTGCTGTAAATGAAGCTGGTGATCATCGACACGGGCTGCGCCAACCTCGCCTCGGTGCGCATGGCCTTCGAGCGCCTCGGCGTCACCCCGCAGGTGAGCCGCGATGCCGACGTCATCGCCGCCGCCGACAAGCTGGTACTGCCGGGTGTCGGCACCTCGGTGGCGGCCATGCGCAATCTCAACGAGCGGGGGCTGGTGCCCCTTATTCGTGCGGCCACCCAGCCGCTGCTCGGCTTTTGCCTCGGCATGCAGATGCTGGCTGAATCCTCCGAGGAGCGCATGGGGAGCGATGCCGACATCGAGTGCCTCGGCATCATTCCGGGCAAGATCTGCCTGATGCAGGTGGGTGATCTGCGCCTGCCCCACATGGGCTGGAACCAGGTGTGGCACGACGAGACCCACCCGCTGCTCAAGGGGATCCCAAGCGGCAGCTACTTCTACTTCGTGCACTCCTACGCCCTCGAGGTGACCGAGGCCACCCTGGCCACCTGCGACTACGGCCAGCCGTTCACCGCCATCGCCGGGCGCGATAACTTCTTCGGCGCGCAATTTCACCCGGAGCGCTCCGGCGCCGTCGGGGCCCGCCTTTTGCAAAACTTTCTGGAGCTGTGACAAGGATGATCATTCCCGCCATTGATTTGATTAACGGTCAGGTGGTGCGCCTCTATCAGGGGGACTACGGCCAGAAGACCGAATACTCGAGCGACCCCCAGGGGCGCTTTGACGACTACGTGGCGCAGGGCGCCGCCCAACTGCACTTAGTCGATCTCGACGGCGCCAAGAACACGGCGGCGCGCCAGCTGCCCCTGATCCGGGAGCTGCTGGCCCATACCGCGGCACCGGTGCAGATCGGCGGCGGCGTGCGCAGCGAGCAGGATCTGGTCGATTTGCTCGACGCCGGCGCCAACCGGGTGGTGGTGGGCTCCACCGCCGTCAAGAGCCCGGCCATGGTGATGGGGTGGATGGAGAAGTACGGCGCCGAGCGCATCGTGCTGGCTCTCGATGTCAACATCGGCCCCGACGGCGTGCGCCGCATCGCGGTGGCCGGCTGGCAGGAGCAGAGCGACACCACCATCGAATCGCTCATCGAAGCCTTCCTGCCCGCCGGGCTCAAGCACGTGCTGTGCACCGACATCAGCCGTGACGGCACCCTGGCCGGCACCAATGTAGAGCTCTACCGGGATCTCTGCGCCCGCTTCCCGCAGGTGGCCTTCCAGGCCTCCGGCGGCATCGGCTCGCTCGCCGACATCGAGGCCCTCAAGGGGTCGGGCGTGGGGGGCATCATCCTCGGGCGCGCCCTGCTCGAGGGGAAATTCACCGTGGCCGAAGCAATCGCCTGCTGGGCCAGCCAGGAGGTACGCTGATGCTGGCACGCCGTATTATTCCCTGCCTCGACGTCAAAGATGGCGTGGTGGTCAAAGGGGTGCAGTTTCGCAACCACGAGGTGATGGGCGATATCGTCGAGCTGGCCCGCCGCTACGCGGCCGAGGGGGCCGACGAGCTGGTCTTTTATGACATCACCGCCTCAAGCGATGCCCGGGTGGTCGACAAGAGCTGGGTCAGCCGGGTGGCCGAGGTGATCGACATCCCCTTCTGCGTCGCCGGCGGCATCAAGAGCATCGAGGATGCCCGCCAGGTGCTCGAGTTTGGCGCCGACAAGGTCTCCATCAACTCGCCGGCCCTGGCCGACCCGACCCTCATCACCCGGCTGGCCGAGCGCTTCGGCGTGCAATGTGTGGTGGTCGGCATCGACTCCTATTTCGACGCGCAAACCGGCCAGTATCAGGTCAAGCAGTTCACCGGTGACGAGAGCCGCACCCGCACCACCACCTGGACCACCCCTGAGTGGGTGCAGGAGGTGCAACAACGCGGCGCCGGGGAGATAGTGCTCAACGTCATGAATCAGGACGGCATGCGCCAGGGCTATGACATCGAACAGCTCAAGGCGGTGCGCGCCCTGTGTAAGGTGCCGCTGATCGCCTCGGGCGGCGCCGGCGCCATGGAGCACTTTCGCGACGCCTTCACCCTGGCCGATGTGGACGGCGCCCTGGCCGCGTCCGTCTTTCACAAGGGGATCATCCCCATTCCCGAACTCAAGTCCTGGCTCAAGGGCCAAGGCATCGCCATTCGCAGTTAAGGAGGCGTGACATGACTATCGCTTTTGCTATCGAGAGCCTGGACTGGGCCAAGTGTGACAACCTGATCCCGGCCATCGTGCAACACGCCCACAGCGGCCAGGTGCTGATGCAAGGGTTCATGAACCAAGAAGCCCTGGCCAAGACCCTCGCCACCGGCCAGGTGACCTTCTTTAGCCGCAGCAAGCAGCGGCTCTGGACCAAGGGGGAGAGCTCGGGCCACGTGCTCGCCCTCCAGGCCATCACCACCGACTGCGACCGCGACAGCCTGCTGATCGCCGCCGAGCCGGTCGGCCCCACCTGCCATCTGGGCAACGTCTCCTGCTTCGAGGGGCACCCCGTGCCGCCGCTGGGCTTCTTGGCCGAGCTCGAGCAGCTGCTGGCCGCGCGCAAGGGGGCCGACCCCGAGAGCAGCTACACCGCTCGCCTCTACGGCAAGGGCACCAAGCGCATCGCCCAGAAGGTGGGTGAAGAGGGGGTCGAGGTGGCACTGGCCGCCATGGCCAAGGATCGGGAAGAGCTCATCAACGAGTCGGCGGATCTGCTCTATCACCTGACGGTGCTGCTGCAAAACGAGGGGCTGGCTCTGCAAGACGTGGTGCAGTGCCTCAACCAGCGCCACCAGAAATAAGAGAGACCAAACGGGCCACTGGGCCCGTTTTTTTCACCCCACGCCAAGGGCGGCCTGGGGGGCGTTCGCCCCACGTTGGCGCCGCAAGAGAGGCCGATTGCGAGCGAGCAGGCGCAGCGCTAGCATGGGCCCTCTGCCATGGAGGCCTCATGATCCCGCTGCTGTTGAAATCATCCCTCGGCGCCCTTGCCGTGCTGCTCATCGCCCTGCTCTCCCAGAGCCGTCACGCCATGCTGGCCGGGTTGGTGCCGCTGTTTCCCACCTTCGCCCTGATCGCCCACGCCATCGTCGGCCGTGAGCGGGGCCCGGCGCTGCTGCAAGGCACCGCCCTGTTCGGCTTGGCGGCCCTGCTCCCCTACGCCCTCTATCTGCTGGCGGTCTGGTATCTGTCGGTGCGCACCAGCCTCACCGTCACCCTGCTCAGTGCCACCCTGATCTGGACGCTGGCCGCCGGTCTGCTCATCTGGGGCTGGGGACGACTGGCCTGAGTGCGTTCACCGCTGTCGCACCGTACGCCAGAGATCCCGTTATCGAGCAGCAAGAGCGGCTACACTGGTGCCGAACCCCACTATCCGGAGCTCTTCATGTCCCACTGGCAATCTATCTCTCCGCGCACCACTGACGTGGGCGGCATCCCGGTCGCCCGAGTGCTGCCGGTCAAGGAGCGGCGCACCATAGGCCCCTGGTGCTTTCTCGATCACATCGGCCCGGCCGAGTTTGCCCCGGGCGAACGCGGCCTCGATGTCGGCCCCCACCCCCACATCCGCTTGCAGACCTTCACCTGGATGATTGAGGGGGAGATCCTGCACAAAGACAGCCTCGGCAGCCTGCAACTGATCCGCCCGGGCCAGGTCAACCTGATGAGCGCAGGGCACGGCATCGTTCACACCGAGGAGTCGGTGCCAGACACGGCCCGCCTGCACGCCGCCCAGCTGTGGCTGGTGCTGCCGCCAGAGCAAGAAGAGATGGCGCCGCGCTTCGATCACTACCCGACCCTGCCGCGCTGGCAGGAGCAGGGGGCCGAGCTGACGCTGCTCATCGGCGAGCATGACGGCCAGCAGGCCCCCACCCTCGCCTTCTCTCCCCTCATCGGGCTGGATATTCACGCCCCGGCTGGCGCCCGGCTGACCCTGCCCCTCAACGTTCACTTCGAGCATGGCCTGTTCCCCCTCGAGGGCAGCGTGACCATTGATGGCACCCCGCTGGCCGCCGAGCACCTGGCCTATCTGGCCCCCGAGCAACAGAGTGTCGAGGTGCAGCTCGCCCCCGGTGCCCGACTGCTGCTCATCGGCGGCGAGCCGCTGGCCCTCGAGCCCACCATCTGGTGGAACTTCGTCAGCCGCGATCGCGCCGCCATCATTCAGGCCGATGAAGAGTGGCGCAGCGGCAGCCGCCGTTTTGGCCCAGTGCCTGGCTATGACGGGGCGCGTCTTATCTCCCCGCCGCTGCCCTGGAAGTAGGGGCTCGCAGCTCCCCACAAAAAAGGGGCCCTTATGGGCCCCTTTCTCATCTGCCGGCATCAGTAGCCGTGCCGCGCCTTGCGCACCGCCTCGCCCAGCTGCCACACCGCCATGGCGTAGTGAGTGCTGTGGTTGTAACGGGTAATGGCGTAGAAGTTGGGCAGGCCGTACCAGTACTGGTAGCCGCTGCCCATATCCAGGCGCAGCAGGCTCGCCTCCTTGTAGCTCCCGGTCGAGCCCTGCGGCGTGAGGCCGGCCGAGGCCAGGGTCGCCATGCTGTAGCGGGTCTGGAAGCCGTGCTCGAGCCCAGGCGCCTGACCGCTGGCGGGCACCGCCACCGGTTGCCCCTTGCGCCAGCCATGGGCCTTGAAGTAGTTGGCCACGCTGCCGATGGCGTCCACCGGGTCCCACAGGTTGGTGTGACCGTTGTGGTTGAAATCGACCGCATAGGCCTTGAACGACGAGGGCATGAACTGGCCATAGCCCATGGCACCGGCGTAGGAGCCACGCAGATCGAGCGGATCGACCCCCTCGTTTCTGGCCATCAGCAGGAACACCTCGAGCTCCCCTTCGAAGAAGGCCGCCCGGCGCGGATAGTCGAACGCCAAGGTAGCCAGCGCATCGAGGATGCGGGTCTTGCCCATCACCCGTCCCCAGCGGGTCTCAACCCCGATGATGCCGACGATGATCTCGGGCGGTACCCCATATTCGGCGTAGGCGCGGTTGAGGGCATCCTCATACTGGTTCCAGAAGTCACTGCCCAGCGCGATCTGCTGCGGCGTGATGAACTGGTTGCGGTAACGCACCCAGGCACCGGTCGGGCCACTCGGCGGCCGGGTGGTGGGGGCCTGCCTGTCCATCAGGCGAATGACCCAATCCAGCCGCTCAGCCTGCGAGAGCACGTCGTGCAACTGCTGGCGATCGAAGCCGTGCTTTTGCACCATCTTGTCGATGAAGCGGTTGGCATTCTGGTTGAACGCAAAGTCGCCGCCGAGCGTGCCCTGCACATGGGAGGGCTCAAGCAGGAAGCCCCCCTTCACCACCGCGGGCGGCTGCTGCGGTGCAGGCGGCTGCGGCTCACTGCTGCAGGCATAGAGAAAAGGGGTCAGTGAGAAGAGAAAAAGCAGGTGACGCATGGTGGACTCATAACGCTGGCAGAAGAACAGTGCATCATGGTAAAGCATTGTCGATACCGAACAAATCCGATTCAGGGGGGAAATCGCCATTTTCTGGCGTCGCCACGATAAACGTGCGAGACGGCGCCCCCCTCAACCTTGGTGTCAGTCGAGATAGGCCTTGCCATCCAGATAGTGTTTGCGACACAGGGAGACATAACGGTCATTGCCACCGATCTCGACCTGAGCGCCGTCGCGCATCACCTCGCCGGCTTCACTGACCCTGGCGTTCATGTGGGCCTTGTTGCCACACCAGCAGATGCTCTTGAGCTCCTCGACCTTGTCGGCCAGGCAGAGCAGGTGGTAGGAGCCGGGAAACAGCTCGGCGCGAAAGTCGGTCTTGAGGCCATAGGCGATGACCGGAATGTTGAGACCATCGACGATGCTGGCCAGCTGGTAGACCTGCTCACGGGTGAGAAACTGGGCCTCGTCGACGATGAAGACATCGATGGGCTCGCGGGCATGGCGCTCACGGATCAGCGCCAGCAGATCGCTGCTTTCACTGAACACCTCCACCTTCAGCTCAAGGCCAACCCGAGCCGAGATGACCCCCACCCCGAAGCGATCGTCGATGGCCGGCGTCATGGCCAGCGGGCGCATGCCGCGCTCGAGATAGTTGAAGTGAGCCTGGATAAGCTGGGTCGACTTGCCGGAGTTCATCGCGGCAAATTTGTAATGCAAAGAGGCCATCAGGGATCCCGCCAGTAAAATTCAGCCGCGGAGTCTATCACAAAAGCGAAGGGGCCCTTAAGGCCCCCTCGCGTCATTATGCGGTCGCCAGCACCGGCTGGTTACGCCGGATGTGGTAGACGCAGAACAGCACGAACCACAGGGCACTGACCAGGAAGCCGGCCAGCACGGAGTGCATCAGCCCCATGGCAAGGTAACCGAGCGCCGCGCCGAAGGCCACCGAGAGGGCGTAGGGCAGCTGGGTCATCACGTGATCGATGTGATGGCAGCCCGCCCCGGTCGCGGAGAGGATGCTGGTGCTGGAGATGGGCGAGCTGTGGTCGCCAAACACGGCGCCGGCCAGCACCGCCGCCAGCATCGGCAGCAACAGGGCGATGTCGCTGGCGGCCGCCATGTCACCGGCCAGCGGCAGCATGATGCCGAACGTGCCCCAGCTGGTACCGGTGGCAAACGCCATGGCACAGGAGAGCACGAACACCACGGCCGGCAGCACCTCGATCGGCAGGTTGCCGTTGGCCAGGCTGGCTAAGTACTTACCGGTCTCCACATCGCGCACCACGGCACCGATGGTCCAGGCAAACAGCAGGATGTTGATGGCCGGCAGCATCGCCATCACCCCTTGCGGCGCGGTGCGCAGCCAGGTCTTGGCATCGAGCTTGAGGCGCAGGGCCAGCGCGATGGAGACCGCCAGGCTGCACAGGGCCCCATAGACCAGGGAAGAGCCGACATTGGTGTTCTCAAACGAGCCGAGCAGGCTGAACGGCTCGCCATTTTCGGCCAGTACGGCAGTGCCGGAGTCGATCATGAAGTAGACGGTGGCGGCGGTCAGGGTCAGGATCGGCAACACCATGTCGAGCATGCTGCCACGGCTATCCTTGGGCGCCTCCATGTCCAGACCGAGCGGACGCCCCTTGGACTCATCCCACAGCTTGCCTTCAAGGGCCCACTGCTCATGCTGGCGCATCGAACCGATGTCGAGCTGAAACGCAATCACCACCAGCACCATGATGAGGGTGAAGACCGCATAGAGGTTCATCGGCACCATCTGCACAAAGGCGGAGATGGGGCTCACATCGGAGACCCCGTGGGCCGCCATGATGCCGCCAACCAGGGCGATGATGTAGGCCCCCCACGATGAGATCGGCATCAGTACGCAGACCGGGGCGGCGGTGGAGTCGAGCAGGTAGGCCAGCTTGGCGCGGGAGATCTGGAAGCGATCGGTCACCGGGCGGCAGATAGCCCCCACCGACAAGCTGTGGAAGAAGTCGTCGATGAAGAAGGCAAACACCATCAGACCGGTCAATGCCTTGGCTCCCTGACGGGATTTGGCGCGGCGCTCGGCCCATTCTGCAAAGGCGCGGGTCGCCCCGGAGGCGGTCATCAGGCTGATGAGCCCACCGAGCAGGAACATGAACAGGATCATGTTGATGTTGTCGTGGTTGAAGGCGCCGTCGACCCAGAAGATCTTCAGCACGGTACCCATCAGGTAGTGCAGTGAGTCGAGCGGGGAGAAGTGATTGAGCAGCAGGCCGCCAGCCAGGATGCCAACTCCGAGGGAGAGCAGCACACGGCGCGTCGTGATCGCCAGCGCGACCGCCAGCAGCGGGGGTACCACGGACCAGGGCGAGTCCGCAAAATGAATGATGTCCATGATCTCTTTACACCTAAAAAGACAAGGTGGAGATCTACCGTAGGATCAAAGAAACAGGACCCAGTGGGGGGGCATACTCCTCAGCTCCTTCAGGTAGCGCTCCATAGTGGATGACTATGGCAGTCCTGCACTTCTTAAATGCAGAACCAGCAGCCCGGTATGATGGCCTGGCGACTTCGGCGCTGACTCCTTTCCCCGAACATCAACGGCATCACCCTCCGCTCGGATACTCATAGGCAGCGCGCCTCTACTTAAAGGTATTCGGGGGACATTTTATCAAGCAGACGATTAATCGCAAGCCATAACCACCTTGTCAGCACATTGGCTACCCTGACGACAGGAGCCAGCAGAAAATACCGCAACACCCCCTAATGACTCATGTAACTCCATCGGCAGCGGCATTAACATCACGATCCTCCAAAATATTTCTTGGTTTTATTTTAAATATTCCACAATGGCGCTTATTAACTTGACGAGAAACATTCTGACTGTTTAAATTTCCCAAAACGGTGCTCTATTTGTCGGCCTAATTATCAATAACAGCTTGAGTGGTATCCCTATGAATGAGTTTCTGAAAGTTTTCTTGAATATTCGCAGCCTACGTGCCGCCTGCCGTGAATTGACGCTGGAGCAGTTGCAAGAAGGGCTGGAAAAGTTGACCGGCATCATTGAAGAGCGTCAGCAAGATGAAGCGTCCGAGCGCGCCGCCCGTGAAGAGCATCAACGCAAACTGCAAGAATATAGCGACATGCTGAAGGCGGCCGGTATTGATCCGAACGAACTGGTTGCCACTGTCAGCGCCCCCAGCAAAGCCAAAAGCAGCAAGCGAGCACCGCGTCCGGCCAAATACCGTTATATGGATAACGGCCAGGAAAAAACTTGGACCGGTCAGGGCCGCATGCCCTCTGCTATTGCCAAGGCCGTTAACGAAGAGGGCAAATCCCTGGAAGATTTTGCCATCTGAGTACCTTTGCATGAAAAAACCTCGCCAGATGGCGAGGTTTTTTTGTTTTAGCGCTCGCTGGCCTTGCGCCAGACGATCTCCGGTTTCCCTTCACGTTGCAGCAGCACCCTGGCCAGCACGAAGAACCAGTCGCTGAGGCGGTTGATATAGGGTAGCAGGGCCGGATTGAGCGGCTCATGCTGGCTTAGCAGCACCAGCTGCCGCTCGCAGCGCCGCGTCAGGGTACGAACCACATGAGCCTGAGCCGCCGCTGGTGAACCGCCCGGTAGAATGAACTGCCGCAGGGGGGGCAGCGTCTCGGAAAATTGATCCATCTCCGCCTCCAGCCGCCGAGTCCATATTTCCGACACCTGCCACAAGGCGCTATTCTGAGCCTTGCAAGGAAATGCCAATTCACTCCCGACATCGAACATCTCTTGCTGAATTAATTGCAGCATGGGAGATAAAACCGTCGCATTTTCCGGCAGATTCGCAATTAGCAAACCAATTTGAGAATTGAGTTCATCCACCAGCCCATAACTTTCGACGCGGATATGGGTTTTGCTCAAGCAGGAACCATCGGCCAAACGAGTCTGACCTTGGTCACCTTGTCGTGTATATATTCTCATGGTGCTCTTCCATTGAGCAGTGGTAATAACATCTGCTCCAGTCCATTGACTTTGATCTCGTGGGCCAGCGCCAGCGCCTGCCCCAATTTACCGGCAGAAAATCCCTGCCGTGCCATCCATACCAGGTAAGGCTCAGGTAATTCAATCAGACGCCGGCCACGGTATTTCCCATAAGGCATGGGCATATTGAGTTGCAGCAGGATATGGCTGTCCATCTCCATCAGTCGATATCCAGATACTTGTGGGTCTGAATCGACAGACGCCAATGGCGCTCGATGCAGACCCTCATCGCCAGCTCGGTGGCGCGTCGCTTCTGGCTGATGGGTTGCAGGGCAATCTGCACATCCGGGCGCAGCGTGGCGAAATGCAGCAGCTCGTCGAGCTCCTCGATATGGCGCTCGGTGGCCACCGGATGCTTGATCTCGTTAGCCCGGGCCAGCGCCTGGGGCAGCACGGCAAAGCCCCCTTTCATACCGAGTTTGGGAGAGACCGTGACCCAGGCGGCGTCGTGCACCCGTACCTCGTGGGTGCCGCTGGTCTCCACTTGCACCGCATACCCCTCCCCCAACAACAGGGTCGAGAGTTCGCGCAGGTCATAGAGGCTGGGCTCGCCACCGGTGATCACCACCAACCGGGCCGTGTAGCCGAGACGACGGAAACTCTCGAGCACCTCAGGGGCGCTCATCGGGCTCCAGCCATCGGACTCGTTGGAGCGATCGAGCACCTGCTGACTCGCCACCTGGCGCGCCGGGTCGACCACCCAGGTATGGCGGGTATCGCACCAGGGGCACCCCACCGGGCAGCCCTGCAGGCGAACAAAAATGGCGGGAAGGCCGGTATTGACCCCCTCCCCCTGTATGGTCTGGAAGATTTCGTTGATCGGGTAGTGAATCATCAATGTCTGTCTGAAAAGAGTGAAGGGACGGCTCAGGCGGCCGCCAGTTTGGCGGCAAGGCGGGCACGGACGGCCTCTCCCTGCTCCAGGTATTCGTTCAGGCCACGGGCGCGCAACAAGCAGGCCGGGCACTCGCCACACCCATCCCCCTGGATACCGTTGTAGCAGGTGAGTGTGTGCTGACGCACTGTGTCGAGGTGGCCATAGCGGTCGGCCAGGGCCCAGGTTTCCGCCTTATCGAGCCACATCAGCGGGGTCTCGAAACGCACCGGCCGATCCATCCCCAGCGCCACGGCGTGGTTGAGCGCCTTGACGAACTCATCGCGGCAATCCGGGTAGCCGGAAAAATCGGTCTCGCATACCCCGGTGATCACCGCCTCGGCCCCAACCTGATAGGCGTAGATGGCGGCCAGGGTCAAAAACAGGATGTTGCGTCCCGGCACGAAGGTGTTGGGCAGGCCGTTGTCTTGCAACTCACGGCTGACCGGAATGTCGTCACGGGTGAGCGACGAGAGGGCCAGCTCGCCGAGCAAGGAGACATCCATCACCTTGTGGGCCTTGACGCCGAGGCGCACGGCCAATGCCTTGGCCACCTCGATCTCGGCCACATGGCGCTGGCCATAGTCAAAGGTGATGGCGTGAACTTCGTCATAATGCTGCAATGCCTGCACCAGACAGGTGGTGCTGTCCTGCCCACCACTGAATACCACGACGGCAATTCCCATCTCATTCTCCTCGTTTGGCTTGGCTGAAGGCGAGCCACTGGGCATTGAAACGCTCGAACAGGCGCCAGAGCGGTGCATAACGTGCAGACTCACCCTCCCATTCGCACAGCAGATGATAGCCCGCCTCCAGGGTGGAAAGGGCCCCGTCGAAGGGGGCCTTACGAATTTGGTAGTGGCCGCGACGAGGCGCTATCGCAACCCGTGGCAACGCCGCCAGCGTCGGGTTCTCCATCAGCATCCGGTAACATTTGCGCCAGGTGCCATCGAGCAGCACAAAACGGGCTGCCGGCTCAGCCGGCAACGCACTGAGCGGCTGCGCCGTCTCATCCGGCCATAGCAGATAGTGAGGGGATGCGGTCAGCGCCGCCATCAGGGTATTATCCCGCTCCCAGTCGTCCCCCACCCGCAGCTCGGCCCGCCGCAGGCTCCCCGTCAGCAGGTGCGCCGTCCCCTTGGGGTGGGTCGCCTCATTGGGGTGCTGCAGCACCAGCAGCGCCGTCGGATTATCGATACGGGGCAAGTGCGCGCACAGGCAGGCCTTGAGTGCGCGCCCACAATCGGTACAGTAGCGGCTGGAAGCCTGTCGGGAGCCTTGCGTCGTGTTCACTGAAAAATCCGGATGGGTGGCAGCCGCCGCCCTTTCATTGCTGTTATGGGTGCTGTGGATCTGGGTGCCGAACGATGCGATCTCGTTCCAGCGCTCCGCCATCGCCGGCGGGCAATGGTGGCGCATGATAACAGGCAACCTGGCTCACACCAACGGCTGGCACCTGCTACTTAACCTCTGCGGCCTCTGGGTGCTGGTCACCCTGTTTAGTCGCGATCTCGATGCGGCCCGCCTGCTGCTGGTGCTCGGCAGCGGTGCATTGGGCGTCACCATCGGGATCTGGCTGCTCTGCCCGCAAACCCAGTGGTACATGGGTCTCTCCGGTGCACTGCACGGCCTGTTTGTCTGGGGGCTGATGCGGGATCTCTATTTCAAGCGGCGCGGCGCCCGGCTATTGCTGCTGGGTTTTGCCATCAAGCTGCTGCTTGACTGGCTGGGCGGCGGGGAGAGCAGCCCGAGCGCAGCCTTGATCGGCGCCCGGGTGCATGTGGGCTCCCACCTGCTGGGAAGCATGGCGGGGTTAGTGCTCGCTCTGGTTAGCCTAAGCTGGCCAGCTCGCCGTTGATGTGCGCTAACACCTGAGCCGGATCGGCCGCCTGAGTGATGGGGCGGCCCACCACCAGGTAATCAGAGCCCGCAGCCACGGCGCGGCTGGGGGTCATGATGCGGCGCTGATCGCCCTGCTCGCTGCCAGCCGGCCGGATGCCCGGCGTCACCAGCTTGAACGCGGCGCCCAGCTCACCCTTGAGCAGTTCAGCCTCCTGAGCGGAGCAGACCACACCGTCCAGACCGGCATCCTTGGCCAGCCGTGCCAACCGCAGCACCTGCTCGGCCGGACTCAGGGTCACACCGAGCTCGTTCAGATCGGATTGCTCCATGCTGGTGAGCACGGTCACCGCGATGAGCAGGGGAGCCTTGTCACCATAGGGGGCCAATGCCGCCTTGGCGGCCTCCATCATGCGCCGACCACCGCTGGCATGCACGTTGACCATCCACACCCCCAGCTCGGCACTGGCGGCGATGGCCTTGGCCACCGTGTTGGGGATATCGTGGAATTTCAGATCGAGGAAAACATCAAACCCCTGCGCCACTAAGCGACGCACGAATGCAGGTCCAAACAGGGTGAACATCTCCTTGCCCACCTTGAGCCGGCACTCGGCCGGGGAGAGGCGTGCCACCAGAGCCAGGGCATCCTCTTCGCGCGCAAAATCCAGCGCGACCACTACTTTCGGATCGTTCATCTCTCTTCCTTTGGGTATTGTCATTCGCCGTCCAGACCGCGGACCGGCTTGATGGTGCCCCACTGCCGGCAGGAGGGGCATTGCCAGAACAGGGAGTGGGTGGCAAAACCGCACTGACGGCACTTGTGGGTCGCTTTGATCTTGATCTGCTCGCCGACCAGATCCTTGAGCATGGCGAGACTCTCCTTGGCCTGCCCCTCTTCGGCGCCGCGCAGTTGCAGCACCATCAGGTGGTGGAAGCCACGCAGGGACGGGGTGCGCCGAAGCTGGCGCAGCACCAGCTCGGAGGCGGACTGGCGCCCCTCTTCCCGCTCGACATATTCAGCCAGCTTGAGGGTGACACAAAAGCCCGCCTTCCCCTCTTGGGCTTGCTGCAACAAGGGGCGGATCCGCTCCGGCTCACCACTTTTTTCCAGCGACTCGCACAACGGACCCAACGCCTCACCGGCAAAGTCCACATCCTGCTCCAGCACCCGAGTAAACTCACGGGCTGCGGTAGCATGATCGCCCTCCCCCAGCGCCAGCCAGCCCAAACCAAGGGAGGCGCGAACACAGCCGGGATCGACCGAGAGCGCCTTGCGAAAACGGGCATGGGCCTGCTTGCGCTGGTTGTCACGCAGCTGCGTATCGGCCAGCTCACAGTGGTAATGGGCGACGGTGGGAGCCAGTTTCTTGCCTTGAAACTTCATCAACCGCTCAGCAGCCCCGATCGCCTTCTCCCAGTCGCGCAGCTGCTGATAGATGAGTTGCAGTTGGGAGAGCGCCGTCTCTTCGAAGTCGCTGTCTTCGGTCAGCTCCAGCCACAGCTTCTCCGCCCGATCGAGCAGGCCAGCGGCCAGAAAGTCGCGCGCCAGCTCCTGCAACGCGAGTTGGCGCTGCTCCATGGTGAGCTGGCGGGTGATGAGGTTCTGATGGATCTTGATGGCACGGTCAACTTCACCACGCTGGCGAAACAGGTTGCCGAGAGAGAGGTGGGTCTCAATGGTTTCGCTGTCCACCTCAAGCAACTGGATGAAGAGGTCAACCGCCTTATCCGATTGGTCAGATAGCAGATAGTTCAGACCCGCCACATATTGGCGGGAGAACTGGTTGCTCTGCTTCTGGGTATCCTGGCGAACGCTCCTGCGCCCCATGTACCAGCCATAGCCGGCAGCGATCGGCAGCAGCAGGAAGAGTAGTTCTAGCATTGAGGACGATTATTCCTTGGCGGCCTCGGGTCTGTGCATAGCATCCAGCTCGCGGGACTGGCGGCGCACACTGCGGCCAAGCGCCCGGTTTTCCAGCTTGAGGCGCAGCAGCAGAAAGGCAAAGACCACCCAGCCCACCACAAAACCAAGGCCGAAGAACAGGCCAAGCAGCGCGGCTAAGGAAAATTCACCCTGTGCAAGCAGGTAGTTAAAGACCACGGTCTGGCCGTTTTGAGAGCCTAACGCCAGCGCCGCGACAAACACCAAGGCCAGAACAAGCAGGGCCACGATACGTTTCATAGGTTTTCCCCGTTGCGACAGTTAACTTAATGATTATCCCTAAAAAAGGGAGCGGACTCTAGCAGGAAAGCAGATCTGGCAGGGGAAACAGGCCACAGGAGGGAGAAAACCGTCTGGTAAAAACAAAAAAGGCATACTTTCGTATGCCGTTTCCTGCAACACTCACTCGGAGAAATTGACCCGCTCGCGCAACTCTTTGCCCGGCTTGAAGTGAGGAACATACTTACCGGTCAGTTCCACCTTGTCGCCCGTCTTGGGATTACGCCCGACGCGCGGAGCACGATAGTGCAGGGAGAAACTGCCAAAGCCCCGGATCTCGATACGATCACCCTTTTGCAGGGTCGATGCCATCTGTTCCAGGATCTCCTTGACGGCGGCCTCAACATCCTTGGCCGGCATGTGCATGCGGCTGGCTGCCAGTAGCTCGATGAGGTCTGATTTGGTCATGGCGTTCAATCTCCTCTCCCAATCACAAGTGAAGTCCGAGATAAAAAAGGGCGGCGCAGTGCCGCCCTTTTTATGGCTTTAGGGTTTACTCACCCTTAGCGGCCTTGAAAGCCTCAGCCATAGCGTTGCTGAACACGGCATCATCTTGCTGGTTCAGGTTGTCCATAGCAACACGCTCGTCAGCCTCGTCCTTAGCACGGACAGACAGGCTTACGGTGCGGTTCTTACGGTCAACGCCCATGAACTTGGCTTCAACTTCGTCACCAACGGACAGGATCAGAGTGGCATCCTCTACGCGGTCACGAGCAGCGTCGGAAGCACGCAGGTAACCTTCAACGCCGTCGGCCAGCTCGATCACTGCACCCTTAGCGTCAACTTCAGTTACCTTGCCCTTCACGATAGCACCTTTCTTGTTATCAGACAGGTACTTATTGAAGGGGTCTTCTTCGATCTGCTTCACGCCCAGGGAGATGCGCTCACGCTCCGGATCCACTTGCAGCACAACGGCTTCGATCTCGTCACCCTTCTTGAACTCGCGAACAGCTTCTTCGCCCTGGTTGTTCCAGGAGATGTCGGAGAGGTGAACCAGACCGTCGATGCCGCCGTCCAGACCGATGAAGATACCGAAGTCGGTGATGGACTTGATCTTACCGGAGACGCGGTCACCCTTGGCGTGGGTTTCAGCGAACTGCTGCCACGGGTTAGCCTTGCACTGCTTCAGACCCAGGGAGATACGACGACGCTCTTCGTCGATGTCCAGAACCATGACTTCTACCACGTCACCAACGTTAACAACCTTGGACGGGTGGATGTTCTTGTTGGTCCAATCCATCTCGGAAACGTGAACCAGGCCTTCAACGCCTTCTTCGATCTCAACGAAGCAGCCGTAGTCGGTCAGGTTGGTCACGCGACCGGTCAGGCGGGTGCTTTCCGGGTAGCGCTTGGCGATAGCAACCCAGGGATCTTCGCCCAGTTGCTTCAGACCCAGGGATACACGGGTACGCTCGCGGTCGAACTTCAGTACCTTGACGGTGATTTCGTCGCCGACGTTCACGATCTCGGACGGATGCTTAACGCGCTTCCAGGCCATGTCGGTGATGTGCAGCAGGCCGTCAACGCCGCCCAGATCAACGAAGGCACCGTAGTCGGTCAGGTTCTTAACGATACCCTTAACTTCTTGACCTTCTTGCAGGTTAGCCAGCAGGCTTTCGCGCTCGGAGGTGTTCTCGGTCTCGATCACGGCACGACGGGAAACCACAACGTTGTTGCGCTTCTGGTCCAGCTTGATGACCTTGAATTCCAGCTCTTTGTTTTCCAGGTGAGCGGTGTCACGGATCGGACGCACGTCAACCAGGGAGCCCGGCAGGAAGGCACGGATGCCGTTCAGTTCAACGGTGAAACCACCCTTGACCTTGCCGTTGATGATACCGACAACGGTAGCCTGCTCTTCGTAGGCCTTCTCCAGCTGCAGCCAGGCTTCGTGGCGCTTGGCTTTTTCACGGGACAGCTTGGTTTCGCCGAAACCATCTTCGATGGAGTCCAGAGCCACATCAACCAGATCACCAACATTGATTTCCAGCTCGCCAGCGGCGTTCTTGAACTCTTCTGCCGGGATGGCGGATTCGGACTTCAGACCAGCGTCAACCAGAACGAAACCGTTCTCGATGGCAACTACGGTACCCTTAACGATAGAGCCCTGACGGGTTTCTACGGCTTTCAGGGACTCTTCAAAGAGTTGAGCAAAAGATTCAGTCATTGTTTATGTCACAAATGTAAACATCCACTTGGCAATCCGGCTCAAGCGGGGCTGTTTTTACTAGTCTGATCCACTCCTTGGATCAGACAACCGATGTCAGCGCGAACTGGCATCACCTAATTTACTCACAGCGTAAGCCATGACCTCGGCAACCACCTCGTCGATGGTCATGCTGGTGGAATCCACCACCAGTGCGTCCTCGGCCGGACGCAGCGGCGCAACGGCGCGATTGCGATCGCGGTCGTCACGCTCCTTAATCTCGGTCAAAAGACGCTCAAAATTAACATCAAAACCCTTTTCTTGCAACTGCTTGAGTCGCCGCTGGGCCCGCTCCTCGGCGCTGGCGTCGAGGAAGATTTTCACCTCGGCATCGGGGAAGACGACCGTCCCCATATCGCGACCATCGGCGATGAGTCCGGGCGCCTGACGAAACGCCCGCTGACGGCGCAGCAAGGCTTCGCGTACGCGAGGGAAGGCGGCCACCTTGCTCGCCGCATTGCCGACCTGCTCGGTGCGAATGGTACGGGAGACATCCTCGCCTTCCAGCACGGCACGCACCTGCCCCTCTTCCACTACAAACTGGATATCGAGGTGGGCCGCCAGCGGGGCCAGCGCCTCTTCTGACTCCAAATCGACGTCATGGTGCAGTGCCGCCAGCGCCAGTACCCGATAGATGGCGCCCGAGTCGAGCAGATGCCAGCCCAGCCGTTCGGCAAGCAACAGACAAAGGGTTCCCTTACCTGCCCCACTGGGGCCATCAATGGTCATAACGGGAGCCTGATTGGGCATACATCCTCCTCAACAAAGGCCGGCAAGCGGCAGGTGATCATGGTGCGGGATTATATCGGAAACCGTCGTCCGAGGGAGAACCGATTGCATCATCAACGGCTCAGTCGCCGCCTTTTTAGCCATCGCGACGACAAGACCCGAGTTTTTTCATGGCTTTGTTGTGGTAGCTCATCCTCAATGCCCGCGTTAAACTGCACCCCTTCACTCGAATTTGGCAGCAGTAAAGGAGCCACACGTGAGTAGCGTAACCTTGGTCGCGCAATCCAAACTTCCCACCCCCTGGGGGGTCTTTACCATGGTCGGTTTCCAAGAAGCCGGCAGTGGCAAGGATCACGTCGCCCTGGTCATGGGCGATATCAAGGGCGATGAGCCCGTGCTTGGCCGCATTCACTCTGAATGCCTGACTGGTGATGCCCTGTTCAGCCTGCGCTGCGATTGTGGTTTCCAACTGCAAGCCGCCTTGCAAAACATTGCCAAGGCCGGCCGCGGCGTCTTGCTTTATGTGCGCCAGGAAGGGCGTGGCATCGGCCTTTTGAACAAGATCCGTGCCTATCATCTGCAAGATCAAGGCGCCGATACCGTCGAGGCCAACGTTGCGCTCGGCTTTGCCGCCGACATGCGCGACTACACCATCTGCGCCGACATGCTCAAGTTGCTGGAAGTCAAATCCCTCAAGCTGATGACCAACAACCCGCGCAAGGTCAAGGCGATGGAATCTTACGGCATTCCCGTGGCTGAGCGAGTACCGCTGCAAGAGGGACGCAACCCCTACAACGAGTTCTACCTCAACACCAAGGCCAGCAAGCTGGACCACATGTTCAAGAAGTAAACGCTCTGATTGCCGGAAGGCCGACACCATAACAAGCCTTCCGGCGTCCACTCGCAGGTCCACCGCCAAGACCATTCGTAACGGGGTGTGAGCAGCCCCTCGCCAAGAGAGAGGAGGCCCTCATGTACCGTGTCGATACCCATACCCACACCGTCGCCAGCACCCACGCCTACAGCACCATCCACGACTATCTGCCGGTTGCAAAGGCCAAAGGGATCACCTTGTTTGCCACCACGGATCACGGGCCGGCCATGGCCGATGCCCCCCACTACTGGCACTTTGTGAACCTCAGGGTGTTACCACGCGTGGTTGATGGGGTGGGGATCCTGCGTGGCATCGAGGCCAACATCAAAAACGAACAGGGCGAGATCGACTTCGGCGATCCCCACTTGCAAGAGCTCGACATCGTGCTGGCCGGCTTCCACGAGCCCGTCTTCCCCCCTCGCGACAGAGAGAGTCACACCCGGGCCATGATCAACACCATCCGCAGCGGCAAGGTCGATATCATCAGCCACCCAGGTAACCCCGCCTTCCCCATCGATATCGACGCCGTCGTCAGGGCCGCCGCCGAGCACCAGGTCGCCCTTGAGATCAACAACTCCTCCTTCGCCCATTCACGCAAGGGCAGCGAGGCCAACTGCCGCGCCATCGTCGAGGCGGCGCGCGATCTCGGTGCCTGGCTTGCCTTTGGCTCTGATTCTCACGTCGCCTTTACCCTGGGGGATTTCGAACACTGCCACGCTCTAGTGGACGTAGCTCGCTTCCCCCGCGAGCGACTGCTGGCTACCAGCCCGGAGAGCCTGCTCGGTTTTCTGGAGCGCCGCGGCCATCCCCGCATTGCCGAATTTGATATTTTTCGCTGAATAAAAATCAGGCGATCTGGCTACCAGGGTAAATTTTTTAGAACAAGCCATTGACTGAGAATGGTTTTTTCCTATGATCGGGAACCACGCCGGTATAGCTCAGTTGGTAGAGCAGCGCATTCGTAATGCGAAGGTCGCAGGTTCGACTCCTGTTTCCGGCACCATTTAAAACAATGATTTATGATTTCCACATGGCTGAAAAATTGTAGATTTTTGTCTTGGGTACCACATGGGGTACCACATTTGGCACGAGGTAGGAACTAACCTTACTCCCTAAGGGCCTTCCTAACGGAGAGTGCCACATTATCTCAATGTATTCCCTTAGTCGGGTAAAGCTGTGTTCATGAAGGAAAGTGTTACAACACCAAGATGACTCATTCGACCCCCAAACAACCTTTGGCGGCTAAGATATCAAGGGTGATAAAACATGTTGTTCTCTACGGCATGAACTAAGCCATAACAACTAAGCTATTGAAAAAAAGCACTTTCATATTAATGAAAGTGCTTTTTTAGTTTTGAACCCACATTTGAACCCACACCTACTCAACTAGACATCATTGTTGATAGTTCCAATTGAGGTAAATGGTAAATCCTGAACCTAAAAAGCCCGCCGTGTAGGCAGGCTTAAGTGAGCACCAACTCCTGGCTACGCTTTGGCGTACTTCTCTGCGAACTTTTCATCAGACATACAGATGTACATGACGAACTCAATAAAGGCGATGACTGCCGGTATAAACGTCCAGCAAAAGATTAGATATAGGAACCCTTGCAGGGCCTTGCCAAGGTAAAACTTGTGAATGCCAATCCCACCAAGGAAAAAAGCGAGCAGGGCGGCAGTGATCCGGCTCTTGCTTGCGCCATATACCGCTCCACAATGGGGACATGATGTCGCTGTTTTGTGAATTTCTTTACCGCACCCACGACAAAAAACCATATCTGACATATAAGCTCCCTTTTTATATGATCGTTATTTATGAAAATTAAACCGCATACGATGATGTACGCTCAAAAAGATCGAAACATCCTCCTCTATTTACCCCACGCATCAGGAGTATATCTTTCCAATTTTGTCAATTTTACCACCGCGTTTTCCATTTCCCAACATAATTGCTCCATGAACTATTCATGAAATTTTTTCCGTGGTAGTTGTCAGTTCTTGCGTAGCATCACGCTGTTGATATCCCATACCCAACGCTCACTGGGATTACCGGGCAGATTGAGGGTAAAGCCGTTGGTGGTGGGGCTCAGTTTGCCTAGGTCACTACAGGTACCAAATGCTTCAGACATCATGGTGGGTGAGTCTTGTCTGACCACAACCAGCTGGTAGAGCACGGGGCAACCCACACCACCGCTGAACAGCTCAAGAAGTGCGGCTTTACCATCGGGTATTGCAAACTGGTGGGCCACATCGACACCGGCATAACTGTCGTGATGAGTCAGTAGCTCACCATTGAGCAGCACATCAAAGTTCAATTCGTCATTTTTGCGTACAGTAAATCCAGCCGATGCTTTTACCAGCTTGGGCTGAAAATAGACACTCCCATTGGTGTAAGTCACCATAGAGCCATCAAATGCTACCTGAGTTCCCACAAGTTCCATTAGAGCAGTGTAATCCTCATCGTTGAACCATAGCTCCACAGCATCTTTCCCTGATACTTCGACCCAGAATTTCATGCTGGCATAGCTCAGTTTTCCACTCAGAGTTGCAGGCACCTTGGTCTCAATCTCAAAAGTACCATCAGCAGCGAAGGTGGCCACCGAACATGTCAACAGAATACTAAATAAGGCCACGCGTAATATTTCGGTCAAAAAGTGGGTCATGATTTTCTCCATTGGTTTTGGGTAATCCCTTCATCTTTAGGGGCGTGATGACCCCTTCGCATGGGGACTCATAGATATTGGAATTCAGAACATGACCTCGCTATTGCTCAAATAGGCTAAGCATTTTTAAATTCAATTAAGTCATTGCAACTTCTTACAGTTTTCCAACCACATTACAGCATCAATTTTTCCATTTTGTAGATAACGCTGCTGGTTTGCCCAATGAGTTGCAAGAAATGGTCTAAGTCCATACAGCTTTTTATTAATTGTCAGCATTTGATTAAATACTGAAACTTGTTCTTTAATTGGGTCCTCACCATATAGGGATGCAGACTCGACCAAACCACTGGCGTAATAGCCCGTAAGTTGGCTGAGCCGCTCTTTTTGCTCATCCAGCTTGGTCTTGCGAACCGCGCAGTTTTTATCGGCTTTATCGCTACAGAGCAGCTCATAGTTGGAGCTAAGAAAATCCAAGAACTTGCCATCATCTTGTAACTTGGTGCAGAGGAAGGCACCCAAGTTAAGGCTGGCGCGAATCGACTGAGCACGCTCTTCCTGCTGCTTTTGGTTGCTCGCCCTAAGCTGCCCTTCCAGGTTTTTCAGTTTCTGCTTGAGCGCCTCATCGTCAACCCCAGAGGCCAGCGTGCTTAACTCGCTGACCGCATCCTTCTTGTCGCTGGCCTCCCCCGCTGGTTTGTTTGATCCCAGTTGCCGCCAACTGCTTTCGATACTCTTGACTCGCTGCGTCGATGTCATGGTTGGGGAGACCAATACCAACCGCAGCCCAGTACTCTTGCTGGTAAAGTGGCGATCCTCATCGTAGTAACTCACCTCTTTGCGGGCTGCGCTGCGCAAGGCAGCCTGCTCAGTGAGATAGTTACCACCGCGCACCACATAACCACCGGCCTGACCATGTTGGCGATCGAGCTTGTTGAGATAGAAGGGTTCAAACATCATCTCGTCCACGTTACCCAACATGTCGTGCAATCCGAGAGGGTTAGGAGCCAGCAGCCCCGCCAGTTGTAAGCGGCCATTGGCTGACTGGGCTCCGGCAAACCATTCATGCTCTTTGAGATCGTTCATGGGATATCGGATGTCACGAAAATCGGCGCTGTTGACCTTGAGCCCACCGCGCGCGGCAAATTCCCACTCAATTTCAGTCGGCAGGCGTACAAACCCCGCTTTACCATCTTCTTTGGGGATCTGGTCAGCGGCATGCTGTCTCAACCAGAGATTGTATTTATCGGTTGCCGCAACCGCGTCGAACCAGCTAATAGCGCTTACCGGGAGGCTCAGCTTTTTCGACTGTGTGGGGCAGGTATCTGCGGTAAGTGCCTGATATTGGAGCTGAGTCAGCTCATATTTGGCCATCAGGTAATAGCGGCCCTGCTCCTTAGCCGGCTGGGTGAAACTACCAGCAATAAAAGCAGGATGAGCGTGCTCGATAAAGCCCCAGTCACCGCCGTCTTGACCTACCTGGATCGGCAAGTCTTCCAGCGGGCCGTTGACCGGTACCTGCACTCGCCGAAAGGCCATGGCCCCCTCGCACGGCATCGGCAGGATCACATCCTCCACATCGGGTTTCGGATTGTAATTTTTATCTGGCCATGGTTCGGCGAATGTGCTGCCGCTGGACATGGCACATCCCATGATGATGAGCCGGGATAAGGTCTTCTTAGAGTTCACGCAAACTCTCCGCAGGTTGAATGGCAATGGCCCGTCTCGCACCAATAATGGCCACTAGAATGGCCACCGTCAGGGCCAGGAGCAGGGCCAGTAAGCTGTGTAATGGGGTTATCCGGCAGATCATCTGTTCAGTACTCTGGCTGCTGGCCAGCGTCCGATTAAACAGTGCACTGCCGCTCAGGTAGAGCAAGAGGCCACCACCATAGGCAAGCAACGTCAGGATCACCCCCTGAAGGATGATATAGAGGCCCACCGCCGGGCTGGTAAATCCCAGTAAGCGCAATACAGCAATATGCTTGCGCTTGCGATCCACGTTCGCGAGGAAGGCGCCGATCAAGGATGCGACACAGCCGATCAGCGCGGTGCCAGCGATGACGTTGAAGATGAGGCTAAGTACCCGGTTGATACTCTTTATGTTCTCGATATCGGCCAACCGGCTCACTGTCTCGATGCGCTGTTGCTTGAGCCAGAGATCGAGAGCTGCCACTTGGTCAATGCTGTTGGCATAAAGACGGGCGCGGGCGAATATCGGCGGTTTATCCGTTAACGGCTGACCTGTGCTAATCCCCAGCATAGGGATGCGATAGCCATCACGAAAAGACTCCAGCGCCAGCAGCAAGGGCTCATGCACGAACAGAGCGGGACGGTTGAAATAAGTGGGCGCCAATATTGCTCCCACAGTTAAGGTACGCTCCCCCCACTCTCGCCGATCTTCGAGCTGGCGCATGACGCGCAAGCGGATGGTTTCACCAGCACTGACCGCCAAGCGGCGTGCAGCCTCGGCACTGAGGATCACCTCATCCTCGCTCCCCAGTTGCAATGTTCCTAACAGAGGGTCGCCCTGAACGGTCGGGATTACCTCGGCATTTTCAATGAAATGGCTCATATCTTTCAGCAAATCGGCTTGGGTATTGAGGGATCGGGTTTGGCCGATGGCAAAGCCTACCTCCGATTTTTGCCGCAAGGCGGCGATCCATTCTGCTGAATAGTGGCCACTACTCACCATGCGGATCTCCAGATTGCGCGGATCTCGCGCGAGATCCTGCTGCAACTGGCTCACCACCCCATAACGCAGACCAAACATCAGCAGCAGCGGGGCTATCACGGCGATCAGTGAGGAAACAATACAAAATGATACCGAACGATCATGCCAAAGATCTTGCATGGCCAAGCGCAACAGTAGTCCGCGTTTATGAGAACGCAAAATGGGTCTCTCCCTGCGTTAAATTAGCCTTGAGACAGGGTAAGCCAAACGTCTTAACCAAACCCCAATCATGAGAGGCCACCAGCGCCGCAATGCCCCACTCTTGTACCAACTCGATAAAGAGCGCAAAGAGCAACCTGGCTGTGTGGGGATCAAGAGACGCGGTGGGTTCATCGGCCAGTAGTAGCTTTGGGCGGTGCGCCACCGCCCGCACAAAAGCGACTCGCTGCCGCTCCCCGATAGAAAGCTGGGCTGGTTTCTTGTGCAGCAATCCCTCCAACTTGAGGGTCTGGACAGCCCGCGTGAGTAAATGCTCATCTTCCGCTATGCCCAGTAGTTGGCAGGGTAACCGGATATTGTCTCTCACCGTCAGGAAGGGCAGCAGGCCGCCACTTTGCAACATGAAGCCAATTCTGGCGGCGCGGATGTCGGCTAATGCCGCTTGATCGTTAGCCGCCAGCAAGTGGGCAATATCGACAACAGCTGGGGCGGCGTCAATGAAGTCCATCTCAAAACGGCCAACGCGACTGGGGCTCAGTAATAGCCCAATCACCTCAAGCAGGGTGCTCTTGCCGCAGCCACTTTCGCCCGTCACGGCCACTACTTGTCCCAGAGGCAAGGTCAGTGCGGGCAAACAGACCCGGTGGGCCTGTTCACCGCTGCCCCGCACTATGCTCATATCTTCGATACATAGCATCAGGGCATCATTTCCAGGGGAATCGGATAGACGTGATCACGGGGATCGCTATCCTTGGCTAGCGCCACCCAGCGATCGACATCGGCGTTGTAACGCTGGTAATGGCGCAGCTTGGTCGCGAGGGTGCGGATAAACTTCTCCTGTGCCAATCCATCCCAACTCTTCCAGGTCTCCTCATCCAGATTGAGCACATCACTGCGATAAGGCAGATCGGCAAGGTATTCCCCCATCACTCCAAGATCCGTGATGCTGGTGTTATCCAACTGCTTGAGCTGGTTAGGATCTGCGCCCATGGTCGCCGCCACCGAGCGTAGTCGCTCGAACATCTTGGCCGGTGAGATCATACCTTCATTGGCCGCATCCAAAATCTGTTTCACCACATCGCTAAGGTCACTAAGTTGGCCCTTGGTGAGCAGCACCCTGACCTCGGTGGTAGGGATATTCTGCTTGATCAGATCCCGGTCGCTGATCCAGGCCTCGAACACCAAGGGAGCCTGAGTTCCACTCTTTTTACCGAGGTAGGAGAGTTGCATGGCATGACCGATCAGTGCTGTATCTTGCAGCAATTTTTGCGCCGGGGTGAGCGTGCCCTCCTCTTTGGCGTTACTGGCGCTGCCTACGGCCGGCTCACCAAAATAGGATGCTTTCACCTGATCGGTAATGGCGGTAGCCAATGCATCAACCTTGTTACCAAACTCGTTAACATCACCAGCATTAACCGGGTAGTAAAGCGAGGTATTGGTGCCACTGTAAGTTGATAACTCCTGATATTGGCTTGCGGCATTGGCGTGATCTTTCTTACCCGCCGCAGTTTTCAGGTGCAGGGTATATATCGCCACCCCAGGGTTGGCGGCTTCCAACCGGATCTGCTTGGCATCCAATCCAGTGGTAGACAGCTTGTTATCCCCTTCGATAGCCCCTGCATCGGTGATCAGCACCACATAACGGGCCCCAAAACGGCTCCAGTCGATCTGGTCTATCGCCTGCATTACCCCCGCATACGCGTCTTCATTGAACAGCTTGCTAGAAACGGTAGCCTGCTTGAGGTCGGCCACTTTTTTCAAGAAATCGGCACCGCCTTTGATTTCATTGGGGTCGGCATACATGCGGGTGGTGTACTCCAGACCCGGTACCTCCTTGGTACTGGAGCGAAAGGAGATCATGCCAAACTTCACCTGCTGCCCCAGATTTTCCTTGTTGATCCGCTCATAGACCTTGCGCACGGCCTCGCGGGTACGTTCGATATAAGGTCCCATCGAGATGGTGGAATCCACCACGAACACCACTGCGGCATTGAACTCTTTGAGCTGGCTCACCTTGGCGCTTGGTTCAACCGTGGCCGTATCAGCCTTACTGACCGAGGCCACATTGAGCAAGCGGGTGTAGAAGCCATCCTCGGTCATGACCTCTTCACCACTGAGGATGGGTAGCAGATAAAACTGTTGCTGCAGATCGACAAAGTATTCAGGCTCTTGTGCCAGTACCCCGGCGGCGTTGCCCTGCTTCTTCAATGCAGCGCGCAGCGGTGCTACCTTAGCGACCGGATCCGCCGCCTCCAGGATCTGGTTGAGTTGATCTCGCTCCTTGAAAAAGAGCAGGCGATCCCGGTTGGCAGGATTGGTGAAAGCCAGGGTCAGCTGCATCTTCCAATCCACGGTACAAGACTTGGGCAGCCAACCGATACTCTGACCATAACTGTCAGGGCCGACCTTAATCCAACCGGCCCCCTTGGCATTTACGTGCTCATAGACATAGAAGCTGCTGAAGGCTGGCTGCAGCACCCCTGACGCTTGACCCGCCTCGGCCACCAGCTCGCAACCTGGGGTGGTCAAGACTCGCTGATAAAGGCTCTTTTTTCCCTCCTGTAACAACGGGCGATGCTCGGATGTCGTCTCGGCCACGACAGCACCTGTACCGCCCAACAGCAGTAGGAGTGCTGCCGAGCAACGCAATGATCTGGTTGTTGCCATCACTTGCTTAACTCCTCATAGCGCTGTTTTGCCTCGGCATTATCGGGCTCAACCTGAAGTGCGGTGTCATACCAGTAAGCGGCAGTGGCGTTGTCGGCTTCTTTGAAGCAGTCGTTCGACTGGTGGAACTTGGGATCATATTCACGGGCATAGGCCAGGGCCACCTTGCTGTCCCCCCCCTGCGCACGGTTGGCATAAAGGCGCTGCGCCACCCCACATTTCTGGGCGGACTTGGCGTTCTGGATCACTGCCAATAAGGCATCGGTTGGCGGTTGCTCTGCGATACAGGCCTGCACAAACGCTAATTCGCTCTTGGTTGCCAAGTTAGTTGCACTGCAACCATCATCCGTTGCCTCACCGCTGGCCTCATTAACCACCGGCTCTGCAGCAACCAGTTCGGCAGCTGTTTCAGCAGTGGGATCGGTCACCGGTTCGGCAGCCGTGTCAGCAATGGAATCGGTTACCGGCGCAGCGGCGGATGGTGCATCTGCCGGGCGGCTAAACCAGAAGATCAGAGCACCGAGCAGCAGCAACAGCACGACACCACCAAGGATCAGTGGGGTCTTGGATTTGGGCGCAGCCGTAGAGGCCATTGGTAAGGGCGTAGCCACCGGCACGGGCTCTGGTTCTGCTTCGACCTCGGGTTCGGGTTCGGGTTCGGGTTCGGCACTGAAGGCTGGCAGCTCAATTTCAACCGGCACCCCAACAGGCGCTAGCTCTGGTACCTGAGGAGCTTCAACCACGGGCGTGCTAATGACACTACTGCCGCCATATTCACCCACCTCTCCTCGGGCACTGGAAGGGAGCACTGCCTCGCGCGCTACTTGCAAGGTGGTATGACGGTCTTCGCCAGAGGCCAGCTTGACGTGGAGCTGGATCGGACTCTGGTTGACCAGCAAGGGATCCACTATCGCGGCACCCACGCGAAAACCGCTACCGCTTTGCAGTGGATAACCGCCGCTGATGCTGAACCAATGGGGAGCCGGGCTCCACTGGTCCCCCTCTTGTAAATAGTTCTGCTGATTATTGAGCAGGGCAAATTCGAGACTCTCCACCAGATCGGTGACGCCCCGTAGCCGGATCAGTAGTTGGGCTTCGCCTGGCACAGCGGGGTCGGTAGCAATTATTTTGGCTAGCATGGTGCTTACTCTTGTTTTAATTGATGGATGATCTGACCCAGACGCTGATTCTGATCGTGAGAAATGTCCCGTGTGGCACTGTGGCCTGCGTTATCTTGCGTGATCAGTACCAGGGAAGAGAGCCAGTCCCCCAAATACGCCATGGCAGGGCTGAGCGGGGTAGGGGGTAGGCAAGGCAACTCGTTCGGGCCTATTTCAGCGCCACGGGCAAACAGCTTGCCCTTAACGCCCGTAAAGCTGTTTGGCACCTTCTCTGGTGGCATGCCCAAAAAACCAAACCAAGCCACGAAATCACGCAAGGTGAACTGAGCCTTCATCACTTGCCGTGCCAGCTGTTGTTCTCGCCGCACGCCCGCCTGCTCCTGCCCGGCCAAGGTTAGTTTCAACATACCTTCCAGATCCAAACGGTTGGCCGCTGTCACCAGCTCTTCGGTGAGCAAATCGATCAATTCGGTCTCGATACCAAGCTGAGCCAGCAGGGTTTTCTGCGTGGGCAAATCACGCAAATGAGCGACCCACGCCTTGAACGCCTCACGGGCGAAGCCATCATCCTGGCCTACCCGAGCTTCAGCCTTGGCGGCGGTGCTCACCACGGCGACATCAGCCGGCTCGAAGGGGCTGCTATCAAAAGGACTCGTGCCAAATGGCATCTGCCCAAATGGACTGGCAGGGCTACTGCCATAGGGCGAAATAGCAGTCGGTTCTGCCCCTGTCTCTCTGGATGCATCCTCGCGAATACTGAGGTAGATATTGCTCAACTCCGCTGCGGGCAGATCCAGCTGGCTAATCAGCTCACCGAGGGAGTTAACGCGGGCCCCGAGCCCGGTCCAGAGCAGCTTGCCTATCTCCCGCTTTTTCGCCAGTTGGCCGTCACCATCTTGCTCATACCAACGACCCAGCAGGTGCTCCGCCAGCTCTTTGCGCTTGGCGTGCAGCTGCTGTTGGATCCGGTCGAGCTTGAATTCAAGATGAGCCACCCCCCTCAGTTCGCAGCCAAGCCGGGTCATACCCCCATCGTTAAGCGAAAGCATGGCCTCCCACGCCGCCTTGGGATCGGCCAGATGCTGTGCCACGCCTTTTCCTGTCACGAAGGAGGTAGCCATCTGTTGCAGGACGCCGGCGTATTGAGGCGCAACATCCACTTCTCGCCCCCCTTCCATGCTCAAGAAAGGGACCGGCATACCGGGTTTACGCACCAAGAAACAGTTATTAAATGCCTGACCCGGCGCCCACTCCTGGATCCAGTCATATTGGCCAAAACGCTCCAGCAGGGTTTGCTGCATCAGGCCATCCCACCCTTCCTTGAGCTGAGCCTGCGTCAAGTTGAGCCCGCTGTTGATTCGCATGTCGAACATGGTCAGCGCCCAAAACAAGCCGGGTTTGCGACTCTTCCGCTCATTGGCGCTCTTGCCTTGGGTCTTCTCTACCCAGCGAGTGAGCACGGGGCCCACACTGGTCACGTCACTCTGCTTGGCGGCACTGGCACAGACCACCAAGGCATTCATCTCCTGGTTATCCGTATAACGCTCGAAGAGATATGCCACCTTGCCGCGCAGCAAAAGCTGAGAAATAGGGCTGCCGCCTGCGCTGGTGGCCTCCTCCAGCTTGCTAATAGCAAGGCGACCTCGGTAGCCGGGGAAATCGAGCAGATCCACCTGCTCCACCAAGCTATCCTCTGACCCCTCGACCATTGGAAAGATCAGTTCGGTGGTAAGGGCTGCCAGCTGGGCCTGGGCAATCGATGCGGGCGTGTGCCGGCCATCATCCCCCTGGCAACAGATCTCGATGTTCCTGTTCTGGGCGGATCCCAACAAGCTGAGGCTATCCACGTTCATGATACTGACGCTGCCGCTACCTTGATTCAACAGGCAATCAAGGGGGGCATAGACCGTCTTGGCATGCCCCAGTCTGGCAAGGCTGGTCGCTAGGCTGCGATAAGTCTCGGTCAGCTCAGCTTGCTCCCCCCACAACAGGGAGAACAACTCGGCCCGCTCGGTGGGCGTCAGGGTGGGTGCCAGCTGCAATACCCGCGGCCAATAGCCATGCTCGAGCTTTTCCACCGATTTTCTAAAACTGCCGTTCAGATAGTCCCACAGTGCCACCACATCATCACGGCTGACACCGTTGTTGGCCACTGGGTTGATGGGGCGATCCTCAAACGGTCGCAGCCGCGCCTCGATGCGCGCTTCATCGAGCTGATAGCTCAGCAGCTCGTGGTTGAAATCGTTGAACCAGGTGTTGGCCAGGATCTTGGCCAAGTCTATTTCGCTAAACAGCTGCAAGGGCACCGGGTAATTCGCCGGGGCTGTGGTCTTGGCACGGGTAAACCGCGTGACCAGACCGGTGGCCTCTTTGCCGCCGCCCACCGGGTTAACTTCCTTGATGAAGTCAACCGGACGCTCCCCATAGCGTCCCTCCAGCGCGCCATTGCAGCCCGCAGCCAAGGCTGAGATCAGATAGGATTTACCGGCTTGGGAAATGCCGAAAAACCCCACCGTCATGGGTGTGCCAGCCACCCGTTTGAGGCTGCTAGCCAGATTGCGGGCCCTGTGCAGACTGAGGTTGAGCTTATCCGCCTCGTTGTCGAGACGATGGGAGTCATGGCGTACTGCATCGACCCAGGCAAGTGCATCTAGGGCGCTGCGTTCGATGGTTGCCCAGCCCTGGCTTAGGATCTCCTGTTGAGGCTTCATTGTTGTTTTACACTCCCGCTATCTAGCCAGTGTCTGCTATCGATGAGTCCGGCATCTGGCATGGTGTTGAGCTCCAGTTCGAGATCCCGCTTATTGAACGTTTTGTCGGTGTTGCTGCTCACCTCGCTGACCACCAGCTTGTCACTGATAAGTCCCAATGCCCTGGCCCGGTTATCCTTGCCAATGGCCAGCTTTACCTCGAGATAAGGCGAGCTGCCATCCGTGGACTTGGCCTGGGTATATTTGGCCCGTCCCTCGTCACTGAAACGCAAGGTATAGAGGGGGGCCGCAGTCCAGCGTTCGGTATCGAGTTGGCGATACCCGAGTCGCAAATCACCACGCATGATCCAAGCTGGGGTATCAGTCTCTGAACTACCGCTGCTAGGCAGTCGGATCTGGCCCTCGTATGACTGAATGTCACGGTAGGTCACATCATGATCTCGGATGATATTTTGCAGATCGATGATCCCCATATGGCGGATGGTGGAGTAAGGCTTGAGCGCCGCCGTGCGGAAATGGAAGTTAGGAATACTGTGGTTGGCACACAATAAGGTGATCATGGCCCCCACCGAGGCGGTACTCTTCGGATCATCGATTTGGCCATTCTTGTGGAACGGATACCAGTTGCCGGTATGGTAACCATGAAGCGGTAAAATGCGTCCCGGCGGCAGTGGCAGACACATCCGAATAAAGGCCTGAATGCCCGGCAGCAAAGAGGGTCGCCCGGTTAACAGCAACATGTCGCAATGGTAATTGGCCATCACCTCACACAGCGCGGTTAACACCTTACAGATGTTAAAACGGCCAGACAGCAGCGCCTGATGCAATTGCGCCAAATTGAAGGTGATAGGTACCTCGCACAAATTTAAATCACTGCCACCGCCCGCTTTTTGTACCTCCCGCCGCACAAACGCCTCGACCGCCTCACTGATATTATTGGCTGGCAGCAAGTCGCCATAACGCAGGTTCTCGTTCACTTTCGCACTAGGCCCCTGCGGATCGTACTGCTCATAGCGACCCAACAGATTAAGGGCAATCGGGACAAATACCTGCAAGTTGAGTTGCTGGCGCAGCACCGCTTCCGCAGCACTGACGTTGTTGGCACCACAGAGCTGAGACAATAGGGTGTCCACTGATGCAACGCCGGTCTGCTTTAGCGCGGCCTCCAACGCAGGTAGCACCAACAATTGGATCACATCGAGCAGTATATCGTCCCCCGCAATTTTGAAACTGTCGCGAAAGCGCTGCTGCGGAACGATATGGGCATTCACGCCTGCCCCATGTTGCCCGCTGCGATCGAGGGCATAATCGGTGATCACCAGATCCGTGGTGCCGCCACCAATATCGATGGATGCAAGGGTGATGCTTTCACGGTTCTTTCTGTCGGGACGGCCCAGCGCGGCAAAAAACTCCTCCGGATGACCGGCAAAGTTTTGGTTGATCTCGGTATAGAGGTAGACCAGTTGGGCACAGGAGGCCTCGTCCCACTCCACCCGGACGCGGGGCAGTGGCACCTGGATGTTATCCTGCACATTCCCCTCTTCCTGACAACGGTAAGGGTCTTGTTCCCCCTGATGCCAGCGCAGCGCCTTCCACACCAGCCCCACGGCCTGGTGCATCCGTTCATCAAGAATGCAGCGCTCTGCCATCGGCATGCCGGGCGGTACGGTGAGGATAATATTGCGCAACTGACGCGGGATACCGGCATGACCCTGGCGAGTGCGCTGGGCCGGGCTGTTGATTTGGGTCAGCGTCTGGGTCAGTACCTCTGCGAGCATAAAGGTCATCAGGGCACTGCGTGAGTAGCGCGGCGTAAACACCGGGATGCGATCCATCTCATCCTCTATGGTGTGCAACGCTTCCCCTTTTTCATTGATAAGATTCGCAAACGGGGCTGCCGTTGCCAGCGGATGGGTATCGTGTTGCTGGTAGGCCGTGTTGAAGCGCCAACCCTGACCATAGAACTTCTCATCCCACAAGTAGCGCTTCGGACTGGACAGGCCAGTAGAGCCTTCACTGCCGCGACGGCGGCTGGCCAATCGGCCAGCTTCGTTGCCGATCCTAGCGATTGTCGGCCATTGGAACGCATCATGGCGGCCACTGCGTACCGAGCAGTGATCCTTGCCAAAGAAGGCCTGTGAAAATTCGATGCGACTCTCGAAGGGCTGGCTGTAAACCTGCTCGGGGGCATTCAGATCCCGCAGTTGCAGCACATAGTTGTGCATCAGGCCGGATCCGGACTGACCGTGATCCTCAATCAAAATGCCGCAAGTACGAGAGTTACCCACATCGAGCACTAGATCTACCGGGATCGGTTTGATGGCATTGGTTTCGCCGTTAGCGATGATGCGGAATTGTGGGATCTCGACCCGTGGCGGCTCCTTGCTTTGCTGATCGGCGACCGGCTTGGCCAGCAAGGAGAGCAGATTAAGGTAATGCGCAACCGGGTATTGTTGCTGTATCTCGCTCTCCCGCTCCTCTCTATCGCGCCCCTTGCTCGCATCATTAAAGACCTCAAGTAGCCACTCCTTTAGCCAAGGCTGGGTCAGATACCAACCAAGGGCATAGGTCGAGGTGGCTATCTGGAACGTGGCTCCCGCACTGACATCTTCCTGATTTGGTCCCAGATCGGCGGCACCGTGTAACTTGGCCATGATCCGGGTATCAAAAACCAGGGTCAGGCGATGGGTATGGCCATCCAGATCCGGTTCTTGCAGTTTCACCAGTCGAAAACGTGACCAGTTGATCGGCCCCTCGTTGTAGACGTGGGGAGGATTAAACCGGAACAGCGGTAGCGGCAGCCAGATCCCGTCCAGCAACTCGAGGCTATTCTTGAGTGCGATATCGTACTTGGCGCGTGCTTTTTCGATGGCGTCGGGCCCTGGCTGGAAAAAATGGAAATCCTTCTCTTCGTTGTACAGCAGACGAGTGAGCACGCCGCTGGCCAGCTCCACAAATTCGCCAGCCTGTTCGCGACCCAGTGTCAGACCGAAATCCATAAACTGGATCCCTGAATCACCCACCAGGGTGACCTGACGATCAAATGGTTTTATTTCTGGCAACATGATTGTCTCTTCCTGCCCTTAGGGAGTTTTCTGGCGCATTTTGATGGGGAACTGCTGCTCACCGTCATTGCTACCCACGCAGTCGGTACCATTGTCCGTACCCGGCTGGCATTCGATTTTGGGGATCATATAGCTGGATCCATCACTGCACTCAGCCGGCCCCTGATTGTTAATACTCAATTGGCCATCTGCCATCACTCCGTTTGCCGCCCCCTGACACACAACCCCATTGGACTGACGCAGGCTGACTTGGCCTTTACCATCTTTGAAGCTGTATTGCAGTTGCAAGGGCTTACCGGTCTGGGTGTCCTGAATACCCCCGTTGACTTTCCAATCACCGTCTAAAAACTGAGCTGGCCCATTGGCAATGGTCGGCGGTATCGCCAGCGCCTTATCTTGAGGAGCCAACTCGTGCGGGGCTCTTTTACTCGTCACTTCGCCAGCGGTGGGCGGACTCGCTGGCGGCGTGAGGTTAGCGGCTGGCGCGACTGGCATCGGTGTTTTCGGGGGATTGGATGGCGCGGATGCCTCACTGTTAGCCAAAGCGGCAGAAGGCGGCGTGAGCGGATCACCTGACGCTAAAGCGGCGCTAGCCGCAGATTTATCCTGCTCTGATGCCCGGCCAGGCACCGCAGCTGCCATATCAGCGCTCCCACCAGCACTATGCAGCGCAGGCAGCGAGTACCCTGATGATGGAACCGTTACCGTACTATCCCCGAGCATCGGCAAGCCCGTCGATGATACGCCTGGCAGCGAGATGCTGGGGGCACAAGCTCGTAGACCAAATAGCAACAACGCCAACAGTGCCAGCAACAACAGCGGCCAGAGCAACCAACGCCAGCGCCAGCGACACCACCAGCCTTCTGTCTGAATAGTCGGTGTTACCGGCTGGACATACACGGGAATCGTCTGCGCCGAGCCTGTGGCAGGCACAATCTCAAGCGCAGGGACGGGGGGACTAACGGCCGCTCCCGGCATGACCGAGCTCGAGCTAACGGGCCTTAGCCAGTGCATTGGGTCGCGCTGTTCGCCGTTATCGTGCACAAATCCCCAAAACGTGATCACTAACACCCCATCCACCAGATAAACAAAATCCTGATCCGGAAAATTGACCACCTGTTTGAGTAAACTCGCGAAGACCCGTTTGTCGCCACCACTGTGCTTGTCATCAGTGGTAAGTAGCCGCTCGCTAAGTGCCAACACCGCCAGCGTGAAGGATTCAAACTGCGAGTAAGCCGCTGCTCGCTCAGACTCCGTGGCACTGTTCCAAGGGATCACATCTCCCGCAAAGCTGCTGTACCAGTCAGTTCTATCTCCCCCCTGATCGTTTTGCGGGATTGCCAAATGGCGCGCAAGATTGTGGCCCGTATCCAAGCGGCGAATGGTCTCCCGTAATTGGGAGGCCATGCGGTAGACAGGGAATCCGGTCTCACCGAGCGCCTTAAACGCGGAATTATGACCACTGCGCAGTAATGGACCCTGAATGGAACCCTGCATCTGTAAACCCTCGAAAAGTCTAATTATGCTGTTGCGAGATCTAGTCTGCGTTGCAGCAGGCTAGGTCAGCGTTTACCCTTGGTTGGGTGCCACTCAAGACCCCATCCGAACGCCTGATCGATGCTCTCTCGATCGTCGAAATACTGGTTTATCCGTTCAACTTTGATGGTGCCATCCACATTGATTAGCCGGGCGATGACACCAACGGGTCTATCATCACCCCCTTCGGTCAAACGAGTCGTAATGGATGGCTGATCGGGAATGTGGATAGTGATGGTGGCATGAGTACTTTGCCAATTAGAAGCACCGCTATAGATGAAGGCATAAATCAGTACCTCATCGATCTGCTGCCAATGAGTGCCGTTAATAAATAGCCACTCCCCATGACTGTTGTCCCCACTGCGATCATCCCCTTCCAGCGCCACATAAGGCGCATTGTTATAATCACCAAACAAACGACTGAGCGCTTCAACCCCGGTTTTTTTCTGATTTTTCAGTCGCACTAAGGCCGCGACATCCAGATCAATAGCGCTGTCTGCGCTAGGATTGGTCCAATTGAGGTTGACCCGAATACGGCCAAAATCATGTTGTTTGGCTAGGCTGACGCTGGGCTGTTCTTTGGTCAGCTCGGTCAGCAGCTCACTGCCAGATGGGAGATCCGATGGGAATAATGCGGGCCAACAGCGCAGCAGCAGGATCCCGAGTAGCAGTGCCAACAACATCGCCGCCAGACAGCCAAGATGCCTGGCGGTAATCCAGCGCCCCTTGCTAAGCCTCGGGGTGGGTTCTGCTAACCGTATTGGCTCCTCTAGCCGCATTGGCTCAGCGGGCTGCGGCGGGATCCCCCAGTGAACCAGCACCGGCTCGCCATTGATGCCGTAGCATGACAGTTGTGGCGTCTGCTTAAGTAAGGTATGCAGTCGCTCGGCAAGAGCTGGCTCACCACGGCGAGCCAGCTCTTCTGCCAGTTGACGGATCGCCTCTTGGCGAAGCTGACATTTCTCCTGCAGCAAGGCTTGTTCGGTAGCAGGGAGTGCACTCAGCGGTATGGGTTGCCCTTCACGCTCGCTCCACCATTCCAGATTACCATCAAAGCTACGACGCGCCGTCGCAAACAGGCTGGTAATGAGGGGAGGAAAATGACGACAGAGCACAGCAAGGCTCTGCTCATAATTTTCGAGCGTTTGTTCGTCAATCGGAGTACCCGATATTATTCGCTGCATAAAGAGACTTCACTTCCAAGAGGCGGCTAGAGAGTGCTGGCTAGCAATCACTCGTCCGCTAAGCCTGATTAATCCAGTAACCCAGGTCGAATATTTCAGGTCTAGTAACCCAGGCTCTGATTCAGTTCTTTAACCTTGGCTTCGAGGATTGCGGCTTCTTTTTGTCTCGCTGCAACTTGAGCGGCATTATCATTTGAGGAGGGGGTGAACTGCTGTTCGGCCTGCTCCAGCTCGGTGATCTGCTGCTGTAAACCGGCTTGGTTGCTCACTTTAAGTTTCAGTTGGGACACCAATTGGCTCAATGAGGCTTTCAGTGCCTGCTGATCCGCTTGCTCTTGTGCCAGAGTCGTGTTTGAACGCTGCTTGCGGTTTTCCATGTCGGTCAAGATCTGATGCGACAGTGCATTGAGTTCCTGATTTCGTTGCAGCTGTTGCTCTTGGTCGTTGACCTTTTGGCGATATCCTCCAGAGGAATCACAACTCATTTTGGTGAGTAGACTAGCGCTGCGGTTGGCAGGATCGCAATCCGCAGGGGTGGTGGCACAACCAGTTAATACCAGCAAGCTACTCAGATAGACGGCTCTAAATTTCATGACGTTTTCCTGTCAATACCCCGGTAAACCCGAGATATTGACGATTTCCTTAACGGTAATGATGCAGTGGTTGATAATCAACCAACAGTGATGGCGCTGCGCTGGTCATAAAGGCCATTGACCTCTTGTTCCAATACTGCAATCTGTTTGTTCAGCTCAAGCACTTTGGTATTGACCATCGCCAACTCTGCCTCTGTTGCCTCACTCTGCTCACTTTTGGCAACTTGCTGGTACTCGGCCGCCTTCTTACGCATATTGGTCAACTCTTTGTTGAGTTGAGCCAGATCTGCATCGACTTTGCCGAGCTGGCGCTGTGCTACCGCCTTGTCAAAACCCGCTTGGTCTTTATCTTTAGCAATTTGGGTCAAGGTTTTACTATTGTCAGCAATTACCTGCTTTGCAGTATTGGTGCGAGCAACCACGACCTCGGTATCTTTTTGAATATCGTTGTTCATTGCCTGCAAACGATCGGTGGTATTGGCATACTCGGCGCGACGACTATCAAGATAGTAGTTAGCCCCCATCGCAACACCACATGCAGCTATGCCCGCTTTTATTGCACACTGAGTTTTTTCTTCTGACTTCAAAAGCATGCAAGCTGCAACACCCATACCTGCCGCAACGGCACACGCCTGGAATCCAGATGCACTAAAAAATTCAGCCTCTTGGCCATTAGTGAGTCTTGAATCTGTTGCCGGTTGATTCCCTGTCATCGAGCTCCCAGTGCTAGCACAGCCAGAGAGAATAAGGCTGGCGGAAACCATTAAACAAATAGCTGTGCGTCTAGCAGTAATTTTCATCTTCAAAAACCCCGAACGTTGTAAAAAATGAATCTATGCCTCTAACCAGCAGTAATAACTCCGTTTGGCACCAGACCCTATAGGCTCTCTATACTACAGCGGCGCACTTTTCAACACACCTTGATTCAGCTTTGACAAACAAAAAACTTGAGAATGATCAATTTTCTGGATTTGACCCCATAGGTCCAGACACTTTTTCCCGCTTAGGGTTGTGATACCCGACTGCGCAGAAATTCCCGTGGTGAACGGTATCCCAAGGCGCTGTGCGGGTGGTGCTCGTTATAATGCTCAAACGCGATGGCCAAATTGCCTACCGCTGTTCGGCTATCCGGTTTTGGCATCATCTCGATATAGTCTCGCTTCATCGTCTTCACGAAGCTCTCCGCTATACCGTTACTCTGTGGGCTTCTCACTGCTGTCGTTCTGGGCTCCAACCCGATTTCTCGTGCAAACGCGCGGGTCTCATGGGCTCGATACGCCGAGCCATTATCAGTCAGCCACTCCACCGGTGATGCCGGCAACGAATCCCCAAAGCGACGTTCGACAGACCTCAGCATGACATCTTGCACAGTGTCACTATCGTAACCCCCAGTACTGGCCGCCCAGTCCAACGCTTCCCTATCGCAGCAATCCATGGCGAACGTGACACGTAGTTTTTCACCGTTATCGCAGCGAAACTCGAAGCCATCTGAGCACCACCGTCGATTGCTCTCCTTGACGGCAACACGCCCCTTATGTGCCTGCTGGGCCAATGGTGCAGCTGGTTTTCTTTCCAGCAGCAAGCCATGTTCGCGCATGACGCGATATACCCGCTTAGCGTTTACCACAGGTTGTTCTGTTGCCTCAGACTGACGCCGTAACAGCGCCCAGACCCGGCGATAGCCATAGGAGGGAAGCTCTGCCATCGCCTCCATGATACGGCCAAGTAAGGCTGCATCATCACGCTGGCGATGATGACGACCATCTTGCCAACCCGGTTTTCGATGAACACGAACGGATAGCTGCGCACGCGATACATTAAGAGCCTGGCTCACAGCACTTAATCGTCGTCCCCCGGCAACAAGGGCGCATGCGCAATCCATTTTTTTGCTCGACCATACTCCACGGCTTCTTTGAGGATCTCGTTCTCCATGGTCTTCTTCCCGAGCAGACGCTGAAGCTCTCGGATCTGCTTGATGGCAGCAGCCAACTCGGAAGCAGGAACAACATCCTCACCGGCGGTGATCGCCGTGAGAGACCCTTCTTGGAATTGCTTACGCCATTTGAAAAGCTGGTTTGCGTTGACGTCGTGCAAGCGAGCAACATGAGAGACGGTCATCCCGGGCTCAAAGGTCTGCTGCACGATGGCGATCTTTTCTTGTGGAGTCCGGCGTCGACGGCGCTCGGCCCCTGTTAACACTTCGACCATCTTCTCGTTGTGACTAGTACTGAACATAGCTCCAAGACTACCTCTTAAGTTAAGAGGGGCGAAGTGTCTGGATCTTCAAGGGGCCAATCTATTTTCTATCTAAATACGACCTAATCTGTCACTTAAGCGGTGTTGCATCGTGTGCATTGACCTCTTTCGTCAACGAGCGCAGTCAGCTGTCTCATTGATAACCAGTTTGCCATTGAGCAGGTACTGCGAGCCGTATTGAGCCACCAGCCGGTCCATCGCTATCTGGGCACAGGCTGTTCTGCTGGGCTTATTTTCAGGAATTGCGTAACGAGCGGTGAGCCAGCCGCCGAGCAGGGCAATGCGGTAGCCACTCGGGATGTGGGTGAGCGAGGTGCCGATACCCCTCCCGTGAATCAGGAAGGGCACCGCTTGCCCACCGATGTCGATATCCATGCGCTGGCCTTTGAGTTCGAAGGTTGTGAGTTCCCCGGTTTGTGGATGTTTGCCGGGCACCTTGATGGTGATGTGTTTGGCCATCTCACACCTCCGGCTTGCGTTCAAAGTGGTGGGTCACAACACCTGCTTTCGGGTCGATGCTGATAAAGGCCGGTGCTTGCGGGTGGTACTGGTAGAGCCGCGCCAGCTCGGCACGAAACGCCTCGATGTTCGGCGCAATCACATGACTGGTATCCCCCTCGGCATAGGTAAAGTGAATCGCCCCGGCTTCTCTAGACACTTTTGAGCCGTTCGAAATATTGCTTCTCACACTCTACTGGCGATAGCCCATTGTTGAAACTGTGCCGACGCTTGGGGTTGTAAAACATTTCAATGTAATCGAACACATCCTGCCGGGCCTCCTCGCGATCCGCATAGGTTTTACGTCGGATCCGCTCGCGTTTGAGGAGCTGGAAGAAACTCTCCGCCACCGCGTTATCATGACAATTGCCACGTCTGCTCATGCTGGCCTTGAGCCGGTGATCCCGCAAAAAATCCTGCCAGTCATAGCTGCTAAACTGGCTCCCTTGGTCAGAATGAACCAGCACTTCCTGTTCGGGGCGCCGTCGCCACACTGCCATCAGTAACGCGCTGATGGCCAACTCTCGGTCGATCCGTGGCCCCATTGACCAACCAATGACTTGTCGTGAAAACAAATCCAATACCGCGGCCAGATAGAGCCAGCCTTCATGGGTTCGAATATAAGTGATGTCCGTTACCCAGACCTTATTTGGCTCAGTCACATCGAATTGGCGTTCAAGATGATTCGGTGCAACCACCGTTGGCCGGCCACTATAATGACCGGGACGGCGACGATAACCGGTTTGTGAACGTAAACCTTCATGACGCATTAATCGCGCCACTCGGTGTTTCCCACAGGTCTCGCCCATCTCTCGCAGGTCGTCCCGGATCTTGCGATAACCATAGACGCCGCCGCTTTCTAGCCAACATTGCTTGATCTGGCCCAGAAGGCGTTGGTCTTCAAGCGCGCGGGCAGATAAAGGCTGGTGCTGCCAGGCGTAATAACCGCTCGGGTGGACATTCATCATCCGACACAATCGGCGGATGGGATGTGTGGACGCATGCTCCCGGATGAAGGCGTACCTTACCCTGACAGCTTGGCAAAGTACGCGGCGGCCTTTTTTAAGATATCTCGCTCATCGGTGACGCGGCGCAGTTCAGCCTTGAGACGCCGAATCTCTGCTTGCTGGCTGGAGTCATGCTGTTGCGGCACTTCGGGCTGGCTGTAGCGTTTGAGCCAGGCGTAGAGACTGTGGCTGGAAACACCAAGTCGCTCGGCGACCTCTGCCACTGGGTAATGGCGCTCAGTCACCTGCTTGACGGCGGCCAGTTTGAATTCTTCCGTGTAACGTTGCTGCTTGCTCATAACACCTCCTGAATGACCTCAGTTTGAGGCTCTTAAGGTGTCTAGGAAAGTAGGGGCGATTCAAAGGTCTCCAGCTTCTCTGTGTTAATCCAGATACCGTAGTACCAGGCGTCCTCCTCGGTGTCGTATTGCTGCCAGCCCTGGGCCAGTAGTGTTCGGTCGTAGTAGTAGCGGTCTGCCTGATGGCTCCCTCGGTCGATGCGGCAGCCGGTCACTGTAAGTTCAAACGGGATACGCCCCGCCTTGTGGGCCTTCTTGACTCTGCGCAGCAGCTTGAGGGCTTTGGCTCTACTACGGCCATTACCGAGTGGTTGCGGCTGCCTGGCCCGCAATCCCAGGTGGGTCATTATCTTCGGCGCGGTGTTGTGGTTGAGCTGACCGATGGCAGTGGTGATCTGCCGAGCGGTCAGGGTCTTGTAATCACGCAGGTCGTGCATGGTTGGGCTTCCTTCAAATGCAAACAGCCCCTCGGAGTGAGGGGCTGTATGGGGTCTTGTGTGTGCTGGTGGCCGTGGCTCAGGTGTGACTACTCCAATCCGGCTTGTCATTACTACCGTGGTTGACGTAGGCCCCGACAATTACCCGTTGCCACTCACCGACCGGCTGACCCGCTGCATTACAGGCGCAGCGAAAGCGGGCGAAGTTAATCTCTCGTGGCAGGTGCTCACGCATGTCACGTGGACTGACAAAGAGCATGGTCTTGTACAGCACCGGGTTGGGGGCCACCAGCGGGCCACCAATACGTCGCCCCTCCACATCGTGGGCATAGGCAAAGCCCGGCAGCATCAACTGCTGACTGATGAGCTTGGCAAGCCCTGAGTGAGCACACATGGCCTCCGCTACGGAGGCCTGGCTAAAGCTGTCGTTGAATTCGATCATGGGTGTTTCTCCTTTTCCTCCGGTGAACGGTAAGCAGCTGCCAGCAGCGCAAACTGTTCGACCAGATAGCTGATACTGATGCCCAGTTCATCGCTCACCCCATCCCCTAGACGGTGATGCAGGTGTGCCATGTCATCGGCGACACGTTGGGCTAGGTGGGCCATTGAACTCGGTGGCGAGCTTGCCACTGTCAGGGTGATGTAGAGATCCATCACATCTCTCCCCAGGGTGCTTGCTCCCACAGTGACAGCCGGGTCAGCACGTCTTGTGCGAGAGCCTGTTGCAACTGCTGTAGTACCTTCACAAGCCGAGGTGCCTGCTCAGGGCTCCCGGTCCATTCGCTCGATTGGTACAGGGCGCAGCAGGTGAACTTGTAGAGGGCCACCAGCTCGCTATCGGTGAGTGGAGCCTGGTGGTAACGGTGGGCAGGTTTAAGCGGACTCAGCTTGGTAGAGCGGTGCTGAAGTGGTTGATGACGCCCCAGCTGATAGCGATGCCAGACTGCACGCCGGTTGGCGAGCATCATCAGCCGTACCAGCCGGTCTACCCGCCACGTCCAGGTACTGGTGACATCCATTGGCGAGTTCCACCAGAGGGTGCGCA
>NZ_CDBY01000006.1 GCF_000820125.1 Aeromonas simiae | reverse complement strand
TCTTCAAGGGGCCAATCTAGTAACGACACTGTACCGGTCGAGTCGGGAGGTTATGAACGCGTACCTTTCCTTGACTCGCTGGCAAAGTACGCGGCGGCCTCCTTTAGAATATTGCGCTCCTCGGTGACCTGGCGCAGTTCAGTTTTCAGGCGGCGGATCTCGGCTTGCAAGGCAGACTCTTCTATCTGCTGGTCAGCAGGCTTACCGTACTGCTTGAGCCATGCATACAGGCTGTGGCTGGATACCCCGATGGCACGTGCAACGTCAGCCACCGGCCGCCCGCGCTCGGTGATTTGTTTAACGGCTTCGATTTTGAATGTTTCTGGATAACGCTGACGGGTCATAACACCTCCAATAGTTGCCTCATTTTAAGGCTGTGAGGTGTCTAGGGAACTGGGGGCGATTCACTCCCTGCGCCCCACTCGATTGAAAAACTCATGATTCTCGGGTGGGTAAGGCTGGGGAGTGGTTGCTATTGGTAAGTAATATTAGTTCTGTGTCTGTTATTTGAGCTAGTGTACTCCGAGCTGTGAGGGGGGGGCTAGTGAGGAGGTGCCATTTTTGTTGCCTGGATCGAAAAAATGGAAATTTAGCGTTCATTTGGCACCTTGTTGTCGAGGGCGCATCGGGTGCAACGCCCCGTGTCGGCTATACCTTATAGGTCAGCAAGAGCCATGACCTGACCGGCCGACCAATTACAAGAGTGCAGGGGACTAAGATGACAGGGGTAATGCCACTAGTTTGCGTCATGGTTGATGACGACTCTCTCAGATGTTGGGTATGCAGCGTTCTGGAGAGAAATTGCCAGGTGGTGAATTGTGCCGCCAGTGATGAGCCTTCGGTGGCTAATCTCTATCTGCTGGATGAGCAGGCGTTGGCTGAACGCCGTACCTGGCTACAGACATTGCGGCAGGATCTGCGCCCGGATACCCCCCTGTCATATTGATCCTCAACGGGCTTGATACATCCGCCTCGGTTGCAGTGCCGCCTCTGGTGGATGCGGTGCTTTCTACTCGCCTGAGCGCTGAGGTGCTTAGTGATCAACTGATGCATTGGTTGCGCTTGCAGGCAAGCGGCAAGCTCTGGCTGGCGGCAGCCAGCCCCTCCTCCCACTCCCACTCCCAGCCTCAGGTGATAGATGATGTGGCCCAGTGCGCCGTAGCCAAGCTGCAACTCTCTGTCCAGTTGCAGAGCAAGCTGCTCTCCGCTCTGTTTGGTGACCTCTCTCAAGGGGCCTTTCTCTGCGATCCGCAAGGCACGCTGCTGGCGGCGAACGAAGCCTTTTTGCAACTGATGGGGTATCGCTGTGAGGAGCTCATCGGCCAGTCGTCTGACTTGCTCTTACCGCTCTTTGCTCAGGGGGAATTGGCTGCCGATTTTCGATGCTTGATCCATGAGCGCAGTCGTTGGGAGGGGGAGCTCTCCGCTTGTCGTAAGGGGGGGGAGCTCTTTCCACTCTGGTTGCAGGTGCGTTACCTGGCGGTTGATAGTCAGGAGGCGTCATCTGGTTATTTTCTCGGGCTGACAACCGATCTGCGTGCTAGCCGTCAACTGGAAGAGAGCGTACTGCAGTTATCGCGCACCGACTCCCTTGCGGAATTGAATCGGATCCTGCTTGAGGATCGTTTGGCTCTAGATATTCGTCAGGCCGAATTGACCCACAGCAAGGTGGCGCTGATCCGGGTGAGCCTGAGTCGCTTTCGCGCGCTAAATGAGTACTATGGGCGGGCCATTGGTGATTGGGTATTGATGAGCCAGATGCAACGGCTGCAGCGCTTGGGAAGGTGCGAATAAGCGGGGAAATTCTTCTCGGCTGACTCAGTCATTTCATTTTTTCCTGTTTGAGCCGTTTTTTCTCCCGTAAATGCCTTGAATCAGCCTATTTAGACTGTTTCTTCGCCATTTCAGGCGTTATTCCCAGTTTTTAGTGAGATCTCTCCCACTGACGTATCATTTGGTCCACCCGAAACAGGTTGGCGGCGCGCAAAAATGACCAGGTTTCCGGGGTTTTCAGCGTCCAATTTTGACCACCCCGGAGTGTGTGCAACTATCCGATCTTTGGATCGGAGAACCTGGAGTGTTAATCATGGAAACCGTGTTGAAGATCCGGCGTATGCATCAGGTGGACGGCCAGTCCATCAGCGCCATCGCTAAAGTCACAGGACTCTCTCGCAATACCGTTCGCAAATACCTTCGCCAACCTCCCTCCGAACCGCCCAAGTACCGCCGTCCACAGCCAGCCAGGCCCAAGCTCGGTGAATTCGAGTCGACACTGACCCAGTGGCTGGACCTCGATGCCAAGCGGCCCAAGCGACAACGCCGCTGTGCCAGGCAACTCTTCGAAGACCTACAACGCCTGGGCTACCAGGGGGCCTACGACAGCGTCCAGCGCTTCGTCCGTGACTATAAACAGCAGTCAGCCAAAGTGGCTGCCTTTGTCCCCCTGACGTTCGCGGCTGGTGAAGCCTATCAGTTTGACTGGAGCGAGGAAGAGGTGGAGATCGGCGGCGTGGTGCAGCGGGTCAAGGCTGCCCATTTTCGCCTCACCCACAGCCGCCAGCCCTTCGTCATGGTGTTTCCTCGCGAAACCCAGGAGATGGTGTTTGCCGCTCACGATGCGGCCTTTCACTACTGGGGCGGCGTGCC
>NZ_CDBY01000005.1 GCF_000820125.1 Aeromonas simiae | reverse complement strand
TTCTGGGTATCAGCACCATATAAAGAAGGCCTTCCCAAACGGGAAGGCCTTTTTGCATTGGTTCTAGCGCAAGCATCCATATCATGGGCCTGTGCACCTTCTTAAAGGCAGGCGATGAGATTGCAGAGGGGGCTTTCACCGCTGGACGGGGCCCATCCAGAGAAGCCCTGAGGAGTCCTCAGGGCTTTCTGTTTTCAGACATCATCCAAAATGAAAGAGCCCCACCTGAAGGAAGGGCTCTTGCATGGAAAGCATCTTGGTTCATCTAGAGGAGAACCGCGAACCGATGCTCTCTTAGTGGCGACACAGTCGGTGAGCGTTGAGGTAGTAGCGTGTTTGGCCGCTACGCTCGCGCTTTACCAGAGCCACGATTTCATCGTCGCGTCGGTATTCCCAGCTCTCTTTGATCATGTCGAGCGGCGGGTTGCTGTGGATCCCCATGGTGCTCAGGTATTCGTGGAATTGGCTTGCGTTGCCGATTTCAGTAAGACGTCCGTTCATGTTATGTCTCCTCGTTTGCTGCCAAGAAGGATAATTCCGACCCGCTGTATAAAAGCTGAACATACTCATTTTTTGGTAGCGTTTTCAGATTGGCACTATGAGATGACAGGATGGCGACGTTCCCGTTAAGGTTGCTAACAGCTCGTTCCTACTCCTGCCTACTCATTGCAAGGACAATGTCATGCTGATTCAGAATCTCCGCCTGTCGGGCCAGGAAGGCCTATGGCAAATCTTGTGTGAGCAGGGTGTCTTACGCGCCATCATGCCCATGGGGCAGGCGCTACCGGCAGCCACCGTGTTGGATGCGGAGGGGGGGCTGGCGATTCCGCCTTTCATCGAACCCCATATCCATCTCGATACAACCCAGACCGCCGGTGAGCCAAGCTGGAACCGCTCGGGCACACTGTTTGAAGGGATCGAACGCTGGGCCGAGCGTAAGGCGCTGTTGACCCATGACGACGTCAAGCGCCGTGCAACCCAGACCCTCAAGTGGCAGATCGCCAACGGCATCCAGTTTGTACGCACCCATGTCGATGTCTCCGATCCCCATCTGGTTGCCCTCAAGGCGATGCTGGAGGTGCGAGAAGAGATGAAGGAGTGGGTGGAGCTGCAGATCGTCGCTTTTCCCCAGGAGGGGATCCGCTCCTACCCGAATGGGCTGAGTCTGTTGGAGGAGGCGCTGCGCCTCGGTGCCGATGTGGTGGGGGCAATTCCTCATTTCGAATTTACCCGCGAGTACGGGGTTGAGAGTCTGCACCGTATGTTCGAGCTGGCCGAGCGCTACGATACCCTGATCGATGTGCACTGTGACGAGATTGACGATGAGCAGTCGCGTTTCGTCGAGACATTGGCCACCCTGGCGCTGGAGCGTGGCTGGGGCGAGCGGGTCACGGCCAGCCACACCACCGCCATGCACTCCTACAACGGGGCCTACACCTCGCGCCTGTTCCGTCTGCTGCGCCTATCGGGCATCAACTTCGTGGCCAATCCCTTGGTGAACATCCACTTGCAGGGGCGCTTTGATAGCTACCCCAAGCGGCGCGGTATCACCCGGGTCAAGGAGATGCTGGAGAGCGGTATCAACGTCTGCTTCGGTCATGACGACGTGTATGACCCCTGGTATCCCCTGGGCACCGGCAACCTGCTACAGGTGCTGCACATGGGGCTGCATGTCTGCCAACTGATGGGCTACGAGCAGATCGACAAGGGGCTCGATCTCATCACCCACCACAGTGCCCGCACCCTGCACATTCAGGATCGCTACGGTCTGGAGGAGGGCAAGCCGGCCAACTTATTGATCCTGCCGGCCGACAGCGGTTTCGACGCGGTGCGCCGCCAAGTGCCGGTGCGTTACTCGATTCGCCACGGCAAGGTGATCGCGCAGACTTGCCCCGCCACGACCACCTTGCAGCTCGGCACCACTGAGGTGGTCGACTTTCGCCGCTGAGCCTCGCGATTAATTGCCGCCCCTGTCGCGGTGGCTGTCGAGGGGGCATAATGGGCCCAATTTTCATGAGGAGTGACTGATGCAAACCTGGCTGCTGATCGCCGCCGGCGGGGCCGTGGGAGCCTGCCTGCGTTTTGGGATCGGAGAGTTGATGGCCTGGCTGCTGGGCCGCCACTTCCCCTATGGCACCCTGACCGTCAACCTCGTCGGCTCTTTCATCATGGGGCTGGCCTATGCCCTGATCAGCCACGGCCACGTGCTGGAGCACCCGCTCAAGCCGCTGCTGATGGTGGGTATCCTCGGGGCGCTGACCACCTTCTCATCGTTCGCCCTCGATACCATGGTGCTGATGCAGCATGGTGACTGGTTCAAAGCCGGTCTCAACATTCTGCTCAACGTGGCGCTTTGCCTGCTGATGGTTTACGTCGCCATGCAGCTGGTCCCCGCCCGGGGTTGAGGTGTCCGGATGCGGCGAGCTCTGATAAACTGGCGCCCTATCTTTGGTCTACAGGTACATCAGGATGTCTGAGCAGGCTGCCACCACCCATTTTGGCTTCAAAACCGTCGCCGCCGAGGAGAAGGAAACGCTGGTTGCCAGTGTGTTCCACTCGGTCGCTGCCAAGTACGATCTGATGAACGATCTGATGTCGTTCGGCATTCATCGTCTGTGGAAGCGATTCACCATCGACTGCTCCGGCGTCCGCAAGGGGCAGAGGGTGCTGGATCTGGCCGGCGGAACCGGTGACCTGACCGCCAAGTTCTCCCGCATCGTCGGCGAGAGCGGTCAGGTGGTGCTGGCCGACATCAACGACTCCATGCTCAAGGTGGGCCGCGACAAGCTGCGTAACCTCGGTATCGCGGGCAATGTCTCCTATGTACAGGCCAACGCCGAGGCACTGCCGTTCCCCGATAACCACTTCGATCTCATCACCATCGGCTTTGGCCTGCGCAACGTCACCGACAAGGATAAAGCCCTGGCCTCCATGTTCCGGGTGCTCAAGCCGGGCGGACGCCTGCTGGTGCTGGAGTTCTCCAAGCCCGAGAGCGAGGTGATGGCCAAGCTGTATGACCTCTACTCCTTCAAGTTGCTGCCCAAGATGGGCGAGATCGTGGCCAATGACAGCGAAAGCTATCAATACCTGGCCGAGTCGATCCGCATGCACCCTGACCAGGAGACCCTCAAGGGGATGATGGCGAAGGTGGGGTTCGAGGAGGTGGAGTACTACAACCTGACGCAGGGCATCGTTGCTCTGCACCGCGGTTACAAGTTCTAGGTCGCCCCCATGCCGATGGATGCCCTCATCACCGCGGCGGTCGAGACCGCCTGCAACCAGTTGCTGGCCCGCGATACCAGCGCCGCCGAGCGCCAGAAGAAACTGATTGGCAAGACCCTGCGCCTCGATGTGCGCGAGCTCAAGCCGCTCTGGTTTATCTTCTCCTCCGGCCGGGTCGACGTGCTGGCCCGCTATGAGGGAGAGGCCGACGCCGGGCTCTCCCTGTCGCTCTCGGCCCTCGGTCTGTTGCGAGACCCCTCGGCCCTGACCCGCTATATCCGTGAGGAGCGCCTCGATATCGAAGGCGATCCCCAGTTGGTGCAAGCCTTTGGCAGCCTGTTCGGCGAGCTGGCCATCGATTGGGAGGAGCAGTTGTCGCGCTATACCGGCGATGTGCTGGCTCACACCCTGTTTGCCGGTGCCCGCAAGGCCCGCTCCCTGCTTGGGCTCGAGTTGCGGCGCAGCCGCACCCAGCTGGCAGAGTATCTCACCGAGGAGTTGCGTCTGGCCCCTGGCCCCCTCGAGGTGGCGAGTTTCGGCGATGACGTGGAGGCACTGGCGAGCCGGCTCAAGGCAACCGAGCTGCGGCTGGCCCGCCTCGAAGCTAAGGTGGCCTGATGACCCCGAAGGAGTTTTCCCGCCTCTACCAGATCACCCGCATCCTGCTCGAGCACGGCATCGATGAACTGGTGCCGGCGCGCTATCAGCCCTGGCCGGGCCGGTTGGCACGCCGCAGCCTGTTCTGGTTGAAAAACCGCAGCGGTGAGCACAGCCGTGGCGCGCGGATCCGCCTCGCCTTCGAGGCCCTCGGCCCCATCTTCATCAAATTTGGTCAGATGCTCTCGACCCGGCGCGACCTGTTGCCGCCGGACATCGCCGAGGAGCTGGCGCTGCTGCAAGATCGGGTGCCGCCCTTTTGCGGCCAGGAGGCGCGGCGCCAGATTGAGGCGGCTCTGGGGGCTCCCATCGAGAGCCTGTTCGACGATTTCGATGAGACGCCGCTGGCGTCAGCCTCGATCGCCCAGGTGCACACGGCGCGGTTGAAGGAGAATGGCCGCGAGATCGTCATCAAGGTGATCCGCCCCGATATCGAGACCACCATAGAGGCGGATCTGCGGCTGATGATGGCGATGGCCCGTCTGGTGGCCCGCTTCGTGCCCCAGAGCTCGCGCCTGCGTCCGGTCGAGGTGGTGGAAGAGTACCGCAAGACCATAGAGGGCGAGCTCAACCTGATGCGCGAGGCGGCCAACGCCATCCAACTGCGCCGCAACTTCACCGGCTCCGACGCCCTCTACGTGCCCGAGGTGTTCACCGACTACTGTCGCCAGCAGGTGCTGGTGATGGAGCGCATCTACGGCATCCCGGTCTCCGACCTCGCCGCACTCGAAGCCAATGGCACCAACATGAAGCTGCTGGCCGAGCGCGGGGTCGAGGTCTTCTTCACCCAGGTGTTTCGTGACAGCTTCTTCCACGCCGACATGCACCCGGGCAACATCTTCGTCTCGTATGAGCACCCGGAGAACCCGCTCTGGATCGGCATCGACTGCGGCATCGTCGGCACGCTCAACCGGGAAGACAAGCGCTACCTGGCCGAGAACTTTCTTGCCTTCTTCAACCGCGACTACCAGCGGGTGGCGCAGCTGCACGTGGAGTCGGGCTGGGTGCCCGCCGACACCAAGGTCGAGGAGTTTGAGTTCGCCATCCGCACCGTGCTGGAGCCCATCTTCGAGAAGCCACTCGACCAGATCTCGTTTGGCCATGTGCTGCTTAACCTGTTCAACACCGCCCGTCGTTTCCACATGACGGTGCAGCCGCAGCTGGTGCTGCTGCAAAAGACCCTGCTCTATGTCGAAGGGCTGGGGCGTCAGCTCTATCCTCAGTTGGATCTGTGGCAGACCGCCAAACCCTTCCTCGAGCGCTGGATGCGCGAGCAAGTTGGCCCTAAAGCGGTATTGAATGCCATTCGGGAAAAGGCACCCTATTGGGCAGAGAAATTGCCGGAGCTACCGGAACTGGTCTATGAGACCCTGCGCCAGACCCGCAGTCAGCAACACCATTTTGATCGGCTGTTCGACGAGTTTCGCCGTCACAGCCGCCGCCAGGGACAGGCACGCTATCTGCTCGGCATGGGGGCAACCCTGTTGCTGGGCGGCATCATTCTCCACTCGGTGCATCAGCCCGATTGGGGGAGCACGAGCCTGGTTGCCGCGGCGGCCTGCTGGCTGGCCGGCTGGCTCAAGGCTCGTTCCCACTAACACAACAACGGCGCGCCCCGACGAGCGCACAAGGAGACACACATGGGTGGTATCAGTATTTGGCAACTTCTCATCATCGGTCTGATCGTGGTGCTGCTGTTCGGCACCAAGAAGCTGCGCGGTATCGGCGGTGATCTGGGTGCGGCCGTGAAGGGCTTCAAGAAGGCGATGTCCGACGATGAGCCGGCGGCCCCTTCCCGCGATGCCGACTTCGAGCAGAAGAAGATCGCCGAGCAGGGCCAGACCCCGCAGGATGCCCAGCAGCAGAAAGACAAAGATCAGGCCTAAACCATGTTCGACATCGGTTTCTGGGAGCTGATCCTGGTCGGTGTGGTCGCCCTGTTGGTGCTCGGCCCCGAGCGGCTGCCGGTGGCAGTGCGGACGCTGGCTCACTGGATCAAGCTCATCCGTAGCACCGCCAACGCGGTGAAGGCGGAGCTGACCGAGGAGCTGCGCATCCAGGAGCTACACAACGACCTGAAGAAGGCCGAGCAGCTCAACATGCAGAACTTAAGCCCGGATCTGCAAGCGTCGCTCGATGAACTGCGCTCTGCGGCGGCGTCGGTCAACCGCCCCTACGCCCAGCCGGAGGCCACACCGGAAGCGGCGCAGGCGGAGTCGCTCACCACGCTCAATCCTGCTCCTGCTGCCGAGCCCGTCACGGCGAAGCCAGAGGATCAGGATAAGCAGGAGGCCAAGCCATGAGTCATCCGCAGGGCGAACAGCCTCTCATCACCCACCTGATCGAGCTGCGCACCCGTTTGCTGCGCTCATTGGCGGCCATCGTGCTGGTGTTCCTGGCGCTGGTCTACTTCTCCAACGCCATCTACGACTTTGTCGCCCAGCCGCTGCTCAGCCAGCTGCCGGAGGGCACCAGCATGATCGCCACCGACGTGGCGACGCCGTTTTTGACGCCCATCAAGCTGACCCTGGTGGTTGCCTTCTTTGCCGCCATCCCCTACCTGCTCTATCAGGCATGGGCCTTCATCGCCCCCGGCCTGTACCAGCATGAACGGCGCCTCATCATGCCCCTGGTGGCCTCCAGTGCGGTGCTGTTCTACACCGGCATGGCGTTTGCCTACTACGTGGTGTTCCCGCTGGTGTTCGGTTTCTTCACCAGCACGGCGCCCACCGGGGTGACCGTGGCCACCGACATCGCCAGCTACCTCGATTTTGTGCTGACCCTGTTCTTTGCATTCGGGGTGGCGTTCGAGATCCCGGTGGCCACCATACTGCTGTGCTGGACCGGGGTGACCACCCCGAAGAGCCTGAAGGAGAAGCGCCCCTACGTCATCGTCGGGGTGTTCGTGGTCGGCATGCTGTTGACGCCGCCCGATGTCTTCTCCCAGACCCTGCTGGCGATCCCCATGTGGGCGCTGTGGGAGCTCGGCCTCTTCTTCGCTCGCTTCTACGTGCGTAAAGAGGAGCGTCAGGAAGACGCATCACAGGAGGGGGGCTGAGGCCCCCTTCCTCTTTTCAGGGCCGATCATGAGGCGTATGGTAAGGCCCGACCAAAAAGATAGATACCGTTTGAGGGTATTCGGGAGCACGAGCCGACCATGATCGACATAGGGGTGAACCTCACCAGCAGCCAGTTTGCCAATGAGCAGGAGGAGGTGGTCTCCCGCGCCCGCGAGGCCGGGGTCGAGGCCCTGATCCTGACCGGCACCGATCTGGCTGGCAGCCGCGACAGCGCCGCCCTGGCGGCTCGCTGGCCGGGGTTCGCCTTTGCCACCGCAGGGGTTCACCCCCATGACGCCAAGAGCGTAGATGCCGCGACCTGGCCTGCCCTGCGCACGCTGGCGGCCCAGCCCCAGGTGGTGGCCATCGGTGAGTGTGGTCTCGACTACAATCGCGACTTCTCGCCCCGGCCGGTGCAGGACGCCGTCTTCGATGCCCAGCTGGCGCTTGCCGCCGAGCTGGGGATGCCGGTGTTTCTCCACTGCCGTGATGCGCACCACCGCTTTGTCGAGATCCTGCGCCCCTGGCTATCCCGTTTGCCGGGCGCCGTGCTGCACTGCTTTACCGGCTCGGATGCTGAGCTGGACGAGTGTCTGGCCCTCGGGCTGCACATCGGGGTCACCGGCTGGATCTGCGACGAGCGGCGCGGCGATGACCTGCGGCGCCAGGTGGCGCGCATTCCCGCCGGCCGCTTGCTGATCGAGACCGACGCCCCCTATCTGGTGCCACGGGATATCCGTCCGCGCCCCAAACGCAACGAACCCGCTTTCTTGCCGCACATCGCCCGCGTGGTGGCGGCTTGCCGCAACGAGACGCCCGAGGCCCTGCTGGCCCATAGCCGGGCCGCCTCGGTGGCCTTGTTCCAACTTCCACTCTAGGAGACCAGCTTATGGCCATTACCCTGCCGGGCACCTTCCCGGGCCGCCGTCTGCGCCGTGCCCGCGCCACCGATTTCAGCCGTCGCCTGATGCGCGAGAACCTGCTGACGGTCGATGACCTCATCTATCCCATGTTTGTGCTGGAGGGGGAGAATCGCCGCGAGGAGGTGGCTTCCATGCCGGGAGTGGAGCGGGTTTCCATCGATCTGCTGCTCAAAGAGGCGGCCGAGCTGGTCGCCCTCGGCGTGCCGGCCGTGGCCCTGTTCCCGGTCACCCCGCTGGAGCAGAAAAGCCTGCTGGCGGAAGAGGCCTATAACCCGGAGGGGCTGGCCCAGCGCGCGACCCGCGCCCTCAAGGCCCATTTTCCCGAGCTGGGGGTCATCACCGACGTGGCGCTGGACCCGTTCACCACCCACGGCCAGGATGGCATCATCGACGAGCAGGGTTACGTGATGAATGACATCACCACCCAGATCCTGGTCAAGCAGGCGCTCTCCCATGCCGCCGCCGGGGCCGACATGGTGGCCCCCTCCGACATGATGGATGGGCGTATCGGGGCGATCCGGGCTGCGCTGGAGGCCAACGGCTTCGTCAACACCCAGATCATGGCCTACTCGGCCAAGTACGCCTCCCACTACTACGGCCCGTTCCGCGATGCGGTCGGCTCGGCTGGCAACCTGGGCAAGAGCAACAAGGCGACTTACCAGATGGACCCGGCCAACAGCGATGAGGCGCTGCACGAGGTGGCGCTTGATATCAGTGAGGGGGCCGACAGCGTCATGGTGAAACCGGGCATGCCATATCTCGACGTGATCCGCCGGGTCAAGGATCAGTTCGGCGTGCCGACCTACGCCTATCAGGTGAGCGGCGAGTACGCCATGCACATGGCTGCCATTCAGAACGGCTGGCTGAAAGAGCGGGAGTGCATCATGGAGTCGCTGGTCTGCTTCAAGCGCGCCGGTGCCGACGGCATCCTCACCTACTTCGCCAAGCGGGTGGCGCAGTGGTTGCAGGAAGAGCGCCGCTAAGGGACGCAGTCCAACAAAAAGGGGAGCCATCGGCTCCCCTTTCTCATGGCGGCAAGTGGTCAGCGCATGGTGACGAACTCCTCGGCACTGGTCGGGTGGATGGCGACGCAGTTATCGAAGTCGGCCTTGGTGGCCCCCATCTTCATGGCCACGCCGAAGCCTTGCAGGATCTCGTCCATGCCAAAGCCGATGCCGTGCAGACCGACCACCTTCTCTTCCGGGCCGGCGCACACCAGCTTCATGCGGGTGGGTTGGCGGTGCTGGGTGAGGGCCGAATACATGGCGGTGAACTGGCTCTTATAGACCTTGATGTTGGCCTCGCCATACTCGGCGATCGCTTCGGGCTCGGTCAGGCCTATGGTGCCGATAGGGGGGTGGCTGAACACCACGGTCGGGATCAGGGAGTAGTCGAGGTGCTCGTCCGGCTTGTTGTTGAAAAGACGCTCGGATAGGCGCCGACCGGCAGCCACGGCGACCGGGGTCAGTTGCACCCGCCCTGTGTTGTCGCCGACCGCATAGATGCCAGGGACCTGGGTGTTCTGGTACTTGTCGGTGGGGATGTAACCGCGCTCATCGGGTTCAATTCCGGTTGCGGCCAGATTGAGCTGGTCGGTGGCCGGCTCACGGCCGATGGCCCAGATGAGGCAGTCGACCGTCAGGTGGCGACCGTCTTCCAGATGCAGGGTCAGGCTGCCATCGGCGTTGCGAAGGAGCTCCTTGGGCTGCGCATGGGTGTGCAGCTTGGGCCCTTCCTGCGCCATCACCTCGACCAGGGTCTCCTGCACCATGGGGTCGAAGCTGCGCAGCGGCCCGTGCTTGCGCACCAGCAGGTGGGTCTCGGAGCCGAGTGCATGCAGCACGCCGGCGATCTCCACGGCGATGTAACCGGCGCCCACCACCGCCACTCGCTTGGGCTGTTCGGTCAGGGCGAAGAAGCCATCGGAGGTGATCCCCAATTCGGCGCCGGGAATGGCCGGGATCTCGGGACGGCCGCCGGTGGCGATGAGGATGTGGTCAGCACTGTAGCGCTCGCCGTTCACCTCGACGGTGTGGGCATCCACGAAGCGGGCAAAGCCGCGGATGACGGTGATGCCATTTTTGGCCAGCACGTTGTCGTAGGAGTGGTGAATCCGGCTGATGTAGGCCTGGCGCGACGCGATCAGCTTGCTCCAGCTGAAGTGGTTGAGGGTGGTGTCAAAGCCGTAGTCGGGGCCGTATTTCAGGGCATCGGCGATCTGTCCGGCAAACCACATGGCTTTTTTCGGCACGCAGCCCACGTTGACGCAGGTGCCCCCCAGCGCCTTGGCCTCGATCAGGGCGACCTTCTTACCGTGCATGGCGGCCCGATTGGCTGAGGCGATGCCCCCGCTGCCGCCACCAATGGCGATGTAGTCAAAATGCTGGGCCATAAGCTCAATTCTCCACTCGGGTTGTGATGGGCAAGAGATGGGGACGCCCTGCAGAAGATGCAAGGCGTCCGTGTGTAGAGAAGGTTATACCGAGAGCGGCTCGAGGGGCAGGCGGATCAGGAACTGGGCGCCCTGATCGGGCTCGCTGTGGCAGCTGATGCGGCCGCGCAGCAACTGCACCACCAGGTTGTAGATGATGTGGGTGCCGAGCCCGCTGCCCCCTTGTCCGCGCTTGGAGGTGACGAAAGGCTCGAACAGGCGCGGCAGGATCTTGGGACTGATGCCGCGACCGTTGTCGCGATAGTCGATCTCCAGCTCTCCATCCTTGACCTGCACCGTGATGGTGATGCGCTTCTGGCGATCCCAGTTCTCGAAGGCGTGATTGACCGAGTTGAGGATCAGGTTGGAGTAGATCTGGGCAAAACTGCCGGGATAGGAGTGGATCACCAGCTCGGGGTCGCAGTGGATGTCGACCTCGCACTGGGCCTTGCGCAGGCGGTGGCCCAACGATACCACCACCTGGTGCAGGTTCTCGGCCACGTTGAAGCTGTAGTGGGCCTCGGAGGATTGATCGACCGCCACCTGCTTGAAGCTGGCGATGAGTTCGGAGGCGCGGCGCAGGTTGCCCTGTAGCAGCGACATGGATTCATCAAGGTTGCTGACGAAATCGTTGAGGTAGCTGCGCGACAGCTGCTTGGCCTCGATGTGCTGCTTGAAGTCGAGCACCCGCTCTTGCAGGTAGGAGGAGGCGGTGACGCTGATGCCGATCGGGGTGTTGATCTCGTGGGCCACGCCGGCCACCAATGAGCCGAGCGAGGCCATTTTCTCCGACTCGACCAGGGTCTGCTGGGTGCGTTTGAGCTCGTCGTAGGCGCGGGTGAGCTGGCTGTTGCTCTCGCTCAGGCTGCGGGTGCGCTCATCGACCTTGGCCTCCAGCTGCTCGTTGAGCTGGATGATTTCGTGCTCCACCTGCTTGATCTGGGTGATGTCGTAGCCAAAGCCGATCAGATACTTGAGATCCGGCCCCTCGTAGAAGGGGGCGAAGCTCCACAGCAGCACCAGCTCATGGCCCTGCTGATCCAGCATGGGCACCTCTATCTCTTCGTGCGGCCTGTGCTCTTGCAGGCTGGCGGCGAGTTGGTCGCGCTGCTGGCGGTTGACGAAGATGTCATCCCAACGCTGCCCCAGAATTTCGTGCTGCACATAGCCGGTCAAGAGGATGGCGGCCGGGTTGATGCTGGCGATCGAGAGATCGGGCTCCAGGCAGCAGATGAGCACGTTGGAGGAGTTGATCAGGGTGGCGGAGAAGTCGCGCTCCTGCTGCAACTGCTCGAGGGCCTGCTGGCGGGCACTGAACTCATCGCTGAGGCGGGTTCGCATCTGGTTGAGAGCCGCCGCCAGAGAGTCAAATTCGTCCGGTTTCGGCCGTGGCAGCGGGCGCCCCTCCAGCTCGAGGGGATCACCCAGCCGATCCAGCTCGAAGTGCTCAGCGAAGTGAACGATACGGTTGATGTGGCGCACCACCATGTAATAGATGATGAGCAGGATACAGAACGAAACCACCAGGGTCTTGATGGTCTGGCTCACCAGGATCAGCACCGATTTCTCCATCAGCCGGTGATAGACCTGATCGAGCGAGGCGGCCACAAACAGTTTACCGACGACCTCCCCCTGATAGGTCAGCGAAAACTCGCGTGAGATGTCGTAATGAGGGCGCTCGGCCCCTTGCGAGAGCAAGGGTACCTCGGAGTGACCGAGGATCTCCTTGACCATGACGAACTGCATATTGGGCAGGTTCATGATCCCCTCAAGCTGTACCTTGACCTGCTCTTCATCGAGGTTCCACAGGCTGGCGGCGATGGGTTGCAGGAAGGAGGCCTCGATCTGGGTGATGCTGCTTTCGATCAGATCGACGTCCTTGCGGTAGTCCCAAGCCAGCTGCAACAAGGTGATGAGGAAGGCTAGAGCCGTACTGCAAAGCAGGATATAGGCGAGGAGCCGGTAGGAGAGGGTGTTGCCACGCATGGCCTTGATGGCCTTGGAGAAGAGTCCTGACATGTCGTCCTTGCAGTCCGGAAACCAAGAGTCGTGGGCCTAAGTGTAACCACTTCGGGGCGAACTTGGCATCAGGGATGTGAATGGGGCCTTAGTGAGTCCACGCGGCCAGTCGAGGCAAAAACTTGAGCAGACTGTGCACATGTGCTACCGCAGATACTTGATAATTGGAGTCATTACCACCATCTTAGGTAGTCCGTAACACTGCGCTTCTGAACGGCAGGGGCCGAATTACTCGAGGTATTAAGATGAGCAATCCTTTGTTGACGATGGACGGCCTGCCCCCTTTCACTCAGATCCAGCCGGAACATGCTCAGCCGGCCGTGCTGCAGGCGATCGCCGACTGCAAGCTGCGTATCAAAGAGGTGCTGGCACAGAGTGAACCGCACACCTGGGATAGCCTGGTGGCACCGCTGGAAGAGGTGAACGATCGCCTCTCGCGCGTCTGGTCACCGGTCTCCCACCTCAATGCAGTGATGAATTCCGATGCGTTGCGCGAGGCGCACGACGCTTGTCTGCCGCACCTGGCTGAGTACCAGACCTTTGTCGGCCAGCACGAGGGGCTGTTTGCCGCCTACCGCGAACTGGCCAGCAGCGATGACTACCGCCTGCTGAGCGCAGCACAGCGCAAAGAGGTCGAAAATACCCTGCGTGATTTCCGTCTCTCCGGCATCGATCTGCCGGCCGAGCAGAAACAGCGCTACGGCGAGATCCAGGCTCGCCTCTCCGAGCTGGCCTCGCGTTTTAGCAACAACGTGCTCGATGCCACCCAGGGCTGGCACAAGCTGGTGACCGACGAAGGTGAGCTGGTGGGTCTGCCGCCGAGCGCGCTGGCAGCCGCTGCGGCCCAGGCTAAGGCGCGTGACATGGAGGGGTGGCTGTTCACGCTCGATATCCCCTCTTATCTGCCGGTGATGATGTATGCCGACAACCGCTCCCTGCGTGAGGAGCTCTACCGCGCCTACGTCACTCGCGCCTCCGATCAGGGGCCCTGCGCCGGCCAGTGGGACAACAGTGCTGCTATGGCTGAGATCCTCGATCTGCGCCTGGAGCTGGCCCGATTGCTCGGGTTTGCCAGCTATGCCGAGCTGTCGCTGGCGACCAAGATGGCCCAGTCGACCGGGCAAGTGATCGGTTTTCTGGAGGATCTGGCCGGCAAGTCGCTGCCGCAGGGGCAGGCCGAGTTGCAGGAGATCCGCGACTTTGCCGCCGCCGAACACGCCATGAGTGAGCTGGCGGCCTGGGATCTGCCCTATTACGCCGAGAAGCTCAAGCAGCACAAGTTCTCCGTCTCCGATGAGCAACTGCGCCCCTACTTCCCGGCCCGCAAGGTGGTCGCCGGCTTGTTCGAGGTGGTGCGCCGGGTCTTCGGCCTGCGAGTGCGCGAGCGTCTCGGCATCGAGACCTGGCACCCGGACGTGCGCTTCTATGACATCTATGACAGCGAAGATGAACTGCGTGGCAGCTTCTACCTCGACCTCTACGCCCGCGCCAACAAGCGTGGCGGCGCCTGGATGGATACCTGTCTCGGCCGGCGTTACCGCCGCGATGGCAGTATGCAGCGGCCGGTGGCTTACCTGACCTGCAACTTCAATGGCCCGGTTGATGGCCAGCCGGCCCTGTTCACCCACAACGAGGTGGTGACCCTGTTCCACGAGTTTGGTCACGGCTTGCATCACATGCTGACCTCCATCGATGTGGCCGGGGTCGCGGGCATCAACGGAGTGCCCTGGGATGCGGTTGAGCTGCCGAGCCAGTTCCTCGAAAACTGGTGCTGGGAATCCGAGGCCTTGGCCTTCCTCTCCGGCCACTATGAAACCGGTGAGCCGTTGCCGGGTGAGTTGCTTGGCAACATGCTGGCGGCCCGCAACTTCCAGGCCGCGATGCAGATGCTGCGCCAGCTCGAATTCGCCCTGTTCGACTTCCGCCTGCATATGGATGCCCGTGCGGGTGCCGCTGGGGTGGTTGACGAGGTACTCTGCCAGGTGCGCCAACAGGTCGCGGTGTTGACGCCTCCGGCCTTCAACCGCTTCCAGCACAGCTTTGCCCACATCTTCGCCGGCGGTTATGCCGCAGGCTACTACAGCTATAAGTGGGCCGAGGTGCTGTCGGCGGATGCCTACTCCCGTTTTGAGGAGGAGGGGATCTTCAACCCACGCACCGGCGCCGACTTCCTGCAGCACATTCTGGAGCAGGGGGGCTCTCAGGAGCCGATGGCGCTGTTCCGTGCCTTCCGGGGCCGCGAGCCTCAAGTGGATGCGCTGCTGCGCCATAGTGGGATCACGGCGTGATTTTTGCTGACTGGGGGCTCTGTGCCCCCTGATTTTTTGTGTATGGTGGTATGCGTGGGCCGGTGAGCCCACTAAACCCTCCGAGAGATTCGGTTTTCCTGCTGCGCAAAGAGGCTCCCAATCTTGCCATGAGGCGAGTGCTTGATTCCGTGTACCGTGCGCTGACCGGGCTGGCTGATGTGACTGGCCTTCGGTATATCGAGCGGTTTGTCGCCGACATTGGCTCATCCGTGGAAGCGGATGCCGTCCTGATCTGCCAGCTGGGTGGCGATCGGCCGCAGCCGATTGCCCATTGGCCGGGCGAAGCCGTCGATGCGGTCGCCTTGGCCTGCCGGGGGGAACCTCTCTCTTGTCTGCTGGAACGAGGAGAGCTCTGCCTGGTTGATGGCATGGCCTCCCAATTCCCAACGACGGCGCTGGTCGGTCAGTGGGGGGCTCGGGCCTGTGCCGGCATGCTGCTGCGCAGTGCGACGGGTCAGCCGACCGGTCTGCTGTTGCTGCTCTATCGCACCCCCCAACCTGAACTGCCTCGGATCATGAGTGTGTTGCGTATGTTGGGCCCGCTGCTGGGGCGTGAACTGACGCTGATGCTCGAGCAACAACCCCAACCCTACCAACGCTGGCTCTCCCATACCCGTCGCCAGGGCACCATTGCCGCCTGGCAATGGGAGCCGCGCCGTCAGCACTTTCATGCCTCCAGCGAGCTGTGTCGACTGCTTGAGAGCGAGACGCTGACGCTGGAAAGCTGGCTGGCGATGGTGCAGCCACAGGATCGCCAGTATCTGCAGGATGCGTGGTGGCAGTTGATGAGTGGTCAGCGTGATTACTACCAGCTCGAATACCGTTTGCAGACTCCGGCGGGGACTCCCAAGCTGCTGCGCTCCCAGGTCTTCGGGGAACGCGATGAAGAGGGGATCACCTGTCTGCATGGGGTGGTGCAGGACATCACCACCCCACAGACCCTGCGTGAGGCCGAGGAGCATAACCACCTGTTGCAGGCCATGTTGGCGCACACCCGGGTGGGGATTGGTCGGCTCGATCGGCAGGGGCGGTTGCAGTGGAGCAGCCCTGCGCTCTCTCAGATGCTGGGCCAGGCGGCGGCAGTGGCTCAGCCGCTCGAGTCGTGTTATCTGGCCAGTGATTTTGCCCCCTATCGGGAGCGCTACGCGGCGCTGCTGGGCGGGGAGCCGGGTCACATCACCATGGAGCTGCGCTATGTTGGCGCCGCAGAAGAGCCGAAGTGGTGCCGCTGTACCCTGAGCCAGACCCAGGATAGCCAGAGTGACTACCTGCTACTGGTGATGGAGGATATCGATAGCAGCAAGCGCGATGCCGAGCAGTTGCGCCTCTCCCATCGGGTTTATGACAACCTCTCCGAGGCGATCCTGGTGTGCGATGCCGACAGCCGGGTCATCTCTGTTAACCCGGCATTCGAGCAGATCACCGGTTATCGGCTGGACGAGGTGAAAGGGCAGCGCCCCAGCATGCTTAAGTCGGGGCTGCACGACCAAGCCTTCTACGCCGACATGTATCATGCCCTGGCCAGGGTTGGTGTGTGGCGTGGCGAGGTATGGAATAAACGCAAGAACGGCCGCATCTATCCCCAGCAGTTGATGGTGAGCAGCTTGCGTGACAATGGCCGCATCACCCAGTACATCGGCATTTTCAGCGATATTTCCCAAACCAAGCTGGCGGAGCAGAAGATTGCCAATCAGGCCAATTATGACAGCCTGACCGGCCTGCCTAACCGCTGGCTGTTTGTGCGCTGCTTGACCCGTTTCTGCGAGCGGGGCGAGCGCTTCGCCTTGATGGTGCTTGATCTCAACAACTTCAAGGCGGTCAACAACTCCATGGATCACCACGCCGGTGATGCCCTGCTGCGCGAGGTGTCGGATCGCCTGGTGAGCCGGGTTCGCACCGATGATCTGGTGGCCCGCATCGGGGGGGACGAGTTTGCCTTCCTGGTGCCGGGGATTGTCAGTCGCCGTCAGGCCGAAGTCTTTGCCAAGCAGGTGATCGGCGGCTTCAACCGTCCTTTCATGCTGGCTAACCAGCACCTCTATGTGACGGCAACCCTGGGGATCACCCTCTGCCCGAGCGATGGCAATGAAGGGGAGGTGCTGCTGCGCAACGCCGAGCAGGCGCTGTTTGAAGCCAAGCGAAAGAGCCGGCCGCTGGCGGTCTATTGCTCCTCGATGCGGGAGGAGGTGAAGATCCGCCACCAGATGCAGCAGGATCTGGCCGAGGCGATCAAACAAGGCCACCTTTCTATGGCCTATCAGCCTATCTGGGACAACCACTCGGGGCGGGTGGCCAAGCTGGAGGCGCTGGTGCGCTGGTACCATCCCCAGTGGGGGCAGGTCTCGCCGGCCGACTTCATTCCGATGGCGGAAGAGGCGGGTCTCATTCAGGGGCTGGGCGAGCAGGTGCTGTGGCAATCTTGCCGCGATCTGGCGCGGCTCAAAGGGGCTGGATTTAGCGATCTGCAGATGTCGATCAACCGCTCCACCCTGGAGTTCCAGACGATCGATACCGAGGGGAGCGAGTGGCTCAAGGTGATCCACCACTTCGGGCTCGACCCACGCGACATCGTCATCGAGATCACTGAAACCCTGCTGATGGATGCCGGCGAGCAACACCGGCTGCGCATCGAGGCGCTGCGCCGTGCTGGCTGTCAGATCGCCATCGATGATTTCGGCACCGGCTATTCGGCCCTCAACTACCTGCGCACCTTCCCGGTCGATCTGGTCAAGATCGATCGCTCCTTCGTACGCCATATCCCCTTCAATGAGCAGGACCGCATGTTGCTGGAGGGGATCATCAGCATCGTGCACAACCTGGGCATGCAGGTGGTGATCGAGGGGGTCGAGACGCGTGAGCAGCTCAACTTCCTGAGCAGCAAGGGGTGTGCTTATACCCAGGGGTTCTTGCTCAGCAGGCCGCTGCCGTTTGAGGATCTGCTCGCCTATCTACGACTCAATCACGGGGCGCTCGAGCAGCCTTCGCCTGCACTGGCCAGCCTCTCCTAATCGGGCTGTGATACACTGCGCGGCAGTGATCCCAGTCCGGCAATGACGAATGCAAATCCTGATTGAAGACCCCTCCAGGGCCGCCGAGGCGGCCAGCCTGTATGAGCGCCTCGCAGGCGTTACCCTGCCCGATTTTGCTCTGGTGCTGACCCATGAGCGGCTGGAGCTGCGCAAGCTGGATGAACCCAAACTGGGGGCCATCTATGTGGATTTCGTTGAGGGGGCGGTGGCCCATCGGCGCAAGTTTGGTGGCGGGCGTGGCCAGTCCATCGCCAAGGCGGTTGGTCTCAAAGCGGGGGCCAACCCCAGCGTGGTCGATGCCACCGCCGGTCTTGGCCGCGATGCTTTCGTGCTGGCTTCGCTCGGTTGTCAGGTCACGCTGATCGAGCGCAGCCCTGTGGTGGCGGCCCTGCTTGAAGACGGGTTACAGCGAGCGGCGCAGGATCCCGAGATTGGGCCCTGGGTGCGTGAGCGTATGCACTTGCTGCATGGGCCTGCCGTGGAAACCTTGCGCCACTTGCCGGGGCGACCCGATGTGGTCTATCTCGACCCCATGTTTCCACACAAACAGAAGTCGGCGTTGGTAAAGAAAGAGATGCGGGTCTTTCAGTCGTTGGTGGGGGCGGATTTGGATGCCGATGTTCTGTTGCCAGCCGCACTTACGGTGGCGCAGAAGAGAGTGGTGGTAAAACGGCCTGATTATGCCGGTTGGTTGAACGAGCAGAAACCGAGCATGGCCATCGAGACCAAGAGTAACCGCTTCGATGTCTATGTGGTCGGTGCATTGCCGGCCTGATTGAGGCGAGTCAGAGAAAGGCCCATAAAAAGATGGGGGCGACTTTCGTCGCCCCCGGTAGTCGTATCGTTCAATTCCGTGAACGTGGTTGCTCCCTGCAATCCCTGACTATACCTCTTCCCTTAGGTTTCCCCTTCCCAATCCTTTGGGGTGTCCTTGCGGCCATCATGGCCTGATGAGTCATCCTGTCCCATCACACTTTCTCCATCCTGGGAGGTGTCCTTTGCCACATCCTGTGGCTCGTCCATTTGCCCTACCCTGGCAGCCGACCGTCCTAGTCGACTTCATTGCGTCCGTGCAGGAGTGAATATAAGGGTTTTCCTCTGCCGCTCAATCAGCTCCTGCTATTTTTGTTGAGATAAAATGTGTGCGATGAGATTAAAAACCATTAAATGTATTTAAAATCAAATTCTTATGTTTGGTTGTGTGGCTTGTGGATGGATCGATATCCGTATCTTGCTGCTACATTGCAGGTGTAATGCTTACGAGGTCGATGGCAAATGTCTCACAAGGATAATAATCAAGAGCGGACTCGATAAGCGCTTTCAGACGAAGAGGGGGGGTGAGTGGGAAAATGAAGCAATAAGAAAGGGGGACAGCCATTGCTGTCCCCCTGAGTCGTGGTGTCCAATCCGTGAACTGCTGTGCTCCCTGCACATCCCTGACGACATCCCTTCCTTAGGAATATCCTCTTCCCAATCCTTCGGGGTATCCAGTGCCTCCTGGCTTAGCAACCATCCTGGTCACCGCACTCTACTCCGTCCTGGAGGTGTCCTTTACCGCATCCAGCGGGGTTCCCTGTTCATCCGTGATACATGGCCATCCAGCCATGGGATTCATCCTGAACCTGTCCACCCATCACTCCGATGGGGTTCCTTGCATCCTGCCGAGGGTCATTCCTAACCACTCATCCCTACCATGGGATTCCTACCTTCCAGGTTGATGGCACTCCGTCCATCACCGCGTCCTTCTGAGATTCATCATAAAGTGTTGTGCCGGTGGAACAAGGCACTGTGCTACTCAAGAAAATCCACGTGTTTTTAAAAAACCTTAAAAATGATAAAAATTTAATTATTATCAATGAGTTAATTTGCGTGTAATGAAAAGCTCAGTGGTTAGGAAATGGTTTGCGCACGTGGTGAGACACACTCCTCTCACATGGGGTATGGCGAATGTCTCACAAAGATGAACCTCTAGGTTGGCCTATTTATCCAGAATAAAGTGTTACGCGGGCCAAACATGTTGAATTTTTGTCCAACTTGTTTGAGCCAACTTGTTTGAGATAGGGGCACGGGGTCAGTAAAAAGAGAAAGGCGCATGACGCGCCTTCTTCTGGGAGGAGGTTTTATTCGGGGAGTTCTTGCTGCTGTAACTCGATCAGCGCCTGCTGGTCGCTACATGAGAGCCCAAGCTCTTCGCAGGCCTGCTCGAAGCTGATCCCCAGATGGCACATCATGATGTCGATGGCGGGCAGGTAGTTTTTCATCTTTTCGTCCATGTTGGGTTTCCTTGGCGATTCTTATGCCTCAGTGCTCCATGTGCCTCAATTAGACTTTAGGCTAATCGGGTCGCCCTCTGCCGTCCGCCTCTGCTTTTTGTTAGTCTTGCTGGCGCAAGTCTGCTCGGTCGTGTGGCAGGGGAGTGAGAGATGTTTTTGAGTGTCCTGATTATTGCGTCCGGCTGGTGGCATGTGCGGGCCCTCGGAGAGGGATTACGGCGACAGCTCTATATCAGCAAGGTGTTGACGATGCTGCTGATCATCGCGTTGGCGTTCAACTATCGGGGTTATGACCAAGATGGTTCCCATGCCTGGATCTTGCTGGGACTGTTTCTTTCGTTGGCAGGGGATATCCTGCTGATGCTGCCCTCCGATCGCTTTGTGCACGGTCTTATCGCCTTTCTGGTGGCGCACTTGTGCTACATCGTCGGTTTTGCCCAGGGCCCACTGGTGCTCAAGTTGCTCGATGGCTTGTTGCTGCTTGCGCTGGCCGCCACCGTATTTGGTCTGTTGTGGCATGGGTTGGCTGAGATGCGCCTGCCGGTATTGGTCTACATGCTGACGATTCTTGCCATGGTCTGGGTAGCCGCCGGCGCTTGGCATGCTTCACTGACCGCAGGTACGGCGGCCGCTCTGGTGGGGGGGCTGTTGTTTCTTTTCTCCGATGGGGTGCTGGCTCTGGATCGTTTCTTTCGTCCCATTCCACAAGCCCCGGCCTGGGTGATGAGCAGCTACTTTGCTGCCCAGTTCCTGATGGCCGCCTCACTGGCTGGCTAAGCGCCAATAAAAAGCCCCCTGGCGGGGGCTTGATTCAACAGGTCGGACAGCAGGCGCGTATGGTTCGCTGCATCTTGCTGCTCAGGAGCGGCAGTATGTTGTCGGCCAGCGCCTGGAAACGGCCCATGTCGGGTTTGCACTCAGGATCCAGGTACCCTTCGCTGCGCAAGGTATGCACCAGGGTTGTGAAGAGCTTCTGATCGAAGAACTCGGGGGCATTGATGCCGTGCAAGGTGCCGAGACGTTCGGCCATCATCATAGCGTCGGCTTCCAGTTGCTCTGCGGCGACACCGGGCTGGGCCAGCACTCGGGTCAGCACAATGGCGTAACGTTGCAGCGTCTCTTGAATACTCTCCGCCAGCAGCAGTAACCGCATCTGATTGCTCGGATTGACCCAGAATCCTTCCTCCTGCCGCAAGATCAGCTGCTCTTGCTCGAAGACTGCCAGCAGCTCGCTGACTCGTTCCGGTATCGCCTCTTCAGGGAAGTGGAGGAACAGCTCCCGTTGCAGCAGCGGATAGATATCGACGCAGCGGCCGATGATTTCACTCTCTCCGAGCCCTTCACAGCGATCGATCAGCGCCGCGACCAGGGAGGGCAGGGCCAGCAGGTGAAGGATGTTGTTGCGGTAATAGGTAAGCAAAATCGCCTGATAGCGATCCAGGCTGATGATCTGGCCCAGCTTGTCTTCGCTGACCTCAAATTTATTGAGTTCAATCGCCTGATCGAGCAGCTCCTTGGCGCTGTTGTCGGGCACAGTGCTGTAGGGGCCATAGGGCGCTTTGCGCAGCAGGGTGAGGTAGGTCTCTATCTGTGCTTCCAGCTCGTCACGGGTCAGCGCATGTCGCTCCGAGGCGAGCAGCGCCACGGCGCTCAGGGTCAGGCCATTAACCGCAGCCGCTCCGTTGATGCGGGTCATCAGCATATCGGCGAGGTGGTTGACGGTGGGGGCCATCCACTGCGGCCGTTCCTCTTCGCTGGCATGGTCGCGCCATTCAGGCACATGTTCGCTCAGGTAGGTGTTGAGGGTCAGCGGCTCGCCGAAGTTGACGAAGCCCCGGCCATAGTTGCGCAGTTTGCGCAGTATGCCGATCACCTGCAGGAAACTCTCTTTCTCCTTGCGACTCCCCTGCAACTCCTGATGGTAGGTGTTCACCTCCATCACATGTTCATAGCCGAGGTAGACGGGGACGAAGGTGACGGGTCGATCCAGCCCGCGCATCATGGCCTGCAGCGTCATGGCCAGCATACCTGTCTTGGGTGGCAACAGGCGCCCGGTGCGCGAGCGTCCCCCTTCGGTGAAGAACTCGACCGAATAGCCCTTGGCAAACAACAGGTTCAGGTATTCACGAAACACAGTGCTATAGAGCGGGTTGCCCTTGAAGGTGCGACGGATGAAGAAGGCTCCACCACGGCGGAACAAGGGGCCGGCCGGCCAGAAGTTAAGGTTGATCCCCGCAGCGATGTGGGGTGGCACCATGCCCTGGTGATAGATGACATAGGAGAGCAGCAGGTAGTCCATGTGGCTGCGGTGACAGGGCACGTAGACGATTTCATGCCCCTCTTGGGCCAACTGACGCACCCGTTCGGCCCCGTTCACCGAGAGACCACGGTAGAGCTTGTTCCAGAGCCAGCCGAGGATGCTGTCACCGAGGCGGATCAGGCGATAGGAGAAATCGGAGGCGATCTCATCCATATAGCTGAGGGCCCGCTTGTGCGCCTTTTCCTCGCTGATGCCCTCGCGGATCGCCTCGTGGCGAATGGCATCTTGAATGATGCTTGAGTCGAGCAGCTGCCGGAACAACAGGTGGCGGTTGGGCAGCTTGGGGCCGGTGGCGGCCAGCTGCTGGCGACCGAAGTGGAAGCGAGCCACCCGCGCCAGCTTGTGGGCGATGGCTTGGTCGGTGCCGTGTCGGTCAGCCATGTGACGAAGGGACACGGGCGGGGAGAAGCGCACCAGGTTTTCACGTCCTTTGAGGGCGACGATGAGCCCTTTCTTCAGCATGTTGGGGGCCAGGCTGCTGATAATGCTGAGGCTGGATGCCTCCTCACCTTCGCGCCCAGGGGCCCGTCCCCAAAACAGGGTCACCGGCACCAGCTGGATGTCGAGCGCGGGATCCTGCTTATGCAGGTCGAGAAGTTGCTGAAACTCCTGCAAGAAGGGCAGTGGTTCGCTGCGCTTGCCAAACAGGGGCGGCGGGCGATCCAGGCAGACATAGCGTGGCAGCGATTGTCCACCTAGCTCGAGCGGAGTGAAGGGACCGGGCAGGTAGAGATCTTCGCAGCACTGCTGCAAGGTCAGCAGGTCGGTGATGGAGCTGGTCTTGAGGGCATAAACGATGGGGCGCTCAGGATCCAGCTTCAGCTCTGCGATGGGGTTTTCCGGCAGGCTCTTGTGATTGACCAGCCAGCGTACGGGCCATTGCAACATGGCGCGGGAAATGCTCTGCCCAAGGGACATCGGTATTGCTTCTCCTGTAAAAAGGCCGCAGGAGAATAACAAATCGCCATCGTTTTGTCGCATAGAGGTACGATGAGTGTGGGTCGCGGGGCGGGATCACTCAGGCGCGCCCTTTTGGCTTGCCTTGGCATGGATACTGTATATACTGCCAGTGTGCTGTATAAAAAGACAGGTGCCGATCATGAAACCCCTTACTCCCAGGCAATCCCAAGTGCTGGAGCTCATCAAGAGTAATATGAGCGAAACCGGCATGCCGCCCACCCGTGCCGAGATTGCCCAGAAGCTCGGTTTCAAGTCGGCCAATGCGGCCGAGGAGCATCTCAAGGCCTTGGCCAAGAAGGGCGCCATCGAGATCATGCCGGGTACCTCGCGCGGCATCCGTCTGTTGATCGAGGAAGAGGAGGCCGCCAACGAAGAGAGTGGGTTGCCGCTCATCGGCAAGGTGGCGGCAGGGGAGCCGATCCTGGCTCAAGAGCATATCGAGAGCCACTATCAGGTCGATCCCACACTGTTTCATCCTCGGGCTGACTTCCTGTTGCGGGTGCAGGGCATGAGCATGAAGAACATCGGCATCATGGATGGCGATCTGCTGGCGGTGCACAAGACCCAGGAGGTGCGTAATGGCCAGGTGGTGGTCGCGCGGGTCGATGACGATGTCACGGTCAAGCGCTTCCAACGCAAAGGCAACCAGGTGTGGTTGCTGCCTGAGAACGAAGAGCTCTCTCCCATTCAGGTCGATCTCTCTTGCCAGCAGTTGGCTATCGAGGGATTGGCGGTCGGTGTGATTCGCAACGCCGACTGGATGTAAACGACGGGGCCGATGGCCCCGTTTTCGTCTCTAACTCCTTTCTGCCATACATCAGGGACTTGCCATTGGGCATGTGTCCCGACCTCGCTGTGCCCACCGGTTATCGTCTATATCCTTTGTATTGAAGCGGAAGGTCATCTCACGGCCCACCAGGCAACAATCTCCGCAAGAATAAACATTTATTGACACGGAAATAGGTGTGGCGTCATCCGGCGCCGCAGGAAATCGTGGTTCTGCCCGGTAAGGAGGACAGATATGTTGATACGTTCTCACCCTCATGCTCAGCCACTTACCCGCATTACGCGTTGCATCGGAGGGAGCTGGTTGACCCGTTTCTATGGGCTCTGGTTACAACGCAGGGAAAACGGTTGGTCGCTGTGGTTAGGCTGTCCGCACAGCAAGATCGTGCATCTTATTCGGTTGCTACAACACCATCCGCAACGCTACGAAAAACCGGCAACCGTGATCCCGCTGCACGGCTGGCACGCACGCCACGGCAGAATTTCTACCCCCCATTCTGGACAATAATCCAGATCGGCATGGTCTCTAAAGGGGGGTGGCAACGGCGAGTTTCCGGGTACAATAGAATCTATTGTCTCATGAGCAAGGTTTGCCGCATATGTTCAGATGGCGTTATGTATTGCCAGCCGCGGTCATCATAGTGGCTGGTGCGTTGCTGTATCCGACGCTTTTGCATCAACCGCTCCCTGAGTTTGCCAACTATTTTACCAAGCCCCACGCCCTGAATGTCTTTCACCTGAAAGAGTCGGATGGAACTAGTTTTACCAAGGATGAGCTGAAGGGGCGTTGGTCGTTCGTCTTCATTGGGTACACCTTCTGTCCCGATATCTGTCCGACCACACTGGCCGATCTTCGTGCCATCTACCCCACGCTCAAGGAGACGGACCCGAGCAGTCAAGTGGTCTTCGTCTCGGTGGATCCGAAGCGGGATGATCTGCAGCGTCTGAGTGGCTATACCCGTTTCTTCAGTCCGGAGTTCAAAGCGGTAACCGGAACCCAGGTGGAGCTCTATTCGTTCGTGCGCAACCTCGGTTTGGTTTACTCGATCGTCGATGAAGACGCGGAGCGTAAGGATTACCTGATCGATCACTCGGCTTCTATCGTGCTCATCAATCCGGATGGTGATATCCAGGCCGTATTCCGTCCGGAGCCTCGTCGCTCGCAGCCTCCTGAGGTTTCGATGCAGAAGATGGCGGCTGACTTCTCGCGCATCGTCGCACTCTACCATTCGGCCTCATGAGGCCACTCCCCCCCGCATGGGCGGCGCAGCGGCAGTTGTTAGCCCTGGCGCTGCCCATGCTGCTTTCGAACATCACAGTACCCCTGCTTGGTCTGGTCGATACCTGGGTGATTGGTCATCTGGGGGAGACGGCTCTGCTCGGCGGGGTGGCGGTCGGGGCGACCCTGGTTAACCTGCTTTACTGGGTGCTGGGTTTTCTGCGCATGTCGACCACGGGGCTGACGGCCCAGGCGCTGGGCGGCAACGATCAGGAGGCGCTCACGCTGCTATTGGGGCGTGGCCTGCTGCTAGCGGTGTTGTTGTCATTGCCGGTGCTGCTGCTGCGTCATCCGCTCGGTGAGTTGGCCCTCAGTTGGAGTGATGCTTCACGCGAGGTGCAGGAATATGCATTCTCCTATTTGACGATCCGGCTGTGGGGGGCGCCAGCGGCGCTGTGCAATCTGGTGATCCTGGGCTGGTTGCTGGGCCGGCATGATGCTCGCAGCCCCATGTGGCTGCTCATCGCCAGTAACCTGCTCAACATAGTGCTGGATCTCGCGTTGGTATGGGGGCTGGGATGGCGCGTCGAAGGGGTCGCGCTGGCATCCATGCTGGCGGATTATGCTGCGCTGGCGCTGGGTATCGTCTTGATCGGCCGGCATATCCCTCTTGCCGAGTTGTGGCGCAGCTGGCGTGGCAAGTTGTTTGCTCTTGCCCCTTACCGCCGGTTGCTGGCGCTCAACCGCGACATCTTCATCCGGGCGCTCTGCTTGCAGCTCTGTTTTGCCTTCATGACCTTTCAAGGGGCGCGGCTGGGAGATGTGGTCGTGGCGGCCAATGCGGTGCTGCTCAACTTCCTGATGTTGATCTCCTACGGCCTGGATGGTTTTGCCTACGCGGCCGAGGCGCTGGTCGGCAGGGCCGTGGGTGCCCGTCATCGCCCTCAGCTGGCGCAGGCCATCAGGCTGAGTGTCGGCTGGTCGTTTGGCGTCGCTCTGCTCACCTCGCTGCTGTTTGCCCTGGCTGGCTCTTCGCTGGTAGCGGCCATGACCTCCATGACTGACGTCATTGCCGAGGCGCAGCGCAACCTGCCCTGGCTGATCGCCATGCCGCTGCTGGCGGTTTGGTGTTATCTGCTCGATGGCATCTTCATCGGCGCAACCCGGGCCCGCGAGATGCGCGACAGCATGCTGCTGGCGGTGCTGTGCGGTTATTTCCCGGTTTGGTGGCTGCTGCGTGACTCAGGCAACTTGGCGTTGTGGGCGGCGCTCGCCGCCCTCATGGTCGGTCGGGCATTAGGGCTGGGCTGGTGGCTGCATCGCCTGTGGCACAGCCGGGCCCTGGTCGACTAGCGCACGTCGAGCGCGCCGGGATAGCCCAGCTGGCGCCAGCTCTCATAGACGAAGATGGCGACGGCATTGGAGAGGTTGATGCTGCGGCTGTCCGGCCGCATCGGGATGCGCAGGCGCTGCTCGAGTGGCAGGCTCTCGATGACCTCCAGCGGAAGACCTCGGCTCTCCGGGCCAAACAGCAGGGCATCGCCCAGTGCGAAGTGGGCGTCGGAGTGGCAGGCGCGCCCCTTGGTGGTGCAGGCAAACAGCCGCTGCGGGGCCACTGCTGCCAGGCAGCTGGCCAGATCCGGCCAGCGCTTCACATCGGCAAACTCGTGGTAATCCAGCCCCGCCCGCTTGACGCGCTTGTCATCCCAGGCAAAGCCCAGCGGCTCTATCAGGTGCAGCCGATAGCCGGTATTGGCGCACAGGCGGATGATATTGCCGGTATTGGGGGGAATTTCCGGCTGGTAGAGGATGACGTCCAGCATGGTTGGCTCCAGCTATGGGCAGGGGGCGGCCAGCATACCGGCTCAGGCCGGGCTTGAGAAGCGCCCGCCCAGCGGTAGACGGATCTCGATGCGCAATCCCTTGGGAGGGTGATTGCCGGCATGGATACGGCCGCCGTGGTGGGCGATGGCCTCGGCCGCAATGGCTAACCCAAGGCCGGTGCCTCCGCTGCTGGCGTTGCGGGCCCCATCGACCCGGAAGAAGGGCAGAAAGAGCCGCTCCAGCAGCTCTGGCGGGGCGCCCGGCCCGTCATCGACGATCTCGAGTACCCACTCCCGCTCCTCCTGCCACCACTCCAGCGTGACTTGCCGCTCGGCGTAGCGCAGCGCATTGCGCAGCGGGTTCTCGATTGCCCGTGCCAGCAGCTCGGGCCAGATGTTCAGCGTCAAGTCGGGCAGCGAAGGGTAGTGCAACAGGATGCCGCGCTCGCCCGCCTCGAAGCCGGCATCTTCCAGCATGGGTTCAAGTACTTCTGCCAGCGGCATCAGGCGCGGTGGCTCGCTGTGCTGTTGCAGTCGCGACAGGGTTAGCAGATCGCCTATCAGGGCGTCGAGTTTGTGGATCTCGCTGGCGATGCGCTCTAGCTCCGGGCTCTCTCCCTGCTTGCGCCGCGCCAGCGACTGGGCCAGCTGCATCCGGGTCAGTGGGCTGCGCAGCTCGTGGGAGATATCGGAGAGCAGCCGTTTTTGCTCTTCGATCATGCTCCTTAGGTTTTCCACCATGTGCTCTATGCTGTCGGCCAGAACCCCGATTTCATCGCGCCGGCGCAGATGAGGGATACGGGTGTTAAGCTCGCCGGCCGCAATGCGCGAGACCGCTTTTTGTAAGGCCAGGGTGGGACGGGTCAGGCGCCAGGCCATTAGCAGACAGAAGGGGGTGCTCACCAGCATGGCGGTGGTCAGTACCCGCACCGGGTGATCGAGGATGGAGAGCAGCAGTGACTGGCTCTCGAGTGCTCGGCTCAGATAGACCAGGTAGGTCTGATCCTTGTGATGCAGTGGAAAGGGGCCAGCCAGCAGGCGTGACTCGTGGCGGCGCATCATGGGTTTGCCCGGCTCATCCGAATCGAGCATGAAGCGCATGATGTTTTTGTCTGGATGGCGGGTGCTCTGCACCACGTCATTCCCGTGGCGGATATAGATGTCACGGATATTGAGCTGGCCCGACTGCTGCAACATGGTGGCCAGATCGAGCTCCTGGCTGCGGCCGGCCAGCCGGCTGAGGGTGTCGATGATGAACTGCTGCTGCTGTTGCTCGGCCTCCGGCAGCGGGGCCAGATTGCGCGGGTCCAGGGTCGGCAATATGGTGACTGCCGCCAGCATCAGCAGCAGCATGCCCCAGAACCAGAGAAACAGCCGGGTGGTCAGGCTGTGCAGGTGCAGACCGCTCACTCCCCCTCCAACCAGATGTAGCCCTTGCCCCGCACCGTCTTGAAACGGGGGTGGCCGTCACTGCGCTCCGGCAGCTTCTTGCGCAGGTTGCTCAGGTGCATATCGATGGCCCGATCGAACGGCTCCAGCGGTTTGCCGAGCACCTGTTCCGAGAGCTGGTTCTTGCTGACCAGCTGGCCAGGGTGGCGCAGCAGACACTCGAGCAGGCCGAATTCGGTGGCGGTCAGCTCAAGCGGCTGGCCATGGCAGGTGGCGAGCTGGCTGCCCGGTTGCAGGCGCAGATCCATGAAGCGCAGCTCTTCGCCAGTCGCGTGGCGCTGCTGGCTCTGGGTGCGGCGTAAAATGGCGCGGATGCGGGCCAGCAGCTCCCTGTCGTCAAACGGCTTGGCCAGGTAGTCATCGGCGCCACTCTCGAGCCCCTGCACCCGGTCCTGGCTGTCGCCCCTGGCGGTCAACATCAACACGGGGGTGTCCCACTCCCGGCGCAGGGTGGCCAGCATGTCGAAGCCGTTCATGTTTGGCATCATCACATCGAGCAGGATCAGATCGAAGCGAGACTCGGTAAGCCGCTGCAAGCCGCTGATGCCATCACAGGCGACCGTCACCTGAAATCCTTCCAGAGTCAGGATTTCGTTGAGCAGCGTAGTAAGGTCGCTATCGTCATCGACCAGCAGGATCTTGTTCATGAGAGCGTCCAGAGCAATTTGGCCGCTTAAAGTGGCCTTCCATGCGGGTATAATATGCATTTACTTTCAGGAGGAAAGCGGCTTTGAGCCATGACAACTATTCCCGGCTGGTGACCCTGGCCGGTGTGGCGGCCATCACGACCGCGACCCTGCTCATCATCGGTAAGCTGATCGCCTGGCTGATGACCGACTCGGCCAGCCTGCTGGCCTCCCTGACCGATTCTTTCATGGATGTCAGCGCGTCGGTCATCAATCTACTGGCGATCCGCTATGCCCTTGCACCCGCAGATGATGAGCACCGCTTCGGCCATGGTAAGGCCGAGTCGTTGGCTGGGCTCATCCAGGCGGCGTTTATCTCTGGCTCCGCCTTCCTGCTGGTGATGCACGGGATCTCCTCCCTGCTGCAACCGGGCCCACTGCCTCGCCTTGAGGCCGGTCTCTGGGTCAGTGGCGGCTCCATGGTGTTGACCCTGCTGCTGGTCACCTTCCAGAGCTTCGTCATCCACCGCACCGGCAGTGTGGCGGTCAAGGCCGACATGCTGCACTATCGCTCGGATCTGTTGCTCAATGGCGGGGTGTTGCTGGCGCTGGTGCTGGCAGGACAGGGCTGGTACTGGGCCGACGGCGCCTTTGCCATCGCCATCGGATTGATGCTGTTGTGGGGAGCGGTGCACATTGGCTGGGAGTCGGTGCAGGCATTGCTGGATCGCCAGTTGCCTGTCGAGGTGCAACAGCGAATAATGGAGCTTTGCTGCCAGGTCGAGGGGGTGCACGGGGTGCATGATCTGCGAACCCGCCAGTCCGGCCCGACCCGCTTCATCCAATTGCACCTGGAACTCGATGACCGCCTGCCCCTGGTGGAGGCGCACCGTATCGCCGACGAGGCGGAGGCAGCACTACTTCGCAGCTTCGAGCGCACCGATGTCATTATTCATATGGACCCCATGTCGGTCGTGAGCAAAGAAGCGGCTTCATCGGGTCCACAACCATCATAGGCAGGAACATGGACGACCTCGTTGCCCAAACCTGGCACAAGATCCGGCAGGAGGCCGCCCAGATGGCGGCCGCCGAGCCCATGCTGGCCAGTTTTTTTCACTCCACCATTCTCAATCACCGTAACTTGGGCAGTGCTCTGAGCTTCCAGCTTGCCAACAAGCTCGACAGCGCCACCATGCCGGCCATCAGCCTGCGTGAGATCATCGAGCAGGCCTTCGCCAGTGAGCCTGAGCTGCTTGCCATCGTCTCTGCCGATATCTGTGCGGTGCAGGAGCGGGACCCGGCCGTTGAATGGTTCTCTACGCCGCTGCTCTATCTCAAGGGGTTCCATGCCCTGCAAGGTTACCGGGTGGCCAACTGGCTGTGGCGCCAGGGGCGCAAGCCGTTGGCGCTCTACCTGCAAAACCAGATATCGGTGGTGTTTGGTGTCGATGTGCATCCGGCGGCCCGTATCGGCAAGGGCATCATGTTCGACCATGCCACCGGCATCGTGGTGGGAGAGACCGCCGTCATCGAGAATGATGTGTCGATCCTGCAAAGCGTGACGCTGGGGGGCACCGGCAAGGAGGGGGGCGACCGCCATCCCAAGATCCGTGAAGGGGTGATGATCGGTGCTGGGGCCAAGGTGCTCGGCAACATCGAAGTGGGGCAGGGAGCCAAGATCGGCGCCGGTAGCGTGGTGATCGGGCCCGTCCCTCCGCATACCACGGTGGCGGGTGTTCCGGCCAAAATCGTTGGCCATCCCGGCTGTGACAAGCCTTCTCTCGACATGAACCAGGGTATCTGACCCCTTCGGAGTCTGCATGGCCAAGCGTTGGTCGGGGTATCTCATCCTAGCGATGTGGCTGCTCAATTTGCTGGCCCTCTATCTTGGTGCCTCGGTGTGGCCAGCGGCACTGGCCGCCTGGGGGGCATCGCTGCTGACCTGGCCCTATCTGGTGGGCGCCGCTCGCCGGCAGGCGCTGGCCTTGTATGGTGCGGCCCTGTTGCTGGGGCTGTTTGCCTGGAGCCAGGGGGCCAGTTTCAAGGCGGCGCAGTGGCTACTGCCCAATATCAACATGCTCACCATGTTTGCCGCCGTCAGCACGCTCAATCTGGCGAGCGGTGGCCTGGCCGCCGGTAGCGAGGCCTGGTCGGGGCGCAAGGGGCTGTGGAGCACCATGGCCAGCCTCAACCTGCTCGGCGCCGTGATCAATCTCTCGGTGCTCTTCATCATTGGTGACCGGTTGGAGCGGGGGGGAACCCTGGAGCGGCGCCAGGTCATGGTGCTGAGCCGCATCTTCAACGTGGCCGCCTTCTGGTCCCCCTTCTTCGTCGCCATGGCGGTCGCACTCACCTATGCCCCCGGGCTGACTCTCTCCGCCATCTTGCCCTTCGGTATTCTCGGGGCGCTGGCGGCGATGGGGATCACGGCGTGGCAGGTGGAGCGGCTCGGTATGGAGGGGTTCAGCGGTTTTCCCCTGCATGCCCGCTCTCTGGCTCTGCCGGTGGCGCTGGCCATCGCGGTATTGCTGGTCAAACAGCTCTGGCCCTCGCTCTCTATCCTGGCCATCATCGCCCTGATGGCGCCGCTGCTGGCCCTGCTTTTCATGCCGCCGCAGGGGCGGGGGGCGGCATTGAAACGCCAGGTGCGCGAGCGTTTCCCGGCCATCGGTGGCCAACTGGTGTTGTTCCTGGGGGCCGGGTTACTGGCTGCGGGGATTAACAGTGCGGTGTCGGTACTCAGCCTGGGCGGGATGGATCTGCCGCTTTTCAACCATTTCGGCGCCATTGAGGCCAGTCTGGTGCTGCTGGTGATGCTGCTGGTGGCCATCCCTGGGGTGCATCCCATCATCAGCATCTCGGGGTTGGCCCCCCTCATCTGGCCGCTTAACCCGGACCCCAACTTGCTTGGCATGACGTTCCTGCTGGGATGGGGGCTGGCAACCGGCACCAGCCCGCTGTCGGGGTCTAACCTGGCCCTGTCGGCTCGTTACGGAGTTGGCGCCGGCCAGTTACTGCGCTGGAACCTCGGTTACGGGGCCCTGCTCTATCTGGTCTGCTGCCTGTTGCTCACCGGGTACGCCTGGTTGCACGTTGGGATTTGACGCAGATTTGAGCACTAGCCGGCGGCGTGCCGCAAATTGTCTGGCTTCGGCTTGTTTGACCCGGCGCCATCAGGGTATGCTCCCCCTACGCGCTTGGGATGGCCCGCGTCGGGCTACGCACTTGAACATGAAGGGTATTGACTATGTCTCTTGAAGTCCTTGAACAACTTGAATCCAAAGTCCAGACCGCCGTTGACAACATCTCCTTGCTGAAGATGGAGCTGGACGAGCTCAAAGAGCAGAACGACAAGCTGCAGGAAGAGAATCATCAGCTGCGTAACGAGCACCAAGCCTGGCAGGAGCGTCTGCGTGCCCTGCTCGGTAAGATGGATCAGATGGGTGAGTCGGTTTAAGACACGCTGCTGAGTCGATCAAAAGAGGCCGCATCATGCGGCCTCTTTGTATTTGTGAGGATCAGCACATCACGAGCAGCTGCTTGATCGTTTTCTCGATCCCCTCGGCCGCCTCGGCGATAGAGCCGGCCAGCATGTAGGCCGGGGTGGAGATCACCTTGCGCTCCTGATCGACGACAAATTCATTGACCGGGCAGGCTAGGTGGGCGCCGCCCATGGCCTCGATGGCAGCGGCCGTCTCCTGATCATCCCCGATGGTGACCAGCGTGCCTTCACCATAGATCAGCGGGATCATGACCGGCGCGATGCACAGATAGGCCGCGGGTTTGCCGGCCACAGCGAAGCTCTGGCAGGCGCGCAGCACATCCGGCTGTAGGTGGGTCTTGGCTCCCGTGAAGGCGAAGTCACACAGGTTTTTGGCGGCACCAAAGCCACCGGGCAGCAGCAGGGCATCAAAGTCGGCGGCATCGAGCTCCTTCACGTCGCGGATCTGGCCGCGGCTGATGCGGGCGGCCTCGACTAGCACGTTGCGCGTCTCTCCTTCGCTGACTTGCCCGGTCAGGTGGTTGATAACATGGTGCTGGGGGATGTCAGGGGCGAAGCAGTGGTAGTCTGCACCCAGGCGGGAGAGCGCCAGCAGGCTGATGACGGCTTCGTGGATCTCGGCGCCATCAAACACGCCGCAACCACTCAAGATCACTGCCACTTTTTTCATTTCAGGCTCCTTGTTTGCCAAAAGTGTGAGGTTGCTGCCATCGCGGCAATGTCGCCTGCATGGCTCGGGCGGTCGTCTGGCGGGCAAGGATCCTTGTGCTAGGATCGTTACTCGCTTGATCTCACCCGGTTTCAGTTGTGATATTTTGTCCACATTCTCCATCAGGATAGAATGTGCGTCCATAAGCTGTTGTCATAATGCAACTATATGATTTTAATTTGATTTTGTATGTTTGTCACAGCTTTGCCACCGATGTGTGGCGGCATTGCCATTTTTGACCACAGAGTTATCCACAGGATGAGACGATCCTTTCGCCGGATCCCCACCTTGGTCATGCCCGCACCCTGTGGCATCCTACCCGCTGTTTTCGTGAATTCAGGACTCCCCCATGGCTCACCCCCTCATTCTGGTTGATGGTTCTTCCTATCTCTATCGGGCCTTCTTTGCCTCCCAGCAGGCCGATCTGCGCACCTCCTCCGGCATGCCTAGCGGCGCCGTGCGGGTGATGACTAACATGCTGCGCAGCCTGCTCAAGCAGTATCCAGAGAGCCATGTGGCCGTGGTGTTTGATGCCAAGGGCAAGACTTTCCGCAATGATCTCTATGCCGATTACAAGGCCCACCGTCCGCCGATGCCGGACGATCTGCGCAGTCAGGTTGAACCGATTCATCGCATCATCCGAGCCATGGGGTTGCCGCTGCTCATTATCGAAGGGGTCGAGGCGGACGACGTCATCGGCACCCTGGCGCGGGAAGCCACCGAGAAACAGCTGCCGGTACTCATCAGCACCGGGGATAAGGATATGGCCCAACTGGTGTCGGATCATGTGACCCTGATCGACACCATGAAGGATCAGGTGACCGACCGTGACGGTGTTGTCGAAAAGTTCGGTGTACCGCCTGAACTCATCATCGACTACCTGGCGCTGATGGGGGACAAGGTGGACAACATTCCGGGCATGCCCGGAGTGGGTGAGAAGACCGCCCTGGCTCTGTTGCAGGGGATCGGTGGCATCGACGCGATCGCCGCCAACCTGGACAAGGTGGCCGCGCTCGGTTTTCGCGGCTCCAAGACCTTTGCCGATAAGTTCCGCGAGCAGGAGGCGATGGTGCGCCTCTCCTATACCCTGGCCACCATCAAGACCGACGTGGAGCTGGCGGTGGCCATTGAGCAGCTCGAACTGGCGCCGGTGGATAAAGAGAGCCTGCTCGATGTTTATCGAGAATATGAGTTCCGCAATCTCATCAAGGAGCTGGAAGAGGGCGGCAATGCCGAGGAGGCAGAGGCCGAGCCGGCGGCGCCGGCCATCGAGACCGAATACGCCTGTGTGCTGGACGAGGCCGAGCTGGATGGCTGGATTGAACGCCTGAAGGGGGCCGAGCTGTTTGCCTTCGACACTGAGACGACCAGCCTGGATTACATGGAGGCGCGCATCGTCGGCGTATCGTTCGCCATCGAACCGGGCAAAGCGGCCTATGTGCCGTTCGGCCACGACTACTTGGGGGCGCCGGTTCAACTGAGCGAAGAGCTGGTGCTCGGCAAACTCAAGCCGCTGTTGGAAGACGCGACTCAGCGCAAGGTGGGGCAGAATCTCAAGTACGATCGCAACGTGCTGCTCAATCATGGCATCGAGCTGCGTGGCATCGCCTATGACACCATGCTCGAGTCCTACGTGCTCAACTCCACCGGCAGTCGCCACGATATGGATACCCTGGCCCAGAAGTATCTGGGGGTGGAGACCATCACGTTCGAGTCGATCGCCGGTAAAGGGGTCAAGCAGTTGACCTTCAACCAGATTGAGTTGGAACAGGCCGCCCCCTACGCGGCGGAAGATGCCGACATCACCCTGCGCCTGCACCATGCCTTGTGGACACAGCTGAGCGCGGTGGAGCGTCTGGCGGGCGTGTTCCGAGACATCGAGATGCCGCTGCTTAGCGTGCTTGCAAGGATGGAGCGACTGGGCACCCCGATCGAGCCCAAGCTGTTGCATCAGCAGAGTCAGGAGATCGAGACGCGTCTGCGTGAACTGGAGCAGGAGGTGCACGCTCTGGCCGGTGAAGAGTTCAATCTGGGCTCCCCCAAGCAGCTGGGTGAGATCCTCTTTACCAAGCTGGGGCTGCCGGTCATCAAGAAAACGCCCAAGGGGGCCCCCTCCACCGCCGAGGAGGTGCTGGCCGAGCTGGCAGAAACCTATGAACTGCCGCGCCTGCTGATGGAACACCGTGGGTTGGCCAAGCTGAAGTCGACCTATACCGACAAGCTGCCGCTGATGATCAAGCCGCAGACCGGCCGGGTACACACCTCCTATCACCAGGCGGTGGCGGCGACCGGGCGCCTCTCTTCATCGGACCCCAACCTGCAAAACATCCCGGTGCGCAACGAGCAGGGGCGCCGCATTCGTCAGGCCTTTGTGCCCAGCCCCGGCTTCAAGCTGGTGGCGGCCGACTACTCCCAGATCGAGCTGCGCATCATGGCGCACCTCTCCGGCGACAAGGGGTTGCTGGCCGCCTTTGCCGAAGGTAAGGATATCCACCGCGCCACGGCCGCCGAAGTGTTTGGGGTTGAGCTGGCCGCCGTGACCAGCGACATGCGCCGCAGCGCCAAGGCGATCAACTTCGGCCTGATTTATGGCATGAGCGCCTTCGGTCTGGCCAAGCAGCTCGGCATCGGTCGTGCCGAGGCGCAGAAGTACATGGATCTCTATTTCGAGCGCTACCCTGGGGTGCTCGAGTATATGGAGCGCACCCGCCAGCAGGCCGAGGCTCAGGGCTATGTCGAAACCCTGTTTGGCCGTCGCCTCTACCTGCCGGAGATCAAATCCCGCAACGCCGGCCTGCGTAAGGCCGCCGAGCGTGCCGCCATCAACGCTCCTATGCAGGGGACGGCGGCGGATATCATCAAGCGAGCCATGATTACGGTGGACGATTGGATCCAGACCGAGGGCGAGGATGACATCCGCATGTTGATGCAGGTGCACGATGAACTGGTATTCGAGATCCGTGAAGAGCGGGTGGCGGCGCTGGTACCGACCATCAAGAGCATGATGTCGGCTGCGGCTGAGCTGCATGTTCCGCTGGTGGTCGAGGCGGGGACGGGTGACAACTGGGATCAGGCCCACTAAGGCTCGTCACCATCACAACTCCTCCTTATATAGATGAAGAGAGCCCGGCGTTGCCGGGCTCTGTCTATTCAGGGGGTCGCCTGCTCGGCCAGGTATTCGTCCTTGAGCAGGACATAGTTGTCGGCTGACTGCTTGAGGAAGGCGATCTCATTTTCATTCAGCGGGCGCGCCTGACGCATCGGGTTGCCCATATAGAGGTGGCCGGAGAGCAGCCGTTTACCCGGCGGCACCAGGGTTCCGGCCCCGATCATGACATCGTCCTCCACTATGGCCCCATCAAGTAAAATGGCGCCCATCCCGACCAGCACCCGGTTGCCGATCGTGCAGCCGTGCAGCATCGCCTTGTGGCCGACAGTCACATCCTCGCCGATGATGAGGGGATGCCCTTGCGGGTTATCAACACTCTTGCGGGTCAAATGCAGGACGGCACCGTCCTGAATATTGCTGCGGGAGCCGATGCGGATGACATTCACATCGCCACGCGCGGCCACCATGGGCCAGATCCCCACGTCATCTCCCAAAATGATGTCACCGACCAGGGTGGCACAAGGGTCGATATAGACCCGTTGCCCCAGAACCGGGCGCTTTCCCTTGTAGCTTCTCAGTTGCCAAGTCATCTCGTTTCCTCCTGCCAAGTGAACCTATTTTAACAGCCGAAACCATAAGGTTGTGGATAAGTTTGTATAAAAGCTGTGTTTGGATATGAATAACTAGGTAAAAGCAGATTTTTGCAATTTTATTGCTGGGGAGGGGTTGTCATGGCGCGCCGGCTCCCTATAATGCG
>NZ_CDBY01000004.1 GCF_000820125.1 Aeromonas simiae | reverse complement strand
TTCTGGGTATCAGCACCATAAATTTAAAGTTTTTGCCTGACGACAATAGCGCGGTGGACCCACCTGTTCCCATGCCGAACACAGAAGTGAAACGCTGTAGCGCCGATGGTAGTGTGGCAGATGCCATGCGAGAGTAGGACATTGTCAGGCACCTATCATGATGAAGGCCTCCCAATTTGGGAGGCCTTTTTCGTTATCAGGATAACCTCAGGTTGGTCATGGTCACGTTCTCCAGTGACGGAACGATCAGGCCACTCGAGATTGTCTTTGCAATAGCCTGATTACGGTTACGCGAGTCTGTCTTAGTCGTGACTTGGTTGAGATGGAAATTGACTGTCCGTTCTGTAATTCCGAGGATAGTCGCGATCTCCCAAGATGTTTTGCCTTCGCTTGCCCAATAAAGACACTCACGTTCGCGACCCGATAAGCTTACCGAAGGTGGTGCTATATCAGGTCTGCGCTTTATCGCTTCTAGGGCTGCATTAAAAATATATCCAGAACAGAAGGATATCTTGGGCACATTCTCATACATCAGCTCGCTGTTATTGCCCACCTTGGTAATGAATGTTAGTACTCCTTTTTCTCCGGTGGGTGAATTCAGCGGTATTGAAATTCCATTTTGCACTCCAAAATCGGCGGCGAGCTTCATTACATTCTTGCTCTTTTCCGATATGTCAGACTGCATCAGATCCTGTGTATTCCAGAAAATAGGCTGAGTTTGTTTCATCGCAAGGTTGATCACCGGATCTTCCATCAGATACTTATTTTTGTAATAGGTGTCAAACCAGCTCTTAGGGTAGTTGTTGATGAGCACAATATGTGATCTTTGCAAACTACACGGATAAAGAATTAAGAGCTGGAAATAGTCAAAACCCATCTTGTAGCTAAAGCGCTCGAGAGCACTCTGGGTATCGAGTAGTGAGCGTGCCTTGGCGAACGGCTCTACCAACTGCAATAGTTCTTCATTGAACAAGTTTTGCTCCTTATGTGCGGGCTCATCCTTGGCCCGCTATCCCGTACTGTTGTTATTGTTTGGGGTGTTCGGTGAGCTGTATTTGCTCTGCACCTCCATTTTTGAGATAATGATAATAGTTATCAATCAACTGCATCATTATCATGAAGAAGCACCTCATTGCCGCCCTGATCGCGCTTCCTGCCATAGGGAGTGCATACGCAGCAAACCCGGTGGCGGAACATATTTTAGCAGATCTGGCCTCAGGCGAGGCCTCCCAGAAGAAAGTAGCACAAGCTGCCGACGCTGTTGTAACTGCTCGCCAAGAGTTGCAAGCCACTGAGCGTCAGCTCAAAGATCAGCTTGCCTACAACCACTACATGCAAACCATGGTCACCGATCAGGAGCAAGAGCTGTCCACATTGCAGCGCCAGCTCTCCGCTGTAGAGGAAACTCGCCAAGGATTGGTGCCCTTGCTGCTGCAGATGCAAGACGATCTCGAGGCTTGGGTCACGAATGACCTTCCCCTGCGTAAGGAAGAGCGCGAGGCTCGCCTGGCTCATCTCAAGCAGACGCTGGCCCGTTCCGATGTGAGCGAGTCCGAAAAATTTCGCGTTCTGTTGCAGGCTTACCAGATAGAGGCGGAATACGGTAACCGGCTCGATGTCTGGCAACAGCGTCTGACCCTGGAGGGGCAGGAGCGATTAGTGGATGTGGTGGCCCTGGGGCGCATTGCGCTGCTGGCAATGACTACCGATGGTCATCAGGCGTGGCGCTGGTCAACTCAGACCAAGGCATGGCTGCCACTCGATGCTCAATGGTTCGCCGCGATCCGCCAAGCGATAGAGCTGGCCAATGAGAAACAGACCCCTACGCTGTTACGGCTTCCCATGTCCACTGCCCGCCAGGAGATGACCCAATGAGAGCCCTTCCTCTGATCCTGGCGCTGGCTTTTAGCGCTCAGGCTGCCCCTCAATTCACTGCGGAAGAACAGGCGCGTGAACAGACGGCCTCTTCAGAGCTGGCCACGCTGCGGGCCCAGCTTTCCCAAGCCAGGGCTAATTTGGCCCAAGTGCAAGCCCAGAGTAAGGCGCTGGCCGAGCGCTTTGGCGCCAACGAGAAACAGCTGGCCGAGCTAAACAAGGAGTGGCAAAGCGCATCGACGGGCATGGATGAGCTGTTTGCGGTGAGCCGGCAGGGGGCTAAGGAGGCGATGAGCCTGCTCGAAGGCTCGGCCATACAGGCGCAGTATCCTGAACGCCTCGCCCCGCTTGACCGTCTGAGCGATGAAAAGTCGGTGCCGGATCGCCAAGCTCTGGCTCTGTTGCCCGAATTATTGCTTGGGGAGATGAAGGCATCGGCCCAGATTACTCGCTTTCAGGCACAGGTGCCGGGGGGGGATGGCATTGCCACTCCCCATACATTGACCCGTTTTGGCTCTTTTACGCTGGCCACGGAGCAAGGATTGGTGCAACCCACGCCACAAGGATTGCAACCGATCGCCAACCTGCCGGGCGATGTGATGGGGAGCTACCGAGATTATCAAGGCGCTGAGGGGGAAGCGGTGGCTATCGATCCCTCTCACGGCAGTGTGCTGGGCATGCTGGCCGAACTCCCCACCTTCACCCAGCGCCTACAGCAGGGTGGCACTGTGGGCTACATCATCCTGACGCTGGCCCTGCTCGGGATGGGGATTGCCGCCGTGCGTCTGGTGCTGTTGTCACGAGAGCTCAACGCCGTGCGCCGTCAGGTTCATGATGCGACGCTACGTGAGAGCAATGCCCTTGGGCGTGTGCTGGCGGTAGAGAGGCAATATCCCCATCTTCCCATGGAGACCCTGGAGCTACGCCTTGATGAGGCCATCTTGCAAGAGACCCCGCGGCTTGAGCGCGGTATCGGCATGGTGAAGGTGATCGCCGCAGTGGCTCCCATGCTGGGTTTGCTGGGGACAGTTACCGGCATGATCGGGACATTCCAGGCTATCACTCAATTCGGTACCGGTGATCCCAAGATCATGGCCGGGGGGATTTCCATGGCCCTGGTGACGACGGTGCAGGGATTGGTTGCGGCCATTCCGTTGATCCTGGCTCACAGCCTGTTGCAGTCGCGTTTTAGTGAACTCTCCAACCTGCTCGAGCAGCAGGTGGCGGGGATCTTGGCCGAGCGCGCTGAGGCTGATGGTCAGGTGAAGACCAAAGCGGAGCGCGTTGCCTGATGATGGCTCTGTGGGAACAGCTACAGCAGTTTATGGGGCGCGGTGGCCCCATTCTCTGGGTGATCCTGGGGCTGCTGCTAGTGATGTGGTGCCTGATCCTGGAGCGGCTGCTCTACCTGTGGGGGGGCTATCGCGGTGTGCAGCACTCGCTGCTGGCCAGTTGGCGTGCCCGCGCCGAGCGTACCAGTTGGCAGGCCAAGGCCATCCGTACTCGCTGGATTGCCCAAGCCGAACTTGAGCTGCAGCGTCACCTTCTTTTTATCCGTACCCTGGTGGTGCTCTGTCCCATGTTGGGGCTGCTGGGGACAGTCACCGGCATGATCGGGGTGTTTGATGCCCTGGCCATGGCCAACCGTTTCAATCCCGAGAACATGGCCAGTGGGATCTCCCGCGCCACCATTCCGACGATGGCGGGGATGGTGGTGGCGCTCATCGGGGTGCTGATCCTCAGCCGTCTTGAGAGCCAGGCGCGTCGTCTGCTCGAGCAGACCCGCGATGGCATGGGCGCTGAATAGGAAGCTGTAACCAATGAGAAGACAACCTAAGCGTCAGCGTGACGAAATCCAGATCGACATGACCCCTATGCTCGATATCGTCTTCATCATGCTGATCTTTTTCATCGTCACCACCTCCTTTGTGCGTGAGGCGGGGCTTGAGGTGCATCGCCCCGAGGCAAGCCAGGCCAAGGCGCAGAAATCGTCCAGCATCATGTTAGCTATCGGTGCCAACGGCGAGATCTACCTGGATCGCAAGGCGGTGGATGTCGAGCGTATCAAGGTTAGCCTGGCGCGGATGTTGGCCGAGCAACCCGAGGCCAGCCTGGTCATCCAGGCCGACGAGCGGGTGGCACATGGCCGCGTGGTGCGAGTCATGGATGAAGCCAAGGCCGCCGGCATTGCCAATATCGCCGTGGCGGTGACGCCGCGATGAGGCGCTATCTCACCAGCTTGCTGCTTGGCGTGCCGCTGACATTGGGGGTGTTGCTCTTCATGGCGGCCCTGATTGAGCCGGATAAGACGCCACGTACCGCCAGTGAGTCACGCAGCATCGTGATCCGGATGCCGGAGCCCGAGTTGCAGGTAGCAACGCAGGAGCGCCCTGTTCCACCAGAGCCGGAGCCGCTGCCTGAGCTGGAGTCCATGCCGGCACTACAGCCGGTGGCAACACCAGCGCTCAGTCTGGAGCCTGTCCCCATGATCGCCCCCCCGCTCGATATCGCCGCGGTGAGCCCGGTCAAGCTGACGATGCCGGACGTGATGCCGGGGGGGCAGGACCCGGCGGCTTTCAGTGGCAATGTTCATGGTCAACAAGCAGGTAGCATGAACGGTGTGGCACAGGGGGGCGGTATAGGGATCGGTGGCCTTCTGATGCCCCTACAACGGATTGAGCCAACTTACCCTTACCGCGCTCAGCAAGCGGGGATTGAAGGGGACGTGACGCTCAAGTTTGCCGTTGACCCGGAGGGGCAGGTGCAGAACGTCGTTGTCGTATCGGCCAAGCCACGGGGTCAGTTTGAGCGGGCGGCTATCCAGGCTCTGCGCAAGTGGCGTTATCAGCCTCGCAAGGGCGAAAATGGCGCCATTACCCAGATCGTGACACTCAAATTCAGATTGGAGAATTAAGCGATGAAACGTCTCTGGTGGTGTGCATTGCTGCTGGCTACGCAAGGCGCGTGGGCTGTTGCGGTCAGCCCGGCTTTCTCGCGCCAGCTTGCTCCTGTCATGAAACTCTATGAGGCCAAGCAGTGGCAAGCCGCCGATGCCAAGGCCGCCACGCTAAAACCAGCCACGCCAGCCGAAGAGGCATGGCTGGCTCAATTGCGCGCTTCGGCTGCCGCTAATGCAGAGCGCTGGGAGGTGGCCGCCACTCAGGTGGCTATGGCGCTGCGTTACGATCAGTGGCCGCAAGAGCAGAAACGGGCATTGCTGCGTTTGCAGGGAGATATCGCGGCCCAACAGGAGCGCTGGCCCCAGGCGATCGCAAGTTACAAGGCGGCATTGGCATTGCAGAACGAAAAGGCGCTGCAATTTCGCCTGGCGGGCCTCTATTTCCACAACCAGCAGTATGCAGAGGCCGCCAACCTGAGTGACCAGCTGCTGCGGCAGGGATGGCACAAGCCTGCGGCGCTCATCCGGCTCTCGGCTCTGCACGGGCTTAAACAGTATGCTCAGGCGGCCGAGATGGCCGAGCTGCTCATCAGCCATGAACCCACTGAGGGGAAATGGTGGCAGCAGGCCGTTGCGCTGCGCATCTCGGCTCGGCAGGGGCGTCAGGCTCTGGCACTGTTGCAGACGGCGGTTGATCGCAAGGTCATCAGCGAAGAGAGCACGCGCACTCAGCTAGTCCGTCTCTATGCGTGGCAAGGATTACCCTATCGAGGTGCTCGCCTGCTTGAGCTGGCGATGCGGGATGGCAAGATGTCGGCTTCCGTTGCCAACTTGCAGCTTCAGGCTCAGCTGTGGGAGGGAGCGCGTGAGTGGAATAAGGCCATCACCACCTGGCAGCAGCTGGCGTCGCTCAATCAAGAGAGCAAGCCAGCCCTGCGCGCTGCCGAATTGATGCTCCAGCAGGGGCGCGACCAAGAGGCGGGAAAACAGCTGCTCTCGCTACAACGCAGCACAGGCAAGGAAGGGTGGCGCGCCAAGGCGCTACTACTCCAGATCTACTTGCAGTCCGAACGCTATGATGAAGCGCTGCAACTGGCCAATCAGCTGCGTGGCAGTCGGGAGTGGCAGGAGCGAGCCGACGCCTGGATTGCTTATATTCAATCCAGGCAAAGTGATAGCGGTGGAAAATCGGCCTGAACCTTGAAGCAATAGTGTAAAAAAGGAGCCTTTGGCTCCTTTTTTCACCAAGTAATCGCGAAATATCAAAATTCCCCAAAAAAGCCTTGTTATCCCGAGGCGCCTCCCTATAATGCGCCCTCACCAGCACGGCGGATGACGCCAGAGGGTCAGTGAGTTGGCGTGAGTCAGCAAGCTGCGAAAGAAAAGCCGCCACGGCGCTTGACTTTCGATATGAGGGGCGTAAGATGCGCAGCCTCAGCCGACAAGGCAACGTTCTTTAACAAATTGAATCAA
>NZ_CDBY01000003.1 GCF_000820125.1 Aeromonas simiae | reverse complement strand
CGCATTATAGGGAGCCGGCGAATTCTGGCAAGCGTAAAATCGAGAAAAAGTGCTGTTTTCGGTGCGTTCGAACAAACACCAAGCAAACACACACCTTATCAACAGATTTACCCACAGAAAGCTTGCCTGAACCATTGGCTAGACAGCCGTAATAGCAAAAAGTCCCGCAGAAGCCGGGGTTGGTAAGCGGCACTGTAATCACCTGTTGCACATGGCTAGCGATCACGCCCTTGGCCCCATTCTCCCCTTGCAGTCGCATCAGCGGCGTCATCGCAATGGCTTGTATGTTTGCCAAGCCCTGGGCTGCCCGCACCAGCAAAACGTCGGGGGCTACGCATCATCCTCCGCCTCTAACATGACCCAAACATCGCTGGAAGCCTCTGACGAGCGCAAGAGGCGTTCCATCGCTGCCAGCTGGGCACCGCGTTTGTCACTGCCGAAGCATTGCCCGGTGCCGGCGGCGAGTACTCAACCTATACACTCAGGGTTGTGGTGCAGTGCGGTTCTGTCATGTTGAAAATGCTATGCGGCCCCCTGAAACGGGTTGACCGTAGAAGAGCACCTGGAGGGCTTCGCGCCCCTCTCTGGGTGTGCTGGGTGTGCTGGGTGTGCTGGGTGTGCTGTATTTTGCGTACACAGCCCCCGGGTTCAGCGTGGCGAACTAGTCGTTCGGCAACAGGAGCGTTCTTTTTGGCACATCGCATCAACTGGTAATGCTATTCGCTTAGTCGAACCTGCAGAGGATTTGATCGTTATTCATCCAGATTGCAGTGTTTGAAAGCAGCAAAGACGGAAATCAGCCAGAAATACAGGGGTTGTGCCACCTAGATTCTTTCTTGCAGCGCCTTGAAGAAGGCATCGATATTCTCGTCGTGGCGTTTGTAATAGGTCCAGGGGCCAATCCGCTGCGATGTCACTAATTGCGCGCGCTGCAGCGCCGCGAGATAAAGCGATGTGGTTGATTGGGAGAGACCCGTGCGCGCTTGGATGATGCTGACGCACACACCAACCGTTTCTGGATCGACCTCCTGCTCAGGAAAGGCGGTCCTGGGATCCTTGAGCCAATTGAGGATGGCAAGGCGCATCGGGTTCGCCAATGCTTTCAGCGCTTCGTTGACATCAATAGCCATGAATTTTTGATACCTGTTTTTTGCGATATTTAGATATTTTCCTGGTTCGCGCATCAAATTGGAAGGCTTCGCCGCGACCTCTGCTCGTCAGCCCGTTGCAATGACTGGCTACTTTGAACTGAAATCCTATTGTCCCTGTCAGATAGAACTATCGGACGCCTGTGCGCCGAAGTACAAGATGATGTGACCCACACCAATTTCCTGCAGTGTTTCCAGCAAGGGGCGAAGGTGGTTACGTCCCTAGTGGCATCCTAGATGGATATTGCGAGGGTAGCGTGGATGGGGGCTCGGTGGGCTTGGCGTCTCACATCGACGTTTAGGGGAAAGAACGGTTCAAGGCTTAGATGACCCCTCCTGAAAGTTCGTTTGCCTATCTCTCCCTATGCTCTTGATAGGCGGTCGCGCTTAGTTGGTACATGCTTCACTTCCTCGGTCAGCAACCGCTGAGCCACGCCCCTTAACTATGGGGCGTGGCAATGATCATTTAGGGTTGGTAAGTCGGGTAGTCGATGTAGCCTTTTTCGGTGCCGCCAAACATGCTGCTTGGATCAACGGGGTTAAGGGGCCAGTTGTTGGCAATACGGGCGGACAGGTCGGGGTTCGCAATGAAAGGGCGGCCAAAAGCGATCAGGTCTCCCCAGCCGGCATTGATGACGCGACTCGCGCGTTCAGCGGTGTACTTCCCGGCATAAATAATCTTTCCGCTGAAGGTCTTGCGAACCTCTTCCCGGAACGAATCAGGCAGCTCGGGGGCGTTTTCCCAATCGGCCTCGGCGAGCGACAAATAGGCAATGCCCACTTCTTCGAGGATCTTCACAGCCTCAATGTAGGTTTGGTGCGGATCTTCTTCGACCAGACCGAGGTATACGCGGTTTTCGTCTGTGGTCTCGAACAGCGGGGAGAAGCGAACCCCCATGCGATCTTTACCGACGACATCAGCAACGGCCAGGGTGATCTCACGCAGGAAGCGAAGACGGTTTTGCAGCGAGCCACCATATTCATCATCACGCTGGTTGGTATGGGTCGAAATGAACTGGTTTACCAGGTACCCATTCGCGCAGTGAAGCTCGACCCCGTCAAAACCTGCGTCCAAGGCATTTTGGGCGGCTTGGGCGTAGAGCTTAACCAGTTCCTTTACCTCCTGGGTGGACAGCGCACGCGGGATCGATGGCTCAGCCAGCACACCCGTGCCGGGGCCAGTCTCGATGAACACCTTGACGTTGTCCGCACGGATGGCTGATGGCGCGATAGGTGCTTCACCTCCGGGCTGCAGTGATGTGTGCGATACGCGGCCAACATGCCAAAGTTGAGCAAAGATCACCCCCCCTTCGGCGTGAACCGCGTCGGTGACCTTACGCCAGCCTTGTATCTGCTCTGGGCTATGAATGCCGGGGGTCCAGGCGTAGCCCTGTCCCCGAGGTTCGATCTGGGTGCCTTCGGTCACCATGAAGCCAGCGCTGCTGCGCTGACGGTAATAGGTGGCCATGAGCTCGTTCGTAATGTTGCCGGGTTGGGAACTGCGCGAACGCGTCAGTGGCGGCAAAACGATACGGTTCTTGAGAGTGTATGGGCCCAGCTGGGTGGCGTTGAAGAGTGCTGATTTTGTCATTTCATTTACCTGCATATCTAAAATATTCAATGTTTAGGGTCAAAAAAACGTGGCTCCACGCGAAGAGCCCGAGAGTTGTTTCGTTGAGGTTGATATCGATGTTCTTCTTCTGACTGCAGGCTTCCAGCCTTGATTTATGAGGTTCCCGTCTTAGGCCCGAGTCTTGTCACCACCAAAGGGGGCGTGGGCAGGGATCTCATGGTAGGTATTTATCCATATACGCCCAGTTTCCACCGCGCGTGCTACCCGCAACGAACGGTTGGTGTCTTGAGTCCAAACTGCACCCGCCAGACCGAATTCGGAGTCATTGGCCATGGCGATGATCTCTGCTTCACCCTTGAACGGATGTCGACAGCGCGACGTTCACGAATGGGTTTGCCTACATCAAGGGTTTCCAGAACGGCGAATCGATCGGCATCAGCTTCCAGCAGGTCGGCAATCTTCAGCAATGCATTGGCGCGTTGCGCGGCCTGCACTGCGCAGTCGACATCGGCAGCGGTCGTATTTGGGATGCTGGTGAGGATTTCTTCGTTGACCGGGTTGATGATATCGAGAGTGTCACCGTCCGCCATCACCCACTGGTTATCGATAAACAGGCCGTCACTGCGGTTGGGAAGGTAGCTCTGGTGGTTATCACCGGCGTTTTGTATGGGGTGCCTCCTGAGGTCAGTGCAGCGGATTCTTATTGAAGAATATTCCACATATTTAAATATGTCAATATATAACTATGATTTCGTATAAGCATTCCTATCGCCGCACTCTTTCATCCTGTTCCTGGGCCGGAGGCGATTTAGTAAAGCTGTCCCTCCACACTTGATACTTTCTGGGGCTTAAAACAAAAAAGCCCCTGTATAAACAGGGGCTTGAGCGCGAATTCGTTATAAAAATGTCTTAGGTAAATCTTAGAACGGAATGTCGTCATCAAAGTCCATCGGCGGCTCATTGTAGACCGGCGGGGCGGACTGGGGTTGAGCCTGGGGAGCGGCCGGACGGTTGTAGCCACCTTGCTGCTGCGGGCTAGGCGCTGCTGCCGGACGGCTGGCCTGCTGCATCGGTTGCTGCGGCTGACCCCAGCTCTGCTGTTGACCGCCACCCTGATTCATCGGTTGACCACCACCTTGCGGACGGCCACCCAGCATCTGCATGCTGCCACCGATATCGACCACGACCTCGGTAGTGTAACGCTCCTGGCCATTCTGATCCTGCCACTTACGAGTTTGCAGACGACCTTCGATATAGACTTGGGAGCCCTTACGCAAATACTCACCGGCGACCTCGGCCAACTTGCCAAACAACACGACACGGTGCCACTCGGTCCGCTCTTTCTGTTCGCCGGTCTGCTTGTCGCGCCAGGTATCGGAAGTCGCCAGGGTGATATTGGTCACCGCACCCCCACTGGGCATGTAGCGCACCTCGGGGTCTTGCCCGAGGTTACCGATCAGGATCACTTTATTGACGCCGCGACTGGCCATAATTCACTCTCACCTCATTCTTTAAACCGGCTCTTGTCCGGCCATATTCATCGTTTGCTTGCCCGCAATTCAGGCAGCGCCTTGGCGGTACTACATGTTGTCCCGACTGGGCCTGACCTGGCAGGCAAGGGGTCGCAGTCTGCCACAACCGTGCCCGACATAGTAACAGCAAGAACTCCTCAGCGCACGATGGCGTCGGCTTGGCCTCGCCAATCCCTGACCATCATCAATGTTATGACCTTAACTTCTGCCGCACGGTTCAACGAGATCTCATCCACAACAGACCACGCGTCTTCGCAAAGGGGGGCTGACAGCGTATCTCTCCAGCCTACGCCACGGTTTTCGCTTGCCGCTTCCCTTGCTCAGCTCTCCCAATCTCAAAGCGCGATATAAAAGTGTGAACCGCTACGAATCTCATGCTTGACCTTGGACTATGGTCAAAGGTCTACAGTCTCCTGCAAGAACGGACACTCAAAGGAGCACCCCATGAGCCACTCCTGCTGCTCGGGCAAATCCAAGCCCACCCAGAGCGAAGCACACCAGCACAATAGTCACTGCTGTGATGCCACCGCCTCACCGCACTCCCACACCGAACATGCCCCCCATGACAGCGGCCATGTTCATGATGCCTCGACAGGAGACGACGATCCCCCTCGAGCACCCGCCTCCGGTAACCAGCGTCACAGCTGGCAAGTCAGCGGGATGGACTGCCCCAGTTGTGCCCGCAAGATAGAGACCGCCGTGGGCCGCCTGGACGGTGTCAGCCAGGCACGCGTGCTGTTTGCAACCGAACGACTCGTTGTGGATGCCGCTCCCACTCTTTCTCCCAGCGTTATCATGGAGGCGGTCGGTGCCGCGGGCTTTACCCTAAGTGGAGGCCCCTCTCGAACTGCCAGCTCTGCAACCCAGTCCAGCTGGCTGCGTGAAAACGCAGGCATTATTTCACTTGCCGCCATGATGGGGTTGGCCACCCTGCTTGGCCAAGTGATGCCCGAACTCGGCCAGTGGCTCTTTACCCTGGCGACCCTGTGGGGCCTGTGGCCGGTCACCCGTAAGGCATGGCAATTGGCACGCAGTGGCACTCCGTTTGCCATCGAAACCCTGATGAGTGTCGCCGCTGTCGGCGCCCTCTATCTCGGCGAGACCGCCGAGGCCGCCATGGTTCTGCTGCTCTTCATGCTCGGTGAAAAGCTTGAATCCTATGCCGCCGGACGTGCCCGCGCCGGTGTCACCGCCCTGATGGCGCTGGTGCCAGAGCAGGCCATCCGGGTACGTGGTGAGCAGCGCGAAGAGGTGGAAGCGAGCGAATTGCGGCCGGGCGACATCATAGAGGTGGCCCCAGGAGCGCGCCTGCCGGCCGATGCGGTGTTGCTCGACACGCTCGCCGCCTTTGACGAGAGCGCCCTCACCGGAGAGTCGATCCCGGTCGAACGCCGCGCCGGCGAGAAAGTCGCCGCCGGCTCCCTCTGCGTGGATCGACTGATCCGGCTGCGCGTCACCTCGGAACCCGGCCACAATGCCATCGATCGCATATTGCAACTCATCGAAGAGGCCGAATCCAAGCGCGCACCGATCGAACGCTTCATTGACCGGTTCAGCCGCTGGTATACCCCGGCCATGATGCTGGTCGCCCTCGCCGTCATCCTGATCCCTCCCCTGGCATTGGGCGCCGACTGGGAAACCTGGACTTATCGCGGCCTGGCCCTGCTGCTGATCGGCTGCCCTTGTGCCCTGGTGATATCGACCCCGGCAGCCGTCACCTCGGCACTGGCCGCCGCCACCCGCCAAGGGGCGCTGATCAAGGGGGGAGCGGCACTGGAGCAACTGGCTGCTATCGACATGATCGCCTTCGACAAGACCGGCACCCTGACCCTGGGCAAGCCTGCGGTCACCAACCTGGAAGTGCTGGGCTCCGCCGAAGAGGCCACCTTCCTGCTGACCATGGCCGCCGCCATCGAGACCGGCTCCCATCACCCGCTGGCGCAGGCGGTGGTGAACCACGCCACCGAACAAGGGATCACGACTGCCGCCGCAGGCGAGATCCGGGCCCTCCCCGGCATGGGGGTCGAGGGGATCATCGATGGCAAACGCTGGAGCCTGCTGGCCCCCCAACACCAGCAGGGATTGGATGAGCCGACCCAAGCCCGCATCCAGTCGCTGGAGCAGCAAGGCAAGACAGTGATCGTGCTGGCCCGCGAGAAGACCCCGCTGGCGCTGCTGGCGCTACAGGATCAACTGCGCGGCGACGCCCGCGCCGCCCTGGACGAGCTGAAAGCACTGGGCATTGAGGGGGTGATGCTGACCGGAGACAACCCGAGGGCTGCCGCGGCCATCGCCGGGCAACTCGGCCTGGATTACCGCGCCAGCCTGCTTCCCACCGACAAGGTGGATGCCATCGCAGCCCTCTCTGGGCAACGGGCCATCGCCATGGTCGGGGACGGGATCAACGATGCCCCCGCCATGAAGCGGGCCCGCATCGGCATCGCCATGGGCTCCGGGACCGACGTGGCGCTGGAGACCGCCGACGCGGCCCTGACCACCAGCCAGCTGCATGGTCTGCCGGCCATGATCCGCCTGTCACGGGCGGCGCTGGCCAACATCCACCAGAATATCGCCCTGGCCCTCGGTCTCAAGGCGATCTTCCTGGTCACCAGCCTGCTCGGTCTGACCGGCCTGTGGTTGGCGGTGCTGGCCGACACCGGGGCCACCGCCCTGGTCACCGCCAATGCCCTGCGCCTGCTGCGCAAGCGCTGATCTGCCCGCAATAAAAAAGCCCCGCTGTGCGGGGCTTTTTCACGTCTGCGCTCAGGCCTGCTTGGGGCGCACCCCCAGGGTATGGCAGATGGCGTAGGTCAGCTCGGAGCGGTTCAGGGTATAGAAGTGGAAATCCTTCACCCCCTCCTGACTCAGTACCCGCACCTGATCGATGGCGATGCTGGCCCCCACCAGGTTGCGGGTCATCTGGTCGTTATCCAGCCCCTCAAAGCGCTGGTGCATCCAGCGCGGTACCTTGACGTTGGTGAAACCGGCGAACTTGGCCAGCGTCTGATAGTTGGAGACCGGCAGTATGCCCGGCACTATCTCGGCATCGATGCCGATGGCGGCGCAGCGATCCCGGAAGCGCAGGTAAGTCTCCACGTCGAAGAAGAACTGGGTGATGGCGCGGTTGGCGCCAGCATCGATCTTGCGCTTGAGGTTGAGCAGATCCGACTGGGCGCTGCGCGCCTCCGGGTGGACTTCCGGATAGGCCGCCACCGAAATGTCGAAATCGGCTTCGGCCTTGAGCAGGGCCACCAGATCGGCGCCGTACATCTCGGGCTTGTCGACCCCTTGCGGCAGATCACCGCGCAGGGCAACGATGTGGCGGATCCCGCTGTTCCAGTAGTCGCGGGCAATGGTGCGCAGCTCATCACGGCTGGCATCGATACAGGTCAGGTGCGGCGCGGCGATGAGGCCGGTGCGCTCCTTGATATCCTTGATCACCTTGTGAGTGCGATCGCGGGTGCCCGAATTGGCGCCGTAGGTAACCGAAACGAACTTGGGCTCGAGCACCTTGAGCCGCTCGATGGATTGCCACAGGGTTTGCTCCATGCTCTCGCTGTTGGGCGGAAAGAACTCGAAACTGACCGAAATGTCGCCGCTCAAGTCCGCGATGCTTTGGTTGAGTGCTTCAACCTGGCGTGCACTGTGAAATCCCATCTGTGTCTCTCCCTGTACTGCACATTCCTGAAATCTGGATGTTTGGACGTCCAAACGTCTTTCTATCCTTACCGGATTTCCCCATGATGTCAATCACACCCTCTCTTTTTTACCCGCGACGGCGCCGTAAAAAAAATAAAAATGTCAGTAGAATGAATAAACCCCATCCCAAATCGACAAGAAGCACAGTATCATACCGACGAGAACGTTTTACGTTCTGAATCTGCGTGTGATTGTTTGGCCGGAGTTTTCTCCGGCCCTTCTTTTTTTACTGCCTGCCGCCGATAACCATGAGAGTCCCTATAAGGAGCCTGTCATGGACGACCATCCCGCCGTTGCCACCGAATTGCTATTCGATGGCTATCGGGGACAAATTGCCCGCTACCCCGACTTCTGGGCCATTACGGCTCCCGATGCGCCCGATGACTACTTCGGCAACTACCTGTTGCTGGCCTCCCCCCCTCACGACCATGACAAGGGGTGGCTGGAGCAGAGCTTCGATCGCCACATAGGGCGAGATCCCCGTATTCGTCACCGCACCTTCCAGTGGACGCTCCAAGAGGGGCAACACAGCCGCCTGGCCGGCTTCATCACCGCTGGATACCACTATCTGGAGCTGCAAGCGCTCGGTGTCACGACAACGCAGCTGCGGCAACCCGCAGGGGCGCAATCCCTGCCTGTGCGCCCCTTCGTCCACCATGATTGGCCCGCCTGGCATGCGCTCGAACTGGCAGAGCGGGACCCCGCGCATAATGCGGTGGACTACGCCCGCTTTCTTGACGGACGCATGGCGCTCTACCACGCCATGATTGCCGATGGTCTCGGCCAGTGGTGGGGAATGTGGGAGGGAGAGGAGCTGGTCGCCAGTTGTGGCCTCTTTTTCAAAGGGTCACTCGGCCGCTTTCAATGGGTACGCACCCGCGAACGCTGGCGCAATCGCGGCCTGTGCCGACACTTGCTCTATCAGGTGGCGTCCCATGGACTGCAACGGGTGCCCGAGATCATCATCGTGGCCGACAGCGACTACTTTGCCCACCGCATCTACCGCAACCTCGGCTTTGAGACGCGGGGCCGGCTGGGCAGCCTGTTTCGCCGGAAGCGGCCAGAGCCATAAAAAACAGGGAGGCCAATGGCCTCCCTGTTTTTATCCCGCCCTCTTACTGCGGGGTCGCCCCCTGCTCCAGCTCTCTAGAGAGCGCCTCTTCACTGGCGGCCGTGGCCGCGGCACTCGCCGCAGGCGCCATGGTGGCCGGTGCCGGTGCATTTTCTTGGGCAACAGGGGCCGTCGACGGGGCGGCAGAGGGCGCCGCTGCCGGGGCTGGCGCCGTACAGTCGCAGGCGGCAGCCCCCTTCTTGCCCTTCCGCTGCGGCGCATACCAACTGAGCAGCCCACTCTCCAGCTGGATGGCGGCCGCCTGGGGCTCAAGCTTACCGAGCAACACCTGCTGGCTCACCTCTGCCAGCTGATCCCCAAGCTTGGGGCTGCCACGCGAGAGGATCTGGGTCGCCACCCGTATGGTGGAGTCGCACTGATCGCGCCACTCCATCATCTCGCGCGCCGCCGGGTTGCTCACATCGAAGAAGTGGTTCGACAAAGAGAAGAATCCGGGCAAGGCGTTGGTGTAGAGCTCGGCAAACTCGGAGGTGGTGAGCCACTGCAGGAACTGCATGGCCTCCTCTTTATTCTTGCTCGCCGTGTTCATCCCCATGCCGATGTCGGTATGGTCGGTGAAGTAGCAGCTGTCTCCCGCCTTGGCGACCGGCGGGCGCAGCACGCCAAAATCAACCTTGCCGGTGAAGGGGGCGATCTCCCAGGAGCCGGCAACATACATGGCCGCCTTGCCCGAGGTAAACAGTTCGTTCGCCGCCGCATAGTCACGCTGCTCAGCCCCCTCCCCCAGATAAGGGCGCCAGCGGGCCAGCTCGCTGAAAGCCTGCACATAGGGGGCATTGTCGAGCCGCTCACTGCCGCTGATGAGCGCCAATCGGCCATCCTCCCCCTTCCAGTAGTTGGGGCCGATATTCTGGAAGCCGAGCTCAGAGGCCACCCAGCTCTCGGCACCGCTCATCGCGAGCGGCACGTAGCGACCATCGGCTTTGACCTTATCGAGGGCAGCAAAGAACTGCTCCCGGGTCTGCGGCGGGGTAATCCCCAGATCCTTGAAGATCCCCTTGTTGTAGAAAAAGCCGTGGATGACCGATGCCATCGGCACACAGAAGGTCTGAGCCCCCGAGTCAGTCTGCCACGGGGACTGGGCAAAACTCGGGAAGTTCTCCATCCCCGCCATCTCGGTCAGCTCGGCCAGATGGCCGGCCTTGAACAGGGCCAGCGAGTCGTCAAACGGGCGGCAGGTGATGAGATCCCCCGCCTTGCCGGCCTTGAGGCTCTCTTGCAGCGTCGGCATGAAGCTGACGTTTTGTACCGGGTGGAAAGTCAGTTTGATCCCGGGATGGCTCTTCTCAAACGCCGGAATGATTTTCTGCTCCCACAGGGCCTTGTCATCGACACGCCAGCTCTCTATCACCAGCTCACCCGCCACCAGATGGGAACAACACAGCAGGCCGAGCGCCCCTAACCATTGCTTTGACATAGCGCCTCCTAGACCTTGAAGTGGGAAATCAGTTTCTGTTGTTGCGAGACCAGATCGGCCAGCACCTCACTGCTGCCCGCCGACTGGCGCGCCTCACGCTCGGTCTCGAAGGCCACCTCGGCAATCCCCGAGATGTGTTGTGCCACACCTTGGCTGACCGAGATCTGTTCATCTGCGGCGTGGGCGACCTGATCGGCCAGCTCCTTGATCACCTCCATCCGCCGGGCGATAGACTGCAACGCGTCATCCATCTCACGGGTCTGGGTCACGCAGGTCTGAGTCTGATCCTGGCTGCGCCCCATCACCTCCACGACGTGGCGGCTCGAGGACTGCAGGTTCTCGATCATCGCCTGGATCTCCTCCGTGCTGGTCTGGGTACGGTTAGCCAGCGCCCGTACCTCGTCGGCCACCACGGCAAAACCACGTCCGGCATCGCCGGCTCGGGCCGCCTCAATCGCGGCGTTAAGGGCCAGCAGGTTGGTCTGTTCGGCGATGCTGCGGATCACGTCGAGAATGCTGCCGATGTTGTCGCTGAACTCACCCAGCTTGTGGGTGATGCCGACGGCCTCCTCCATGGCGGTAGCCAGCCCCTCGGTGAGGCGTCGGGTATCGGCCACCTTGCGCCGCCCCGACTTGGCCTCATCGTTGGCAAGATCCACCTCACGCTTGGTGTTCTCGGTGGAGCGGGCCACCTCACCGGCACTCACCTCCAGCTCGGTGATGGCGGCGGCCACCTGATCGGTCTGGCTCTTCTGCTCCTGTACCCGAGCCATGGCGCGCTCGCTGATCTCGGCGGCACGGGCCGCCTCATCCACCAGATGGCGCGAGCCCGAACTGATCTCGCTCAGCAGCTCACCTGTCTTGCTGGCCAGGGTGTCGATCGACTTAGAGAGCGCCCCAAACTCGCAGCCGCTGCGGTAGTTGATGCGGCGGGTCATGTCCCCGGCAGCCATCAGCGCCAACTCGCCGTTGATCCGTTGCAGCGGACGTTGAATGCTGCGCGCCGTGGTGTAGCCGATCACCAGCGCCACCAGCGCCGAAACGGCCGCCACCGTGAGAATCCAGAAGCTGGCGCTGCTCACCGCCCCGTCGGCACTGTTACGGCTGACCGAGGCCGTGCGGGTGGCGCTGGCGCTGAACTCATCGAGCAGACCCAGCGCCTTAGCCAGGGTGCTGTCGAGCTGCAAGTTGAGATCCTTGAGGGTGGCCCCCAGCTGCTGCTGGCTGCGCATGGTCACCAGCATGCCGCTCTTGCCCAGGGTCAGCTCTTCAAGCTTGCCGAGGTTGGCCAGATAGCGGGCCTTGACGTCATCGGGCACCGCCACCCGCTCGAGGCGCTTGCGGGCCATGTCGATGTCGGTCGAGAGCACCTTCTCCAGCGTGGCCAGATCGGTCTGCTGGTCGGCGCGACGGATATTCTTGATATCGCGGGCAATGCCCGAGGTGATGAGTTCGGCCTTGTTGCGCATGGAACGCTGGCTCGATGCCTGCTGCAACAGCAGATCGGCGGCCCACTGATAGGTATCCTCGAGGCGGATGAAGCCCTTGCCGAGCTCAGTCAGGTGCTGGTGCGCCGCCACCCAGAGGCGATGCTGGGCCATCACTTGATCGCTCAACGCAAAGAAATGCTCGGCCGCCTCGCTGACCGATTGCAGCTTGGCGGCCGCCTCATCCCCCTGATCCAGTGCCTCACGGCTCTGTTCGAAACGCTGTCGCTGCTGGCTGATCTGAGCCGCCAGCCCGTCCAGGGCACTGCCCTCTTCACTGTTGCGGTACTCCAGTACCCAACGATTGGCATCCTGCAGGGTCCCCTTCAGGTTGGCCGCCGCCACCACCAGCGGGGTTGCTCGCTCGGTCACCTCGGTCAGACCCGCATTGATGCCACGGATCTTGAGCGCACTGACGGTGCCAAGCAGGATCAGCAGAAGGAGCATCAGCACAAAACCGGCAATGATCCTTTGCACTATGGAGAGACTCATGTCGCTGTCCTCAAACTAAGGGAATATGTTCAACATAGTGCTTATCGGCCAATTAGAGGGTTACTGGAGGTTTATCCCGCCCCATTCCGTTGATGTAGCACACGTTTTTCACCTTTAATCCGTACAAATGCATACAAAAACAGACGCCCTCCTGATGGAGGGCGTCTGATTAGATTTCGAGCGAGTCTCACTCTCACCGACTGGCGGGATAGTGCTCCCGGATCCAGCGCTCAAAGTCGTCCAGCATCCGCGCTTGCGACTCAGAGTTATCGGCGATCAGCTCCTCCCCATGCACCACCCGGATGATGGCCTCGAGCGGCACACCATCGCCGGGGGCAGCGCGCGCTGCGGCGGCCGCCATACAGGCTTGTGCCTCCTGCCAGGTCTGCTCGACCGTCCGGTTGCACGCCTCAGCCAGATAGTGGGCGTTGAACCCCTCCCCGGTCAGGCTCTGCAAGGTCTCATCATGACTCTTGCCATTGCCCGGCGCCCAGTAGTGGGCGGCCAGATCCGGCCCGATGCGCGGGTTGTCGGTCAGATAACCATCGCGGGCCAGGAAGAAGGCGCGGGTCTGCTCCACCGCCATCTGGGCCAGCAGGTAGCCGTGATAGGCACAGGCCGACTCCTGGTTGAGCAGGTGGGGAATGGCCAACAGCGGCCGCGGACTCTCGACGCCGAGGATACGCCGCTCCCATTCGCGGGCCAGCGCGATCACCCGATCACCAGTCAGCTCATCTTCCGCCAACCGGTAGAGATCCCGCTCGAAGTAGGCCACCAGGGCAATCTGCCGCTCGTTGAAGGCGCGCATCGGCTGACTGGTTTCAATCAGGGTGTGGATCAGCGCATCGGGGATGGCCTCCCCTGCCTCGTTGCGGGCGTAGCGTTTGAGCCAGTCCGCATCCCCCAGCAAGCTGTCGCAGAACATCGACTGGGTCTCGGCATAGGCCATGGAGGTGGGGGGGAACTCCTGGGAGAAGCAGGGGGCATTGCCGGTCACGTTGGCAAAGTGAGCGGCGTGGCCCCCCTCGTGGAACAGGGTGTTGAGGCCACGCCAGCCGCTGCCCACCTGATCCGGGCGCGCCAGACTGGTGAAGTTGACCATGGCGGGAACCCAGACCCCGCCCTGCCAGTGGCTCGGCACCGGGCCGTGGCAGAAGCCGTTCTCATACTTGCCGGCCCGCTCCAGCAGATCCAATGTCAGGGTGGCGCCCCGAAACTGGATGCCAAGGCGAGCGAAGCTCTCCACCCAGTCGCGCAAGGCGCGCTCGAAGGGCACATAAGCATCGAGCTGGCGAATGGCATCCCCGCCGGAGAAAAAGCGCAGATTATGGGGGGCGCAGGCCACCTCCCCGTGACGAGCCCGCAACTCGGCGAGAGAGGCCACGCAGCGCGCCTCGGTGGCGGCCACGAAGGCATCGAGCACGGCAAACAGCTGCTCTGGGCTCATCCGCTCGTTCTTGTGCACCTTGTAATCGAAGTAGTCGCGATACCCCATGGCGCGGGCAAAACGGTTACGCAGCCGCACTATGTCGAGAAAACCGTGCGTCACCACCCACTGCTCCAGGGTATGGAAAAGGGCGATGGCACTGCGCCGCGACGCTTCGCTCGGGCTGGTGCCGAGCAAGGTGGCAGCCGCCGGCAGCGAGCCCGGCAACGACTCCCCATTCTCACCCGTCAGGGTCAGCGTCAGGGTGCGCCGCGCCGCAAACAGGGCCGACTCGGCCGCCACCAGCTCATCCATCAGGCGGGCGGCGGCCGAGTCTTCTATCACATTGCACTCGAAAAAGGCGATCCAGCCACGCAGGCCGGCGGCGAGCTGCGGGTCGTCACCCGCCTGCTCGAGCGCGGCACGCAGTTGTGGCAGTCGCGCCGGATCGGCACAAAACGCCTTGTAGGCTTGCTCGGCCGCCGTGAAGCCGGCCTGATCGTCGCTGGTGCCCATGTAGGTGGCCCAGAAGAGATCCTCCTTGCGTCGGTGCACCGCAAGGTAGTCCCGGTTCAGTTCGTCAAAATAGGTCCTGGCAGACATAAATTCCCTCTCATCGGTCGGGTTTTCCCCACCTTGTCATAGCGAAGGGGCGCCACTGGCGCCCCTTTTCACACTAACAAAGCCGCATCGGCCTGTCTGCCCTCAACTCAGGGCCAGACCGATGGCCAGCAGCAGGCTGTAGAGGAAGGCGCTGATGGCGGTCTGCTTGAGGGCCCCGTTGAGGCGTGCCCCGTCGCGCGTCTCGGAGAGGGTGCGGGCGGCGCCGCTGAGCGGCTTGAGGGCCGGCAGGAAGATCCAGGGCCAGGGGCCCGTTCCCTCCAGCAGCAAAAAGGCGATGGTCAGTAACAGCGCCGCGCCCAGCAGCACCCAGTGGTAGGCGATCGCCTTCTCCCGGCCAAGGCGCACCGCCAGGGTGATCTTGCCGCTCACCCTGTCCCCTTCGATGTCACGCACGTTGTTGATGTTGAGCACGGCGGTGGCCAGCAGGCCACAGGCGGCCGCCGGCAGCAGCAGCGGCCAGCTCAGGCTGTGGGTGAAGAGATAGAAAGAGCCCAGCACCCCAAGCAGCCCGAAGAACAGGAACACCGAAATATCGCCAAAGCCACGATAGCCATAGGGGGTCTTACCCACCGTATAGGTGATGGCGGCGATGATGGCGAAGCCACCAAAGGCGACAAACAGCAGCACATCGAGCCAGTTGTTGCCAAACGCGGTGACCAGCAGCCCCAACCCGCTCGCCACGGCCCCCAGGGCCACCAGCACCATGGCGCGCACCATCTCGCCACGGCTGATGAGGCCGGAAACCACGGCCCGCTGCGGCCCGATGCGCGCCTCGTTATCGGCCCCCGAGACGGCGTCGCCGTAGTCGTTGGCCAGGTTGGAGAGGATCTGTAGCAGGATCGCGGTCAGCAGCGACAGCCCCATGATGGCTCCGTCAAAGGCGCCGTTGCGAGCCGCCAGGCCAGTACCCAGCAGGATCGAGGAACAGGCCAATGGCAGGGTGCGCAGACGAGCCGCCAGCACCCAGGCGGTGAGTTTTTCAGTCATAGTCGGTAGCCAAGCAGCCGGATATTGATCCTGTCGAGGTTATGGCGGGGGCTCCCCCCTTATACTGGCCACGCCCCGGGATCAGATGTCCAGATGATTTACATGGAAGAATGGGCCGTTAATATATATGAATTGTTAGCCTTTTGGCACACACCGGCGCTGCGCCCTCCGAACTCTGACCCATGCTGGCACCCACACATCTCCTGCAACAACTGGACGCCCTTCGCCATGACGCGACCACAGGCTTTGTTCGCCTGCGGATCCCGTTCGTGGTCGACTCCTTCCTCGGCTGGCTGGCGGCGCAACCGCTCTATCCGCGTATCTACTGGCACTCCCGCGGTGCAGAGCGGCCCGAGTACGCCGCGCTCGGCAGCATTCACACCCTGGAGGATCCCCAGCAACTGACCGCCCTGTGCAAACAGGTCGCCGAGGCGGGCGCCGACTCTCCGCGTTACTTTGGCGGCCTCGCCTTCGATCCGACGTCCCCCGGCTGGCCCGGTTTCGGTGCCTGTCGCTTCGTGCTGCCACGGATCGAACTGGTGCGCCGTGGCGAGGAGGTGAGCCTGTGCCTCAACCTCTGCCTCGATGCCTGCAATCGGGAGGCCGAACTGGCCGCCGCCGAGCAGGCCCTGCAAGCGCTGCGCCCGGCGCAGCCATTGCCACCGCTGCCGGCTCAACCTTTCGTGCGCAGCGACAGCCCGGACCCGGCGCTGTGGCGCACACTGGTCGAGCAGGTCACGGCCCCCGACTTCCAGGCCCACACCCCCAAGGTGGTGCTGTCACGGGCTAGTCGCCTCGATAGCCCGATCCGGATCGTCCCCTGGTCGATGCTGGCTGCCTGGCGTGAACGGGCCCACGACTGCTTCCACTTCGGTTTCGAGTTCGCCCCCGAGCAAGCCTTCATCTCCTGCTCACCCGAGCGCCTCTACCGGCGCGAGGGACGCCATCTCTTCACCGAGGCGCTGGCCGGCACGATTCGTCGCAGCGGTGATGATGCGCTGGACGCGGCCCTGGCCGCCGAACTGCTGGCCGACAGCAAGAACCGGCTGGAAAACCGGCTGGTACACGCCGACATACTGCAACGCCTGGCCCCGCTGGCCGAGCAAACCAGCCTGACCGAGCCGCGCATCCTCAAGCTGCGCCTGTTGCAGCACCTCAAGTGCGACATCGAGGCCGCGCTCAAGCCCGAGGTGTGTGACTGGCAACTGCTGGCCGCGCTGCACCCGACCCCGGCGGTCGGCGGCGCCCCGCGCGAGGCGGCGCTCGATTTCATCCGTCATCACGAACCCTATCAACGCGGCTGGTATGCCGGCGCCTGTGGCCTGCTCAGTCGCGACACCAGCGAGTTCGCCGTCGGCATCCGCAGTGCCCTGCTCGATGCTAAGTCGGTTACCCTGTTCGCCGGTGCCGGTATCGTCGCCGGATCTGAGCCTGCCGCCGAGTGGGCCGAACTCGACAACAAGATCGGTAACGTGCTCTCCCTGCTGGAGCAGCGCTAGCCCGAAGGAGATCCCATGTTCGCGAGCCGTCACGCCACCTTCAACCACCTCTGGGCTGCGCTCCTGCTCGAGGAGCTCTACCGTCTGGGGGTGCGCGACGTGGCACTGGCCCCCGGTTCGCGCAGCGCACCGCTGACCATGTCCGCCGCCGCTCACCCCGGCCTGCGCCGCCACGTGCATTTCGATGAGCGCGGCCTCGGCTTCTTCGCCCTCGGCCTGGCCAAGGGCAGCGGCCGGCCAGTCGCCGTCATCACCACCTCGGGCACCGCCGTGGCCAACCTCTGGCCCGCCGTGGCCGAGGCCCAGCTGACCGGGGTACCGCTCATCATACTGTCGGCTGACCGGCCGCCCGAGCTCATCGACAACGGCGCCAACCAGGCCATCGATCAGCAGGGGATCTTCGCCCGCTACCCGGTGTACCAGCAGAATCTGCCGAGCCCGACCCCCACCATCGCCGCCCCCTTCGTGCTGAGCTGCGTGGATCAGGCGCTCGCCGTGCAGCGCCGCACGCCGGGCGTGGTGCACCTCAACTGCATGTATCCCGAGCCCCTCTACCCAGGTGCCGAGCAGCCCGACTTTGCCGACTACCTGGCCCCCCTCGGAGACTGGTTGACGAGCGGCGCCCCGTGGGGCCCATGGCAAGAGCCGCCCCGAGCCATCACGCCCCAGCCGCAGTGGCCGAGTTTCGCGGCGCGCCGTGGCCTCATCATCGCCGGGCGTATCGACGATCCCGAGGAGGCCGATGCCGTAGCGACACTGGCCGAGCGGCTCGACTGGCCGCTCATCGCCGATCTGCAAAGCCAGCTGCGTTTTGACCCGCGGGCGCTGCTGCACACGGATCTTGCCCTGCACGACTCGGCCTTTCGCGCCGAGCTAGGGCGCGCCGAGGTACTGCTGCAATTTGGTGCCCGCCTCATCTCCAAGCGCCTCGCCCACTTCGTGTGCGACCACGCCTGGCAGGATTACTGGCTGGTCGATCCCCAGCCGGCCCGCCTCGACCCCGACTACCGGGTGCGTCGCCGCCTGCTTGGCTCGGCGCCGGATTTTGCCGCCGCCCATCCCATCGACCATGCGCCGTCCGGCTGGGCCACGCTGGCCCCCATGCTGACGCGAGTCGCCGCGCAGATCGAGCAGGCCTGCGCCCACTTCTCCGAGCTCGGCGTCTGCCATCGCCTCAACCGCCTGATCGAAGGGCAACTGTTCGTTGGCAACAGCATGCCGGCGCGACTGATGGACATGCTGGGCACGCCGGGCCATGGCCCCAGCCGGGTGATGACCAACCGCGGCGCCTCGGGCATCGACGGCCTCATCGCCAGCGCCTGCGGCTTTGCCGAGAGCAGTGCGCTGCCCACCACCCTGCTCATCGGCGATCTCAGCGCCCTGCACGATCTCAACAGCCTGGCGCTGCTCACCAAGCGGCGTGCCCCGCTGGTGCTGGTGCTGCTCAACAACGACGGCGGCAGCATCTTCAACATGCTGCCGGTGCCGACCGCCGAGGGGCTCAGGGAGAGCTACTACCGGCTGCCGCACGGCCTCGACTTCGCCCATGCGGCGGCCATGTTCGGCCTGAACTATGTCGCGCCACAGACATTGGAGGCGTTCGAGCAGGCCTATCGCTCGGCACTGCAATCCGGGGTGACCCTGATCGAGATCAGGGTGCCAAGCGAGGGGGTCAGCGACGATCTCAAGACGTTGGGGAGGGCGCTGCATGGCTGAGATCACCACGGTTCTGCTGCACGGCCTGCTCGGTGACCGGCACGACTGGGCTTCGGTCACCCATCATCTGACCGGCCCCTGGCTGGCGCTGGATCTGCCCGGACACGGTGAGCAGCGGGATCTCGACGTGGCCGATTTTGCCGAGTGCGATCGCTGGCTGCGTGATACCCTGTCGCAGCACGGCGTCACCCGCTACCGGCTGGCCGGTTATTCCCTCGGCGGACGCATCGCCCTCTATCACGCCAGCTTGCAGCCACAAGGGCTGACGGCGCTGTGGCTGGAGAACAGCCACCCCGGCCTGCCCGAAGTCGAACGCGCCATGCGCCTGGCCCATGACGCTCGCTGGGCCCGCCGTTTCGAGAGCGAGCCGCTGCCGACCGTGCTGCATGACTGGTACTGCCAGGGGGTCTTCTCGGATCTCGACACCCAAGAGCGGGAGCACCTGATAATCCGGCGCCTCGGCAACCGGGGCGAGGCCGTTGCCGCCATGCTGCGCGCCACCTCGCTCGGCCACCAGCCGGAGCTGCGCACCTGGCTGGCCACCACAACGCTGCCCGTCACCTATGTGGCAGGGCGTCGAGATCACAAATTCCACAACCTGGCTTGCCAACTGGCGACGCCGGGTTCAACAATCGACCTGCGGGTGCTGGATGGCGGGCACAATCTGCACGCCGCCCTCCCCGAGATTTATGCCCGCGAGCTGGCTCGCTGGGCCACTCAACCAGAAGAGAAGAGCACATGATTGAAGGTATGACCGAAGCGCAGCTGTATGCCCCCGCCGAATGGCGCGACTGTACCGCCGGTTACGGGGACATCCTCTACCACAAGTCCGCCGAGGGCATCGCCAAGATCACCATCAACCGCCCCCAGGTGCGCAACGCCTTCCGTCCCCAGACGGTGAAGGAGATGATCCAGGCTCTGGCCGACGCCCGCTATGACGACCACATCGGCGCCATCATCCTGACCGGCTTCGGTGATCAGGCCTTCTGCGCCGGCGGTGACCAGAAGATCCGTGGCGACTACGGCGGCTATCGCGATGACTCCGGCGTGCATCACCTCAACGTGCTCGACTTCCAGCGCGACATCCGCACCTGCCCGAAACCGGTGGTCGCCATGGTGGCCGGTTATGCGGTCGGGGGTGGCCATGTGCTGCACATGATGTGCGATCTCACCATCGCCGCCGACAACGCCATGTTTGGCCAGACCGGCCCCAAGGTGGGCTCGTTCGACGGTGGCTGGGGCGCCTCCTACATGGCGCGCATCGTCGGCCAGAAGAAGGCCCGCGAGATCTGGTTCCTGTGCCGCCTGTATGACGCGCAGCAAGCCCTCGACATGGGTCTGGTCAACACTGTGGTGCCGCTGGCCGAGCTGGAGCGCGAGAGCGTGCGCTGGTGCCGCGAGATGCTGCAACACAGCCCGATGGCACTGCGCTGCCTGAAAGCGGCACTGAACGCCGACTGCGACGGTCAGTCCGGCCTGCAAGAGCTGGCCGGTAACGCCACCATGCTGTTCTACATGACCGATGAAGGTCAGGAAGGACGCAACGCCTTCAACCAGAAGCGCCGTCCTGATTTTTCCAAATTCAAACGGAACCCCTGATGAAACTGGCCCTGTATCGCTACGAATTGCCCTTTACTCACCCCCTGACGTTTCATGGCCGGGTCGAAACGGTGCGTCAGGGCCTGCTGGTCAACATAAATGGCGGCTGGGGGGAGATTGCCCCCCTGCCCGGTTTCTCCCGCGAAACCCTGGCCGAGGCGCAGGAGCAGGCCCTGCTCTGCCTCAAGGCGCTGGCCCGCGGCGAAACCATCACCGCCACCCTGCCCTCGGTGCAGTTCGGCCTCGACTGCGCCCGTCGCAGCTGGCCCACCCTCAAGGCGCCGCTGCCCGATCCCTATCCGCTGATCCAGGGAGCCCCCCAGGATCTGCTCAAGAACTGGAAGGTGGTGCTGCACAACGCCCCCACCAACAAGGCCAAGCTCAAGGTGGCCCGTTATCCGATGCGCGACGAGCTGGCCTTGATCCGCTTGCTGCTCGATCGCAACCCAAATCTCAAGTTGATCCTCGATGCCAACCAGGGATGGAACCGTGAAGAGGCGTGGACCTTCTGCCTGCACCTCGATCCTGCCCGCATCGAGTACCTCGAAGATCCGTGCGCCGATTTCGACGACATCCGCTTCGTGGCCAACCGCACCGGCATGCCGGTGGCCCTCGACGAGCTGCTGGCCCAAGGCAAACCGTGGGAGCCTATCCCCCAGCTGCGGGCCCTGGTGCTCAAGCCCACCCTGCTCGGCTCCCTGTGCCACTGCGAGGCGCTGGTTGCCAAGGCGCGCGAGTTGCACCTCAAGGTGATCGTCTCCTCCTGCTTCGAGTCCGGCCTGGGTCTGGCCCAACTGGCCCAGCTTGGCGCCGAGTGGGACCCGCAGCAGGCCCCTGGGCTCGGCACCCGCCGTTTCCTCGCTCGGGACCTGATGGGGAAAGAGGGAGCCCCGGAGATGAGCCAGCTCGATACCGTGTGGCAACATGGCTGAAGCTTGTCCGGTTCGCCGCTGGGCCAACGCGCGTCCGGCGCAGCCGGCCCTTATCAGCCAAGGCATCACCCTCGATTACCGGACGCTGGATCGCCGGCTCAACCACCTCACCGCCCAGCTACAGGCACAGGGCATGCACCGTGGCATGCGGCTGGCCGCCCCGGTGCGCGCCAGCCAGGAAGGGGTGCTGCTGGCCTGGGCCTGCGTGCGGCTCGGTCTCATCTTCTGCCCGCTCAATCCCGCCTTTCCGTCGGCCCGGCAACAGGCGCTGGCAACCCGGCTCAACATCGACGGCTTCTGGTCTGCCGAGGCCAACGTGGCAGGCCCGTGGCGCCGATTGCGGCTCGACTTTGCCGGTGAGCGTGAAGCCACCGACGAGGGGTGGCTGGCGCCAGAGCAGCCCAATAACCTCATCCTCACCTCCGGCTCGAGCGGAGAGCCCAAGGCGGTGCTGCACCGACTGGCCAACCACCTGGCCTCGGCACGCGGTTCGGCCAGCCTCATTCCCCTCGATCACGACTGCGGCTGGCTACTCTCGCTGCCGCTGTTTCACGTCGGTGGCTACGCCATCCTGTTTCGGGTCTTCCTGGCCGGCGCCGCACTGGTGCTCGACGAACGGGATCGCCCCCTCAAGGCGCGTCTCGAGACCCAGCCCATCACCCACCTCTCCCTGGTGCCGACCCAGTTGTGGCGACTGCTGGCCGAAGGGTTCCATCCTGCCCGCACCCGCCTGCGCGAACTGCTGTTGGGCGGGGCCGCCATCCCGGCGCCGCTGGTCGAGCGCCTCAGCGCCATGGGATTGACCCCCAAGGTGAGTTACGGCCTCTCCGAAATGGGCAGCCAGGTGTGCACCGCCACCCCAGGTCACCCCGGTCTGGTCGGCCATCCGCTGCCGGGGCGCGAGGTGAAAATTGAAGAGGGGGAGATCTGCGTGCGCGGTGACACCCTGTTTCTCGGTTATGACCACCCCGCCGGGCTCGATCCGGCCCGCGATGCACAAGGGTGGTTTCATACCCGGGATAAGGGCCATCTGACGGCGGCGGGTGAACTGGTGGTGGAAGGGCGACTCGACAACCTCTTCATCTCGGGAGGGGAGAATATCCAGCCCGAGACCATAGAGCAGCGACTGGTCGATCACCCCGCCATTGCACAGGCACTGGTGGTGCCCGTCCCCAGCGAGGAGTGGGGGGAGCGGCCGGCCTGCTTCATCGACTGGCAAGGCGAGCCGATGAGCGAACTCGAGCTAGAGCAGTGGGTTCGGGCCGCCCTTCCCGGCTTCATGGTGCCCGATGACTGGCTGCCCTGGCCCGATCTGGGGGGCGCGCTCAAGCCCTCCCGCCAGCAGCTCAAAATCGTCGCAGCGAGCCGGCATTCATCCGCTCACGCCACACAAAAGCCGGGCCACGAATCAGGGGAGCGGCAGGTGAAGCGATAAGCCCCTTGCCCGTATCGCCGGCCCAAATGCCCCCTTTTCGCTTACTGCTGGCTGAATCGATCTGCCCGCCCGCGCTGACGCAGCGCGCCAGTTGTAATAGAATGCGGCCATTCGCCTCGAACCACCGGTGCTCATGAAGAGATTTGCCTTACTCCTCCTCGCCATACTGTTACTGCTGCTGGCCATCGCGCTGGGGCTGCTTGGCTACGGGGAGTGGCGCGTCTCCAAGACGGCCCGCTTTACCTACGACAACGTCACCGAGGTGCCCTATCACAAGGTGGCGGTGGTGCTCGGGACATCCAAGTATCTGGTCGGGGGAGGTCACAACCCCTACTTCAGCAATCGGATCAAGGCGGCGATCGAACTCTACAACAACGCCAAGGTCGATTACCTGATCGTCTCGGGTGACAATGCCACCGTGCAATACAATGAGCCGCGCCTGATGCGCCGCGCCCTGATCAAAGCCGGGATCCCCGCCTCCGCCATCTATATGGATTTCGCCGGGTTTCGCACCCTCGACTCGGTGGTGCGGGCCAAGGAGGTGTTCGGCCAAGCCTCCTACATCATCGTCTCCCAGAAATTCCATAACGAGCGCGCCATCTTCATCGCCCACCGCTTCGGCATCGATGCCATCGGCTTCAACGCCCCCGACGTGGCGCCCCACGAGGGATTCAAGACCCGGGTGCGCGAGATCTTCGCCCGTTTCATGAGCCTGCTCGATCTCTACATTCTCAGCAAAGAGCCCAAATTCCTCGGTGAGCCGATCGCCATTGGCGCCCCCACCCTCTGCCACTCTCTTAGCACCATCGGCACCCAGCAGCCCTGCCTGCCCGAACAATAGGCCGTTGCGGCAAGAAAAAGCGGGGCCTGGGCCCCGCGTTTTCATGACCTCTTGGGCGCTCGCCAGATGAGGCTCACCACCCGGTAGCCACGAACGTGGCACTGCATATCGAGATCCTGCCAGTCATCCCCCTTTAGCAGGCTGACCCTGCCCTTTACGCCCTGCTCCGAGGCCTGTACCTTGCCGGCGTCGAAGATCACCTTCTCGCCGCCGGTCAGGGTGACCAGCTTGTCGTGACAGAGCCACTGGGTGCGATCGGTACCGGTGACCTTGACCGAAGGGTCTTGGCGATCCAGCAGTTGCTCACCCCGGCTCGGCGTGAACAGCCCCCGCAGTTGCGCGGCACGCTTGAGCAGCCACTGTTCACGCTGCGCCAGGCTGACCTGGCTGACGAAGGGCTGTGGCTGACCCTCTTCATCCAGCCAGGCCATCAATTTCCCCTGCTCGAACTGAAAGCGCGACTCGGGCTCACGCACTCCAAACAGCACCCCGCCCTTGAAGTAGTAACGGTTCACCCCCTGCTCCTGCCCCTTCTCATCGAGGCGTGGCACCGCGATGATGACGGGCATGTCACCATCCAGCCAAGCGGTCACCACCACCCCATCTAAGGTGAACTGGCGGGTATCGAGGGCGCCACGGGCCGCCTTCTCCATCGTGTCGAACTGCTGATCAAGGGTCATCATGGGTAGCGCCATAGCAGGAAAAGTGGCCGCCAGCGTCAATGGCAGAAGGGGGGAGAGCTTCAATGGGTATCCTCCACAAGCCAGACCCGCAGCCCCTCGCGATGATGCTCGGTCAGTGGCACGGGGGAGCGGGTCGGGTAATCGAAATGGATCAGGGTGGTCTCGGCAGTGACCGCCAGCACTTTCTGCTGCCAGGCCTCCTGCCAGAGGGTAAACGAGCTGGAGCCAATCCGCTTGACGCCGGTGCGAATGGTAACCGGCTCGCCATAGAAGAGTTCGCGTTTGAACTGCACCGTATAGCCCGCCAGGATCAGCCGCCACTGCCGCACATCGAGATCGGGGGTGAAGATCCGAAACAGCGGCGCTCGGGCCGCTTCGAACCAGACCGCCGGTACCGTGTTGTTGATGTGGCCGAGGGCGTCGGTCTCCTGAAAGCGCGGATCAACCTGCATCTCCAGCATCGTGGCTTCCTTGTCGTCAAACCGGCGCTCAGGCTAACCCGCCGCGACGGGTGACTCAAGTCTGCATTGCCCCTCTTGCGGAGACAAAAAGGCCCGAACCAGTCGGGCCAAGGAGCGTGCAGGGCCCAGGATGCGGGCCCTTTTAGCTGAAGCGAGATCAGAAGCGGTAGCCCATCCCGACCATGAACACCATGGGATCGATGTGGGTCTTGATGGTACCGACGGCGGTATTTACGTCGGTGTCGATATCGATGATCCAGGCCGAGCCGTTGACGAACCAGCGATCGGTGAGCGCCATATCCACGCCAATCTGACCGGCCACACCCCAGGAGTCGTCGACGCTGACATCAGTGCCGGCCAGTGCGCCCTTGCCCTTTTCGTCGAAGAAGGTGGTGTAGTTGATCCCCACGCCGACATACGGACGCACCTTACTCTGGGCATTGCCGAAGTAGTACTGGGCCATCAGGGTCGGCGGCAGGTGCTTGACCTTGGCCACTTCACCCAGACCCGGAGTGCTGACGGAGTGGGAGAACGGCGTGGCGGCCAGCAGTTCAACCCCCCAGTTGTCGGTGATCATGTAAGAGAGGGTCAGCCCGAGCTGGGCGTTGCTGTCGATCTCCAGTTCACCGGAGTTGGCAACGTCATCGCTGCTCTCCTGCGGGGAGACGACGGCGATACCGCCACGCACCAGGATGTCGCCGGCCTGATGGGCCATTGCCAAGGGGGAAACCAACATAGCGGTCATCAGCAGAGGAAGTGACTTTTTCATCGTTATTACCTTTTTAGTGTTAGTTGTGCTGCAAGCACCCACACTTTACGGGAAGGTAACGTCCCGTCAGTTGATTTAGCTCAATTGTTACTCAATGTAAAGATGGATGTACCAATCACCTTCGCAATGACCGCCGTGCCCTCCACAGCCATCACGCCCAACATAACAATTCACCCAATGCCGCATATCACATCAACCTATTCATCCTCCGGTTGCAGCAGATGCACCACCTCCCGCCGGATCAACTCCTCGGCCTGTAGCAGTGGCAATGGCCCATCGACATCACAGGTCACGCCCACCCAGGTATTGCGTCCGTTCAACTTGGCCCGATAGAGCGCCATATCCGCCAGCTTGAGACACAACTTCCAACCGGCCTGGTGTTTCTCGGCCCCCAGCGGATAGAGGCAGAAACCGATGGAAGCCGTCATGCCAAGCGGTAGCTCAGGCGAGCCAAAATCACTCTGCCCAATCTCCCGCCGCAGCCGCCCCACCATGGCTTTCGCCTGCGCCGGCGAGTCACACTCGCCAATCACCAGAAACTCCTCCCCTCCCAGCCGCACCAAGCGCTCCCCATGCCGCAACTGGCGGCGCAACACATCGGCAAACTGGCAGAGGATCTGATCCCCCATGTCATGGCCATGGGTGTCGTTGACCAGCTTGAAGTGATCGATATCGAGGATCATCAGCACATGATGTGACGTGCGATAGTCGATCTGCTCCAACCAGGTATCCAGATAACGTCGATTGAAGCAGTGGGTCAGCGGGTCCAGGTAAGCCGCCTGCTCCATGCGCTGGCCATAGGCCTGGCTCGCCTGCTGGCGCTGGCTCAGGCGCAGCGCCATCTCGCGGAACCGGCGGGTCAAGATGCTCATCTCGCGGCTGGAGTCGATGCTGGGCAGATGCTGCACCTCGGCATCATAGGCATATTGCTGCACCCCATGGATCAGGGCGTCGAGCGGCTGTAGCACGATCGCCTGTAACCGCCGAAACGCCAGCAAGCCACACAGCAGGCAGATCAGCAATGTCCCCAGCAGAGTCCACAGCAACACCTGGGCGCTACCGCGAATGAGGTCGCGGGTCGATTCCAGCCGCAACACCAGCCCCGGCTTGCCCTGACTATCGAGCAGCAGCACCTCGCCCCACATGATCCCCAGCCCCCGATACCCTACCCGATAGAGGGAGCCCTCATGCAGCCGCATGAAGTGACGGGTCTCCCCCGCATGCTCCAGCTCACGCAGCTGCAATGGGGCGGCCACCCGCTCCGACAGGGTCTGCAAATAGGAGTCGTCGAGCCAGCGCGTCACCAGCAGATAGCCGTTGTGGGGCTGGCTGCGTTGGGAGTCGGTGATGGGAAAGATGGCAAACAGGGCAGGCCCCCAGCTGGTGCTCTTGAGCCCTTGCAGGCCATCACGGTCCACCTGAGGGAGTAGCTCCTGCTTGAGACGTTCGAAGAAGGGGGGGTAGTCGAGCAGCAGCTCGGGGTCTACATCCGGCATGCGGACCCGGCTCCAACGCTCGTTACCCGAGAGATCGAGAAAGCTCATCACGTTTAACCGAAAATCCTGCATCGGCATGTCGGTTAACAGGTTGGAGCGGATGAAGCGGCTATCGTGTTCGGCCATAAAGTGATAGGCATCGTCCCAGGCCCCCCAGTCTCTGACAAAGGCGCGCAGGCTCTCGAGGTCGGTCTGGATCAACCCCACGGCCCGGGCCAGTTGCTGGCGCATCTGCTGCTGCTCCATGCGGCGCAACTCAGGCACCAGTATGCTGAACAACAGCATCACCAGCAGCCCCATGGCGATAGCCCAGATCCGCGCCATGGAGAACGCCACCTGATAGTTGATAGTCCGCGTCGATCTGTTCATGCCTGAGGCTCCTGAGGCCGTTCGCCCTTATTATGGTGAATCTTATCGATAGAACCTGAGTTGGGCCGGCGTATGCTGGCATTGAACCACCTAAAAACAAAGGGGCCAGAGGCCCCTTGTTTGGTCACTTTTCTTGGTCACAACATCGACTTCAGGAAACGCGCGGTATGCGACTCGCTATTGTCGCAGATGGCCTCCGGAGTCCCCGTCACCAGAATGCGGCCCCCTCCCGAGCCCCCTTCCGGCCCCAAATCGACAATCCAGTCGGCGGTTTTGATGACGTCCAAGTTGTGTTCGATGATGACGATGGTGTTGCCGCGATCGCGCAACTGGTGCAGCACCTTGAGCAATTGCTGGATGTCGTGAAAGTGCAGCCCTGTGGTCGGCTCATCCAGGATGTAGAGGGTCTGGCCGGTATCGCGCTTGGAGAGCTCGCGCGCCAGCTTGACCCGCTGCGCCTCGCCACCTGACAGTGTGGTGGCCGACTGACCGAGGCGGATGTAGGAGAGCCCCACGTCCATCAGGGTTTGCAGCTTGCGCGCCACCGCCGGCACCGGATCGAAGAAGGCCCGGGCATCTTCCACCGTCATCTCGAGGATCTCGTGGATGTTCTTGCCCTTGTACTTCACCTCCAAGGTCTCGCGGTTGTAGCGCTGTCCCTTGCAGACGTCGCACGGCACGTAGACGTCCGGCAGGAAGTGCATCTCCACCTTGATGACCCCATCCCCCTGGCAGGCTTCGCAGCGCCCGCCCTTCACGTTGAAGGAGAAGCGGCCCGGCTGGTAGCCACGAGCCCGCGCCTCCTGGGTGCCGGAGAGCAGCTCGCGGATCGGGGTGAACAGGCCGGTGTAGGTCGCCGGGTTGGAGCGCGGAGTGCGGCCGATCGGGCTCTGGTCGATGTCGACCACCTTGTCCAGATGCTCCAACCCCTCAACGCTGCGATAAGGCGCCGGCGTCGATTCGGTCGCCTTGTTCAGCTCCCGGTGCGCGATGCGAAACAGGGTATCGTTGATCAGGGTCGACTTACCGGAGCCGGAGACCCCGGTGACACAGGTCATTACCCCGATGGGCAGGTCCAGGTTGACGTTGCGCAGGTTGTTGCCGCTCGCCCCCTTGAGCTTCAACCACTTGCCGGTGAGTGGCGTACGTTCGCGCGGCACCTCAATCTGCTTGCGGCCGGAGAGATAGTCACCGGTCAGCGACTCCGGGTTGTCGATGATCTGCTGGGGCGTGCCCTGAGCCACTATGTTGCCACCGTGTACCCCGGCTCCGGGGCCGATATCGAGCACATGGTCGGCAAGCCGGATCGCATCTTCATCGTGCTCCACCACGATCACCGTGTTACCGAGATCGCGCAGATGGGTCAGGGTGCCCAACAGCCGCTCGTTGTCACGCTGATGCAGGCCGATGCTGGGCTCGTCGAGCACATACATCACCCCCACCAGACCGGCGCCAATCTGGCTGGCCAGCCGGATGCGCTGCGCCTCACCACCGGAGAGAGTCTCGGCACTGCGCGACAGGCTCAGGTAGTTGAGACCCACGTTCACCAGAAAACCGAGTCGCTCGACGATCTCTTTCAAGATTTTTTCGGCAATCTGGGCGCGCTGGCCGGTCAGGGTCAGGCCGGCAAAGAAGCTGAGCGCATCGCCGATGGAGTCGTCGGCAATGGCCGGCAGGTTGCGGTTCTCGATGAAGACATGACGCGCCTCTTCACGCAGCCGGCTGCCACCACAGCTGGTGCAGGGCTTGTTGGCGATGTATTTGGAGAGCTCTTCGCGCACCGCGTTGGACTCGGTCTCCCGATAGCGGCGCTCCATGTTGTGCAAGATCCCCTCGAACGGATGCTTGCGCACCACCACATCGCCACGGTCGTTCATGTAGCGAAACTCGATATCGCTGCGACCGGAGCCGCGCAGGAGCACCTCCTGCACCTTGGGCGGCAGATCCTCCCACGGCGCCTCGAGATCGAACTCATAGTGCTCGGCCAGCGATTTGAGCATCTGGAAGTAGTAGAAGCTGCGCTTATCCCAACCACGGATGGCGCCGCCGGCCAGACTCTGGCTCGGATCGTGGATCACCTTATCCGGATCGAAATATTGCTGCACCCCGAGCCCGTCACAGGTGGGGCACGCCCCGGCCGGATTGTTGAACGAGAAGATGCGCGGCTCCAGCTCGGAGACCGAATGGCCACACTCAGGGCAGGCGAAGTTAGCCGAAAAGGTCATGGGGGCAACCCCCTCCTCCCCGTCCATGGGCACCACCTGCACTATGCCACCCGAGAGGGTCAGCGCCGTCTCGAACGACTCGGCGAGGCGTTGTTGCAGATCGTCGCGCACCTTGAAGCGATCCACCACCACCTCGATGGTGTGCTTTTTTTGCAGCTCCAGGCTCGGGGGATCGGAGAGATCGCACACCTCGCCGTCGATACGGGCACGGATGTAGCCCTGGGCAGCTAGGTTCTCCAGCAGCTTGACGTGCTCCCCCTTACGGTTGCGCACCACAGGGGCAAGCAACATCAGCTTGGCGCCTTCGGGCTGCGCCAGCACCTGATCCACCATCTGGCTGATGGTCTGGGCGGTCAGCGGGATGCCGTGAGTCGGGCAGCGGGGCTCACCGACCCGGGCAAACAGCAGCCGCAGGTAGTCATAAATTTCGGTAATGGTGCCGACCGTGGAACGCGGGTTGTGCGAAGTGGATTTCTGCTCGATGGAGATAGCCGGCGAGAGCCCTTCGATATGATCCACGTCCGGCTTCTCCATCAGAGAGAGAAACTGGCGGGCATAAGCCGAAAGCGACTCCACATAGCGCCGCTGCCCCTCGGCATAGAGGGTATCGAACGCCAGGGAGGATTTGCCCGAGCCAGAGAGGCCGGTGACCACAATCAGCTTGTTGCGGGGCAGGGTCAGGTTGATGTTCTTAAGGTTGTGGGTGCGGGCACCCCGGACCACTATTTTTTCCATCTTGCACACGCTCGTTTCGACACGTCAGGCGGGTGAGTATCGCACAGAGAATACTGGATGAATAGACAGTGGCGGGGACTCAGCGCCAGCCTCTAGCGTCAAGATGCTCTTTGGCCCACTGCACCGCTTGCAACCGGTTCTTCACGTGGATCTTCTTGAATACGTTATAGAGATGCGACTTGATGGTGTGCTCGCTCACGAACAGGCTGTTCGCAATTTCACCGTTTGATGCCCCCGTCATGAGGTAGCGAAGGATCTCCTGTTCACGCAGGGTCAATCCTACGACCTGACGTCGCCCCTGTGGCTGGCTATCGCGGTAATAACAGAGCAACTCGCTCATCAACTGACGCGGCAACCACATCTCTCCCAGCAACACCCTGCGAATACCGCTGACCAGTTGTTGCAGGGGATCTCGCCGAAAGAACAGGCCGCTCAGGTTGGGCCAATCCACCAGCATCTCGTGCCCGACATCATGGGGGGCATTGAGCAACACCACCCTCGCGCCTGCGCTCTGCGCCATGATGGCTTCCCGCCACCGGGAGCCATGCAGCCCTTTGAGATAATCCAAATCGATCAACAGCAGTTGGGGGATCACAGAGCAGAGCATGGAGAGCTCCTCGGTCTGTCGAACCAGCACGATATCCTGTGCCAGTTGATCCATGAGGTAATGACGGAGCATATCCGCCTGTAAATTATCCTCGGTGATGAGACCTATATGATGCGCCACGGACATCACTGTTTCCTTACTGCTAATAACCAAAACTTTCACACACTTCACGAGAAGATTAATTCAGCACTGGTAAAAGTCTCAGTATTAAAAAAGCATGAGGCGCCGTTACAACCCGCATTTTTCTTATAATACAAATAGATATCAACCACCCCCATTTGGGTTAAAGATTCTGCCCCAATGGACATACTTCAGTATGAATTGCTTCATAGTGGTTTTTTAAGCTGACAAAACACTCTATAAGAGGGCCGTTCTATTCAAAGAATGGCCAACCCCCTCATTAACCGCAACCTTGTCAATTGCAGGATCTGGCAATTGTCGACCCGTCAGACCCTGACCAAGATGTCTTGATTTCTCGTTACTGCAGCCAGCGCCGGGACGAGTAGTTGGTGATGACCACCTGCTCCAGATTGGGGCGAATAATCCCCTGATTGACCCCTTTCGCTATGGCCTGGTAGCGGTTGATCGTGCCCGTCTTGCGAGTGACCTGATTGAGATGAAAGTTAACGGTGCGCTCGGTAATCCCCAGGATGCAGGCAATTTCCGACGACGTTTTCCCTTCACTCGCCCAGAACAGGCACTGGGTTTCACGCTCGGTCAACGGCTCCTCTTTCCCCTCCGGCATGGTCGCCAGCACCACCCTGATGGCGGCATCAAAGATGTAGTGAGAAAGCCAGCTCAGGATCGGCGAGGTATCCAGCAGCAGCTCGGTCGAGGCCGCTTCGCGGGTGATAAAAGAGAGAATGCCACTTTCCCCACAGGCCCCATGGAGCGGGAACGACACGCCATTGCGCAGGCCAAAATCAGCCGCCTGCTCCATCACGATCAAACTTTCCTTTTGCAGGAAACTGGCTCGCTCATCGAGCCGGTTCCAGTAGATCGGCAATGTCTGGGTTCGCGCCAAATGGATGATGGGATCCCGGGTCATCAGATGATTTTCGGTATAGACCTGAACCCAAGAGTCGGGACACTCGTTAAACAGCACCACCTTGGGACGCTGCATCGACATCGGCAAAATCAGGGTGAAACCAAAATAGTCATATCCCATTTCACGGGTAAATCGACCAATAAGGGTCGACAGCGCCTGTGCGTCCGAAGCCAACGAAAACTGCTCCAGATATTCAAGTTGCCGGTCTTGATTCATGTCTCCGCTCCCGCGTCCAGTGGTGAGCGGAATTATAAACGCGAGTCGTGGAGAAGAGCACTATGTATATCTTTAGAGGAACCCTTTCCGAGCATCCCAATCCGAGCATATCCCGCCAACTTTACCAGTTCCGCAAGCAAGTCTTTGCCGACCGACTGGGCTGGGAAGTCTCACCCGAAGGGGATCAGGAGCGGGACGGCTATGATACGGAGCAGACCAGATGGGTATTGATAGAGGATGATGAAGGGCTGATTGCCTGCGTCAGACTACTCAGTTGTGATGGGCCTTATATGATGCCCGATATTTTTCCCTCCACCCTGGCCGGTGAACCGGCCCCCCGCACCGCACAAAGTTGGGAGATGACCCGACTAGCCATAGATGCCGAGCGCGCCCCGCGCTTTGGCAATGGCGTCAGCGAGCTGACCCTGGTGCTGTTTCGTGAAACCAATGCCTATGCGATGGAACATGGCGTAACAGAGCTCATCGGGGTAGCCAGTACACCCGTAGAGCGAATCTATCGGCGACTCAACCTGCCGATTACCCGCCTCGGTCACGGCAAACCCGTCGATCTCGGCGTCGTCAAAGGCTTAGGAATCAGGCTGGCGGTTGGTGAGGCGCTCGCCAACGCAGTTGATCTTCCCCTCAGCGGCCACTACACCCCCTATCCACAGGTTCCCTCCCACATCAGACTTCCTCTTATGCATCCGTATCGCTGAGTCAACAACCAGCTGGGCCCATACTGCTGGGCCCGGCACCATCCTAGCCATCAAGCGGCCAAAAGGCTCAATCAGCACCTAACTCATTGTTCTCCATCACATTCCAAGATTGATTCATCCTGAATAAATGTTTCAATTTTCATTCATGAATCTTTTTCATAATTAAACCCGCACTAATAAAAAGGAGATTAAAATCGATGACATTCACATTACGCCGCTCTCTGCTCGCCATGATGATCCTGGGTACCAGCGGAGCCCTCAGCGCAGCTGAAATAGGCAATCGGAACATCAGTGAAAATGAAGTGATCGCAGCGCAAGAGGCCTGGGCCAAGGCGCTGATCCAGATCAGCGATGACTACGCCGCAGGTGGGGAGGAGAAGGCAAAAACCACGGCCGAATCCGTGATCGACAATGCCTATGGCTATGCACAAGGCGTGGTGTTGTTCAAACCGACCCTGGCAAGCGGCCAGCAAACCTTCCGGCTAACCCGCGAGGGCGCGCTCTCCTACTTCATCGGTGGCAATCCATCTTTCCCGATCGATAAGGGGTTCGCCATCAAGGGATGGAAAGATTACAAGGTGGAAAATGCCGGGATCCAACTCTCCGGTGACAGCGCCTATACCATGGGCAAGGTGCACCTGACCGACGCCGATGGCAAAACCACCACTGTTGATAAGACCTGGGGCTTTCGTAAGGGGGAAGATGGTCAGATCCGCATCGTTCTCCATCACTCATCCGTCCCCTACGCTAGTTGATAGCGACACATTGGAAATGGCGACCATAGGTCGCTATTTTTATATATTTCCCACAACCGGCATATTCAGCCGCAGCAATATATATCCCAATTACGAATTGAAACACGTTAGTGATAGTAACCAAATTCTACTGCCTGCTATCACAACAACCGCAGAGCCTGCCATGCGTTAGCGACTAAATTCATGGCTGCTGACTCAAGACCAAATACATCCGGCCTATGCGCCTGAACGGCTCATAAATTATCGAGCCGTACTCGTTCGGACACTAAAAAGGATATTTAAGATTCGATGACGGCTGATTTACCACCGCATCAAAATGCAGGAGCCAAAAGGGCTCATTCGTTTACCGGTATAGACCATGGGCCGAAGGCACTATTCATACTCTTCTCTTCACTCCTGCCTCTCCCTCCGCTCAGGTAATAGATCTGAATTCTTTTCAACAAAGTCATGCATCTGTTGTAAAAGAGGAAGCAATGCTCTACCCAACTTACCCAGGGAGTAGTCAACCCGTGGCGGTACGCTGGCCATCACACTGCGGACCACCACGCCATCGGCTTCCAGTTCACGTAACTGAGCCGTCAGCATCTTTTGACTGACCCCAGGCAGAGATCGCCGCAAATCACCAAAACGCAGGCTCCCCTCACGCAAGTGATAGAGAATTGCGGGCTTCCACTTACCGCTGAGTAGTCTCAACACGGAATAGGCGGGACAAAGGGGTTCGTTCATATCGCGTCTCATACTCGGTAGAGGTTACTTTTTAGTTACTATGCTGTTGATCAGCGCGCAAA
>NZ_CDBY01000002.1:23561-23901 GCF_000820125.1 Aeromonas simiae | reverse complement strand
CCCCTCCCCCTCTTTACAAGTCGCGGCCCGGCACGTTAGCGTGCCAACACCTGACAATACCCATACAACTATCGGGAGCCGCCATGGAGCAGGCCAATCCGACGATGCCCGACCCCCTCCTGGCACAGCTTGAGACTCAGCGCTCCGCCTTCTTGGCTCGGCCATCCCCCTCCTATGCCGAGCGTAGTGCTGCCCTTGCCAGCCTCAAGCGGGCACTGCTGCGCGAGCGCGCGGCCCTGTGCGCTGCCCTGGCTGCCGACTATGGCCGGCGCAGCCCCTATGACTCGCTGATCGCCGACCTGTTGCCCTGCATCCGCCAGATTGGCTACACCCGGCGCCA
>NZ_CDBY01000002.1:1053-23212 GCF_000820125.1 Aeromonas simiae | reverse complement strand
CGGCGCTGGCCGCCGGCAACCGGGCCATGCTCAAGCTCTCCGAGTTCACCCCTGCCACCAATGCCGTGCTGCGCCGCCTGCTGGCCAGCTGTTTTGCCGAAGAGGAGGTCGCCGTGGTGGAGGGGGGCCCCGAGGTGGCGGCGCGCTTTAGCGCCCTGCCGTTTGATCACCTGTTTTTCACTGGCTCGACCGCCATCGGACGCCAGGTGATGGCGGCGGCGAGCCAGCACCTCACCCCGGTCACCCTGGAGCTGGGGGGGAAATCCCCCTGCCTCATCGCCCCGGATATCCCGCTTGAGTTCGCCATCGACCGGCTCCTCTTTGGCAAGTGCTTGAACGCCGGACAGATCTGCGTCGCCCCCGACTATGTGCTGCTGCCCCGTGGTCAGGAGGAGGCCTTCGCCACCGCCTTCCAGCGCGCCTTCGCCCGCCGCTACCCCGAGGGGCTCGCCAGTGCCGACTTCACCTCTGTGGTGAACGTGGCCCACTACCAGCGCCTGACCGACTGGCTGGCGCAGGCCAGCGCCGACGGGGCCCGTGTCGTCCCTGCCTGCGAGCCGGCTCGCGATGACGCCGCCCACCGGCTGGCCCCCCATCTGCTATGGGGTCTGCCCGAGCAGAGCCCCGTGATGCAGCAGGAGATCTTCGGCCCCCTGCTGCCGCTCATTGCTTACGACTCGCTGGATGAGGCGATCGCCTATATCCGTGCGCGGCCCCGCCCGCTCGCCTGCTACCTGATGAGCCTCGATGCGGCCGTACAGGCACGAGTCATCAAGGAGGTGCATGCCGGCGGCATGGCCATCAACGACACCGTCTTCCAGGTGGCCGTCGACGATGCTCCGTTCGGCGGGATCGGCCCCTCCGGCATGGGCCACTACCACGGCCATGAAGGGTTTCTCACCCTCTCCAAGGCCAAGACGGTGCTGCGCCGTGGCCGCTGGTCGAGCGGCGCCCTGATCCAGCCCCCTTACGGCTGGCGCCAGCGCCTGCTGCTCTGGCTGTTGCTGCGCTAGGTATGCAGACGCGCTCCGTGCCCCAACGCATCCGCCTGCGCGCCCTCGCCCTGCTGCTGTGGGGCCTGGGGCGGTTGCTGCGCCGCGCCGCGCGAGTCGATCCGCTCATCCATGCCGAGCTGGCCCCGCTGCCCGTCGGCTTTTGCCTGCAACTGGGTTGCCTCGGCCTGGCGCGCCCGCTCATCTTGCACAAACAGGCGCTGGGGTGGAGCACGGCCCCCGCCGCCGCCGCCCTGCGTCTGACCTTCAAGCACCCGGATGTGGCGCTGCGGGTGCTCGGTTTTCGCCTCGGCATCAATGCCAGCTTCTGCGAGGGGCGGCTCAGCGCCGAAGGGGATCTGGTGGCCGCCATGCACTGGGTGCGCGCCCTTGAGGCGCTGCAAGCCGTGCTGCTGCCCCCCAGGCTCGCCCGCCCGCTGCTGCGCGACTACCGGCGCCCGCCCCGGCAACTCAGGCGGGCGCTGACCATCCTCGCCGGCCTGCTTCTCCCCTAAGGAGCCCCCATGACCACGCCCCGTTATTACGAGTTCTTCTGCCCGGTCAAGCTGCTGGTCGGGCAACAGGCCATCGAGCAGCTGCCGGCGGCCCTGGCGGCGCTCGGCGCCACCCGGCCGCTGCTGCTCACCGACCCCGGCATCGTAGCCAGCGGGCTGGCCAAGATGGTGGGGGAGCAGCTCGCCGCGGGCGTGATGACCCCTGCCGCCATCGAGGATCAGATCCCGCCCGACTCCTCCACCGCCGTGGTGGAGCGGATCGCCGAGCACTACCGCGACCTTGGTTGCGACGCCCTCATTGCCCTGGGCGGGGGCTCGGTCATCGACACCGCCAAGGCGGTCAACATCCTGGTCTCGATGGGGGGAGCGCGCCTGCTCGATTGGGCCGGCGCCGATCTGCTGACCCGGCCGCTCGCACCGCTCGCTGTGCTACCCACCACGGCCGGCACCGGCTCGGAAGTAACCCAGGTGGCGGTCATTCGCGACGAAGACAGTGGCCGCAAGGTGCCCTTCACCTCGCCTTTTCTGCTGCCCAACCTGGCGGTGCTCGATGCCCGCCTCACCCAGACGCTGCCGCTGCCCATCAGCGCCGCCACGGCGATGGATGCCATGACCCACGCCATCGAGGCGCTCATCAGCAACGCCGCCAACCCGGTCAGCAGCGCGCTCGCCCTGCTGGCGGTGGAGAAAATCGCCGCCGCCCTGCCCTTGCTGCCCGAGCACCCGAGCGATCCCGGGCTGCGCCTCGCCCTAGCCGAGGGGGCCACCCTGGCCGGCATGGCCTTCTCCAACGCCATGGTGGGGCTGGTGCATGCCCTCGGCCACAGCCTGGGAGCCCACTGCCACCTGCCCCATGGCCTGTGCATGAACCTGTTTCTGCCGGTGGCGCTGGCCTATCAACGCCCGCAGATCGACGGCGAGCTGGCCCGCCTGCTGTTGCCGCTGGCCGGCGCCGAAGCCTATGCCGCCTGCCCGTCAGCGGATCGGGCCGACGCCACCATGGCCCGCCTGCAACACCTGCGCGATCAACTGTGGCAACAGGCCGCCCTGCCGCGCACCCTGCGCGAGGCTGGCCTAAGCGATCGCGCCCCACTCGCGGCGGTGGCCCACCTCGCCCACAACGACGGCGCCCTGCTTTACTGCCGCAAGGCGCCGGATCGGAACACCCTGCTCCACTTGCTCGAACAGGCCTGGTAAGCCACCCTCGAACAGACATCACCCGGCAGGAGTCCCCATGATCATCGTCACCCATCAAGCGGAACAGCATCAGTTCATTTACCAGCAGGAGGGAGAGCAGGCCCACCTGCGCTATCGCCACCTCGATGCCGACACGGTCGAAGCCTTCAACACCTATGTGCCCCCCGCCTTGCGCAACGCCGGGGTGGCCGATAAGCTGGCGCGCGCGTTTTATCAATGGACCCGCAGCCAGAGCCTGACCATAGTGCCGAGCTGCAGCTACATAGAGGTATGGTTGAGCCGCCATGGAGAGTGATGATGCCCTGCAACAGCAGACCTGCGCCCTGCTGCGCGCCTCGCCGCTGCATTGGCAGTGCCTGCTGGCCGCGCGCGAGCTGGCATTGCCCGACTGGTATCTGGGGGCCGGCTTCGTGCGCAACCTCATCTGGGATCACCTGCACGGCTACCGCCATCCCACCGCACTGAGCGACATCGATCTCATCTATCTGGATCAGCGCGATCCGGATGGCCAGCGCGAAGGCGAGATTGAGGCCCGCGCCAGCGCCCTGCTGCCGGGGCAAAACTGGGAGGCGCGCAATCAGGCGCGCATGCACCTGCGTCAGCGGACGCCGCCATTCGACACTGCCCTGGCCGCCCTCTCCCACTGGGTCGAGCTCCCCACCTGCATCGGGGTGCGCTTGCTGGCCGATGACCGCCTGCTGCTGGTCGCCCCGCACGGCATCGCCCATAACTGGTCGCTTGAGGTGCACCCCAATCCGCACTGCCGCCAGGGGCCGGCCCTCTTCACCGAGCGGGTTCGCGCCAAGCGCTGGCAACAGCTGTGGCCCCGCCTGCGGGTACACTGGCCCGCTTAAGCCAGGTTGATTTTGTGTGAAGCCCATGGGCACACTAGGGGTTAAAGCATCACTAAAGGGTTGAACATGCGCGACTTTTTCTCTCTCCAGCGCTGGCTTCCCGGCTTGGCCTCCCTGCTGCACTATCAGCGCGGCTGGCTGCTGCCGGATCTGCGCGCCGGCCTCTCGGTGGCGGCGGTCGCCCTGCCGGTCGCCATCGCCTATGCCGAACTGGCCGGCGTCGGCGCCGTGGTCGGCCTCTATTCGTGCATACTGCCGATGGCGGTCTACGCCCTGTTTGGCACCTCGCGCCAGCTCATCGTCGGCCCCGACGCGGCCACCTGCGCCGTCATCTATGCGGTGGTGGCCCCACTCGCCGCCGGCGATCCCACCAAGCACTGGCAACTGGTGATGACCATGACCGCCATGACCGGTTTCTGGTGCCTCATCGCCAGCCGCTTCCGGCTCGGGGTACTGGCGGACTTCTTGTCGCGTCCGATCCTGATGGGGCTGCTCAACGGCGTGGCCATCACCATCATGGTGGGCCAGCTCTCCAAGATCTTCGGCTTTACCTACAGCGAGAAATTCCTGATTGAGCGCCTCGCCAGCACCTTCGACTACCTGCAACAGACCCACCTGCCGACCCTGGCCATGAGCCTGCTGACCCTGCTGGCCCTGCTCGTGTGCCGCTGGCTCAAACCCAACTGGCCCGCCACCATGCTGGCGCTGGCCGTCGCGGCGCTGGCGGTGTGGGGCAGCCAGATCTCCCCGCTCGGCGAGCTCGGCATCCAGACTATCGGCGCCGTGCCCTCCGGCATCCCCTCGCTGCAAATCCCGGATTTTCCCCCCGGCCTGCTGCGTGAGCTGGTGCTGCCGGCCCTTAACCTCGCCATGGTGAGCTTCGTCTCCATGATGCTCACCGCCCGTAGCTTCGCCGCCAAGAACGGTTACGAGATCGATGCCGATCAGGAGTTTCGGGCCCTTGGCATGGCCAACCTGGCCTCGGCGGCCTCTCAGGGCTTTGCCATCAGCGGCGCCGACTCCCGCACCGCGGTCAACGACGCCAGCGGCGGCAAGAGCCAGCTGGTCTCCCTCATCGCCGCCGGCACCATTGGTCTGGTCACCTTCACCCTGACCGCCCCCTTGCAGTACATCCCCACCGCCGCCCTCGGAGTGGTGCTGGTGATGGCCTCGTTCTCGCTCACCGATTTTCGCGGCCTGTGGGCACTGCGCAGCTCAGACTGTGCCGCCTTCTGGCTGGCCCTCATTACCTTCATCAGCGTGCTCACCATGGGGGTCATTCCCGGCATCACCCTGGCGGTGCTGCTCGGCCTGTTCCAGTTCCTGCGCAACGTGATGCGCCCGACCGACCAGCTGCTCGGCACCGACCAGGACGGCGTGGTGCGCACCCTCGGCAACGACGAGCAGATCAAGAGCGTGCCCGGCCTGATGGTCTATCGCTTCAACTCGCCGCTCACCTACTTCAACGCCCCCTACTTCAAGCGCCGGGTGCTGGCCCTGCTGACCCAGGACCCCAGCGCGCCGCGCTGTCTGGTGATCGACGCGGTCGCCTGCTTCACCCATCAGGACATCAGCGTGATGATCATGGTTGGCGAGCTGCACCGCGAGCTGAAACGGCGCGGCATCCACATGGTGATGGCGGGCCGCCACGGCCAGCTGAGCCAGTGGTTCCGCCAGGCCGGGGTCAAGGTCGGTGAGGACGGCATTTTGCTCTGTCCCGACATCTATCAGGCCCTGCGCATGACCCGCTGCTACCGCAGCCAGGAGCAGGAGGAGGCGCTGACCCTGGCCGAGGGCAACCCGGAGCAGGAGGAGCGCGAGGTGAACCTGGCCACCACGATTGCGTGAGCTAGGCGCTTGGTGTTAAATGACGCACCGTGGCGCGGCCCTCCGGTCGTGCCCCCAGCGCCGGAATTCACATGCAAACTCACTCCCCGCAGGGGCCAGGCTCGCTCTTTTCGCTGACCTGGCCTCTGTTTATCGATCTCGCCCTGCACTTTCTGACCGGGGCGCTCAACACCTTCATGGTCGGCCATGTCTCCTACCGCGCCGTGGCGGCGCTGGCGGTCGGCAACCAGGTGTTCGATCTCGCCATCACCTTGTTTAGCTTCGTCAGCATCGGCACCAGCGTGGTGATCACCCAGTATCTGGGCTCCGGCGACCGGGAAAAAGCCCGGGTGGTGATCCACACCGCCATCGCCTTCAACCTGCTGGTGGGGCTGGTGGCCGCCCTTGGGGTCATGGGGGGCGCCGCCCCGATCCTCGCCATGATGAACCTGCCCGTCGAGCTGCTCAGCGACGGCCAGCTCTACTTGCAGATCATCGGCCTGTGCCTGCTGCCCGAGGCGGCGGCCCTCTGTCTGGCCGCCACCCTGCGGGCCCACGGCCACACCCGCCAGGCCATGTACGTGACCCTCATCGTCAACGCCATCACCTGTGTCGGCAACATGCTGCTGCTCTACGGCTGGTTCGGCCTGCCCGAGCTGGGGGTGGCCGGGGTGGCCATCAGCACGGTGGCCGGCCGCTTGATCGGGGTGGTGCTGCTGGTGTGGCTGGTGGGGCGCAAGACCGGCATCCGCCTGATCCCCCGCGACATACTGCGCCCGAGCCGGGAGATGCTCGGCAAGGTGCTGCACATCGGCCTGCCGGCCGCCGGCGAGAACCTCTCGTGGATGTTGCAGTTCATGGTGGTCACGGCGTTTGTCGGCCTGCTTGGCGACAAGGCGCTGGCGACCCAGTCCTACTTCTTCCAGATCTGCCTGTTTATCCTGCTATTTGGCCTCTCCATCGGCCTTGGCAACGAGATCATCATCGGCCATCTGGCCGGGGCGCGGCAGTTCGACCGCGCCTACCGCCAGTTGCTCAAAAGCCTCAAACTCGGCCTCATCGTCACCTGCCTCATCGCGGTGGCGGCGGCGCTGAACGGGCGCAGCATCATCAGCCTGTTTACCGATGATCCCGACATCATCAATCAGGTGGCCCAACTGTTCCTGGTGAGCCTCATCATGGAGCCGGGGCGCACCTTCAACCTGGTGGTGATCAACGCCCTGCGTGCCACCGGGGATGCCCGTTTCCCCCTGCTCATGGGGCTTATCTCCATGTGGGGGATCGCCGTGCCTCTTTCCTATTTCCTCGGTATCATGCTGGGTTATGGACTGGTCGGCATCTGGCTGGCGCTGGCCTGCGACGAGTGGGTCCGCGGTCTGGCCATGTACTGGCGCTGGCGCAGCCGCCGCTGGCAAAACAAAATCTTGGTGGAATCATGATGCAAAACGGAATGAAATCCCTGTTGGGTCTGCTGCTGATGCTGCTGTGCGCGCAACCGGTACTGGCCGCAACCTGGTATCTGGCACCGATCCAGACAGAGAGTGGCAACGAGGCCCAGAAGGCCTTGACCAAGGAGTTCACCAACCAGTTGATCAAGGCGATCAAGGTCAACGAGTACCAGGTCGGCAAGCCGCTCGGCAAGGAGCAGAAACTGCCCAAGTGGGTGCTGCGCAGCAAGCTGATCCCGGCCAGCGACGCCCCGCTGGTGGGGGCCAAGCATCCGCAAGGCTTCACCTACGGCAAGGGGGCGCCGACCCAGGAGATCGTCGCCGAGCTGCTGCGTGACGGTGTGCTGGTGGCCCACATCGGCCAAGGCTGGCGCGAGCCGCTGGTCGCCGACACCCCGAGCGCCGAGAAGATCACCATCATCAACTGGCGCTACGCCATCGGGGCCGAGGCCAAGGCACCGGATCTCGAGGAGCTGGCCGCCCAGATCTGCTTCGAGGCTGGCAAGGTGATTGAGCGCGACGGCAAACCGCTGCCCGAGCGTAAGAAAAAAGATAAAAAAGAGAGCTAACCCGGCTGACAACAAGGGGCGCCACGGCGCCCCTTCTCTTTTTTTGCAAATTCGAGCTCCTGCTCTTCTGACTTAATCTTCTCTTAAGCCAAGCCGGTCATCCTCCCTCCATCATCCGAGAGAGGAGCCCGCCATGCATGCCGAGATAAAGGCACCCTACCGCCTCGCCATCGCCCGAATCCCCGAGCAGGTGGCCCAGTTACAGGCCTATATTCAGGCTGCCTATACCCGCGAGTTCAACGCCACCATCCCCCATTTTCTGCCGCTGCTGCTCGGGCTCTATCGCGCCGACGGCATGCTGGTCGGGGCCTGCGGCCTCACCCCGGCCGGCGAGGCCCCCCTCTATCTGGAACGCTACCTGGACGCCCCGATTGAAGCGGCGATCGCGGCTGGCATCGGCACCACCCCATCTCGCGATCACCTAGTGGAGATCGGCAACTTCGCCTGCGCCGAGCCGGGCCATGCCCGCATCATGTTCGCCGCCTTGTGCAAACTGTTGTGCGAAAACGAACTCGACTACGTGGTCTTCACCGGCACGGTGCGCCTTCGCAACATCTTTCATCGCCTGCACCTCAACCCGATTGAGCTGGCCCAAGCCCAGCCGGAGCGGGTCGGTGAGGACGCTGCCGCCTGGGGCGAGTACTACCGCTGCCAGCCCAAGGTGATGGCGGGCGATCTCGGACAAGGGCGCCGCGTACTGGCCGAAAGCTCGCTGCTGCTCGGCCTGTTCGAGCCCATGCCCACCCTGTTTCCCGCCGCCCGGAGGGCGCACTCATGACCCTGTTTTCCGCCCTGCGGCGCCACGCCCAGACTCGCCCCGATCAGCCGGCGCTGGTGGAGTTCACCCGCCACCTGAGTTATCGCCAACTGCTCGCGCAGTGCGAGCAACTGGCCGCGACCCTCAGCGCCGCCGGCGTGCAGCGCCTGGCCATGGCCATCGACAACGGCATCCCGTGGGCGCTGCTCGATCTCGCCTGCGCCCATGCCGGTATCGTCGCCATCCCGGTGCCCGCCTTCTTCTCGGCGCAGCAAAAGCAGTGGCTGCTCGAGAGCAGCGGCGCCGATGCCCTTGCCGTGCAAGATGCAACGCCCTGGCAGCCCCTGCTCGGCGCGTCGTGGCAGCCACAGACGCTGGCCGGCTATCGTCTGCTGCGCCGCGCCGTCGCCGCGCCGCCGGCGCTGCCGAGCGGCACCGCCAAGATCACCTACACCTCGGGCACCACAGGCCAGCCCAAGGGGGTCTGCCTCTCGCTGGCCCAGCTGGAGGCGGTCTGCCGCTCCCTGGCCGAGCGGGTGGCCCCGGCCAAGGTGGAGCGCCACCTCACCTTGCTGCCGCTCACCACCTTGCTGGAGAACCTGACCGGCCTCTATGTGCCGCTGCTGACCGGCGCCACCACGGTATTGCCGTCCCTGGCCGAGGTGGGGTTCACCGGCTCGAGCCGCCTGGATCCGGCATGCCTGACCGCCCTGCTCGGGCGCGAACATCCCCACAGCCTGGTGCTGGTGCCCGAGCTGCTGCGCCTGCTAGTCGGCCTGTGCCAACGCCAGCCGGCCCTGGCCCGCTACCTCGGTCAGCAGCTGCGCTTCGTCGCGGTCGGCGGCGGCAAGGTGGCCCCAGCCCTGCTGCTGGCGGCCCGCCAACTGGGGCTGCCGGTGTACGAGGGGTATGGCCTCTCCGAGTGCGGCTCCGTGGTGGCGCTCAACGGCCCGGACGGGGATAAACCCGGCAGCGTCGGCCGGGTGCTGCCCCACTGCCGGGTGACGCTGGCCGATGACGGCGAGGTGCTGGTCGAGGGGGCCGCCATGCTCGGTTACCTCGGCGAGCCTCCCGTCAGCGGCGCCATCCACACCGGCGATCTCGGCCGGCTCGACGAGGAGGGGTTCCTCTTCATCACCGGGCGCAAGAAGAACGTCCAGATCACCGCCTTTGGCCGCAACTTCTCCCCCGAGTGGGTCGAGGCCGAGGCCCAGCTTGAGCCCGCCATCGCCCGCTGCGTGGTGTTTGGCGACGGCCTGGCGCGCAACGTGGCGCTGCTCGAGCCGATGGCCGGCCAGGAGGGGGCGCTGGCCGAGCAGGTGGCGCGCCTTAACCGCCGCCTGCCCGATTATGCCGGCATCCATCGCTGGTTCGTGGCCACCCTATCCCCCGAGTCGGATCTGCTGACCGCCAACGGCCGCCCACGCCGGGAGCGGATCTTCGCCGCCTATCGACATCAGATTGAACAATTAAGCCAAGGAGAGAGCCTGTGAGCTTCTACCAGACCCTGAACGAGCGCACTGCCAGCGAGCGCGAATACCTGCTGAGCGCCCCCATCATCGCCGCCTGCCAGCGGGGCGAGATCACCGGCGAGACCTACATCGCCTTCCTGACCCAGGCCTACTACCACGTGCGCCACACAGTGCCGCTGCTGATGGCCACCGGCGGCCGCCTGCCTCAGGAGTACGAGTGGGTGCGCGGCGCCCTGGCCGAGTACATCGAGGAGGAGTACGGCCATCAGGAGTGGATCTTGAACGACATTCGCGCCTGCGGCGGCGATGCCGAGGCGGTGCGCGCCGGCACTCCCAGCCTGCCCATCGAGCTGATGGTCGCCTTCCTCTACGACCAGATCCAGCGCGGCAACCCCATGGGCTTCTTCGGCATGGTGCAGGTGCTTGAGGGCACCAGCGTCGCCATCGCCCTGAGCGTGGCCGACCAGCTCAAGCAGGGGCTCGGCCTGCCAGCCCATGCGATGAGCTATCTGAGCTCCCACGGGGCGCTCGATCAGGAGCACCTCAAGTTCTTCGAGGGGCTGATGAACCGGGTGCAGAGCCCGGCCGATCAGGCCGCCATCATCCACAGCGCCAAGGTGGTCTACCGCCTCTACGGCGACATGCTGCGCACCCTCGCCTAAGGAGCCCGCGATGAACCTCGACGGCAAGCGAATCCTGCTCACCGGTGCCAGCGGCGGCATCGGCGAGGCCCTCGCCCTGGCCCTGGCCGAGCGCGGCGCCCATCTGCTGCTGCACGGGCGCCAGAGCCAGGCCCTGGAGCGACTGCGCCTGCAATTGCCGGCGCCGGAGCGCCACCACACCCTGTGCGCCGACCTGTGCAGCGCAGAGGGGCGCCTCGCGCTCATCCACCACCCGGCGCTGGAGTCTGGGGTCGACATCCTCATCAACAACGCCGGCACCAACCACTTCGCCTGGCTCGAAGATCAGAGCGAAGAGCAGATAGCCAGCCAGCTCGAGCTCAACACCCTGGCGCCTCTGCTACTGACCCGCGCCCTGCTGCCACGCCTGGCGCGCCCCGGCCTCATCATGAACGTCGGCTCGAGCTTCGGCGGCATCGGCTACCCCGGCTACAGCGTCTACTGCGCCAGCAAGTTCGCCATCCGCGGTTTTTCCGAGGCGCTCGGCCGCGAGCTGGCCGGCAGCGGAATCAAAGTGCTGCACTTTGCCCCGCGCGCCACCCGCACCCACCTCAATGCCCCCGAGGTGTACGCCATGAATGCCGAGCTCGGCACCCACACCGACACCCCGGAGGAGGTGGCCGATCAGCTGGTACAGAGCCTGGAGCAGGAACACACCCGCACCTGGGTCGGCTGGCCCGAGAAGCTGTTCGTGCGCCTCAATGCCCTGCTGCCGGGGCTGGTCGACCGCGCCCTGGCTAAGCAGCACGCCGTCATCGCCCGTTTTGCCCACCACAAGGAAGCCTGAAGATGAAATCGACCCTGTTACTGGTCGGCAGCCTGCTCGCCGCCCCCGCCTTTGCCGCCGATGCCCTGCCCGAGATCCAGTCCGCCTGGGCCCAGTGCCAATACCAGAGCCCGGAGAAGCAGAAGGAAAGTTGCCTCGAGCAGCTCAGCCAGCGCGCCGATGCGGCCAGCGCCAAGGAGGCGTTTCGCACCGATCTGCTGATCTGGTCCGCCATCGTCAAGAGCACCTGGGCCGGCGCCAAGGGAGGCCTTGGTGCCCTCTCCCTGGTCAAGGATGCCAAGCGCCGCCTCGAAATAGCCATCGAGCAGGACCCCAAGGCCCTCGACGGCTCGGCCTACACCAGCCTCGGCTCCCTCTACTATCAAGTGCCGGGCTGGCCGGTCGGGTTTGGCGATGATGACAAGGCGGAGGCGCTGCTCAAGCAGGCGCTGGCCATCAACCCCACCGGCATCGACCCCAACTACTTCTACGCCGACTTCCTGCTCGATCAGGGCCACAAGGCCGAGGCCAAACGCTACTTCGAAAAAGCGCTGGCGGCCCCGCCCCGTCCCGGTCGCGAGCTGGCCGATCAGGGCCGCCATGGCGAGATTAAGGCCAAACTGGCCGCACTGTGATGCACAGCGGGCCGCAAGGCCCGCTGATATTTCCAGGCTGGAGCAGGGCCCGCGATGACGGCATACTGTCTCCACGCTGGGCCACGACACGGAGTTGGAATGCGGATCCTGTTGGTTGAAGATGATGTGATGCTGGGCGATGGCATGCAGGACGCCCTCAAGGGCTCGGGTTACACGGTCGATTGGCTAACCACTGGCCTGCCGGCCCTCACCACCTTGAAGTGCGAGGAGTTTGCCGCCCTCATCCTCGATTTGAATCTGCCCGATATCGACGGCATCAGCCTGCTGCGCAAGCTGCGCCGCGAGGGCTTCACCCTGCCGGTGCTGATCCTCACCGCCCGCGACGCCCTCGACGATCGGGTGCTTGGCCTCGATGCCGGCGCCGATGACTACCTCACCAAGCCGTTTGCCCTGCCCGAGCTCAACGCCCGCCTGCGAGCCCTGCTGCGGCGCAGCGCCGGCAATGCCCTGCCGACCCTGGAGTACGGCGCCATCGTGCTCTACCCGGACGCCCAGCAGGTCACCTATCAGGGCGAGCCGGTGCGCCTCACCCCCCACGAGTACAAGCTGCTGCACGAGCTCTTGAGTCAGGCAGGCCGGGTGCTGAGCAAGGAGCAGCTGCACCAACGCCTCTACGGCTGGGATGAGGGGGCCGAGAGCAACGCGGTCGAGGTGCACATCCACCACCTGCGCAAGAAGCTCTATTCCGATCTCATCCGCAACATCCGCGGGGTCGGCTACATAGTGCCGCGCGAGGTCGCCACCTCGTGAGCCACCCAGTCCGTTCACTGCGCCGCACCCTGTTGACCGGGGTGCTGCTACTGGTCACCGCCAGCCTGTCGGTCAGCGCCCTGCTTGGCTTTTTCTCTGCCAGCCACGAGATGGAAGAGCTGTTCGACGCCCGCCTCGCCCAGTCGGCCCGCATCACCGAGCGCCTGCTGCTGCGCTACCTGGAGCAGTTACCGGCCGACCACGACAGTGGCCTGGTCTATGAGGAGTGGGAGCTGAGCCACCCGGATGCCGAGCGGGTTTCCCAGCGCCGCGGCATCTACACCGACAACGAGTTCACCCCCTACGGCCACGAGTTCGAGCGCAACCTGGCGTTCCAGCTGCTCGATCCGGCCGGCAGCGTGCTGCTGCGCTCGCCGAGCGCCCCCGAGCAGCCGCTCGGCGCCCTGGCGCCCGGTTTTGACGAGATGCAGGATGGCAAGCACCTGTGGCGCACCTTTACCCTGCACAACGAGGAGCGCGGCACCTGGCTCATCGTGGCCGAACGCGACGACGAGCGCGACGAGCTGGCCGGCAGCATGGCCACCCTGACCATGCTGCCCCTGTTTATCACCCTGCCGCTGCTGCTGATCCTGCTGTGGTGGCTGGTGACTCGCAGCATCTCGCCGCTCACCCGGCTCACCACCGCCATCGGCGAGCGCCATCCGGCCAACCTGAGCCCGCTGCATATCGACCACCCCCCCAAGGAGGTGGGGCTGCTGATGACCGAGCTCAACCGCCTGATGCACACCCTGGCAGAGACCCTCGAGCGCGAGCGGCAGTTCACCGACGAAGCGGCCCATGAGCTGCGCACCCCGCTCGCCGTGCTGCGCCTTTACAGCGAGAACGCCCTGCACGCCCACAGCGAGGAGGCGCGGCGCCAGGCGCTGGAGAAGATGCAGCAGGCGCTCGATCGCAGCGATCGGCTACTGCGCCAGCTGCTCACCCACGCCCGCCTCGATCACCGCAAGCCGATGCTGCACCAGCCGCTCGATCTGCGCGAGACCCTGCGCGAGACCATCGCCAGCCTGGTGCCGCTGGCGCTCAACAAGGAGCAGCAGCTCGCCTTCGAGGCCGACGAGGCGCTCACCATCGCCGGACAACCGACCCTGCTCGATCTGCTGTTTGCCAACCTGGTCGACAACGCCATCCGTTACACCCCGCGCGGTGGCACCATTACGGTGCTGCTCGAGCGCGAGGGGCACAAGGCTCGGGTCAGGGTGCGCGACAGCGGCCCTGGCGTACCGCCCGAGCTGTTACCGCGCCTGAGCGAGCGCTTCTTTCGGGTCAACCCGCAGCAGGGGGACGGGGTAGGGCTGGGCATGGCCATAGTGCGCCGTATCGCCGAGCTGCACCGGGCCGAGATGACAGTGCACAATCACCCGCAAGGTGGGCTTGAAGTTAGCGTCTACTTCCAGCTGGAAAGCTGAAAAAATGTGAGCCGTATGGCATAGCGAGAGAAAAGTGCATGATTGTCGCCAAGGGTGACCAGCATCACATTCCCCCCTGCCGGAATGGAGTAGCTTGAATTTACACACACTGAAAAAGGAGGCCACATGTTTCCAGAGTACCGTGATCTAATCACTCAGCTGAAAACGACCGATGCCCACTTTCAGAGGAAATTTGACCTGCACAACCAGCTGGATGACGAGATCAAGCAACTGGAAAAAGAGTACGCAGACGACGATCAGGTTCGTGAACTGAAGAAGAAAAAGCTGAAACTCAAAGAAGATCTCTACGAGATCCTGAAAACTCATAGTAAGCGCGACGCATCACTGCAGTGATGCACTCGCAAGGCAATGCGACCCGGGGCAATCCCGGGTCGTTTCATTTTGGCGCCTCCCAAAAAAAGAGGCGGGCCTGCGCCCGCCTCCTCCTCACAACAAGGGATGGAACTGCTCGGCGCTGCGGGTCGCCATCTCCTCATAGGTCGCCCACTTCTGCCACGCCACCTGCTGGGCAATCGCCATCAGCCGCTCGGCCTCGGCCGGATCGCTCTGGGCCAACACCCGGTAGCGGCTCTCCTGCTCGCGATAGGCGCGCAGCGCCAGGGTCGGGCGCAGGCTGTCGAGACTGAAGGGGTTCTGCCCGGACTCGCGCAGCACAGGGTTGTAGCGCAGCAGCGGCCAGTGCCCCGAGTCCACCGCCCGCTTCTGCTGGGCCAGCCCCTGCTCCATGTCGATGCCATGGGCGATGCAGTGGCTGTAGGCGATGATGAGCGAAGGGCCGGGATAGGCCTCCGCCTCACGCAGGGCCTGCAACGCCTGCTGCGGGTGGGCACCGAAGGCGATGCGCGCCACATAGACGTTGCCGTAGGCGATGGCCTGCAACGCCACGTCTTTTTTGGCCAGGGTCTTACCCCCGGCGGCGAACTTGGCCACCGCCCCGAGCGGGGTCGACTTCGACATCTGACCGCCGGTGTTGGAGTAGACCTCGGTATCCATCACCAACACGTTGACGTCGCGCCCGGAGGCGAGCACATGGTCGAGCCCGGCCGAGCCGATGTCATAAGCCCAGCCGTCACCGCCGACGATCCACACCGAGCGGCGCACCAGTTGATCCATCAGCGAGCGCAGGGTATGGGCCTCCGTGCTCTCGTCATCTTCCAGGCGCCGGCGCAGCATGGTCAAGCGCTGGCGCTGGGTGCGGATCTCCGATTCCAACCGCTGCGGTGAGTGCAGCAAGGCATCGACCAGCGCCTCCCCGACGCGCGACCTGACCGCTTGCAGCGCCGCCTCGGCCTGTCCCCTGTGCTGATCGGCGCACAAGCGCAGCCCAAAGCCGAACTCGGCGTTGTCTTCAAACAGGGAGTTGGACCAGGCCGGCCCCTTGCCCTCGTCGTTGTGACTCCACGGTGTGGTCGGCAGGTTGCCGCCATAGATGGAGGAGCAACCGGTGGCGTTGGCCACCAGCATGCGATCGCCAAACAGCTGGGTGAGCAGCCGCAGGTAGGGGGTCTCACCGCAGCCGGCGCAGGCGCCGGAGAACTCGAAGAGGGGCTCCAAGAACTGCACCCCGCGCACCGTGGAGAAGTCGATCTTCTCCCGCGCCGGCCAGGGCAGGCGCTCGAACCAGGCCAGCGCCGTGCGCTCCGGCTCACGATGCGCCGCCAGCGGCGCCATGACGATGGCGCGCTCGCCCGCCTCATCGCGCACCGGGCAAGCCTGCACGCACAGACCGCAGCCGGTGCAATCTTCCGGGTAGACCTGCAAGGTGTAGCGGCTGTCGGGGTAACCTCGGGCCGTCAGCGCCGCCGAGCGGGCCTCGGCCGGGGCATCCTTGAGCCACGCCTGGTGGTAAAACTTGGCGCGCAGCGCCGCATGGGGGCAGACAAACGAACAGTTGCCGCACTGCACGCACGCCGCAGGCCGCCAGATGGGGATGTCGCAGGCAATCGCCCGCTTCTCCACCCGGCTGGTTCCCAGCGGGTAGGTGCCATCACAGGGCAGCAGCGACACCGGGATCCGATCGCCCCGGCCGGCCAGCATGGGGCCGGTCACCCGCTCGATGAAGGTGTGCTCGGCTGCCGCCAGCCCGGCGGGCCAGTGTAGCGGCAGCGGATAGTCGCCGCCCTGCTCCTCCCCCTCGCTGGGCCAGGGCACCGGGTGCAGCGCCGCCAAGGTGGCATCGACCGCGGCGAAGTTACTCGCCACCACCGCCTCCCCCTTGCTGGCGTAGCTCTTCGCTATGCTCCCCTTGATGAGCGCGATCGCCTCCTCCCGTGGCAACACCTCGGCCAGGGCGAAGAAGCAGGTCTGCATGATGGTGTTGATGCGCTTGCCCATGCCGGTCTGCTCGCTCACCCGGTCGGCGTCGATGGCCCACAGCCGGACGCCCTTGGCGCGAATGCGGGCGCGCAGCCGCTCGGGCAGTTGCCCCCACACAACCTCAGGGGGCCAGGGGGCGTTGAGCAGCAAGGTGGCGCCGGGCGCGGCATGCTCGAGCAGATCCAGCGTCTCGACAAAACCCCACTGATGGCAGGCGATGAAGTTCGCCGCCTCGATAAGCCAGGGGGCATCGATGGGATCGGGGCCAAAGCGCAGGTGAGAGACGGTGCGCGACCCCGACTTCTTGGAGTCGTAGACAAAGTAGCCTTGGGCGTGCAGATCGCCGCGCTCGCCGATGATCTTGATGCTGTTCTTGTTGGCCCCGACCGTGCCATCGGCGCCGAGACCGAAGAACAGGGCGCACACCCGATCCTGCGGCTCCAGATTCGGCAAGGAGGGCAGCGTCAGGCTCAATCCGGAGACATCGTCACAGATCCCCACGCTAAAGCGCGGGCGCGGCGCCTCGCGCGCCAGCTCGGCAAACACGGCAGCCGCCATGGCCGGAGTGAACTCCTTGGAAGAGAGGCCGTAGCGCCCGCCGCACAGGTGGGGCAAGGTCGCCAGGTTCCCCCTTTGCAGGGCGTCGATGAGGGCGCTTTGCACATCGAGCAGCAGCGGCTCACCGCCGGCGCCCGGCTCCTTGGTGCGATCGAGCACGGCGATGCGCCGCACGCTGGCCGGCAGCGCCGCCACTAGGGCCGCCACCGGGAAGGGGCGATAGAGGCGCACCTGAAGCACGCCGGTCTTGCCCCCCTGACGATTGAGCCAGTCACTGGCGGCGCGCGCGGCGGCCGCCCCCGAGCCCATCAGCACCACCACCTCGCTGGCATCCAGCGCGCCGCTGTACTCCACCAGCCGGTAGTGGCGTCCGGTGTGGCCGGCCAGCTCGTCCATCACCTGCTGCACCTGGGCCGGCAGCGCCTCGTAGAAGGGGTTGACGCTCTCGCGGGCCTGGAAATAGGTGTCCGGGTTTTGCGCCGTGCCGCGCATCACCGGGCTGTCCGGGTTGAGCGCCCTGGCCCTGTGGCTGCGCACCCAGTCATCGTCGATCATGCTGCGCAGGGTCATCCGCTCGATGGCCGCTATCTTGTTCACCTCGTGGGAGGTGCGAAAGCCGTCGAAAAAATGCAGAAACGGCACCCGGCTACGCAGGGTGGTGCAGTGGGCCACTAGCGCCAGATCCTGGGCCTCCTGCACGCTGGCCGAGGCCAGCATGGCAAACCCCGTGGTGCGCGCCGCCATCACGTCCTGGTGATCGCCGAAAATAGACAGCCCCTGCGCCGCCAGGGAGCGGGCCGCCACGTGAAACACCGCCGGGGTCAGCTCACCGGCAATCTTGTACATGTTGGGCAGCATCAGCATCAGCCCCTGGCTGGCGGTGAAGGTGGTGGCCAGCGCCCCCCCTTGCAGGGCGCCATGCACGGCGCCAGCGGCGCCCCCCTCGCTTTGCATCTCCACCACGGTCGGCACGTTGCCCCACAGATTGGGGCGCCCCTCTGCCGCCCATTCATCGGCCAGCTCCGCCATGGTCGAGCTGGGGGTGATGGGGTAGATGGCGCAGATCTCGCTCAACTGATAGGCCACCCGGGCGGCGGCCTCATTGCCGTCCACCATGATCATCTTGTCGCTCATCTGGCCTCCTCCATCTCGATGGCATTGCACGGGCACTGGTCGTGGCAGGCGCTGCACCCACTGCACCGCGCCGGATCGACCCGGTAGCCAAGCCCGGCCCCCAGCTTCTCGATCGCCTGCTCGGGGCAGCTGGCAAAGCAGCCGTCACACTCGAAGCAGTTGCCACACGAGTAGCAGCGGCTCGCCTCATAACGGGCCTCGTTGGCATCGAGGCCGCAGACGATCTCGCTAAAACCGTGGCGCGACGCCGGTGCCAGCACCGACTGATCGCTCGCCGGCGCCCAGGTCTGGAACCAGAGCTGCAAGGAGGCGGTCCCCACCAGCGGGAAGGAGGGGGGCTTGCAATAGCGCTCGCCGCGCAGCCAGGCGTCGATGTGGCGCGCCGCCTTCTTGCCGTGGCCAGTGGCCACCGTCACGGTGCGCTCGGAGGGAACCATGTCGCCGCCGGCAAACAGGCCCGGCAGATCGGTCATCAGGTTCTCGCCCACCTGCACCACCTCGCCACTCAAGCGCACACCGGGCACGCTCTTGAGCACGCTCAAGTCCACCTCCTGGCCGAGGGGCCAGGATCAGGGCATCGGCCTCCAGGGTCTCGAAGCGGCCGGTGGGTTGCGGCTGTCCCTGCTCATCGAGGGTCATCACCTCCACCTCGAGGCAATCGCTGTCGAACTGGCGGATAGAGCGCAACCAATTGATGGTGATCCCCTCCTCCTCAGCCTCGATGGCCTCAAAGTCATGGGCCGGCATGTGGTCGCGATCCCGCCGGTAGATGATCATCGCCTCCTCGGCGCCGAGCCTACGCGCGGTGCGGGCCGCATCCATGGCGGTGTTGCCGCCGCCATAAATGGCGACGCGCCGCCCCAGCTCTGGGGGCCGCAGCCCCTGCTCCTGGGCCAGACTCGCCTGCTGGAGAAAGCTCACCGCATCGAGGATGCGCCCGGCCTCGCGGGCCGGGATATCGACCCGCTTGGCCAGGTGGGCGCCGATGGCCATGAAGACGGCATCAAAGCCCCCCTCACGCCACTCGGCCAGCACATCCTCCACCTTGTGGTTGAGGGTGAGCTGCACCCCGGCCGCCAGCATGCGCGCTACCTCGCCATCGAGCACGGCGCGCGGCAGGCGATAGGCGGGAATGCCAAAACGCAGCATGCCGCCGGGACGCGGGCCCGCCTCGCGGATCTCGACGCTGTGGCCGAGCCGGTTGAGGTGCCAGGCGCAAGAGAGGCCCGAGGGGCCGGCCCCGACGACGAGCACCCGCTTGCCCGTGGGCGCTGGGGGCGGCGCCGGCAGCCAGCCGAGGCGCAGCGCCTCGTCGCCAAGGAAGCGCTCGATGGCGTGGATCGAGACCGCTTCGTCGACCTCGGCACGGTTGCAGGCATGCTCGCAGGGGTGGTAACAGACCCGGCCATGCACGGCCGGTAAGGGGTTGACCTCGATGAGGCGCCGCCAGGCGGCCTCGAACTGGCCGGACTGGGCCAGGGAGAGCCAGGCTTGGATGTCCTCACCGGCAGGGCAGGCGTGATTGCAGGGGGGAAGGGCCGGGCGCCAGCGTGGCACCCGACTGAGCACCGGGCCCGTTCCCGTCTTGCGGGAGAGATCCGGTGGCAGCGTCATATCCAGTGGTCTGCTCATAACGTGGCTTTCTGCTTGTGGGTGAACCGACCGTCATCTGCCCTTGAAAACCGGCGTGCCGTGGCGGCCGGTGGCTGACGGGAAAAGCAAAAGCGTCAAGAACTGGAAACTGGTCACAGTTTGACCTAACGCGCGCTGCAATGATGCAATCGAGATCAATAAAAGCGCACTCTATCAACACCAAAACAAACTGTTTGAGCTGCTCAAACGAAATCGTTATGGTGCATTTTCATCTGCAAAGGAGCGCTCATGACCACTCTCGTCTCCCTTCATCTCTATCCCGTCAAGTCTTGCGCCGCCCTCTCCCCGCTGCGGGCCACGGTCACCGAAGAGGGGCTGCTCGGGGATCGCCGCTACATGGTGGTGCGCCCAGATGGCAGTTTTATCACGGCGCGCACCCACCCGCGCCTGCTACAGGTGCTGGCCGATCCGTTCGTGGGAGGCGTGCGCCTGGCCTTCAGCGGCAGCGATCCATTGCGGCTGGAAGAGCGCAACTTCACCCGTGACTCACTGGCCACCCGGGTGTGGCAGGACGATTTCGAGGCGCTCACCACCACGGACGAGGCCGACGCCTGGATAAGCCGGGTACTCGGCGAGCCGGCCCGCCTCTTGTGGCTCGGCAAGCGCTCCAACCGCTACCGGGAAAAGACCGGCACCCGAGTAAGCTTTGCCGATGGCTACCCGCTGCTGCTCATCAGCGAGGCGTCGCTGGAGGATCTCAACCGGCGCTCCGACGCGCTGCATCTGATGAGCCAGTTTCGCCCCAACCTGGTGGTCAGTGGCACCGCCCCCTTCGCCGAGGATGGCTGGGCCCGCATTCGCATCGGCGAGGTGGAGTTTACCGTGGCCAAGCCGTGCAGCCGCTGCATCATGACCACGGTGGAGCCCGGCAGCGAGCGCTTTAACCCCCTCAAGGAGCCGCTTGCCACCCTCACCCGCTACCGCCGCGGGGAGGATGGCGAGGTCTACTTCGGCCAGAACCTGATCGCCCTGAACGAAGGCACGATCAGCGCAGGCGATCCGGTCGAGGTGTTGGAGACCCGGCGCGCCCCCGCCTACCCCAACGGGGCTCCCGCCCGCCGCCGTCTGCGCTGTGTGGCGCGCGAAACCCTGGCTCGGGAGCTGGAGACCTTCTGGTTGGAGGCCGACGACGATCTGCCCCTGCCCGACTACCTGCCGGGCCAGTACCTGCCGATCGCCATCGACGTGGATGGCCAGCGCATCCTGCGCAACTACACCCTGAGCTCCAGCCCGTCGCGTCCCGAGCGCCTCGCCATCACGGTCAAGCGCCTCGAGGGGGGACGGCTCTCCACCTGGCTGCACCAGCAGCTGGGGGTCGGCAAGACCCTGCTGGCCCATGCCCCGGCCGGCGAGTTCCACCTCGGCGGACGGCGCAAGCTGCTGCTGCTCTCGGCCGGCTCCGGCATCACCCCCATGCTCTCCATGGCGCGCTTCCTGGCCGATCAGGGGGCCCTGGGTGAAGTGCACTTCCTGCACCAGTGCCGCAGCGAGGTCGACATCCCCGCCCGCGAAGAGCTGCTCGCCCTGCGCCTGGCCGGCATGCAGCTGCAACTGGTGCTCAGCCGCCCCGATCCTCACTGGCAGGGCCTGCGCGGCCACCTGACCCTCGCCATGCTGGAGGCCATCCCGGAGCTGGCCGAGCGCGACGTCTATCTCTGCGGCCCCACCGGCTTCATGCAGCTGGCCCTCGATTGGCTCGCCGAATTGGGGGTGCCCGCCGGGCAGCTGCACCACGAGTCGTTCGGCGGCCAGCTGCTGACGGTGGCGCGCCCCCATCAGGCGGTGCGGATCCGCATCGGCGCCGAGGAGTTCATCGGCAACAATCAGGGCACCTTGCTCGATCAAGCCGCCAAGCAGGGGATCGATCTCCCCTGGTCGTGCCGCGCCGGGATCTGTGGCAGCTGCCGCTGCACCCTGCGGGCTGGGGAAGTGGATCAACCGGCGGCGCCGGCGCTGGACGAGGCGGCCCGCGATCGCGGCGAGATCCTCGCCTGCTGCGCCGTGCCCCTCACCGATGTGCACATCGAGTAATGCGCAATAAAAAAGAAGGGCCGGAATCATCCGGCCCTTCTTGTTATCAGGGAGCGATCAGGAAGGCTTAACCGCGCAGGGCACTGATGCGCTGCTCGATGGGCGGGTGGCTCATGAACAGCTCGCTCATGGAGCGCTTGCCGTTGATGCCAAAGGCCATCATGGTGCCCTCCATCTGGGACTCGGGGCCCCGGGCCAGACGTTGCAGTGCGGCGATCATCTTGTCACGGCCGGCCAGCTTGGCGGCGCCGGCGTCGGCACGGAACTCGCGCTGACGGCTGAACCACATGACGATGATCGAAGCCAGGATGCCAAACACCATCTCCAGCACGAACACGGTCGCCATGTAGGCCAGACCGCCGGTGCTGCTGCTCTCTTCATCATTGTTGTTGCTAAAGAAGTTGCTGATGACGCCGGCCACGATGCGGGCGAAGAACATCACGAAGGTGTTCACCACCCCCTGGATCAGGGTCAGGGTCACCATATCGCCGTTAGCCACGTGACTCACCTCGTGAGCCAGCACCGCCTCGGCCTCG
>NZ_CDBY01000002.1:0-844 GCF_000820125.1 Aeromonas simiae | reverse complement strand
CCAGCACCGCCTCGGCCTCGTCGCGGCTCATGGTGTAGAGCAGGCCGGAGGAGACGGCAACCAGAGAGGCGTTGCGGCTAGCGCCGGTCGCGAAGGCGTTCATCTCGGGGGAGTCGTAGATCCCCACCTCCGGCATCTGGATGCCAGATTCGCGCGCCTGACGGGCAACGGTACTGACCAACCAGTGCTCCATCTCGTTACGGGGCTGCTCGATCACCTGCACCCCGTAGCTGCGCTTGGCCATCCACTTGGACATGAACAGGGAGATAAAGGAGCCGCCAAAACCGAACACGGCACAGAACAGCAGCAGGCCGCTGATGCTCGAGCGGTTGATACCCAGCACGCTGAACAGGATATTGAGTACCACCCCCAGCACCAGCATCACGGCGAGGTTGGTGGCCAGGAACAGTAAGATGCGCTTCATTTTGACTCCTCATTGAGCTACGCAACGTCACAGTACGACGCCATGTTTCATTCACGGCGTCACTATCGCAAAAATCAATGAATAATCGCTGAATAATACCGTCTACCGCAAGAGGCGAACATCGAGCCCATGCGGCGCCGCTTGAGGCCGACTGCCCAGCCAGGGGATCTCCCCAAGCAGCGGCGCCCCCAGCAGGGCCGCCAGGGTGTCGCGGTTATGCTCGTAGAAAGGCATCTCGGGATCGATGCGATTGCAGACCCAACCCGCCAAGGTCAGGCCGGCGGCGCGGATCGCCTCGGCCGTCAGCAGGGCGTGGTTGAGGCAGCCAAGGCGCGCCCCCACCACCAGGATCACCGGCAGCCCGTGCTCGGCCACCCAGTGCGAGAGCAGCCGGCCGCCCCCGATGGGCAGGTGCCAGCC
>NZ_CDBY01000001.1 GCF_000820125.1 Aeromonas simiae | reverse complement strand
TTTGCGCGCTGATCAACACCACGGGCAGCCAGTGCCATCCGCACCTGAGCCAGCTGGCTCTCAGGAACCAGCACCTGTCCTGAGCTCTTTTCCAGGCGGAACGGGATCTGCTCTTTTTCCAGCAGCTCCATGATATTGGCCGTGTCGTAGAGCTCCTGCTTACCGTACAGGGGAACGTAGTTATGGCTGGAGGTCCACAGGATCACCACTATGGTGCCGGCGACAATCGCCGCCAGCAGGGCAATCGCCAGTACCGACTTGTTGTCGCTAGAGAGGCGACGCCACTTTTTAAGACCCGTCTCGAGGCGCTGGCGTAAATCAGGGCCAGTCGCCGTCGTGGGATTAGTTACCAGTTCACTCATCCCTTATCCTTACAGCGACATACGCATGACTTCATCAAATCCGGTCATCAACTTATTGCGCACCTGCATCAGGGCTGAAAAGCTGAGACTCGCCTTCTGGCTAGCCACCATGGCGCCCACCAAATCATCACTCTGTCCGGCATCAACGGCCGACATCATGCTAGAGGCCAAGTTCTGCTGAGAGTTAACTTGATTGACCACATTACGCATGGCATCTCCGAAGGAGACACTCTCCCCAGCGGCCGGCATGATCTCCTGAGGCTGAGCAGCGATGCGCTGCATCTCCTGCATCCGATTCATCAGGGTTACTTGGGAGGTCATCATCTCGATCTTCAAGCGATCTATTCCTTACTGTTGAATCTGCTGTTCAATGTCGATGCCCTGCTCACGCATGGCCGCCAGCTTGTAACGCAATGCCCGCGTCGTCATGCCGAGCGCTTCCGCCGTGCGGGTGCGATGGCCGTTGCAACGTCGCAGCGTCTCCAGCACAAAGCGAAATTCCGCTTGGCGCCGCGAATCAGAGAGGCATTCCGCCTCGGGCGAACAGGAGACATCTTGTGGGGGAAGCGAGCCGGGCAGCATCAGGTCGACGGCTTGGATATGCAAACCACGCGCCATAACCAATGCCCTTTGAATGACATTTTCTAATTCACGTACATTGCCGGGCCAGGGATGGGCTTGCAGGTGGGCCTCAGCGTCTGCGCTGAAGCGATAGCCCTGTTGCTGGGCGTATCTATCCAAAAAGAAGCGGGCCAGCGGCAAGATATCATCCGGGCGATCACGCAATGCGGGCCAAGAGAGCGGCAGCACATCGAGTCGGTAGAAGAGATCTTCCCGAAACTCACCACACGCCACCTGCTCACGCAGATCACGGTTGCTGGCCGCGATGATACGCACGTCGAGCGGGATCAAGCGATGGCTGCCAAGGCGCTCCACCTCTTTCTCCTGCAACACCCGCAGCAACTTGGCCTGCAACGTGAGGGGAAGCTCTGAGATTTCATCGAGCAGCAGAGTGCCACCGTTTGCCATCTCAAATTTACCCGGCTGGGCCACCACGGCGCCGGTAAAGGCCCCTTTGGCGTGACCAAACAGGATCGACTCGAGCATGGATTCGGGGATGGCCGCACAGTTAATCGCCACGAACGGCTTATCAGAGCGCTCAGACATGTCATGGATGTAGCGAGCCAGGCGTTCTTTACCTGTCCCCGATTCCCCACTGATCAGGACTGAGGCCGACGTTTTGGCGGCACGGCGCGCCAGCTGCAACACCTGCTTGCTGACTTGGGAAACAGACACCAGGTTGTGGGTGGCCTGACCAAGGCGCAGCGCACTCAGGATGGCGTCGCTCAACTGGCGGGCGCTAAAGGGTTTAATGACGTAGTCAATGGCGCCGCAGCGCATGGCATCAGCTGCCTGCTCACCCTGAAGCTCGTTGATGACAACCAGCACCAGACCTTCGCCTGCGGCGGCGACCAGGGTCGCGATTTCTCGGCAGGAGTAGGGGGGCTGACGATCAAGATCGAGCAGAACCAGATCACATGTGTTGGTGGCCAGCCAAGCCAATCCCTGTTCCAGGGAGGAGCAAGCGGTCACCTCGCAGGAAAGCGGAGAAGAAGCGCCGTGTCGGGCAAAGGAAACATCAGCCTCTGCACCGATCCACAGCAGACGTGAAGCCACCGGACACGGGATCTCTTCCGTGCCGGTTGCCCAGACTTGTGTGCAACCAGACATAAATCAAACACCCCAACGAGTATGGAAACCGAGGAGTGGACGCAATAAACAAGAACAACATCTGCATGAATCAAACTAGCTTCATACGGAGTTAATTCGTTATTGACATACCCACTATCATGGTGTCACCCAACACCCTTGAACTGGAGGTTTTGCGTCCTGTCGATTCAATCCAGTCTGCCTTTACTCACGGAACAACCTGTCATGCGGTTCAGCGAGGATTCAGATTTAAATATTTTGATTAAAGGTTATTTTTAAGTTTAAAACCTTACTTACATGTCTTTTTTCGACATCTTATGCTGCTAATGATAGATGACTTTTTAAGATTTTCAAGCACCCATTAGGAAATTTTAATTCCGTTTTAAGGAAAATCGTTTTCTAAACTTCCGCATTTAAAGCTAAATTTCCGCATTTAACCCAGAGTTCCGACTACTTCCACCCTCAGCTCTTCTGGAATTTCATTGTAGGAAAGCACTTTTAGACCACGGCTGAACGAACGTGCATATCGTGCCAGCAAAGGGCGCAACTGGGGCATGACCACCAGGACAGGTGCGTGACCCTGCTGCTGCAACTGCTCTTTTACCAACGGCATATTCTGCTGCAACTGGGACAGCAGCTGAGGATCGATGGGGAAGCTATCCAGGGCCGTTTTTCCCTGTTGCTGGGATTGGTTCAACGCGGTCAGCAAGGTCTGCTCTAACCGCTCATCCAGGGTGAAGGTGGCCAGTACGTCGCGATTACCGATGGCTTGGCGCACCAACTGACGCTTCAGCGCACAGCGCACATCAGAGGCCAACAACACCGGGTCCTTGGTGATCTCGCTCGAGTCGAGCAGGGTGGTGGCAATGGTACGAATATCGGTCAGGCTCACCTGCTCGCGCAGCAGTTGGCGATAGACCCGCAGCTGCTGCATCTGGGTCAGGGCCAGGTTGAGCTCCTCCCCGAGACGAGGCGACTGGCTCGACAAGTACTGACCCAATTTGCCGACCTCATCGTGACCGAACAACTCATCCAGATGCTCACGCAGCAGTTTGCTGAGGTGGGTGGCCACCACGGTCGCCGCATCCACCACCGAGTAACCCAGGTTGAGCGCCTTCGCCTTGAGTTCAGGTGAAATCCACACCGCCTCCATGCCAAAGGCCGGATCGCGGGTCAGCTCACCATCCAGGCTGCCATAAGTCTCACCACTGCTGATCGCCATCAGCCGCTGGCAATCCACCTGGCCAGAGGCCAGCGGCACGCCACCGAGCAAAATGCGGTACTGCTCCGGCTGCAATTGCAGGTTGTCACGCACCCGCACCTCGGGCAGCAGGAAACCGAGCTGCTCGGAGAGGGTTTTACGAATACCGCGCACCCGCGCCAGCAATTCAGCCCCCTTTTCCTGCTCCGCCAGCGACACCAGTCGATAGCCCAGTTCGATGGCGACCGTATCGAGCGCCGGCAGATCCTGCCACTCCAACCCCTGCGGCTCGCGCAGATCCATCTGTCTGGAGATCTGCTCCGCCGCCTCCAGTTCAGGGACGTCCGGTTTACGCTGGCTCACTCGCCAGCCACTCCAGGCCAGCGCTGCCGCAAAGCTGAGGAAGGCCAGGGTCGGCATGCCGGGCACCAGGCCCAGGATGGTCATGATGGCGGCACCGGTATAGATGACCCGTGGGGAGGCCAGCAGCTGCTGCCCCACCTGATCGGTCATCTCCCCCTCATCGTTAACCCGGGTCACGATAATGGCCGCGGCGGTCGACATCAGCAGCGAGGGGATCTGGGCGACCAAACCATCACCAATGGTCAGCAGGGCATAACGTTGGAATGCCTCCGCCACTGGCAAGGCATGCTGGAAGATACCGATGGCAAGACCACCGATCAGGTTGATGATGAGCACCAACAGGCCGGCGATGGCATCGCCGCGCACAAACTTGGAGGCACCATCCATCGCGCCGTAGAAGTCAGCTTCACGGGCGATCTCCTGGCGGCGCAGACGCGCCTGGTTCTGATCGAGCAAACCGGCGTTGAGATCCGCATCGATAGCCATCTGCTTGCCCGGCAAGGCATCCAGGGTAAAGCGGGCCGAGACCTCGGAGATCCGCTCTCCCCCCTTGGTGATGACCACGAAGTTGATGATCATCAGGATGATAAAGACCACCAGACCAACGACGTAGTTACCGCCTATCACCACCTCACCAAAGGCCTGGATCACCTTACCGACGGCATCACTGCCCTCATGGCCGTTGAGCAATACCACCCGGGTGGAGGCCACGTTGAGCGACAGTCGCATCAAGGTGGCCACCAGCAGCACGGTGGGGAAGATGGAGAAGTCGAGCGGCTTTTTGGCCGACACGGACACCAGCAACACCAGTACCGCCAGCACGATGTTGAACGTAAACAGGGCATCGAGCAGCCAGCCCGGTAGCGGCAAGATCATCATGGCCAAGATGGCCAGCAGCATCACGGGGATGCCGATGTAAGATTGGGTCAATACACGCCAGTTCACGGATTACCTCTCAGGTTGACGCAGTTCGGGCGGAACATGGAGCGGGGCCAGCGGGGCCGGTCGCCGGCCACGGCCGGCTTGGTAGGCCTGTAGCTGCAGCACATGGTTGAGGACATAGGCGACGGCGGTATAGAGCCCGGCCGGCACCTCTTGGTCGATACGAGTCGAGTGATAAATGGCCCGGGTCAGCTCGGGCAAGGCCATGATGGTCTTGTCATGCAGCTGCCCCACTTCGCGGATACGTGCCGCCATGGCATCGATCCCTTTCGCCACCACATAAGGGGCGTTGGCCTTGTCGGGGTCATAACGCAACGCCACCGCATAGTGGGTCGGGTTGGTGATGATCACATCCGCTTGAGGCACCCGCTGATCAATACGCGCCCGCGACATCATGTTCTGTAACTGACGAATGCGGGCCTTTACTTCGGGTTTACCCTCGGAGTTGCGGTACTCATCCTTGACCTCCTGCTTGGTCATCCGCAGTTGCTTGAGCAGCGACCAACGCTGGTAGGGCACGTCGATAACGGCAACCAGCATCTGCACCGACCCCAGCGCAATAAACGCTTGAGCCAGGATCTGCAACGCCTGCTCCATGGCGGCAGAGGGAGGCATGCGATTCATCATCAGCAGCGTCCCCCAGTGGTGCTGCAACAGCAGCGCCAACGTGCCGCCCAGCAGCGATATCTTCAGCATCGACTTGAGCAGCTCCATCAAGCTGCGAGAGGAAAACATCCGCTTGAGGCCAGAGATGGGGTTGAGCTTGCTCCCCTTTGGCATCAAGTTTTTCCATACGAAGATCATGCCGCCAGGCACCACGCCGAGAATGAGCATCAGCAGCCCCAAGGCGACAAATAGCGGCAATAAAATCAATATCATGCCGAAAAGTGCATCACCGAGCGCCTGCATCATCATTTCAGGATTGTTGCGCAGCCAGTCGAATCGAATCGGTTGATTGATCAAGGCACCAAAAAAGCGTCCAAAGCCTGGCACCATCCACTGGATCAGCATACCGCCTATCACCAGAAGTCCTGCCGAGCCCAGTTCACGGGAACGGGCGATCTGCCCGTCTTTGCGGGCCTTGCGGAGTTTCTGGGGCGACGCCTGTTCGGTCTTGTCCTGAGCGCTATTTTTACTCATCGCATGACCAGCCCAGTCAACTGGTCCAGCACATGGGTCACCAGATCGAGATAACGATCAGGCACACCACTGACCGAGATAGAGAGCGTCAACAGACCCAGCAACAGGGTCATGGGAAAACCCAGGGAGAACACATTGAGTGAAGGTGCCGAGCGGTTCATCACGCCAAAGGTGAGGTTCACCATCAACATGGCAATCACCACCGGCAGCGCCAGGATCAGGGCGGCGCCGATGCACCAGCCAAACAACCCCACCACGCCCATGAGATCGAGCCGGTAGAGCGACGCGCCAGGAGGCCAGGCCTGAAAACTGCGCACCAATATGTCGAGCACGGCCAGATGGCCATCAATACCGAGAAACAACAAGGTGCAGAAGATCAGCATCAACTGGCTGATCAGAGGGGCCGAGTCGCCATTTTGGGGATCATTCATGACCGCCATCGCCAAGCCCATCTGCATGGCCAAAATCTGCCCCGTCGTCGTCATCACCGCAAACAGCAGTTGCACCGTCAGGCCAAACAACAGACCGAAGACAATCTGCTCGATCGTCACGACGATCGCCTCTAGCGAAAAGGGATCAAACGCCGGCATGTTTTTCATCATGGGGGCCATGCCAAGGCTGATGGTGAAGGCTAGAAATAGCCGCACCATCGGAGTCACCCGCCCATCGCCATAGATAGGCAACATCCAGAAAGTGGCGGCAAGGCGCGCAAACGGCCACCACCACTGTCCCAACCAGGCTGTCAACTCGGCACTGCTAACGGTAACCAGGGCACTCATCCAATCATGCCCGGCACTTTTTGGAAGATGTCGTGAAACAAGGCAGCAAGCTGCGCCACCAGCCAGTGGCCGGTGAAGATCAAGGTCAGCAGGGTCACAATCAGACGAGGCAGAAAACTCAAGGTCTGCTCCTGGATCTGAGTGGCCGCCTGGAAGATGCTGACCATCAGCCCCACCAGCAGGCCAGGCACCACCAGCACGCTGACCATCATGACCACCAGATTGACCGCTCCTCCCAGAAGAGACACGCTTTGCTCTGGCGTCATATCAACCTCCGCTGAAACTGGCGGCCAAGGTGCCCACCGTCATGGCCCAGCCATCCACCAGTACAAAGACCATCAACTTAAACGGCAGCGAGATGATGAGCGGCGAGAGCATCATCATCCCCATTGCCATCAACACGCTCGCCACCACCAGATCGATCACCAGAAAGGGAATAAACAGCATGAAGCCAATCTGGAAGGCGGTGTTGAGTTCACTGAGCACATAGGCCGGAACAAGAAGCCCAAATGGCACCTCTTCTTTCGGCAGAGAGGTCGACTCACCACCAATGCGCAGCATCTGCTCCAGATCCTGCTCACGGGTCTGCGCCAGCATGAAATGGCGAAGAGGAACTTCAGCCTTTCCCAGTGCCTGCGGAAGTGTAATTTCCTCCCGGTCGAAAGGCTGGAAAGCATTCTGATAAATATCGGTCCACACGGGACGCATGATCACGACCGTCAGGATCAAGCTGATCCCGAGGAGAACCCGGTTAGGGGGATTCTGCTGTAACCCCAATGCCTGCCGCAGGATCGCCAACACTATGATGATGCGAGTAAAACTGGTCATCATCAGCAGCAAGGTCGGCAATAGGCCGAGCAGGGTCATCAAGAGCAGGATCTGCATCTTGATGTTGTACTCTTCCGATCCGCTGGCGCCAGGCGTCATCGACAGCAGCGGGATCTCCGCTCCCCAGGCGGGCAAACCGATAAGGAGCAGTAGCGGCAGTACTCTTTTCATCAGTGTTCCAAATTGCTCAACATGCCAGCGTCAAGCACCTCAACCAGCCGCAGGCCGTACTTACCGTTGACGACCACCACCTCACCACGCGCCAGCAGTCTGCCGTTCACCCGCACGTCGAGCGCCTCGCCCGCCATCTTATCGAGCTCAATCACGCTACCGCTCTCGGCCTGCATCAGATCGCCAAGCGAGATCTCGGCACTCGCTACCTCCAGCGTCACCTTGACCGGGATATGGCGGAAAAACGAGAGATCGCGGGGCTTGGCAGCGAGCGGGGCCATACTTTCCTGCGGTGCAGAAAACGGCTCCTGCCCTTCGTCGAAGAGCTGATCCAGTCCGTCAAACTCCAGGAAATTCTGGTTCTGTTCCTGACTCATTCAATCACTCCTCTTCCACCGTATTAATTTGAAAAACTAAATTGCCTGCCTGCTCGGCGACACGCCCACGCAAACAGACCTTGGTACCAATAAGTGCAGGGGCCGACTCGTTCAGATCGAGGGCAAGCACCTCCCCCACCTGTAACTGCTCCAACTCAGCAAGGGTCATTTGCATCTGAGACAGAACCACTCGCAGACGTACTGGGGTATAAGGCAAAGATGTATGCAATTTGCCCGCCAGTTTGTTTTCGGCGTCCGACTCCCCCTCCTCGACACAGGGAGGCCGCCACCACATATTCCACCCCTGATGATGGCCAGACAGAGTCAAATCGGCCTCGCTGTGCCATAACGGGCCGGCGTCATCCAACGCCGGCGGCGCGCAGGTTTCAAGCTCCCATCCCATGTCGCCCCAGCCCAGCGCAGAGGACATATTCTCCAGCTGATAGCGACACAGACGCAGGAACAGACGCAGCTCCGAGTCACTCGGACTCTTGCTCACCACCACCTGCGCACCGGGCTGCAAACTCCCGCCGAAGAACAGGATCGCCATCCGGTAAAGATGGGCGGGGGTGATGGCAAACCAGGCCTGCACCGCCTCTAAGGTACTGGCTCGCGCCTGGACCCAAAGCCTTTCCCCTTCGGGTAAACCGGGCTGCGCCACAGCAAAAGGCGGCAGGGATAATTCACAGTCAGAGCTGTGAAACAGCTGGGAGAGGCAGGTCGATACCTGGGCCGCCACACCGCCGAGGCTGACGTTAAAGAGTCGCAGCTGAATCTGGTCAGCTTGCTCAGCACCCAACAGGTCATAGGTTGGCAGAGTTCTGCCCACCTGAGCCGGGATGAGCGCCGATTTGACGAGAGAGGATGGCATGGAGAGAGAATCCTGATCAGGGATGAGAGACAGCGGGTATCTCATCCGATAAATGTAAACCATGTGCATTGACACAGCATGCTAATTATCTCCATGCATGCATCGCGCCAATTTTGCTTTAAGAGAAAAAATCACCATTTCAATCTGCGGGTCGCCACTTGCTCCAGCAGGGCCTGCTGATGGCTGAAGATGATCATCGCCAGTCCCCGCTCGCGGCACAACCGCACCAGGTGCTGCCAGATAGCGAGCTGGATGGCCGGATCGAGCTGGGCGGTCACCTCGTCGGCGATCAGCACCCGGGTGCGCGGGTCGAGGGCGCGCAGCAGGGCGATGCGCGCCAACTCGCCCCCCGAGAGGGCGTGCGGGCGGCGCCGCAGCCACTCGGGATCGATCCGGCAAGCGACGAGATCCGCCGCCGTAGGCTGCCAGGCATCGTACAGCGCCGCCCCCGTGCTGCGGTAAGGGTTGAAGGTGAGCTCGGGGTGCTGGGGCACCAGCTGTACCGGGCAGTAGCCGCTCGCCGGCAGCGGAGCCCCCTGCCAGAGGATGTGGCCGCAACTGGGCGCCAGCCAACCAGCCAGCACCCGGCCCAGGGTCGTCTTGCCATGACCGCTGGGGGCAGCGATAGCGAGCCGCTCACCGGGGGCCAGGGTGAAATCGAGCCCCTGCCACAAAGTGCGCTCGCCCTGGCGCACGCTCACCCCCTGCACCTTCAGCACGAGAGCGCCTCCCAGCCACGCTGCTCTGGCAGCGCCTGCCAGTGGGCGCGCAGCGGGGCGCTCCCCTCCCCCCGGCGCAGCGCCTCTACCGCCAGGGTGTCGCTCACCCGCCCCTGATGCAGTGCCACCACCCGGTCGGCAAAACGGGCTGCCAGCGCCAGATCGTGGGTCACCCAGAGCACGCCACAACCTTGGGCAGCGAGGCCGCGCAGCTGGGCCAGCAGCAGGCTGGCCGCCGCCTCGTCGAGCCAGGCGGTCACCTCGTCGGCCAAGATCAGGCGGGCATTCGACAGCGCTGCGTGGCAGGCCAAGATCCGCTTGGCCATGCCGCCGGAGAGCTGGCGCGGGTAGAGATCGAGGGCCGCGGCGGGCAAGGCCAGCCGGGCGAATTGCGCCTCGAGGGCGGCTCGCTCTCCCCGCCAGCCACCGAGGCGCAAGCCACGGGTCAGCTGCCCCTCGACGCGCAGCAAGGGGTTGAGGGCCCCCACCCCCTGCGGCACGTAGCCTATCTCGCGCCCACGCAGCTGCCGGCTGCGCTGCCAGTCGAGCGGGGCCCCGGCGAAGCGCAGCGCCCCCTCCAGCCGCAGATTGGCGGGCAGCAGATCGAGGGCGGCCAGCAGTAGCAGGCTCTTGCCCTCGCCGCTGCCACCGACCAGCGCCACCACCTCGCCGGGGGCAACCGTCAGCGACACCTCGCGCAGCAGGGGGCGCCACTTGCGCCGGCCAAACCAGCGGTAGTGGGCCGCCGCTATGGATACCCGTTCCAGCTCCAGCATCACGACTCCAGCAACAGGGTGCGCACCGAGCGGGCGCACTGATCAAACAGCAAAACCAGTCCCAACAGCAGCAGACCGGGGAAGAGGGCCAGCCACCAGGCGCCGGCATTGAGGTAGCGCAGCGCCTCGGCCAGCATCAGGCCGAGTGAGGGCTCGTGGGGGGCCAGTCCGAAGCCGAGAAAGCTCAGCGCCGCGCTGTGCAGCACGGCGTGAGGAAACATCAATAGCACCCCGATGAGCCACTGGGGCAGCAGGGCCGGCAACAGGTGGCGCCGCCAGCACTGCCACCGGGTGAGCCCGATGCGCCGCGATAGTCGCAGATAGTCGCTCTCGGCCACCCTGGCCGCCTCGGCCCCGAGCAGCAGAGCCAGCCGTGGCCAGTGGGTGAGGGCGATCGCCAGGATCACCGCCTGACGCCCGCCCCCAGCGGCAAAGCCGATGAGGATGAGCAGCAGCAGGTGCGGCATGGCGAGCAGGCTGTCGGTCAGCAGCGCGGCCAGTTGAGCCCCGCGCCGCCCCAGCCGGCCGAGGGCGGCCACCGCCAATGCCAGCGCGCCACTGAGCAGGGCGGCGCCGAGGCCAGTCTGCAAGCAGCTCAAGGCTCCCTGCACGCAGCGCCGCCAAAGATCGCGCCCCAGGTAGTCGGTGCCAAACCAGTGGGCCCATGAGGGGGGCTGATAACGCAAGGCCAGATTGAGGGGCAGATCGCCGCTGCCGAGCACGAGGCCGTAGCCGGCGAGCAGGGCCAGCAGCAGTGTGGCCAGCAGCAGGCGGCCCATGGCCGGGCGTGGATCACGCAACATGGGGCAGCGCCAACGGCCGGTTGAGGCGGTGCAGCAGCCAGCCGGCCAACTGGTTGCCGGCAAACACCAGCAGGGTGCACAGCAGCACCACCGCCATCAGTAGCGGGATGTCGCCGCGCAGCCCGGCATCCACGCTCGCCTGGCCGAGCCCTGGGTAGGCAAACACCTTCTCGGCCAGCAAGGAGCCGCCGATAAACTCGCCAAACGAGGCAAACTGCAAGCACAGGGCGGGGCCGAGGGCGTGGCGCAGCACGTGGCCACGCAGCAGCGACCAGCCGCCGTCCCCCTGGGCGCGGGCATAGAGCACGAACTCGCTTGCGAGCACCTCTACCACCCGCTCACGGGTGTGCATGGCGACGTTGCCCATGCCGATCAGGCTGAGCGAGAGCAGCGGCAGGATCAGGTGGCGCAGCCGCTCGGTGAAGGTGGCCTGCTCAGCCTCGAGCCCGGCCGGCCAGGCGCAGCAGACCGGCAGCACAGGCCACGCCACGGCCAGCAGCGCCAGCAGTAGCAGGGCCACCCAGAAGGTGGGCAGGCAGGCCATCAGGTAGATGAGCCGGCGCAGCAGGCGATCCGGCCAGCGGCCGTGATAGCGGCCGGCCAGAAGGCCAAGAGCCACCCCGCCCAGCCCGGAGAGCAGCCACGCCCCTGCCAGCAGGCCGAGCGAGGTGGGCAGTCGCTCGGCGATCACCTGCCGCACCGGCGCGTTATAGAGAGAGGAGTAGCCCCACTCCCCCTGCAACGCCTGACCAGCCCAGCGGGCAAAGCGCAGCCAGAGCGGCTGATCCAGCCCCCAGCGCCGGGCGATCAGCGCCTGCTGGGCCGGCGGCACGTGCAGCAGATCATTGCCGATATAGGCCCGCACCGGATCGACCGGCGAGAAACAGAGCAGCAGATAGGTGCCCGCCGCCACCACGGTCAGCAGCAGACAGAGCCGCAGCAGCAGGCTGCCCCCCCCCTCATCGGCAGGTCCAGCGCCAGGTCGGCAGGTTGCTCAGCAGCGACCAGCTGCCGTGGATCTCGGGCTGGGTCTTGCCCAGATCCAGGCAGGGGTTGGCCAGATAGGTGTGGCGGATGTTGAGCAGCCAGGCCCAGACGGCATCGCCGCGAAAGCCCGCCCCCTCGGCGCCGTCCCACTCCACCTGTTGCCAGTGGTGCTCGGCACTGGCCGGATCGGGGGCGGCCAGTGCCTGGGCGAGGTGGCGATCGACCGCCGCGTTGGCGTAGTAGCCGGGGTTGTAGTAGCCCACCCCGCGCGCCCGTGAGCCGTAGTGGTGCAGCAGCTCGCTCGGGTCCAGGCTGCCCCAGCCAAACAGCACGGGGTTGGCGTGCATCTCCCGCTCGACCCGCTCCCAACTGCCGGATTGCAGTTGCAGCTCGATGCCAAGCGGCGCCAGCAGGGCGCGCAGCGCCAGGGCGAGATCGCGCCGCGACGTGTCACCGCTGGCGTACCAGAGGGTGAGCGCGGCGCGCACGTCCCCCTTCACCCGGATGCCATCTTCACCCACCCGCCAGCCGGCCTGCTCCAGCAGCGCCTTGGCCCCCGCAAGGTCGCCATCCTTAAACCGGCTCCCCTCCCCCTGCCAGGGCAGCCCCTCGACCGCGCTGTAGGCCGGCGTGGCATGGCCGTCGAACAGCTGCTCGGCGAGCAGGGCGCGATCCAGCGCCAGGTTGATGGCGCGGCGAACAGACACATCGGCGCTGACGTCGTTGCCCACCGGATACCCCTGACCATCGCGGCGCCCGGCGCGCACCACGGGGAACATGATGCCGCGGTTCTCGACGCTCGGCCGCTCAAGCAGGGTCAAACCGGCCGGCACCCGCCCCACCTGGTTGGGGGAGACCCGCACCAGATCGGCTTGCCCGGCCATGGCGGCCGCCACCGCTGCCTCCTCGTCGAGGAACAGAAACACCAACCGGCCGAAGTCGTTGGCCTGGCCGGCGTAGTAGGGGTTGGCCTCCACCACCAGCTGCTGGCCCGGCTGGAAGCTCACCAGCCGGTACGGCCCCGCGCTCACCGGATGGCGGGCATAACGGCGCGGATCATAGGCCTTGGCCGAGACGATGCCGAGGGAGCCGAGCACCTGGTTGAAGGTGCTCTGCGGCGCCGACAGGGTCAGGGTCAGGTGGCGCGCATCCTCGGCGCGCGCCGCGACGAAGTGCCCCATGTCGAGCTTGCCCCCCTCCCTGGCCGCCCGGTTATAGGTGAAGGCCACGTCCTCGGCGCCCAGGGGCGAGCCGTCGCTAAAGCGCAGCCCGGCCTTGAGGGTCACCCGCCACGCCAGCCCGTCCTGGCTCCGACTGACCGACTCGGCGAGCAGCGGCTGCCAGCTCAGATCCGGCGCCTGTTGCAACAAGGTGCCCTGCAACAGCAGGTTGCTGCCGTGGCTCCAGCCGAGCAGGGGATCAAACCCCTCGTCGGGCTCGGCGCCGATGGCCAGGGTCAGGGTTCGCGGGGGGGCCGCCGCGGCATTGCCAGATAGACAGAACAAGGCGGCCAGCACAAGAGCGCGATACATGACGATCTCCAGAGTGATGAAACGAAGGCTAGCCACAGCGCGGTGCAAACAGGGAGCGGCGGGCCGGGTCGCGCGGAGCGTCCGGATCGCGCACCGGCAGCGTGGTCACCAGCCGGCTGAGATCGAGCGCCAGCTGCTGCGCCTGCTCACCACTCATGCCGGGGGTCGGCGGCGAGAGCAGCGAGCAGGAGAGGTACTGGCCTATCCCCTCCAGCTCGCTCACCACAAAGGTGGCGTGGCCAAACTGGAGCGCCAGCCCCAGCCGCTCGCCCAGGGTGCGGCGCGGCCAGGCGCTGCCCGGCAGCAGCAGCAGGCTGAGGGTCCATGGGGTCAGCATCACGCCGAGCCACTCCCCCTCGAAGCGGGCAAAGCCGACCGCCTTGATGGGGATCTGCTCCTGATAGAAGGGGAGCGTGTGCATCTCCCCCGCCGCCACGGCGCTAAACGCCGCCTCCAGCCGGGCCGCCGGGTTCTCGTCAAACCCGCGCACCTCATCCTGCCCGCTCATGGATTGCCCTCCCTGGGGGTGACGCCGATGCCGCTCTCGGCCAGGGCGGCCACCAACTGCGCCACCGCCGTATCGAGACTCCCCGCCACCACCTCGCTCAGGCCGATGGCCGGCGCGACCGAGTGGGGCACCACCCCGACCAGGGTGAGCCGAGTGGGAAACTCGCTGGTCAGGTGCAAGGCGCTCAGCACGTCGGCCAGCCCCAGCTGGTGCGGCGAGATCTTGCGACCAAACAGGGCCGGCACCTCGCCATCGCGCAGGATCACCACGCTGCCGGGAGCCGCTCCGGTGAGCACCGCATCGGCCACGATGAGGTGCTCGCGCCCGGCCATGTCGCCGATGAGTTCCATGCCGCAGGTGCCGCCGTCGAGCAGGTCAACCCCAGGCGGCAGCTCGTAGCGCTCGGCCAGTGCCTCGATGGCGCGCACTCCGACCGCCTCATCGCTGAGCAGCAGGTTGCCGATCCCCAGCACCAACACAGGGCTCGGCGCCTTCTCCATCAGCCCCATCACAGCACCTTCACCTGGGTCACCGGCTCGCCACGGGTGTCGACGATGTGTACCGCGCAGGACATGCAGGGATCGAATGAGTGGATGGTGCGCACCACCTCGAGCGGCTTGCTCGCGTCGGCCACTGGGGTGCCCACCAGCGCCGCCTCGTAGGGGCCGGGGTCATCCTGGTAGTTGCGCGGCCTCGAGTTCCAGGTGGAGGGCACCACGGCCTGGTAGTTCTCAATCTTGCCATCTTCGATGACGATCCAGTGGGAGAGCATGCCGCGCGGCGCCTCTTCGAAGCCAACCCCCTGGATGCGCCCCTTGGCCGGGATGTCCGGCTTGACGTAGGCAACCGTGTCCCCCTTGCCGATGTTGTCAATCAGCGCCTGCCACTGCTGGGCCAAGGTGTCTTTCATCACGGCGCAGCGCACCGCGCGGGCGATGACCCGCCCCAGGGTGGAGGGGAGATCGGCCGGCGCCACGCTACGGCCACTGACGCGCTGGTAGAGGCCAAGCAGGGTATTGAGGTGGCGTTTGGTGCCCTCGTGGCCGGCGGCCAGCATGCACAGCACGTTGGCCAGCGGCCCCACCTCGACCGTCTCGCCGTAGAAGGTGGGCGCCTTGACCCAGGAGTACTTGCCCTCCTCCTGCCAGCCGGTGTAGTTAGGCTCAGTGGTGCCCTCCCACGGCTTTTGCGGCTGGTCGTCCTGATACCAGGCGTGCTTGCTGCTCTCCTCGATGCCGTCGATGAGGAAGGCATCGTCATGGCGGTTGATGGGGCGGAAGGTGCTCAGATCGCCGTTGCGGATATAACCGCCCGGCAGCAGGAAGCTGCCCCCCTTGCCGTCGGTCGGCAGCTCGGGCACCGACAGGAAGTGGGTGACGCCCCGTCCCATCTGCAACCACTCGGGGTAGAAGCTGGCGATGATGGCCGCATCCGGCAGGTAGACCTGATCGATGAAGCCGTTGAGGCGATCGATGAAGGTCTTGAGGTACATCAAGCGCTCCATGTTGAGCACGCCGATGCCATCGAGGTTGATGGGGTTGGCCACGCCGCCCACCGCCAGGTTCTGGATGTGCGGGCTCTTGCCGCCGAGCAGGGCCACCACGCGGCTGGCATCGCGCTGATATTCAAGCGCCTGCAAGTAGTGGGCGACCGCGATGAGGTTCACCTCGGGCGGCAGCTTCATGGCCGGGTGGCCCCAGTAGCCGTTGGCGAAGATGCCGAGCTGGCCGCTGTCGACCAGGGCGCGGATCTTGGCCTGCACCCGGGTGAACTCGTCGGCGTTGTTGAGCGGCCAGTCGGAGAGCCCCTGCACCATGCCGGCCGCCTTGGCCGGATCGGCCTTGAGGGCTGAGGTGATGTCGACCCAGTCGAGGGCCGAGAGCTGGTAGAAGTGCACCACGTGGTCGTGAACATTGCTGGCCGCCACTATGATGTTGCGGATGTACTGGGCGTTGACCGGCACGTCGAGCTTGAGGGCGCTCTCGACCGCCCGCACCGAGCCGATGGCGTGGATGTTGGTGCACACCCCGCAGATGCGCTGCATGATCATCCAGGCATCGCGCGGGTCGCGGCCGCGGACTATCTCCTCCATGCCGCGCCACATGGTGCCCGATGACCATGCCTTGACGACCTTGCCCCCCTCGATTTCGCAGTCAATGCGCAGGTGACCCTCGATGCGGGTGATCGGATCGATGGTGATACGTTGGCTCATTCTTTACCTCGAACGACTTGGTGGCTGGCCTGATAGTCCCGGTCGACACGTTCCAGGGAGGGCAGGACAGGGAAGATGCGGATAAGCAGTATGTAGGCGCACACCTCGACGGCGACGAAGCCGACCGAGATGAGCAGCTCTTCGGCGGTCGGGAAGTAGTGGTACCCCTCCCCCGGATTGAAGGCGATCAGCGAGTAGTTGAGACGCCACAGCGCCGCCCCGAGCAGCATGCTGAGGGCGCTGACAAACAGCAGGCGCGAGTCGTTGCGCGAGCGCTCCCAGTGGAAGATCAGCAAGGGGAGGAGCATCAGCCCTATCTCGCACCAGAACAGGATTGAGTAGCGGTCGAAGTTCGACAGCAGCTCGCTCTTGTCGTGGTAGACCAGCTCGCCAAAGCGCAGGGCGATAAACAGGATCAGGAAGACGTCGATCACCTTGGTCAGGCGATAAAAGAGCGACTTCTCGCTCGGCCCGCGCCCGGCCAGCCCCGCCTGCACCAGCGATCCTTCGAACACCACGATGGAAAACCCCATGATGAAGGCGGTCAGCAAGGAGAAGACCGGCAGCAGCTCATAGCTCTGCCACAGGGGGTGGATCTTGTGGCCGGCGGCGATCATCAGCGAGCCCATGGAGGACTGGTGCATGGTGGGCAGCAAGGCCCCCAGCGCAATCACCAGGAACATCACCTTGTTGAGGGTCTTGAGCTGCACCTTCCAGCCGAAGCGCTCCAGCACGGCGGGGGCAAACTCCAGCATCAGCACCCCGATGTAAACCGTCATGCACGCCGCCGTCTCGAACAACACCGAGTTCACGTTGAAGTGGCCGGGGATGTAGAAGTAGGGCAGGTTCCAGTAACGGCCGACGTCGATGGTGATGGAGAGGCCGCCGAGGGAGTAGCCAAACAGGCTCGCCAGCAGCGCCGGTCGCACCAGGGGGTGGTACTCGCCACGGTTGAAGACGTAGACCGCCCAGGCCAGCGCCCAGCCGCCGCAGGCAAAGCCGGTGCCGATGAGCAGGTCAAACGAGATCCACAGCCCCCAGGGGTAGCCGCCGTTCAGATCCGCTACCGAGCCGATGCCGAGCACCAGCCGCTTGAGGATGATGAGGCCGCACAGCACCACGAAGGGGGCGAAGAAGAGCACCGGCCAGCTGAGCAGGCGCCCGCCGAGGGGCTTGGCATCAACGTGAGCCATGGTTGTCCTCCTTGTCATGCTTGTCGTGCGCATCGTGATCCTGGCTGTCATGCCCCTTGGTGTGGCGGCGGGTCAGGATCGCTAGGCCGGCGAAGGCCGCGAGCGGCAGCACCATCCCCTTGTAGAGGGTGTGCTGCACCGTCTCGGAGCGCGATCCGGTGGAGACGGGGTCGAGATCCGGCAGGTTGAGCTTGGCGTAGGGCACTGCCGCCAGCGTCAGCACCTGGGTGCCGCCCCCCTCCTTCTCGCCGTAGACGTAGGGCTGGTAGTGGGGCACCGCTTTTTCGTAGCTATCGCCCCCGCCCAGGGTCTGGCGCGGATAGGCATAGGTGTCACCGGGGCGCAGCGCGAGGCGCCGCTTAGCCTCGGCCAGCAACGCCTCGCGGGTGCCGAAGATGACGGCGCCGGTCGGGCACACCTCGACACAGCCCGGCAACTCACCTTTGTTAAGGCGTTCCAGCCCCGCCTGGTTGCACAGCTCGCACTTGCGGATCTGGCCGAAGGGGTTGTCGTACTCGAACTTGGGCACGTTGTAGGGGCAGCCCACCATGCAGTAACGGCAGCCGGTACAGACGCTCGGGTCGTAGTGGACTATGCCGGTCTTGGGGTCCTTTCGCAGCGCCTGCACCGGGCAGACCGAGACACAGTTGGGATCGACGCAGTGCATGCACTGCTTCTTGATGTAGGCGTAGCCGTTGTCGAGGCGATCCTTGTGCTTGCCCTCCCCGCTCTGCCACACCTGAATGATGTTGTTGGTAAAGGGGGCGAGCTTGTCGTTGTTGGACCAGGTCTGCTCCCCGGCGGGGTTCACCGCCAGGCTGTTGACCTGCTGGCACTTGCTCACGCACGCCTGGCACCCCACGCAGAGGGTGGAGTCATAGAGCATGCCGAGGGCCCCCGGGATCGGCGTCTTGGTCGGCCGCGCCTGCACGCAGGGGGAGAGGGTGGTGGCGATCACGCCGCCCGCCGTGTACTTGAGAAACTGTCGTCTATCCACGCTCACTCCTCCCGATCACGGGAAGCCATCAGATGAGCCTCGGCGTCCCTCTTCTCACGCTGCTGGCGACCCAGCTCGCGCACCGTCATCAGGCTCACCCCGCCCACCAGGCCGGCCACGCCGCCCAGCAGGGCCGTGGCGGTAGGGGTGATGCTGCCCCCCTGGCGGCTGTTGAGATCGGGCTTCTCGGCCCGCGGGGTCGGATTCTCCACGTTGGCGAGCTGATGGATCCCCTTGGTAAAGCCCACCCCCTGCTCGTTGCAGCCGTAGCAGGGGTGGCCGATGCCGACCGGCCAGATGCCGCCGCCGATGTCGCAGAACTCCAGGGTCGAGCAGTTGCCGTGGGTCTCCGGCCCCTTGCAGCCGAGGTGGTAGAGGCACCAGCCATTGCGGTGCCCCTCGTCGCCAAACGCCTTGGCGAAGCGACCGGCGTCGAAGTGGGGACGGCGCTCGCAGTGTTCGTGGATGAGGCGGCCATAGGCGAACAGGGGGCGCCCCTGCGCATCCAGAGCGGGCGCCCAGTTGAAGGTAAGAAGGTGGGCCACGGTGGCGAGGAAGTTGTGCGGATTGGGGGGGCAGCCGGGGATGTTGATCACCGGCTTACCGCCAAGGGCCTCCGATAGGCTGCCCGCCCCGGTCGGGTTGCCACCGGTCACCGGCACGCCGCCCCAGGAGGCGCAGGAGCCGATGGCGATGATGGCCGCCGCCCCTGCGGCCGCCTCGCGGATGTGCTCGACGATCGGCTTGCCCGCCACCATGCAGTAGATGCCGCCATCCTTAAGCGGAATGGAGCCGTCCACCACCAGCACGTAACGCCCTTGGTAGCGCGCCATCGCCCGGTGCTTGTTCTCCTCCACCTGCTGGCCGAAGGCGGCCGAGAGCACCTCGTGGTACTCAAGCGAAATGGTGTCGAGCACCAGGTTCTCCAGGGTGGGGTGGGTGGCCCGCAGCAGGGACTCGGTGCAACCGGTGCACTCCTGGGCGCCAATCCAGATGACGGGAGGGCGCTGCGGCGCGCTCAGGGCCGCCGCCACCTGCTCGGCCGCGCCGATTGGCAGGCCGGCGGTGGCCGCCAACCCGGCGCAGAATTTCATGAAGTCACGACGGCTCACACCCAATCGGGTGAGCAATGAATCATTATTATCCATTATTGTCACTTCGCTTTTTTCGTGGAGGAAGTTCAAGAAACTAAGGTGATGAATGATGGCTTCATCTTTTTATTGTTATTAGTGTGGCAAATAAAAACCAGACACACTGTGATGTTAATCATGGAAAGTCACCCAGACCATGACAAATATCTCAGCGCTCAACCACCTGATAAAAACAACATTACACAGAACGAATAACACATTTAAAAACAATAGATTAAATACAAACCCCTCCCGCCAACCCTGAACTTGGCGGGATAAAAACAGAATTAAACCGGCACCAAAATTCTTTTTCTGAAAATAAAAACCAGTGCTGTGGCTTTAATATTAATGTCACATCATTCGACATCCATGCGAATAATAGCCGGCAAATGTTAATACATGGATACACTCCCCTTTTGAATAGCGTGCCAGGCATGCCGAAAACGGCATGCCTCATCATTCCATTTACATTTTCGCCAGCCACGCGAGCCAGGCATCCATCCCCTCGCCGCTGCTGGCGGAGAGTTGCAACACCTGGATGGCCGGATTGACGCGACGGGCATTCTCGATGCAGCGCGCCACGTCGAACTGCACATAGGGCAGCAGATCGGTCTTGTTGATGATCATCAGGCTGGCGGCGGCAAACATGTCGGGGTACTTGAGGGGCTTCTCCTCCCCCTCGGTGACCGAGAGCACCGCCACCTTGGCCCGCTCGCCGAGATCAAACCCGGCCGGGCAGACCAGGTTGCCGACGTTCTCGATGAAGATGATGCCGCCCTGGGCCAGCTCGAGGCGATGACAGGCGTCGTGGATCATCTGGGCATCCAGGTGGCACCCCTTGCCGGTGTTGATCTGCACCGCAGCCACGCCGGTGGCGCGGATCCGCTCAGCATCGCTGCTGGTCTGCTGATCCCCCTCGATGACGGCGCACGGGCGGTGGCCCGCCAGACGGCGCAGGGTCTCACACAGCAGGGTGGTCTTGCCCGAGCCCGGGCTCGACACCAGGTTCAGCACCAGCTGGCCGGCGGCGGCGAAGTGCTCCCGATTGTGCTCGGCCAGCCGGTTGTTCTTGTCGAGCACGTCGCGCTCGACCGCGATCAGGGAGCGCTGGCTCATGCCGGGCATCGAGACGCCGGCCGCCCCGCGCCCGTAGTGCAGCTCCAACCCCTGCGGGTGGCCGTGCTCGTGGTCATGCCCGTGCTCATGCCCGTGCTCGTGCTCGTGCTCGTGCTCGTGCTCGTGGTGATGATGCCCATGGGTATGCGAATGGCCATGCTCTACCGGCGCACCATGGTAGTGATGATGCACATCCCCCTGGTGGTGGTAGTGGTGATGGTGGTGGATCACCACCCTGGCCGGCTCGTGGTCATGGTGCTCGGCGTCGGCCACCCTGGCCTCGCCGCAACCGCAGACAGTACACATGTTCAGGCTACCTCTATGTTGGTGACGCGCAGGCTGTCGCCCTGGGCGACCCGCAGCTGAAAACCCCCGCACTGCGGGCAGGATTGCCCGCGCTGCTCGAGGGTGACGGTGAGATGGCACTCATAGCACCAGGCTTCGGCCCCCTTGTGCTCGATGTGCAGCCGGGCTCCCTCGGCCGGGGTGGCGCGGGCGGCGGCCTCGAAACAGAAGGCGATGGTGTCGGCCTCGACGCAGGAGAGGCGCCCCACCTCGAGCCACACCCCGGTGACCTTGCTAAAGCCCTGCCGGGTGGCGGTCTCGACCACCAGGTCGATCGTGCTCATGGCCAGCGACATTTCGTGCATGGTGACTCCTTAGCAGATACGCGGCAGCAGCTCGCCGGCCGGCAGCTCTAGGTAGCGGCGGCTGCCCCACGGCGAGGTGAGCACCACCTTGCCGGGATGATCGGCCACCGCCTCGCCGATGCAAGCCGCCTGCGCATTGAAGCGCAGCAGCACCGCCTCGGCGGCGGGAGCCTGCTCGGCCGCCACCGCCAGGATCAGGGTGCCCTCGTTGGCCAGATCGAACGGCTCGAAGCCGTACAGCTCGCACAGGCCGCGCACCGGATCGCTGACCGGGATCGCCGCCTCGGCGAGGGCCAGCCCAACCTGGGAGCCGGTCGCCCATTCGTTGAGCACCGCCGAGAGGCCGCCACGGGTGGCATCGCGCAGGGCGTGGGGGACTATCCCCTCGGCCAGCAGCGCCTCCACCAGCGGCCACAAGGTGGCGCAGTCGCTCTTGAGATCCGAGCCCAGTTGCAGCCCGTCGCGCGCCATCAGGATGCAGGCGCCGTGGCGCCCCACGTCGCGCGACACCAAGATGGCATCCCCAGCCTGCACGGCGCCGGCCGAGATGCCGGGGCAGCGCACGCTCCCCACCCCGCTGGTGGTGATGAAGAGGCCGTCGGCCGCCCCGCGCGGCACCACCTTGGTGTCGCCACAGACGATGCGGGCCCCGCTGACCGCCAACTCGTCGGCCATGGAGCGCACTATCTGCGCCAGCTCGTCGAGAGCAAACCCCTCCTCGATGATGAAGCTACAGGCCAGGTACTCGGGGCGGGCCCCCATCATGGCCAGATCGTTGACCGTGCCGGCGATGGCCAGCTTGCCGATATCCCCACCGAGGAAGCGCAGCGGCGAGATGGTGAAGCCGTCGGTGGTGAAGGCAAGCGGCCCCACCATCGCCAGCACGGCGGCATCCTCGCCGCGCAGCAGGATCTCGTTGCCAAAGTGGTGAAAGAAGAGATCGCGGATCAGCCGGTTCATCTGTACGCCGCCACCGCCGTGACTGAGTTCAATGGTCTTCATTAAGCCCCCGGTAACGGTAATAGGCATTGCAGGCCCCCTCTGAGCTGACCATGCAGCTCCCCATGGGGCGGCTCGGATCGCAGCCGCGGCCAAACACCCGGCAGTCGCTCGGCTTGGCCAGCCCGCGCAGTATGTCGGCGCACTGGCACGCCTTGTGATCCTCGATCGGGCTCTGATCGAGCGCGAAGCGGCGCTCGGCATCGCGGTGGGCAAACTCGTCGCGCAGCCGAAGGGCCGAGGCGGGAATATCCCCCAGCCCGCGCCAACGAAAGTGCTCGCGCAGCTCGAAATAGCGCGCCACCAGCTCGCGGGCCAGCCGATTGCCCTCGGCGGTCACGGCGCGGCGGTACTGCACCTCGAGATCGCAGCGTCCCGCCACCCGCTGGCGCACCAGCATCAGCAGCGCCTCCATCACGTCGACCGGCTCGAAGCCGCTCACCACCAGTGGCAGGCGGTAGCGCTGGACGATGGGGCGGTAGATCTCGGCCCCTGTGATGACGCTGACGTGGGAGGGGCCGATGAAGGCGTTGACCCGGCAGGCGGGCTCGGCCATCACCGCCTCGATGGCCGGTGGCACCAGCACGTGGTTGATGTGCAGCAAGAGGTTATCGATACCGAGGCGCTCCGCCTCGGCCAGCAGCGCCGCACTCATGGGGGTGGTGGTCTCAAAGCCGATGGCGAAGAAGATCACGGTGCGCTGCGGGTTGTCGCGGGCGATGGCGAGGGCATCGAGCGGATCGTAGAGGGGGCTCACGTCGGCGCCGCGCGCCCGGCACTGGGCCAGCGAGCCCCGTGAACCGGGCACCCGGATCATGTCGCCCAGGGTGGTGAGGATGACGCCGGGCTGCTCGGCCAGGGCGATCGCCTGATCGATGCGCTCCTTGGGCATGACGCAGACCGGGCAGCCGGGGCCGTGGATAAACTCCACCTCGGGCGGCAGCAGCTGGGTCAGGCCGAACTTCATGATGGTGTGGGTGTGGCCGCCGCACACCTCCATCACCCGCAGCGGCTCGGGCAGGCGCGGCGCCAGTGCCCGGATCTCGCCGGCCATGGCGCGGATCACCTCGGGCTCGCGAAAGCCGCGGTAGAGATCATCCAGGCTCAGCATGGGGCCACCCCGCTCTCCGCCTCATCGTCGGCGGCCAGCATCTGGCGGTAGTAGGCGAGGCTCTCGGCCGCCTCGTGCTCATCGACCCGGCTCATGACAAACCCCACGTGCAGCAGCACATAGTCGCCGATCGCCAGCGGCTCACCCAGCAGCAGGGTGCTCACCTCGCGGGTCACCCCCAGGGTGTCGACCGTCACCTGCTCCCGCTCCGGATGCAGGGCCACCACCTGGGAGGGGATGGAGAGACACATGCAAAGACTCCTTACTCGTGCGTGAGACCCGGCCGCGCCGCGTCCGGGTGATGAATGGCATACCAGAGCTGACCCGCGGCGATCCCGCCGTCATTGAGGGGCAGGGTCTCGCTCACCAGAAAGGGGGGCGGCAGCCGGGCCGCCACCTGCTCCATCAGCAAGCGGTTTTGAAACACGCCACCGGCCAGCACCAGCGGCAACCCCGGCTCGCGCTCGGCCAGCCGGGCCACCAGATCGGCCAGGGCAGCGATAAAACCGGCGGCCTTCTGCCCCGCCGGGGCGGGCCCAAGCAGTGCCGGTAACAGAGAGGCGGCGTCAAACACCCCCTGCTCATCCAGGGCAAAGGCCATCGGCAGCGGCTCGGCCCCCATGGCCACCCCCTCGAC